>CAZNNM010000017.1:0-5196 GCA_964574415.1 uncultured Rickettsiales bacterium | reverse complement strand
TTTTGCATATGCCTCCGTTACTAACTTTTTTATTAGTTGTGGCGAAAAATATTTCGGAACTATTTTTGCAGCTATAGACCTAGCTCGAGATCGCTGATCTTCATTAACTCGATCAATATTTGTTACGGTTAGCATAATATCAGTGATCTCACTTTGAGATAATGCAGAAAGGCTAGAACCATGGGTCAATTCCATAAAGTTTTTTGCTGCATGATAGTGACTTTGCGTATATTGCGAATTTTCCCCTAAATCACCCAACAACGCCTGTTTTTGAGGCGCACACGCCACAAGCATCATAACACTAACAAAAACAACCAGGTACTTCAGCATTCTTACGCCACCTTCTCCCGCGCTTGATACTCTTCAATCCGGCGCTCCATCTCAGGACGGAAGTGGCGGATCAAGCCTTGGATCGGCCATGCAGCCGCATCACCAAGCGCGCAGATCGTGTGGCCTTCGATTTGTTTGCTGACATCATGCAGCATATCGATTTCGCTCGCCTGCGCATTACCCTCGATCATCCGCGCCATCACACGCATCATCCAGCCTGTACCTTCACGGCACGGCGTGCATTGACCGCAGGATTCATGCTTATAGAATTTCGACAAACGCCAAATCGCCTTCACGATATCGGTGGATTTATCCATCACGATCACCGCAGCCGTACCCAAACCAGATTGTACGGCACGTAAGCTATCAAAATCCATGGTCACTGTATCACAAATCGATTTTGGCAATAACGGAACAGAAGAACCACCTGGAATAATCGCCAGCAGATTATCCCATCCACCGCGCACACCACCAGCGTGTTTTTCGATCAATTCGCGCAGAGGAATACCCATTTCTTCTTCCACGTTACATGGCTTGTTCACATGGCCAGAGATACAGAAAATCTTGGTTCCGGTGTTGTTTTCCTTACCAATTCCCGCAAACCACCCTGCACCACGGCGCAGGATAGTTGGCACAACGGCAATCGATTCCACGTTATTCACCGTAGTCGGGCAACCATAAAGACCCGCACCCGCTGGGAATGGTGGCTTCAGGCGTGGTTGGCCTTTATTGCCTTCCAGGCTTTCGATCAGCGCGGTTTCTTCACCGCAAATATATGCACCCGCACCGCGATGTACATAGACGTTAAAATCATAGCCAGAGCCCGCCGCATTCTTACCGATCAGACCCGCCGCATAGGCCTCATCCACCGCTTTTTGCAGCGCCATAGCTTCGTTATAGAACTCACCGCGCACGTAAATATACGCCGCTACGGCACGAATCGCAAAACCAGCGATCAGCGCGCCTTCCACCAGTTTATGCGGATCATGGCGCAGAATATCGCGGTCTTTACAGGTTCCCGGCTCAGATTCATCAGCATTGATCACCAAATAAGACGGACGACCATCCTTGGATTCTTTGGGCATGAATGACCATTTAAGACCCGTCGAGAACCCTGCCCCGCCACGGCCACGCAAGCCGGATTTTTTGACATTGTCAATAATCCATTCTTGCCCTTTTGCGATGATGTCTTTCGTGCCATCCCAATCGCCACGCTTTTGGGCGGATGCCAAATCCGGGCTTTCAAACCCGTAGAGATTGGTAAATATGCGGTCTGAATCTTTTAACATGATTACCTAAAACAATTCTTACGATAGCCAGTATTTTGTAAATGGGTGTAACGCTGTTGCAGCGCTTGCAGCTCATCCTGATCTGCTTTGCCTATTTTCCCAATAGAAAACGGCAGCTTAAATCCCTTAGGATCTTGAGCATTTTCTAGAGCATTTTCCACGGTCAAATCGCTTTTGCCTTCACGGCGTTGGATTTCCTGGCCGATAGCATTCATTTCCTGCACCAGTGCCGGGCAGGTTTTGAGGTCATCGCCTTGTTGATAAACAGCAACCGCATTCGCCTCACGGGTTTGTTCGGCACATGCAGATAGCGCTACGAGCGCTAAGGTAATAGACAGGACTTTACGCACTTTTCTTTCCCTCCGGAGCTGAGCATTGACGGCCAATTTGAGACCCGCGCTTCACCGCTTTGCCCGCTTTCAAATCATCCAAAAGCTGCTTAGTAAGTTCAGGAGTCAAATCTTCATAGAAATCATCGTTTACTTGTAAAATCGGCGCATTGACGCAACCGCCGAGGCATTCCACTTCCACCAGGGTAAACTCCCCATCCGCCGTGGTCTCGCCCATCTCGATGCCGAGATGTTCTTTACAGGCATTCACAATCCCATCCGAACCACGCAACCAGCATGGTGTGGTGGTGCAGGCTTGCAGGAAGTGTTTCCCTACCGGCTTAAGGTTGAACATGGTATAGAAGGTCGCCACTTCATAGACGCGAATCTTCGCCATGCCAAGCAGTTGCGCGATATGATCCATCGCCGCGCGTGGCACCCAGTTATCATGCTGGCGTTGCGCTAAATCAAGCAATGGCAATACAGCGCTTTGCTGACGGCCTTCGGGATAGCGCGCAATCAGTTTTTCCACCTGTTTCATATTCTCAGGCGTGAACTCGAAATGGGTTACAGTATCTGTCTGCACCTGGCTCATCTGTCAATTTCTCCAAATACGATATCTTGCGTACCAATCACGGTCACCACGTCGGCCAGCATATGGCCTTTTGTCATAAAATCTAACGATTGCAAATGCGCAAATCCTGGCGCACGCACACGGCAGCGATAGGGCTTATTGGTACCATCCGACACCAGATACACCCCAAACTCACCCTTAGGCGCCTCAGTCGGCACATAGACTTCACCTGCCGGCACATGATAGCCCTCGGTGTAAAGCTTAAAGTGATGAATCAACGCCTCCATCGAACGCTTCATTTCCGCGCGTGGCGGTGGCGCCACCTTACGGTCAGCCGTCTTCACCGGGCCCGGCTTAATGCGCTCTAAGCATTGTTTAATGAGGCTCACCGATTGGCGCATTTCTTCAATACGCACCAAATAACGGTCATAGCTATCACCGTTTTTCCCAATCGGAATATCAAAATCCAACTCAGCATACACATCATAAGGCTCAGCCTTACGCAGATCCCACGCGGCACCCGAACCGCGCAGCATTGGGCCGCTAAAGCCCCAATCCAGCGCATCTGCGAGAGATACCACACCGATTTCCACCATACGCTGTTTGAAAATACGGTTTTCTGTCAGCAAACCTTCCAGATCATCGATATATTTCGGGAATGCCTCGATAAAGGTCATGATATCTTCTTCAAGCTTACGCGGAATATCCTGCGCTACACCGCCTGGGCGGATATAGGCCGAGTGGAAACGCGCGCCTGAAGCACGCTCATAGAATTCCATCATTTTTTCGCGTTCTTCAAACATCCACAACAGCGGTGTCATCGCCCCTACGTCAAGGGCTTGTGTGGTGATGTTCAGAAGGTGATTGAGGATACGGGTAATTTCCGCAAACATCACACGTAGATACTGCGCACGCACCGGAATTTCACACCCTAAAAGCTTCTCGACTGCCAAAGAATAGGCATGTTCTTGGCACATAGGCGATACGTAATCCAGACGGTCGAAATACGGCAATGCCTGTAAATAGGTCTTATGCTCGATCAGTTTTTCCGTACCACGATGCAGCAGACCAATATGTGGATCCGCACGTTCCACCACCTCACCATCCATCTCAAGAACAAGGCGTAACACACCATGCGCCGCTGGATGTTGCGGGCCGAAATTGAGGGTTAGATTCTTAATATCGACTTCAGCCATTATTTTGTCACCTTCTCATCACCTGGAAGCACATAATCCGTTCCTTCCCATGGGCTTAGGAAATCGAAACTACGGAATTCTTGCTCTAATACCACAGGCTCATACACAACGCGCTTTTGCTCGACGTCATAGCGCACTTGCACATAGCCCGTGAGTGGGAAATCTTTGCGGAGCGGATGGCCTTCAAAACCATAATCAGTCAGAATACGGCGCAAATCTGGGTTGTTACCAAACATGACACCATACATATCCCACACTTCACGCTCAAACCATGTAGCAGAGCTAAATACGCCAGCTGCCGATGGCACAACAGTCGCCTCATCAGCGGCCACTTTCACGCGGATACGGCGGTTAAACTTTACGCTTAGCAGGTTATACACCACTTCAAAACGCTTCTCGCGCTCTGGGTAATCCACACCGAGCACATCTACCAACACTTTATACTGGCAACGGCCATCATCGCGTAGGAAATAAAGCGCCTTCACAATATGCGAATGCGGCACATGCAATACTAGACCATCCGCCACTTCTTCTGCCGATGTCACCACACCCGCTGGCAGGGATTCTTTAATATAGCCCACAAATTCAGCATTATATTCAGATAATACAGACATAATTATGCTTTCTTACGCTTAATCGTCGATGTACGTTTAATTTTCTTTTGCAGCTGTAATACGCCATAAAGCAGCGCTTCAGCCGTTGGCGGGCAGCCTGGAACATACACATCCACCGGCACGATACGGTCACATCCGCGCACCACCGAATAAGAATAATGGTAATAACCACCACCATTCGCGCAGCTACCCATTGAAATCACCCAACGTGGCTCCGCCATTTGGTCGTATACTTTACGAAGGGCTGGCGCCATTTTATTGGTAAGCGTACCCGCCACAATCATCACGTCAGACTGACGCGGGCTTGGGCGGAATACCAGGCCAAAACGGTCCATATCATAACGGCTCGCCGCTGCATGCATCATTTCCACCGCACAGCACGCCAGACCAAAGGTCATCGGCCATAAAGAACCGGTACGCGCCCAGTTCACCAATTTATCCATTTGCGCAATCACGAAGCCTTTATCGGTCAATTCGTTTGATACCGCAGTAAGAATCGCATCCTGCTGTGCGCCTGGCGCAAGCGGAGTCATGGGTTTCATTTCTATTCCCATTCTAAGGCTCCTTTTTTCCACTCATAGATGAATCCAATGGTCAGCACCCCTAGAAATACCATCATAGACCAAAAACCAAACACGCCCACTTCCTTGAGAACAATAGCCCATGGGAACAAGAAGGCGATTTCTAAATCGAAGATAATGAATAAAATAGAGACGAGATAAAAGCGGATATCAAACTGCCCACGCGCATCATCAAATGCCTCAAACCCGCACTCATAGGAAGAAAGTTTTTCTTTATCAGGCTTACGCAAACCTACAATAAACGGCAGAATAACCAGCACTATAGATAACGCACCCGCAATAC
>CAZNNM010000016.1:0-38531 GCA_964574415.1 uncultured Rickettsiales bacterium | reverse complement strand
GATCAAGTCCAAGGATGACAAGATACATACCTTCACGTAGATAGGAGTAGATGACAACATAGCAACAGTATGAGGGAGTCAGGCAATAAATTCGATCAAGTTATTGAATGACAATAATTAAGGGGAATGACCTACTTCGCCACTACCTCAACCACCACATCCCCACGGCGCTCAAAACTATAGGTTACTTGTAACGTATCCCCTTTTTTGAGTGGTTTCTTGAGGCCCATAACCATAATATGTTTAGCGCCAGGCTTAAAAGCAACGGTTTCGCCAGCTGCGATGGTGACATAAGGCAGGGGTTTCATGCGGGCGATATTGTTTGTAATAACAGTATCATGCATCTCTAATGACATCGCGCTAGGCGAGCTGACTTTCAGCAATTTATCAGGAACTGCAGTGGTGTTAGCAATATCCATATAGATGGCGGTAGCGGTGCTATTGCCCAGGCTTGCGCGCGCCCAGGCGTTTTCGATGGTCACCACATCATTCTGCCGGTCATTGGCTTGCACATACATCGCAGTGCAGCTAATGCCAATGGCTAAGAGGCTGATATATAAATACTTTAATTTGTGAAGATTTTTAATTAACATTTTAATCATTAATTAATTCCCAATTCGTATAGTTGAAGATATACAGGGGCACAGGGTAACGCGTGCTAGAAGCGTTGTAAGGGAAAAGAGAACAGAATGCAAAACGTTCTTCGTATAACCTCATGGAAAATAAGCGCTGTTGTCTTTTTGGTCACAGTAACGCTGGGGCTTTCCTCTAGCATAGCTCAAGAAGCGGTGGCAACGCGTACTTCTATCCCATCACAGCCCCGTTATCATACCTTATCCAGCGGTACAGGCTTCTTTGTAGGAGCATTACATGTGGTGACGAATGAGCATGTGGTGCGTAATTGCAAGCAAATTAAGGTGAGGGGTGCGGTACAGGATAGTACAGCCCATCTCGTGGCTATCGATAAGCGCAATGACTTAGCACTCCTGCAAACCGATATCCGCGCGCCGCGCGTGGCGTATTTGCGTTCCAATAGCGGTTTACGCCCAGGCGACGGGGTAACGGTGATTGGTTATCCTATGGAACATGGCCTAACCGGCCAATATGCCATGGCAACCGGCACGATTATCGATGTAAATCATGATTTTGAGGGGATTCAGAGCATTGAATTCACCGATTCTGTCCAAAAAGGCAATAGTGGTGGCCCGTTATTAGACCGCGCTGGTAATGTGATTGGCGTGGTGGTGGGCAAGGTGAGCTATTATATAAAAGACGATGCCCATCCCATTACAGCCTCTGCCCGCCCGCTTAAAGTATCCAGTGTGGCAATCGGTCTGCCCGCTTTATCGGAGTTTTTGCGCCGCAATAATGTGATGCCGCAGCAAAATTCTACCTATGATATCTTCACCGATATGCGCCCTGACAAGCGCGCACAGCAATATATCGTCAATGTGCATTGCATACAGAATTAGGCACAACGCCCTGTATGCCGCAGTGCAGCATAAAATTTCTCATAAATGTACTGTAAAAATGATGCAGGATGGGTTATATAAGGGCATCCTCTAAGAACTTATATAAGGAATACGCCAATGTCACAACGCCACCGTATCGGTATTATTGGAGCAGGTGCAATCGGTCTTAATATGGCCGGCATTTTAGGTGTGGCGGGATATGATGTGGCAATTTATAACCGCAGACGTGGCGCAAAGCCAGGTGAAGTGGATACACATTGGCTGGATAAAGAAGGCCGTGTGGATGATCTGAATGATTCTCTTGAACTCCCTGACTATGGCAAAATTACGCTCACCTCTGATCTGGATGATTTGGTTGATTGCTATGCCATTATCGTTACCGCTGGCGCAACGCGCAAAGAAGGCGAAACCCGTCAGGATTTAGCGCGTAAGAATGCGGCGATTATGGATGAATATGCAGCACTTGCTGTCAAAAGCCCGCAAAGCTTGATGATGGTGATCTCCAATCCTGTAGATGGGTTGACGCAATATGTGATTGAAGCTGCTGCTCATATCAGCGGCCGCCCAGTAGAAGAAGTAGCACGTAAGGTAATTGGCGTTTCAGCGGTGGATACGATGCGTTTGAAGCATTTCGTGCGCCAGTTTATCCGTGAACATCACCCAGAGCGGGAAAATAATGTCATTGAAGCCTTGGTGCTTGGCGAACATGGCCCTAGCATGGTGCCGGTATTTAGCACTGTAACTGTAGACGGCACACCGCTCACAGAACTGGCAACACCCGAGCAATTAGAAGAAATCCGCAAGAAAGTCACCACACGTGGTGCTGAAATCATTAAACGCACCGGCACCTCCGCCTTCGTTGGCCCTGCACGGGCGGCAGTCTATATGATTCAAGCCATAGATGGCGGGCAGGGAATTGATCTGCCATGTTCGGTGTGGGATGGTAAGCGCTGTATTGGTGGTGTGGCAACATTTACGGATAATACAGTCGTGCAAACCGTATCCTTAGCCCTCACCGTGCAAGAGCAAAATGATCTAGCCACCAGCCAGGCCTCGCTCGATGCGCAGTATCTGGAAATTCGCAATGCGAGTAGCGTGTTCTAAGATTATCAATGTTTGTCATCCCGGACATGATCCGGGATCCACTGTTATAGCAGCGTGGTCTATAAGAATAAGGCTCTTAGCGCCAGTCTGGGTGGATTCCGGGTCAAGCCCGGAATGACAAAAAGAGCTATGCAGCTAAGTTATTATCTCTGTAGAGATGAGGAAGATGCTTTGCTCTGGATGGCATGTGTTCTCCACCGTCTGGCTTCAGCATCATGTGCGGGAAGTGCCTGTTCTTCTAATGCTTGATATGCCCGCGCAACAGCCTGGCTCAGATTATCATCGGCTACGATAGTCAGCCCATATTCTTGTTGGCGTGTGGCAAGAAAGTTGACTATCGTATGATTACGATAGGCCGGAGGGCTGAAGAGAGACATACCTCTGAGCAAAAGCTCTCTTGGTATCCCAGTTTCTTCAAGAGAGGCAGCCACTGCATCTATGGTATTCTGCCCAGGATTTCTAGGGCGGGCCGTAATCATAGCATGAATTAGAACGCCACTTATGAGTAATAGACCTATCATCATACTTATAGCCGCAACTAATGAGTGATGCCGAGCCTGAAGATTAAGGCAATTTCGTATGTTGATATGGGTTAACCTGGGTGGAAAGGCAAGTAACTCCTGTTCTGTGAGGGGGGTATTATTGACTCTTAATTCCCTTAACTCCTGTAAATGTGATACATTCACATCGTCAATATGCTTACTATAGCCCATATCAAGGCTAACCAAATGGGGTGGTAGGTTGGAAAGCGATATATTATGTGTGCCGACGGCTTTTAATGTAGTGAGCTGAGTGGCATAGCGGATATCCAGATTGTGAAGGTGCTTACAGAAAGAAATATCCAGATGTGCTAGATTAATCAGATGTTGGAATGACGGATTCCGCAAATAGACGCATCCTGAGAGGTCTAAATGGGTTATTGTATGGGGTAGACGGGCAATAAGGTCATCATCTGTTCCAAAACGGGGTAATTTGACGCTAGCCAATTGCGTGAAATGCGTAAAGGGAAAGTTCTGGAGTTCACTAGGGCTAAGCCGTGAAAGATCTAAATGTTTTAGTGTAGAGAGCATGAGGGCGTAGTTATGGCCCGTTTGCAGTCTTAGGAAATTTGGCCATTGGAAATCAAATGAATTGTCAATAAGACAACTCTCTACCTTCTGCTGCATAAGAGGCGAAGCGCTGCGTAAGGTCATCAGCGCTTTGGCAGGTATATATCTACCAATGAGTTTTAGATGGTCATTGGGGAGGTGATCAAGAGTCATGTGTTGGTGGTCTGTATGGCTTTTCCCCATGGGTGTCTCCTTTTGGTGGTGGTAGGGGAATATAGAGGAATAGGTGCGTTCAGTAAATAAATTAATCATGATATGTTGGTATTTTTCACGGAAATAATATGTGATATATGGTTTTGCAACTATTGATTGAATATTGAAGTATTGTTATTTTATAGGGCTGATATATATAAATAAAATTACAACCGAAAAATAAATTCTCCCTTTCTCCTTGATAATCTATTGCGGGAAGCTTATATCTTATAAGTAAGGCCAGCACTGCCTTTCCAACCCTTTCTGAAAAGGATTTATTGATGGAAATCTTTGGCTCTCAAATATATGCAGTTCTCCCATTGCGGGACATTGTGGTGTTCCCTGATATGATCGCGCCTCTGTTTGTAGGACGGGAGAAATCAATCCTCGCATTGGACGAGGTTATTAAAGATAATAAAAAGATTCTACTGGTGACTCAGAAAGAAGCTTCAGAGGATGATCCGAAGGAAGCTGATCTGCATCATGTGGGTGTGATTGCGAATATTCTGCAATTGCTGAAACTGCCCGACGGCACAGTCAAAGTTCTGGTGGAAGGTCAGAAGCGCGCAGAGATTACTTCTTTCGTGCAAGGCACGGCATTCTTCCAGGCGCATGTGCGTGAGCTTAATGATGATATGGGCAATCTGCATGAGGCTGAGGCATTAGCGCGTGCAGTGGTGAGCCAGTTTGATCAATATGTGAAGCTAAGCAAGAAAATCTCTCCTGAAGTGGTTGCGTCATTATCGCAAATTGATAATCCATCCCGTTTGGGTGATACAGTGGCTTCGCATTTAGCGGTGAAGATTCCCGATAAGCAAGGCTTGCTCGAAATCACCAATGTATCTGACCGCTTAGAGCGTCTCTATGGTTTGATCGAGGGTGAAATCGGTGTTCTCAATGCCGAGAAGAAAATCCGCTCGCGCGTGAAGCGTCAGATGGAGAAGACCCAGAAAGAATACTACCTCAATGAGCAAATGAAAGCCATTCAGCGTGAGCTGGGCGAAGGTGAGGATGGTAAGGATGAAGTGGCGGAAATGGAGGAGCGCATTAAGAAAGCGCGTATGCCAAAAGACGCCATGGAAAAATCCATTGCTGAGCTGAAAAAACTCCGCCATATGAGCCCAATGTCGGCTGAGGCGACGGTGATCCGTAACTATCTCGACTGGATGATCAACCTGCCGTGGAAGAAAACCAGCCCGCTGAAATACGATATTAAACAGGCGGAAAAGATTCTGGACCGCGATCATTATGGCTTAGAGAAAGTCAAAGAGCGTATCCTTGAGCATCTAGCTGTACAGCAACGTATGAAGAAGCTCAAAGGCCCAATCCTCTGTCTTGTTGGCCCTCCAGGTGTGGGTAAAACCTCTTTGGCGCGTTCGATTGCGGAGGCGACTGGCCGTAAATATGTGCGTATGTCGCTCGGTGGCGTGCGTGATGAAGCAGAGATTCGTGGGCATCGCCGTACCTATATTGGTTCTATGCCAGGCAAGATCGTGCAGAGTTTGCGCAAGGTGAAATCCTCTAACCCATTATTCTTGCTCGATGAGATCGACAAGATGGGTGTGGATTACCGTGGTGATCCAGCATCTGCGATGTTAGAGGTGCTTGATCCTGAGCAAAACAGCCATTTCGCGGATCATTATCTGGAAGTGGATTATGACCTCTCCGATATTATGTTCGTCGCAACCGCTAACTCGCTCAATCTGCCACGTCCATTGTTGGATCGTATGGAGATTATTCGTCTTTCTGGTTATACCGAGGAAGAGAAAATCCAGATTGCGAAGCAGCATTTGATTGATAAGCAACGTAAAGAACATGGTTTGAAGGCGGATGAATGGTCGCTTTCCGATGATGCACTGCGTGAGCTGATTCGCTCTTATACCCGCGAAGCTGGTGTGCGTAGCTTAGAGCGTGAAATTGCCAAACTGGCGCGTAAGGCGATCAAGGAAATCTTGATGAAGCCTTCAATCCAGAAGGTTGCCGTAACCCCACGCAACCTGCAAAAATATGCAGGCGTGCCGCGCTTTACCTTCGATGTAGCTGGCCAGGAAGATCGCGTAGGCGTGACCACTGGGCTTGCATATACCGAAGTGGGTGGTGATCTGCTCTATATCGAAGCGGTGAAAATCCCTGGTAAGGGCAAAGTGACAATTACCGGTAAGCTCGGTGATGTGATGCAGGAATCGGCGCAAGCAGCGGTGAGCTATATCCGTTCGCGTTCGCAAGATTTCGGTGTGATCCCGCCGGATTTATACAAGCACGACATCCATATCCACGTGCCAGAAGGCGCGACTCCGAAAGATGGGCCTTCAGCAGGTGCTGCGATGTGTACGACTATCGTATCCTTGCTGACACAAATTCCGGTGAAGCATTCAGTGGCTATGACCGGTGAGATCACCCTGCAAGGCCGTGTGCTTGCGATTGGTGGCCTGAAGGAGAAGTTACTGGCGGCATTGCGTGGTGGCATCAAAACCGTGTTGATCCCGAAAGAGAACTTAAAGGATCTGGCGGAGATTCCACAAAACGTGAAACGTGGGCTGGAGATTATTCCTGTATCTACGGTGGATGAAGTGCTGAATGTTGCTTTGGTTTCCGCACCGAAATCTGTGGAGTGGAAGGAAGAAACGCCCACCCCAAACAGCAATATCCCTCCGGCTGATGGCCAGGGTGGAGAAGTGGTGATTAAGCACTAGATCGGGATGCAGGATTCAGCATCCAGGATTCAGAGGAGCTATACTGCATACTAATAGATGGTAGTGTGGTATGGTTCCTTTTCCTATCATGTGTTGTTTTCGTCATTGCGAGGCCACGTAGTGGCCGTGGCAATCCAGAAGAGGGTTTCTCGGTTCTTTATGTAGGCCCCTGGATCGCCACGCTACGCTCGCGATGACGACAGAGCAAGATTTTATGAAGCCAGGCAGCAATCTATCATGCATGACAATAAGCGCTCTATTATTGCAATGCTCTCCTCTGGATCCCGAATCCTGAATCCTGCCCCCTTTTCTCCAAATCCCCTTTACAAATTAGCATTACCCCGCTAACAATAACCCTATGTTAGTGAACCTCTCCATCCGCAATATTGTCCTCATCGAACAGCTCGATCTCGCGCTGGAGCAAGGGTTATGTGTATTGACGGGGGAGACGGGGGCAGGGAAATCTATTCTGCTGGATGCACTGGGTTTTGCCCTAGGCGAGCGCGGAAATGTACGGCTCTTGCGCCATGGGGCGAAGCAAGGGGTGGTGAGTGCTGAGTTTGATATTCAAGGTAATGATGCTGTTGCAAACCTGCTCGAAGAGCAAGGGATTGAGCATGAATCCACACTTATTCTACGCCGGATCATCATGGAAGATGGTAAGAGCAAAGCGTTTCTGAATGATATGCCAGTGAGCGTCAACTTGCTTAAGCAAGTGGGTGAGCAATTGGTTGAGATCCATGGCCAGCATGATCAACGCGGTTTGATGGAATCGGCAACGCATCGCAGTATTATTGATGCCTATGGCCAATTGGATGGTCAGGTAGTGCATGTGGAAAATCTTTTCCACAGCTATAAAAACGCCCAGCAAGAGTTAGAAGCGCTCCACGCACTGCGTGACCGCGCCTTGCAGGAAGAGGATTATTTACGCCATATCTCACGTGAGTTAGATGAACTTGCGCCAGAAGAGGGTGAAGAGGCTGCGTTGACTGAAAAGCGCAGCGCACTGATGAACAAAGAAAAACTGCTCGATAGCCTCAATTCTGCCATGCAAGAATTGCAAGGTGCGCAGCCGGTTGAAGCTGCACTGCGCTCTGCACAACGCATCCTCACCCGCAATCCGCATTTAACGGCGGATAATGCAGTCGAAGCCTTAGAACGCGCGGCTGATGAGGTGAGCCAGGTGGTTGATATATTAGAACGCCTGCACCACACAATCGGCGGTGAAGGTGAAAGTTTGGAAGTGGTAGAAGAGCGCCTATTCGCACTGCGCGATGCTGCGCGTAAGCACCGTGTAACGGTGGAGGAGTTGCCTGGTTTTTATGAGCAGGTGAAACAAAAACTGGCCTTGCTCGGCGAGCAAGAATTCCGTATGGGATCGCTTGAGAAAATGGTGGCGGAAACCAAATCCGCCTATTTCAAAGAAGCCCAAACCCTCAGCACCTCGCGCCGCGAAGTGGCTGCACGGTTGGAAAAAACAGTGGTAGCCGAGCTTGCGCCACTGAAAATGGAAAACACCCGCTTCACGGTTTCTATCGAACCACTGGCCGATAGTGAATGGTCAGCGCAAGGGATTGATAAGGTGCGCTTCTTGGCCTCTACCAACCCAGGTGCGCCGCTTGATGCCCTCACTAAAATTGCCTCCGGTGGTGAATTATCCCGCTTTATGCTGGCGATGAAAGTGGTGTTAGCGCAGGTGAAGACGGTGCCGACGATGATTTTCGATGAGATTGATACGGGCATTGGCGGCGCAGTAGCCGCCGCAGTGGGCCGGCGGCTGGAGATGTTAGGCAAGCATGTGCAAGTGCTTGTCGTCACCCACCAACCACAAGTCGCCGCCCGTGGTTCTCAGCATTTGCATATCAAGAAATTCCAAGAACAGGATCATACGGTAACGCGTGTGACTGTCTTAGCCGCGCAAGAGCGCCATGAAGAATTGGCGCGCATGTTAGCCGGCGAGACGATTACGGATGAAGCACGTGCCGCAGCAGTACGGTTGTTGACGCCTGTGGAGTAAGGCTAAGTTTTGCTCTTGTCCTATATTAGCTTGATGAGTGTATGACAAGAATGCTGTGTCATCCTTGGACTTGATCGGCGTTGTTTCCTGGCTCTTTATCTTGTCATTCCGGGCTTGACCCGGAATCCACCAAGACTGGCGCTAAGAGTCTCATTCTTGTAGATCACGCCCCCATAATAGTGGATTCCGGGTCAAGCCCGGAATGACAAATATCAATAGGGTATGCGGCCATGCAACAACGACGATCAAGTCGGTGAATGACAGTGCTTATCATCGCAAGCGAAACCTTCCCCTGGATTGCCACTACGTGGCCTTGCAATGGCATGCAGTTATGCCGATATCTCTTCCTTCAACCGGTACAACACTTCAAGCGCCTCTCGCGGGGTAAGCGAATCGACATCAAGCGCGCTTAGCTCTGCTTCTACAGCGGAAGGCTGAGAAGTAGGTGTTTGTGGTTGAGTAGAGGTGGTTTGGGTAAAGAGGGGCATATCTTGTGCCAGGCTTGCGATACTACCAGCCGCATGAGTGTTTTCTAAGCTATGGAGCAGCTCGGTCGCACGTTTAATCACAGGCTTTGGCAATCCAGCTAGCTTTGCCACATGAATCCCGTAGGAGCGATCCGCAGCACCATGCATCACCTCATGCAGGAACACCACATTGCCCTGCCACTCCTTCACGCGCATGGTGTAACAGGCAAGGGATGGCAGCATGGAGGTGAGAGAGGTCATCTCGTGATAATGGGTAGCAAAGAGTGTGCGGCAGCGGCTGGTGTTATGTAAATGTTCTACGACTGCCCACGCAATCGACAGCCCATCGTAGGTTGCCGTACCTCGGCCAATTTCATCGAGGATCACTAGCGAACGTTCGGTCGATTGGTTAAGAATCGTCGCCGTTTCCACCATTTCCACCATAAAAGTCGAACGTCCACGCGCTAAATCATCCGCAGCGCCAACACGGCTGAAGAGACGATCTGCCGTGCCGATATGGGCAGATTGCGCAGGCACATAAGAGCCAATTTGCGCAAGGATGGTAATCAGCGCATTTTGCCGTAAGAATGTACTCTTACCCGCCATATTCGGCCCTGTGAGTAGCCATAGGCGTTGCTGTGCCGAAAGATCACAATCATTGGCAATAAACGCCGCGCCGGTTTGCTTTTCC
Organism: uncultured Rickettsiales bacterium; assembly: GCA_964574415.1. Classification (GTDB taxonomy): domain Bacteria; phylum Pseudomonadota; class Alphaproteobacteria; order Rickettsiales; family CAZNNM01; genus CAZNNM01. The sequence goes on along the minus strand of CAZNNM010000016.1, from coordinate 28,786 downwards.
ACATGTACTTCCACCACTGGATGGCGGCCGCCTTTAATGGTAAACGCAGTGCCGTTATCAACCTGTGGGCGGGTGTAGTTGCGTTCTTGCGCAAGTTCAGCGAGGCCAGAGGCCACATCAAGTGCTGCCAGCGCTTGCGCGGTCAGGCTGATGGATTCAGCATGGGATTTAATCGAGGCAACCAGCACCGCAAAAATCTCCAGCTCAATGGCCAGGATTTTATCCTTTGCACTGACAATATTACTCTCAAGCTCCTGTAATTCCACCGTACTATAACGCACGGCACTCGCCAATGTTTGGCGATGGATGAAGCGGTCTTCTTCCATTTTCTTGCTATGCATCGGGGTGACTTCAATGAAGAAGCCAAGGATGTTGTTATGTGTGACTTTGAGTGTATTAATGCCTGTGGATTTTCGGTACTCCTCTTGCAATTGCGCCAGTTTCTGGCGGGAGTTGACCTGTAATCCGCGCAGTTCATCAAGCTTTGCATGGCAGCCAGAGGCGATAAATCCGCCATCACGTGCTAATGCACCAACTTCGTCTTTCAGGGCTTTGCGCAGTTGTTCTAGCAAACTATCATGCGAGCCGATATCTGAGCATAATTGGCGGATGCCCATCGGTTTAGTCTTGTTGAACTCTAATAATTCTGCCACGCGTAATGCTTCGGTGAGGCCATCGCGGATGGCGGTCAAATCACGTGGGCTTGCTCTATCCAAGCAGATACGCGATAAAGCGCGTTCGATATCGGGAATGTGTTTGAGATTCTTGCGCAAATCTTCCCGCAGATGAGCCTGCTCACAGAAAAACTGCACATTATCCAACCGCGCATTAATGCCTTCGGCATAGGCCAGCGGTGCGGAAATATAACTGCTCAGCAACCGCGCACCCGCGCCTGTTACGGTTTTATCGATGATGCTTAAGAGGCTGCCTTTACGTTCACCAGAGAGTGAAAGCGTCAGCTCCAAATTCCGCCGTGTTGCTGCATCCATCATCATAAAATGTTGAGCAATGAAGCGAGTAGGCGGTGCTAGCCGAGGCATTGCTCCGCGTTGGGTGAGGTTGAGGTATTCAATTAACGCACCACAGGCCGAAAGCTCACAGGATTGGAACTCGCCAAATGCTGCCAAATCGCCCACTTCATAAAAATCCTTCAAGCGCTGCACAGCACGTTGCACTTCAAACATGGAGGTGACATGGGTAGTCAACACCGATTTCCATTCAGGAAGAGGGATGTTATCGGTAAACCGTTCTGCTACCAGAATTTCTTTTGGGTTGAGGCGTGCTAGATCAGCATTGATCGTCTCAGGCGAAGAGAGCATGGTTTTGCATTCACCTGTCGAAATCTCTACCCAGGCAAGTGCCAGCCTACCACCTATGGTGGAAAGGGCAGCTAAGTAATTGGATTGACGGGTATCAAGCAGATTATCTTCGGTAATCGTACCCGGTGTGACCACACGCACCACTTCGCGTTTCACGACAGCCTTATAGCCCCGCTTTTTAGCCTCCTCAGGCGATTCCATCTGCTCGCAAATCGCCACTTTCAGGCCGGATTTAATTAAGCGTTGCAGGTACGGCTCACAGCTATGATATGGCACGCCGCACATCGGAATATCATTTTCATCATGCTTGCCGCGCTTGGTCAACGCAATATCCAGCACTTCTGCTGCTTTAATCGCATCGTCAAAAAACATTTCATAAAAATCCCCCATGCGGTAAAACAGCAGGCAGTCCTGATATTCCCGCTTAGTTGTGAGATATTGTTGCATCATCGGGGTGACGGTTGCGGGTTTGGCGGTGATGGTATCTGTCATGATGGGCGGTAGGGTAGTATGGATGGGGGGAGGGGTCAAGGGAATTTAGGGGGCAGGATTCAGGATCCAGAGATCGAGCAAGAAACCTCTGGATCCTGAATCCCGAATCCCGCCCTCTGTCCTACCTTACAAAAATTTAATCTAGATTTAACCCCCCAACAGTGCGTAGTATAGTATATCCTAGCAATACATACCAAAGTAGAGGATGAATCGTATGAAACGTATTACCGCTTTTTCCCTTGCGGCTGCCTTGCTCTTAGGCACAACATCTATGGCAACTCCGGCACAGGCGGCGCTGCCTTTTTCGTTTTTTTCATCGCCTGAAGCGCAAACATCAACAGCTGGGGGTGAGCAGAAGCCTAGCTTGGCGCCTATGCTTAAGAAAGTGACGCCGGCGGTGGTGAATATTTCGACGACAGGCAAAGTGAAACTTGTCACCAATCCATTGCTGAATGACCCATTATTCAAGCAATTCTTCAATATCCCAGAACGCCAACAACAGCCACAGGAGCGTACCACACAAAGCGTAGGCTCCGGTGTGATTGTGGATGCGCAGAAAGGTTATGTGTTGACCAATAATCACGTGGTGCGTGATGCGGATGAGATTTATGTGACGCTGAAAGATAAACGCCGCATTAAAGCCAAACTGATTGGTACGGATAAAGAAACCGATATTGCTGTGCTGCAAATCAAAGCTGATAACCTCAGCGCACTGACTATTGGCGATGATGACAGCTTGGAAGTGGGGGATATGGTGATTGCCATTGGTAACCCGTTTGGTTTAGGGCAGACGGTGACATCAGGCATCATCAGCGCACTTGATCGCAATGGGTTGGGCATTGAGGGTTATGAAAGCTTTATCCAGACCGATGCCGCCATTAACCCAGGCAATTCCGGTGGAGCATTGGTGAACCATAAGGGTGAGTTGATTGGGATTAACACGGCCATCCTCTCGCAATCCGGTGGAAATGTAGGGATTGGGTTTGCCATTCCGGTGGATATGGCCGGCCAAGTGATGAAACAGCTGATTGAGCATGGCAGTGTCGAGCGTGGCCGTTTGGGCATTCATATCCAAGACTTAACGCCAGAAATTGCGGATGTGATGAATATCAATGTCAATCAAGGCGCCGTTGTCGCGCAGGTGGATAAAGATTCTGCGGCTGATAAGGCCGGCATTAAAGAAGGTGATGTGGTGGTGAAATTCAATAACACCGATGTCAGCAATGCCAGCGACCTTAAAAACAAAGTAGGCATGTTACGCATCGGCCAGGAAGTGCCGATTTCTGTGTTGCGTGAAGGTAAAACTGTGGAAGTGAAGGCTACGATTGTAAAAGCTATAACAGTAGCAGCCAAAGAAGGTGGAACCGTCGTGGTCAATAAAAACGATATTCCATTACTCAAAGGTGTAAGCCTCGCCTCCATCCCGCAGGATTCTACACAATATGGGAAAGTCACTGGTGCCTATGTGGCACGCGTTGAGCCAGGCAGCGTGGGTGCTGCTTCGGGTTTGCGCGCAGGAGATATTATTACCTCTGTAAACCAACAAAAAGTCAAAACCCTGGATGAAGCGATTACAGCGCTGAAGAAGCATCCGAAAGGATTGCTGCTGAATGTAGTGCGCGGGAATGGAGCGTTGTTTGTGGTGATTAAATAGGGATTAGGGACTAGGGGTTCGGGTTCTCGAATCCCTAGTCCTTAAACCCCAGTCCCTAGCCCTTATTCTACAACACCGTCCGAATCAACTCCAACAACTCCCCATGATTATGCAGATGCTTAATCGGTGGGCAGTGTTTGTAGCGGTCGGAGGTCGGGTCGTCATCGCCGTAGAAAATCGGCAGACAACCGGTATTATGTGCGCATTCCATATCGGTGACGCTATCGCCAATGAACCAGACATCTTCACCTGGTGTAATATCTGTGCCTTCAAAGGCAAGTAATACTGGGGCGGCGGCCGGTTTATCTTCAGCCGCATCGGTTGCGCCAACGACGCGGTCGAAATAATGCAGCCATTTGATATGGGCAAGTTCTTTGCGTAAATTATCACCACGTTTATTGCTCACCAGGGCGATATAAATATCCGTCGTTTTGAGCAATTCCAATACATCCGATGCCATAGGGAAGGCAACAAGTTTGGTAAGATGCAAGGTTTGGTAATGGCGTTGATAGGCAAGCCCAGCCTCTTCCCAGCGCTCACCAAACAGGGAAGGGAAAGAATCGCGAAGTGAGCGGTGTACGCGGACTTTGGTTTCTTCAAGCGTCCAGGGCGCATGGCCCATTTCGGTGAAAGTATTATGCAGTGCTTCATGGATAAGCGGCCAGGTATCAGCCAGCGTGTTATCCCAATCAAATATAATGGCGCGAGGTTTTTTCATCAGTGCTATAGTGATTAGAGGTTAAAACTACCTGTCACTATAGCACCGGAAAAAGAAGCGTGGCAACCGTGTTTTAACCGGGCACTAACTCATTTTGACATTTTTGCTTGTTTTTAATCTCTGTTATCCTTGGGTCAAGTCGGCGTTGTTGCCTGTCTGTCTTTTGTCATTCCGGGCTTGACCCGGAATCCACCATGACTGGAGCTTCCACAGCCAATTCTTATAAATCACGCTGCCATAACAATGGATCCCGGATCAAGTCCGGGATGACAATTATCAATAGGTTAGGGAGCCATGCAACAACGCCGGCTTGATCCGAGAATAACAAGAGTTATTTCAAATGAGTCAGTATCTTAACCGCGCCCTGTTTTTTTACCAGATTGTTGCTCTTTCCGTTTCTCTCTTTTAGTTACCCAATCATCGCCACCATTATGTTGAGAAGGTGTGGAGGATTCTGCAGATCCATTGCGGCGTTTCTGTTCGCTTGTTACGTAGCTGCTGGATGAAGCAGAGGTGTCTGTGGTATTGGCGCGCTTACGCGGTTTTTGTGAAATATGAGCAAAAGCTGTAAAGCCAAAATCAAGTTGTTCTTGAACTCGCTCCGCAGTTGTTCGTTGATCCTCATCAATGGCAGTATTAGCACGTTTACGCCCTGATTCCTTGGATGTCTTGATAGACTTCTTTGCGTTTTGGGTTGTCTCTTCTAGTGTAGGTGCGTCAGATTTTGCACGCTTACGTGTTTTAGGAGGCTTCTCATCGGAAACGGGTTTCTTGCGAGATATTTTTTCGCTCTTGGTCGTTTGTTCAGAGGAGGATGCGCGAGGGGGAGTAGGTGATGTTTCTGCTTCCCCTTTTGACTTTTTACGCGGTGCTTTCTTTTCTAAAGATACCGTTTTAGAAGCATCAGATGCAGAACGCCCACGCCCTGTGGTTGGCAGGTCGGATTTCATAGCAGCTAACGCTTGAATAATACGATCACCAGACTCTAAGCGCTTATGTAAGTTGTCTTTTTCAGGAGGGGGTGCAGAGGAAGAGGCCTCAGCTTGTGCATCAACACGTATACGAGGCTTCACAAAAACAAGTTTTCCTAATAAAACAATACGCTCCGCATCGCGTTTAAAGGATGTCTCTACTTTTTCTCCTAGTTCATCAGCTTGTTGGCGCTTGCTTGTGCGGTCGGTTACGAAATATTGCGATTTATACGCATCGCAACATTTGAGAAGACGCTCAGCATTTTCAGGAGATAAGGTTTCTTGCCCTAAGACTTCGCTTCTCACCAGCATTTGGTTCTTATAGAAGGTGTAGATTATTTCAGTGATTGGATGAGTAATATTCTCTGATAGTAAGGAGTTTGATTACGCGTGTAGAGTGTTGTGCATTATCCGTGTTTTTAAACAAGGGAGCCGTGTGATCTAAGAAGAACTGCGCTTGTTTTGCCAATGCCACCATAGAGCTTCTAAAGGCATCAAAGCCTGGTTTCTTAGGGCTTGCCATGCTTTCTTGGGATGGGCTAGCGGTGAGGGGTTTGGTGAATAGCTCCATGATGTCCTTGGCGTATCCTAAGAAGGTACTAATATTGTGGAATTCATGGATAGGTCTTTCATTCTCAGCTGGAGTGTAGTATTTTTCTAGATCCGCTTGTGTGAAAGGAAGCTGTATCTTGTCTCTATCCTTATAGAGCCTATGGATAGCCGTAATAGTTTTATATGTATCGGCATCTGGTTTATAAGCCTCTATCAGATACATGAGAGGATTATATAGATATTTTTGGGAAAGAAGCTGCTCAGCTGTATAGACCTTCTCTAGACTTGTATGAAGTTCTATAGGGAAGGACACAATGGCACGACTAATAATAGCTGGGGTGCTTTGATCAAGAGGGTGTCCTTGTATGCGTTTTATGAAAAATTCTGATTTTTCAGATAGTTGATGAAGGGTTTTTTTAAAAGCTACTAGATTCTTTGTAATACCGTCTAACGGTTGTTTGATGGTTGGTAGATTCAGTTGTGCTTCTATAAGTGTTTTAAGGGTCTGCGCAAGTTTACCAGGAACGGGGCTAGATAATGGGGTATTTGCACGCTTTATATGCGGTTCTAGCTTATCAAAATCCTTTTCATTAGGGATATCAGGCTTAAAACCAGGAATATCTGCTTCCGTCAATTGGTCACGATGGGCATAAAAATTCTCAATATAACTATACCATGTTTTCTTACGGTTATGGGTAAAGCGCTTGAGGGCATCAAGTCTTTCAGGCTTTTTATGAATAGATGTAAGGCTGGAGGCTTTAGAGAGTGTATCGCAAAGAGTTATACCTTCTTTTGCCGCTTGATATGCTAAATAAGCATTGCGATAGGGTTTAGCATATTCAGGATAAGTGCCTGTCTCAGGGGCTTTAACAATACCAAGGCTTTCAAGAGTTTCCCCTTCAAGTATGTGGAAGTATCTGATAAATAGCTCGTATTTTTCTCTTTCTTCCGCTAGTTGTGATTTCAGATCATCAATCGTAAGCTTCTTTTTCATACGGCATATGCATTCTTTGGGGTTAAAATTTTGGTAAATAAATATACGTGTAGGGTGGAAATGTCAATGAACATCTGCCAAAGGGTGCTCTTTTCTATAAGACGCTATATATGCTGTGTGAGGCAGAATATATGGGGTTTCTTGTAGGTGGCATAAGTATAGTGCGCCTATACTTTGCAACAACTTGCCTCTTTTTTTTATGCAGCAGAAAATTTTTTTGAAAAAAATGCAATTTTTTTTGCAGTATTTTTATGCGCGTTTTCAATGACATCGATAGAGATATCCACATGTTCAATTTTTCGCAGAAATGCTAGGGTTTTAACGGGTTTTTGATCGGTGTTTTTTGTGCTGTTAACCTCCGGTTGAGATCAAATTCTTCTCGTTTTTCATAGCACAAGCGGCAAATCTTTATACAAAGAACAGAAACTGTTCATAGATTATTAATCTTTATTGGAAATAATGAGCAACATGACTGGTCAAATACTAGTCACAAAAACTTGTATCACCTGTAAGGAGGTTTCACAATGGTTGCACGTACTACAACATCAAGCAGCAAGGCGAAGACCGCTGCTAAAAAACCAGCGGCGAAAAAAGCTAAAGTTGGCACCAAAATGGCTGCTACTGTAGGCGCTAAAGTCGCTAAGAAAAAAACAACTGCGAAAAAAGCTGCTCCTAAGAAGGCAGTAGCTAAAAAAACAGTTGCTAAGAAAACTGTGGCGAAAAAAGCTGCTCCTAAGAAAGTGGTAGCTAAGAAAACCGTAGCTAAAAAAGCTGCTCCTAAGAAAACAGCTGCTAAAAAGACAGTAGCTAAGAAAGCCGCTCCTAAGAAAATGGTAAAAAAAGCTGCTCCTAAGAAAGTAGTAGCTAAGAAAACCGTAGCTAAAAAAGCTGCTCCTAAGAAAGTGGTAGCTAAGAAAACTGTAGCGAAAAAAGCAGTAGCTAAGAAAGCTGCTCCTAAGAAAATGGTGAAAAAAGCTGCTCCTAAGAAAGCAGTTAAGAAAACCGTAGCTAAAAAAGCCGCTCCTAAGAAAGTTGCTGCTAAAAAAGCTGCTCCTAAGAAAAAAGTAGCTGCTAAACGTTCTTCAGTGAAGAAAACAGCTGCTAAAAAAGTATCTTCTGGTCATGGAATGATGGTGAACGGCCATAGTGCTCAATCACATCCTTCTATGCATCACTAAGAGGCTAGAACTACCCTACAGGTGTGGGATGGATGGGGCAACCCCATCCTACCCCCACCGGTAGTTAGATTAGCAGGCTGCTTTTGCAGCCTTTTTTTTATTCAGAGAGCGGGATTCAGCATTCAGGATCCAGAGGTTTTGTTCTCTGAATCCTGAATCCTAATTTACTCCCACTCAATCGTCCCAGGCGGCTTGGACGTAATATCATACACAATCCGGTTCACCCCGCGCACGCGGTTGGTGATTTGGTTGCTGACATGTTTGAGGAAGCTGTGGTCGAATTCGTAGTAATCGGCAGTCATGCCGTCAGTCGATGTCACTGCGCGTAGTGCTAGTACGTATTCATAGGTACGGCCATCACCCATTACGCCCACGGTCTTGACGGGGAGAATAACGGCGAAAGCCTGCCAAATTTCATCATAAAGGCCTGCTTTGCGGATTTCTTCCAGGTAAACCGCATCGGCTTGGCGTAGAATCTCTAATTTCTCGCCTGTAATCTCACCCGGTACACGAATCGCCAGGCCTGGGCCTGGGAATGGATGGCGTTTGATCATTTCGGCTGGCATACCGAGTTCTAGTCCAAGGCGGCGGACTTCGTCTTTAAACAAATCGCGCACTGGTTCCACCAGTGACATTTTCATACGCTCCGGCAGGCCGCCTACGTTATGATGCGATTTGATGGTGACGCTTGGGCCGCCAATGGCGGAAATCGATTCAATCACATCGGGATAAAGTGTACCTTGCGCTAAGAAATCTGCACCGCCCACTTTGGCAGCTTCTTCATCGAAAATATCGATGAACGTAGCGCCAATGATCTTACGCTTCTTCTCAGGATCGGTCACACCTGCCAAACGGCCAAGAAATACATCGCTCGCATCGCGGTAAACCAATGGAATATTGTAATTATCGCGGAACAGCTTTTGCACTTGCTCGCCTTCGCCGAGGCGTAGCATACCGGTATCTACGAAAATACAATTAAGCTGATCGCCAATAGCTTTGTGGAGGAGAACGGCCACTACGGAGCTATCCACCCCACCGCTCACTGCACAGATAACGCGCTTATCTCCAATTTTCTCTTTTAATTTAGTTACTTCGGTCTCTAAGAAAGAGGCCATCGTCCAATTGCCCTTACAGCCAGCGATTTCATGGGTGAAATTGCGCAGGAGCTTGGCGCCATCGGGTGTATGCGCCACTTCTGGGTGGAACTGTACGCCATAGAAGCGCTTGTTTTCATTGGCAATTGCTGCAAAGGGAGCGCCTTCGCTTTGGGCGATGACTTTAAAGCCATCAGGAATGGCCACGACGCGGTCTCCATGGCTCATCCATACAGGGTGACGGCTGCCTTTTTTCCAGATGCCTGTAAATAAAGGGGAATCTTCTTTTATATCAATGAACGCACGGCCAAATTCGCGGTGGTGACCGCTTTCGACTTTTCCGCCTAATTGGGCGCAAGTGAGCTGCTGGCCATAGCAAATCCCAAGCACTGGCACGCCATATTCAAAAACCTCCTGGATAATACGAGGTGAATTGCCTTCAGTCACCGATGAAGGGCCGCCAGAAAGGATGATAGCTTTAGGGTTAAAGCGTTGTAATTTCTCTAAAGTTATGCTATTATAAGGGTGAATTTCGGAATAAACCCCATTTTCGCGCACACGGCGAGCAATAAGCTGGGTAACTTGTGACCCAAAATCAATGATTAAGACGTTTTCAGCACTTACCGGGGAATTCATACAGACATCCATTACTATAGATTATGTAAGCTAGATACAGATTTGCAGCTCGCAAGGCAAGTATTTTCATAAAATTGTAATGTGAATGTGATGATTTTGTAATAGTTTGTGCGTTAGAACAGAGATATACGATACGTTATTAGAAGTAGAGGATTATTATGAGTGAAAATCGTTATGTAGTAGATGATGGAGTGATGGAGAATATCTATCTTGGTGGAGATAGTACGGTTGTGCGTGGCACTACACCTCAAAAAGAAGCGCTGAAGCAAAATCAGAAGGCTGTATTAGCTGTAGGCGGGCAGGTTGCTATCAATGCGCCTAAAGATGTCGATGTTACAGGCCTGCGTTCCACTATTAACAGCGCCCTTGCAGATAGAGATTATTCGACAGCTATCAGAACATTAAACGAATTGCGCGATGCGCGTAATGGTATTGCTTGGACACGTGATGAAAAAAGCCATGCCATTGTACGTGATGCACGAAATGTGACCCCTCCTGTTGAGACGGATGGGCCAGAAGCCTATGCAATGCAATATCTCAACGTAACACGTGGTGCGATTACGTTGATTGAGCAGGCTGCTGCACGCAATGAGTTGAGCCGTAATGATGCGATTAAGGCTATTCAGCAACTGGAAAAATCGGCAGTTGCATTTTGCCAAAATATTGATGGCGTAGAAGGCGCTAAAGAGTTAGGCAAAGCCATCAAACAAGGCAATTCGCATATTGTGGATGTAGTGTCTGGTGCATTGGGGATTAAAGAATCTGATGCGAAGAAGCGTTTGAATACAGCGAAAGACTTCTCCAACTTCAAAGATACGCATTACCACATGGTAACGCTGACAACTGTAGAACACGCAGGTCAGGAATATACCACATTTGAGGCCGATGTTGCGTTGTTGGGCTTAACGGATAGCCAACAAGCAGAATATACTCAAATTAGTGGTCAAAATGGCCCAGATTGGTATCAAGCAATGCCGCAATGGGAGCGTGATCTGGTGCAAGGCGCTAAGGCGGCGATCACCGATGGTCAGCATGTGATCCCAACCCAATTGCGTAGCAATACGGTGGGTATCCGTAATGCCTATAATAAAGTTTCTGGTGTGCTGAATAACGGCGACATGGAAGTTGCGCATGAAATGCTGCATAGCGGTACGGTGGCATCTGAAAGCCGTGCTGATAAGCAACGTGTGGCGGATATGAACGTAGCTCAGCAAGAAGCCTTTTCGGGCGGGCCTGTGCATTGCGTGACGCTGAATACACCAGTCAATCCAACCGGTAATGATAAGTCGATCGTCAATCAAACGGCGAATGCTACACAGGCCAATGGCGCGTCGCATAGTAACTTAGCCTTTAACTCTTTACGCCGTTTAAACCCGAATAAATATGACGGTATCAATAAAGCACTGGGCGAAATTGCGAGTGCCGTGCAAGCAGATGTTCCTGCGCTGGCAGATTACCTGAATGGTAAGGGAAGTAAGAGCAAAGCAGAAGCAGCAATTCAAGGCTTACAAACCGATGGTGAAACCAAGCGTGTGTTAAATTATGTCGTAGAGATCAATGATCTGATGCATAATAACGGCAGTCCGCTTGACCCAGAAAACCGTAACTTGCGTATCGGTACATGCTTATCGATGGTAGTCGATGCGGTGAATAACGAGCGCGTTGATTCCACTGTGGTGGATTATAAACAAAAGCTTGATCCACTGGTCACTATGTGCCAGAGCGGTAAAGACCGTGATGGTTTGCTGTTGTTTAGTTCGGCGACAGAAGCAATCGGTAATAAAATTTCTGAAATATCGGGCAGCGAAGTAAACCGTGATGGCGTGCGCCAAGCCCATGCCCAGGCTGGCCATACCCAACAAATGGCAGGTGGCGATGGTGGTTCTAAAGGCTGTTTCGGTATTAAGAAGGATACGCTCGGTGCGATTCCTGAACAATGGAATGACATTGCAGGCACATTAAGCCAAGCAACGGGTAGCTTCAACAAGTTCAAAACCGAAGAGAAACCTGGTTTGTTTGATCGGTTTGTGACCTGGGTGAAAGAGCTGTTTGGTATCGAAGACAAGAGCAAAGATGCTCCAAGCATTGTGGATCCGCGTGAGCATAGCCAAACAAAAGGCAAAACAGTGGATGCGCCTGTGCAAGGCAAAAGCCGTGGTCGTTCTGTGGATGATGATGGTTTTGTGGTGGAGGCATTGGCTGAAGAGCCGATGGTGAGTATTGGAAAAGCTGCTGTTCCAACGGAGTCTATTGAGTTTGCAGGGGGAGTGGGCCAGCAGAGTGCTGAAGGTGGTGGTGTTAAGTCTGTGCCATCTGTAGATTCTTCTGCACGCGTTCAGGCGCGAACAGGTCTTACCGAGCAGGACATTGCTGATATTGCACATGAGGTATATGGCACTCCGCATCAACCTCAATATGAGGAAGGTGCGGTTCTGGAAATGGATGATGGCAGCCAAATTCCTCTCCGTGAAGAACGCCGTACCCGTGAAGGTTCTGTGTTCCGTCCTGTTGTGGAGGGTATGTCAGAAGCTGAGAAGGAAAACTTCCGTAGCACAGTGCAAGGCGGCTCAAAAAGCTTAGCAAAAGCCGATGCAAGCAGAGCAGCTGAGACAGGCACACAAAACAAAGCACATGATGCGGCGATGTCTGAAGCGGCAAAGCTGGCTGCAAAAGAGCAGGGTGTGTAGTAGTTTCATTTAGCGCCATCGCGAGTTCCTAAGGGTATTTGCGGTGGCGCCTTTCTGTCATTCTTGGACTTGATCCAAGAATCCATCGCAATAATAAAGCAAACATACTGCTTAGAAGGGCTTTATGTTTTAGATGGATCCTTGGATCAAGTCCAAGGATGACAGTGTAGTTTCTCGTCATTGCGAGGAGCGTTAGCGACGTGGCAATCCACGCTTACGCTCGCGATGACGAATATCCTTTTCATCCGCCGACGTGATCGGCGTTGTTGCATGGCTCTTTACCTTGTCATTCCGGGCTTGACCCGGAATCCACCGGGACTGGCGCTTCTACATTCAATGCTTATAAATCACGCTGCCATAACAGTGGATCCCGGATCAAGTCCGGGATGGCATATATCAATACGTTAGAGAGCAATGCAACAACGCCGATCACGTCCAGGAATGATAGAGTAAATTCTACCACTCTCCCCACGCATTCTCCACATGCTCAATCTGCCCATCAGCCGTCACAAATATCACATCCATGCGTATATCGTGATTGTGATATTCCGGATGTTCGGCAATATACATCAGCGCTGAACGGTTGATGCGTTGTTGTTGGCGCGGGGTGACGGCGTCGCGGTATTCTTCCAAATGCTTGCGCATTTTGACTTCTACCATCACCAGAGTCTTATCCTGCAACGCCACAATATCAATCTCACCATAGCGCGTGCGCATACGGCGGGCGAGGAGCTGGTAGTGCTTGGCCTCTAGGAAGGTTGCTGCCATATCTTCGGCTTGTTTGCCTGCATCATAGCTTGAGCGTGAGGGCGCGGCTGTAGACGGTTTTTTTCGGGAGGCCGGTTTGTTCAGTAACATAGCTAACCGCATCTTTAACACTCATCTGGCTAAGGGCTGCACGTAGGGCATCGTCGAGCATTTCCTCAGTGGTTTCTTCCACCGGAGGCGCTACGACGATCACAATCTCACCCCGTGGGGCTTCGGTATAATAGGTAATAAGATTTTCAAGCGTATCACGTTTTACTTCTTCAAAGAGCTTCGTAATTTCACGAATAACAGCCACTTCCCGATTGCCAAACACCTCGTGCATATCAACCAAGGTTTCTTGCAAACGATGAGGGGCTTCAAAGAAAATCAGCGTGGCGGGAATGGCTTTGAGTGCCAATAAGGCTTTGCTGCGCGCGACAGAGCGTGGCGGTAGGAAGCCTTCAAATAGGAAGCGGTTGCTTGGCAAGCCAGAAAGCGTGATCGCTGCCACAGCTGAACAAGGCCCAGGTAGGCTGGTGACGTTTAAGCCTTGATCCTGCGCTTCGCGTACAAGCTTATAGCCAGGGTCGGAAATAAGTGGTGTTCCTGCATCAGAAATTAAGGCGACGGATTTGCCTTGCGCCACTAATTCAACAAGATAATCCCGTGTTTTATCATCGCTATGGTCATTATAGACCACGAGTTTAGTTTTAATCCCATGCCGTGATAATAATTTTTGGCTCACACGCGTATCTTCACAGGCAATCACATCCGCCTGTTGCAATGTTTCAAGCGCTCGTGCGGTTATATCACCCATATTGCCAATCGGGGTGGCGATGATATACAGGCCTGCTTCTACTTTACATAATGTAGGGATTTGACTAGTATCATCATCCATGGGTGATTTTTCCTTTATACAGGCGTAAGTTATGAGACGTATTGGCATAGTGCTTTTAATGCTGTTGCTGGCAGCATGTAGTGATACTAGTAGATATCATTTGCCATCCGGCATTTCCATTCCTTTCTTAAAGGATAAGCCACAACAACAGGCGGCAACGCCTCCGGCTAAGATTAATCCTGCGGATAAGAATGTGATTGAGAAGATTACATCGGTCAATCCCATGGATGTGATAGCACCACAGCCACCTGTGCATGTGGCGCTATTGCTGCCGCTCAGCGGTGAGCAGGCTGAGCTTGGTAAGGCTATGATGGATGCTGCGCATATGGCGCTGGTGGACACTAATGCTACAACCATTGATTTGCGGCCGTTTGACACCAAAGATACCGAGTTTTTTGCCAAGCAAGCGATTGAGAAAGCATTGCAAGTTGATTCACGTTTGATTATCGGGCCGGTATTTAGCAAATCCACCCAAGCGGTTGCGCCGGTTTCGTTGAATAATAGAGTGCCGTTACTTTCGCTCTCTAACGATGCTTCGTTGTTAGGCAAGGGCGTTTATCTGCTTGGCTTCATGCCAGACCAACAAATCCGCCGCATTGCAGAATATGCGGCACGCCAGGAGTTGAAGGATGTAGCGGTGATTGTGCCGAATAATGTTTATGGCACAATGGCTGCAGATGTGTTTAGCTCCACACTCAAGAATTTCGGCGGCACGATTCATAAAACAGAGTTCTATGCGATTGAAGATACACAGTTAAAAGCTAATCTCAACCGTATCGTTGATGGAGTGTTGGCAACACCGGCTAAGGCCATATTTATTCCAGAAGGTGGAGAGCGCTTGCTCTATATCGCATCGCGCATCAAAGAGAAAAATCCTGCAATTCAGTTGATTGGTAGCGGTCAATGGGATGATGCATCTTTGCTGCGTCAGTCTGCGCTGGAGGGTGGGATTTTTGCAGGCAGCGAACCACAACGCCGTATCTCCTTCGAGCGCCGTTTCGAGCAAGCCTATAACTACCAACCACCACGTATCGCAAGCCTGGCCTATGATGCCGTCGCCCTGGCTGTGACCGCATCGCGTGAGCGTGAGCGGATGTTTGCGCCGGAGGTACTGGCTAATCCGCGTGGATTTATGGGGGTGGACGGTATTTTCCGTTTGCGAGCCAACGGCATGATAGAACGCGGTCTTGCGATCTTGCAGATTACACCAAATGGGTTTAAGACGATAGAAGCAGCGCCGGCGCAGTTTGCGGAGCAGTAATTTATTACTTGTCATTGCGAGCGAAGCGCGGCAATCCAGGGTCTATTTAAAGGACAACAAAGAGTCCCTGGATTGCCGCGTCACTTCGTTCCTCGCAATGACGGGAAACATTAGGAACACACTATGACCAAAGTCGCGGAACGTCCGCTGTTAGAACAAGAAACACCCGAAGCACCCTATCGCCAGCCGCCATCCAATATCCAGGCAGAGCAGGCTTTACTCGGTGCGGTGTTAACCAGCCCGAATAACGAGGCGGTTAACCGTATGGGTGATTTCCTGCTGGCTGAGCACTTCTATGAGCCGGTGCATCAGCGCATTTATGAAGCGATCCTCAGCTGCATGGAGCGCGGTATTGTCGCAACGCCCGTGACACTCAAGAATTATTTCGATAAAGACGAAGGCCTAACAGAAGTAGGCGGCGGTGAATACCTCGTGCGCCTGGCCACCATGGCCACCACGATCATCAATGTGCAAACCTACGCCCAAACCATCTATGACCTTGCCATTCGCCGTAAGCTGATCACCATTGGTGAAGATGTCGTTAACGAAGCCTTCGATAGCGAACTCGGAAAAACCGCCAATATGCAAATCGAAGAAGCTGAACAATATCTGTTTAACCTGGCAAGCGAAGGTACTGCTGAGGGCGGTTTCGTGCCACTCAAAAGTGCTGTGCTGGAAGCATTGCAACAAACCGAACGTGCGTTTAAGCGCAAAGAGGCGGTGAGTGGGATTAGTACGGGTTTTGTTGATGTGGATCGCTTGCTCGGTGGTTTGCAGCCTTCGGATTTGATTATTCTAGCAGGTCGTCCATCGATGGGTAAAACGGCGCTTGCGGTAAACCTGGCAATGAATGCCTGTTTTGCACTTCAAAAAGCTCCACGTGAGCCAGGCCAGCCGGCGCCTTCGGTCGGTTTCTTCTCGCTTGAAATGTCCTCCTCGCAGCTCGCGGGGCGTATGATGGCGATGATGACGGGGATTAACTCATCCAAAATGCGTATCGGTAACATGACCGACGAAGAATTCGCCCGCCTGGTATCCGGCAATCGCGAACTGCATGATATGCCGTTCTTCATTGATGACACGCCAGCGCTTTCGATTGCGGCGTTACGTACACGTGCGCGGCGTTTGAAGCGTAAGCATAATCTCTCCGCCTTGTTTGTGGACTACCTCCAGCTTGTGCGTGGTGTGGGTAAAGCCAGTGAAGGCAACCGTGTGCAAGAGGTATCAGAAATTACGCAAGGCCTTAAAGCGATTGCTAAGGAATTAAACATCCCGGTGATGGCGCTCTCGCAGCTCTCCCGTGCGGTGGAACAACGCGAAGACAAACGCCCACAACTCTCTGACCTTCGTGAATCCGGAAGTATTGAGCAGGACGCCGATATCGTGGTGTTCATCTACCGTGAGGAATATTATGTAGGCCGTAAACAACCCCCTCCAGGCACCCCGCAACATGCGGATTGGCAGGAGGAGATGAGCAAGGTCATGAACCTGGCCGAAGTTATCGTTGCCAAGCAACGTCACGGCCCGATTGGGAACGTGCAGCTATTCTTTGACTCCAATACGACCGGATTTAAGGATTTGGATAGGGTGTATTAGAGAAGGGGGGCAGGATTCAGGGAAAATAGTATTCAGATCAGGATAATAACTCTTCTGAATGCTGGATCCCGAATCCTGTCCCCTACTAATATCCCCGAATCTCCGGCGGGAAAGACGGCACATCATTGCTCAGCGGTGTAAGCCGTACATTGCGTTTAGAGAGCCTCATATCTTGCGTTACTAGGCTGTGATATAACCATTCTCCATCATTACGCGTCGGGAAATCCTCGCGGTAATGTGCGCCGCGGCTTTCGGTGCGGTAGCGGGCGCTGTGGAGTGTAGCTTGGGCTTGCAGGAGGAGGTTTTCCAATTCCAAAGCTTCGAGTAGATCATTATTCCAGACCAAACCATGATCATGCAATGCGGCATGTTGTGCGCGGGTGTGTAAGGCTGATAGGGTGTTGATGCCTTCTGTCAGCATGGCTTCTGTGCGGAAAACGCCGGCGTAGCGATCCATCGTGCGCTGCATATCCTGGTGAATGGCCATGATAGATTCTGTGCCTTTGCGCGATTGCAGGTGATGCAATAAATCAAACCCACCCTCCATAGGGCGGCTATGCGCCTGGTGAGGGGGGAGCGTTCTGCTAAGCAGTTCGCCCACTGCCTGGCCGAAGACGATAATATCCAGCAATGAATTACATCCCAACCGGTTCGCACCATGTACAGAAACTGATGCAGCTTCACCAATGGCATAGAGACCAGGCACGCTCGTATTGGCGCCATCCAAC
Source organism: uncultured Rickettsiales bacterium (assembly GCA_964574415.1). GTDB lineage: Bacteria > Pseudomonadota > Alphaproteobacteria > Rickettsiales > CAZNNM01 > CAZNNM01. Next base: position 11,261 of record CAZNNM010000016.1, on the reverse strand, counting down.
ACTTCGCCACTCCATAAAGTAGGAATGCCACCCATGGTATAATGGCAGGATGGAGCTACGGGGATAGGGTCTTTTGTAGGATCTACGCGAGCAAATTGCTGGGCGATTTCATAGACTGTAGGTAGTTTTTCACGGATCACCCGTTCGCCAAGATGGGCGATATGCAAATAGACATGATCTTTATGAGCGCCTACGCCACGGCCTGCACTGATTTCTGTTGAAATCGCCCGCGCAATCACATCGCGTGAGGCAAGATCAAGATATTTCGGCGCGTAGCGTTCCATAAAACGCTCGCCATCGCTATTGGTGAGATATCCACCTTCCGCGCGGGCGGCTTCTGTAATCAGGAAGCCGGCACCATAGAGGCCCGTTGGATGGAATTGGATGAATTCCATATCTTGCAGCGGCAAGCCCGCACGCAAGACCATCGCATTGCCATCACCCGTGCAAATGCTGGAAGAGGTATTGGTTTTATAGGCCTGACCATAGCCACCTGTGGCAAGGATCACGGCATGGGCGCGGAAGTGATGGAGTGTGCCTTCGGCAATATTCCACGCAGAGACACCAACGCAAGCACCCTCATGATTCTTCAGCAAATCTATCACAAAATAATCGCTAAAGAACTGGCACTGTTGCGCTAAGCAGCGTTGGTAGAGTGTATGCAAAATAGCATGTCCCGTGCGGTCAGCGGCCGAGACAGCGCGATAGGCCAGCGGGCCTTTGCCAAATTCAGTAGACTGGCCGCCGTATTTACGTTGATAGAGTTTGCCATTCTCATCACGTGAAAAGGGTACGCCGAGATGCTCCAGCTGGCGAATCGCTTTGGCGGCATTGCGGCACATAAATTCCACCGCATCCTGATCAGCCAGCCAATCCGAGCCACGGATGGTGTCATACATATGCCAGTGCCAATGATCCTCCGACACATTGCCCAGCGCTGCATTCACGCCGCCTTTGGCGGCAACTGTATGGCTACGTGTGGGTGGAGCTTTGCTGATACAGGCAACGGAGAGGCCATGCTGTGAAGCCGTCATAGTTGCCATCAACCCCGCACCGCCTGCACCTATGACGATGACATCAAAAAAATGGGTGAGGGGGGCTGGCATAGAATTAAGTCTATACTATGAGAATAAAAAAAACCGCCATGCCGGAAGGATGGCGGTTATGAAAAGGGAGATAACTAGAAAGGAATTTCGTCATCCAGCGTGTCATGGCTGAAGGAAGAAGCAGCATTGTTAGATGCTTTAGGAGCTGCAGGGGCATTATTCGCACCAGCAAAAGCAGGTTCAGCATCTGCACCACCGAAATTAGATTCGCTATTGCCGCCACGTGTATCAAGCATGGTCAGATTGCCGTTGAAGCCTTGCAATACGATTTCTGTTGTATAACGTTCAGCACCGCTTTGATCTGTCCATTTACGGGTTTGCAGCGCGCCTTCGATATAGACTTTAGCACCTTTGCGTAAGTAATTCTTAGAGATATTCACCAGCGCTTCATTGAAAATCGCCACACGGTGCCACTCGGTACGCTCTTTGCGTTCACCGGTGTTTTTATCGCGCCAGCTATCAGAAGTAGCAATGGTCAAATTGGCGATTTCACGGCCATCTTGTGTGGAGCGGATTTCCGGGTCACGACCCAAATTCCCTACTAAAATCACCTTGTTAATGCTTCCAGCCATACTACTACCTGTTCTTAAAATCACGTTAGAAAAGAGATCGAAGATACTCTACACGATATAGAGGGGGATTCAACTGTTTTTTCGTGAGAGGGAGTTTCTCTGTTTTTAAGCTGTAAAACTGCGTTTTTCTATATTATAGAGTATAACTGAGGGTAATTATTTTAATGGATGTATAAATGGTTGATGAAAAAGATTATAGAAAGAAAGACAAGGCGTTGTATTTTGATCAAGATGAGCTAAATGACCTTGAGCCGTTGCAGCCTTTGCCGCCACAGCGTCCAGTATATATTGCTATAAACATATTGATACGCTTGCCGCAGTATCGGCAGAATATAATACAGCAGCTAGATGATGAAATAAGGCCGATGTTAGCGCCATTATTAGATATACAACAGGATTTAGTGCCTGGATTGTTGCAGCAATTACCTGATATGCTGCCTGATCAAATACAGCCATTCCTAGAAACCATTGCTATAAATGCACCTAGACTACGGCAAAAGCACTCGCGGCATGATGCGCCACCTCCACCGCCTTCTAATCCAGGATCGCCTGATGTCACTCCTCCCAATAGTCCCCGTGACTCTTTAGAAAAGGGAGAGCAGGAAGAGTCATCAGATGAAGAGCAGGGTAAATGGGTGACATATCATCATGCGAGAAAGCAAGAAGATCACGGCCCTGCGAATCATAATGGTAGAAAATAAAGGCTTCAGCTAGGCAGCGCACGCCCGGCAACGTGTGCCTGCTTCTGCATGATCTGCACGAATATCATCCGTCGTAACCGGCTGATAACATGTCTGACAAATCGCAGCACCGCTTGGCTCCAACTTATCATTCACCGCCACGCGGTCATCAAAAATAAAGCAGTCGCCTTGCCATTTTTTATTGGCATTACCGGTTTTGGCGAAATAATCCAAGATGCCACCTTTAAGGTGATAGACTTCTTCAAAGCCTTTGTTCTTTAGCAAAGACGTCGATTTCTCACAACGGATGCCGCCCGTGCAGAACATCGCTACTTTTTTATGTTTGCTCGCATCTAAATTCTCCTCCACCCATTGCGGAAATTCACGAAAATGGTTGGTTTTAGGGTCAATCGCCCCTTCAAATGTACCAAGCTTATACTCATAATCATTACGCGTATCCACCAGCACCACATCTGGATCGCTGATCAGCGCATCCCAGTCTTCTGGCTCCACATACGTGCCGCGCTTGCTCAGATCGAGGTCATACATACCCATCGCTACCACTTCCTTCTTCAGGCGCACTTTCATGCGGCTGAAAGGCTGGGTATCATCATAGCTTTCTTTGTGTTCAAGGGTGCTTAAGCGTGGATCGGATTTCAAATGCGCCATCAGCGCATTAATGCTTTCGCGCGTGCCGGAAATCGTAGAGTTTAGGCCTTCGCGTGCGAGCAGAATTGTGCCTTTGAGTTCCTGTTTTTTGCAAAAACGCAGCAGGGGATTTTTCATGTCTTCATAATCATGAAGATCAGCGAAATGGTAAAAGGTTGCAATAACAGTTTGGTTTTCCATAATCTTACTCGTTTACTTCATCATGTCAAACGCCTACTTGATCGGCGAATCCATCCCAAATATATAAAGCCATAGTTTGCGATGGATTCGCCGATCAAGTCGGTGTATGACAAGGTAATATTTACACCTCAATATTATCAATCAACCGGCATTTCCCCAACCATGCCGCGACTAGCAACCGCGTTGGCGCATCCACTGTCATTACTTTATCGAGTGTCGTGGCATCATGCAGTTCTAGATAATCGATTTTCGCAAAGCCAGCTTCGAGCAACCGGTCTTTACCGGCGCGCAAGGCTGCCTCAACTGCGCCTGTTTTAACCCATTCGGCGGTTTTTTTCAAGGTCGCATAAAGCTCTGGCGCAATTTTGCGCTCTTCTGGGGTGAGATAGGCATTGCGCGATGACATCGCCAACCCGTCTTTCTCCCTTAAGATAGGTGCACCGTAGATATCAACAGGAATATCCAGATTTGCCACCATGCGTTTAACTACTTGTAATTGCTGATAGTCTTTTTCACCAAATAAAGCAATATCCGGCAAGACTTGCATCAGCAACTTACACACCACCAAAGCCACGCCCGCAAAAAACTGCGGACGCGTGGCGCTGCACAAGCCTTTGCTGACCCCACCTACTTGGATAGAAGTGGTAAACGGCTCAGGATACATCTCTTCCTTGGCCGGAAGATAGGCAATTGCCACGCCATTTTGTTCCAGTTTTGCAATATCTTCCGCTTCAGGACGAGGATAGGCGTCGAAATCTTCTGTCGGTGCGAATTGAGTAGGGTTGACAAAAATGCTCACCACCACCGCATCTGCACGTTCTTTTCCCTGTTCTATCAGAGAGATATGCCCAGAATGCAGCGCACCCATAGTAGGCACGAAAGCAATGCGCTGGCCTTGCTTGCGCAAAGCAGATACTGCCTGACGTAACTCACTAAGGGTGCGGATAACCTGCATATTACTTACCTTTAGCACGCTTTGCAGGCACTTTAGCTGCTTTGGCAGGTTTAGCTTTTGCTTTCACAGGAGCAACTTTTTTCGCCGCTACTTTAGGCGCAGCCGCCTTTTTAGGAGCTGCTGCTTTTTTTGGCGCTGGTGCAGCTTTCACTGCTTTTGCCGCCTTAGCCGCTTTAGGATTGGCGCGCACAACGGCCTCTTCAATCAGCTTACGCGCAGTAGCCGCATCTTTCCAGCCAAGAACCTTTACCCATTTGCCTTTTTCGAGGTCTTTATAATGCTCGAAGAAATGCGAAATTTGTTGAATCAGAATCTCAGGCAAGTCTTTGTAAGACTCAATTTTGCTATAGAATTGTGTGAGTTTAGTGGTAGGAACTGCCAGGATTTTCTCATCCACGCCGGATTCATCTTCCATCAGCAATACACCAATAGGACGAGCCGCAATCACAGAGCTAGGCTGTACAGGAATAGTGCTTACCACCAGCACATCCGCCGGATCGCCATCGCCGGAGAGTGTGTGCGGAATAAATCCATAGTTGCATGGGTAGAACATGGCAGTAGAGAGGAAGCGATCCACAAATAATGCGCCAGAATCTTTATCTAACTCATATTTCACAGGATTGGCGCCCATAGGCACTTCAATCACCACGTTCACTTCATGTGGCACATTTTTGCCAGCGGAAAGTTTATTAATATCCATAATTATCTCCTAGAAAATATACAAGAAACCGCCCTATCTATACAGAAAATCCCCCTGAAATGCAAATCGTTTTCGTACAACTAAGGGGTGGTAGACAGTGGAAATTTTTTTGGTATATATATTAACCAGGAAGAAGACTAGGGTAACTAATATGACAAAATATACCGATGACCAAGAGATGTTAGTGAAATTCTGCATTCAGCAAAGATGGGAATTTGTACGGCGGGAGGTGTTAAAAGAAAGCAACCTATTTCCCATTGGGTTATTCGAGAAGAAGATACAAGAGGAGCAGATAGGTGAAGTTCTAGCTCAGGCCTTGTATAGCTTTCTGAAGAGCGAAAAAATAGACCAACATCGGAACCCACATATAAAAGATAATGCCGTTGCCCTTCAACAATTGCTAGAAAAACACTACCCATTCCTAGCTACCCCCACCGTTTTTGGTAGCCCCACACCCTCCTTTATTACTAAAGGGCGGATGTTTGAACAGCAGGCAAAGCCTGTCTCTGCGAACAAGCCTCAGACCATCATGTTTGGTGGCTCATCAGAAGGTGTAGCTGAGGCTATTGCTACGATGATTGAAAAAGCCCGCAAGAAAGAACTAGCCGAACTGCGGCAGGGACAAAACACAGTAATTTCTGCCCCGCAACTCACAGAGCCTGGCTTACATATAGGGCAGATCATCGCCCATGATAGGCCAGCAACCCCTCCTATTGCTATTGCCACTAAATCCCCCGCGCATAGTAAGGAAGATCAGGAAGAAAGCCCAAAAAGCTTCCAATTCCCATCCCCTCGTGCTGGCCGTAATGGTTGGGCAAAATATTTTGAGGCGCTGGAAGAAGAGGAAAGAGAGAAGCAGCTAGGCACATTTATGCGCTAGTAATTCGTTGTTGATTCTAGGGCAATATATGTATATATAAATCCGTCTGAACTAAATGCCTTCATCCTCCTGACATAGGGGGATATAGTAAGAATAGCCTTCTGCCACTTTACGGTTGAAGGATTTTGCGGAGGGGTGGCCGAGTGGTTTGCCCGTTGCGGCTTACGCAACAAAATATAAAGAATAGCCTTCAACCATCTTACGGTTGGAGGATTTTGCGGAGGGGTGGCCGAGTGGTTGAAGGCGCACGCCTGGAAAGTGTGTATACGGGCAACCGTATCGTGAGTTCGAATCTCATCTCCTCCGCCAGTATACGGTTTTGGAAGTTCTCCGTCTTGCAAACGGAGTTCTGAAAACCCCATGTAGCCTCAGCTTTTCACGCTCAGGCTGTGCACTTCCCAATTTTTCACGTTCCAGAAATAACCAGAAGAAACCCTCTCTCCCTCCAGATGTTCTCTGCAGGCTGTGCACCTGTTACGCCTCAAGTGCACAGCTTAATCGTCTGTAATTCCTTGTTTTCAATTTTCGTGATTTCGGAAGCGCATCGCATCTGCAATTTCTTACGCCCTTTCATAGATATACTGGTTTCTTCCAAGATGTGCGGGATTGTTGATTAAGCTGCACGCAAGTATTCTGACAGCATGGAAAACAATGCTGAAATACTTACCGATGAACAACGCCTGGGCGAAGTAGCCACAATACTTGCCGCTGGGCTTGTTCGTTTTCGTGAAAGAAAAAAACAAAGTAAATCTGCGCCATCTGGAGAACTTCCACTGGACTTCGTGCCAACCAGAAGCATGTGTGTAACCGTAACCAAAACGGAGAAAACACAATGAATAACAATGTATTGGCACAGGTAGCCGCACTGCCGAATATGGGTGCGACAGACCTTAAGAAAATGTGGAAGGAAATGTACCGCACCGATCCTCCCCCATTCAACAAACCCTATTATGTGAAGCGGCTTGCATATCGCATTCAGGAAATTGCCTACGGGGTGGACAGCAGCCGAATTGACAAACGCCTCTCGGCATTATGCGAACGCGACATCGACAAGCCTGCAAAAGAACGCAAGCGGCTTGAGGTGCATCGCCCAGCGACGGGTACAAGGCTCATGCGTGAATGGAACGGTCATGAGCATCATGTCAGCGTTCTGGAAGATGGTTTTGAATATAAAGGGCAACGCTACACAAGCCTCTCTGCCATCGCTCGCAAGATTACAGGCACGCGCTGGAATGGTCTGGTGTTCTTCGGTCTTAAACGAATGAAGGATTATCGCCATGGCTGAAATGAAACGCAGAATCCGCGCCGCGGTCTATACCAGAAAGTCCCACGAAGAAGGTTTAGAACAGGAATTCAATTCACTTGATGCCCAGCGCGAAGCTGGCGAAGCCTTTGTGGTATCGCAGCGGCATGAAGGCTGGACGCTGGTTGCCGATAATTACGATGACGGAGGGTTTAGCGGTGGCTCGTTGGAGCGGCCAGCCCTCAAGCGCATGATGCATGATATTGAGGATGGTAAAATCGATGTGGTGGTCGTCTATAAAATCGACCGAATGACACGCTCGCTCACCGACTTCTCAAAGCTGATTGAAGTGTTTGAGCGCAAAGGCGTGTCGTTTGTTTCAGTAACCCAGCAATTCAATACCACCACATCCATGGGCAGATTGATGCTGAACGTGCTGCTCTCCTTCGCGCAATTTGAGCGCGAGGTCACAGGCGAGCGTATCCGAGATAAGTTCGCCGCTTCCAAGCGCAAAGGCATGTGGATGGGTGGTGTGCCGCCACTCGGCTATGATGTAGTTGACCGCAAGCTGCTGATTAACGAAACGGAAGCAAAAGCCGTAAGGCATATTTTTGAACGCTTCACCGAGTTAGGCTCAGTGACCGACCTTGTGCTTGAACTCCGCAAGGCTGGCTATCGTAGCAAAACCTATCGCAGCCAAAGCGGACGCATGAAGGAAGGTCGTCACTTTGATAAAGGAACGCTCTACAAAATGCTGAGCAACCGAATCTACATCGGCGATATTGGTCACAAGGGGCAATATTATCCTGGCATGCACACTCCCATCGCCTTGTCGGAAAATCTGGAGAAAGCCCAGATCGAAGCACCGCTGGAAGCAGCAACACAGGAAAATTCTAAACCCCAGGCGCAGTGGATACCGCGCATGGATAACTGGTTATCGAGATAAATATGGCATTCACACAAGCACAACTCGACGCGCTGGAAACAGCGATCGCATCTGGCACGCTGGAAGTGAAAACGGGCGATAAATCCGTTCGTTATCACTCCCTCGATGAGATGATTAAGCTCCGTGATGTCATCCGCAATCAACTGAACGCCGACACGCAGAATAAAACCAGCCGTGCCAGCTTCGCATCATTTGTGAAGGATTGATATGTGGATTGACGACATCATTGGGGTGTTTTCACCGCAGTCAGCCTTCAAGCGCAAGCAAGCCCGCATTGCCATGGACATGATGGCGCGTGGCTATGAAGGCGCAAAGACTGGGCGCAGGATTGATGACTGGATCACCAGCGGCAATTCAGCCAATGCGGAAATCTCCAGCGGCGGCAACCGCCTGCGCGAGCGTTCCCGCGATCTGGTTCGTAATAACTGCTACGGCAACAAGGCAATCGAAGTGTTTGTCTGCAATGCGATTGGTGAAGGTATAACCGCGCAGGCACGTAGCAAGAACGGCCAGCTGAATGAAAAAATCATGGAGGCATGGCGCGAGTGGTGCCAATTCTGTGATGCGGACGGCGATCTTGATTTCTTTGGGCTACAGGCACTGGCGGCGCGAGCCATGTTTGAAAGCGGTGAATGTTTTATCCGCTTCCGTGACATCGGCTTCAGTAACACCATGCGCGTACCGCTCCAGCTACAGGTTCTGGAAGCTGATTTTCTGGATACTGCGAAAACGACCAAGGGTGAAAACGGCAACGTCATTCGCCAAGGTATAGAATTTGATAGCCAGAATCGGCGCGTTGCCTACTGGATGTGGCCACAGCACCCAGGCGAAGCGATTGTTGGTAAAACCAGCTTTCAAAGCGTGCGCGTGCCAGCCGACCAGATACTGCATGTATTCCGCAAGCTCCGCCCTGGGCAATATCGCGGCGTAACAGCGTTTGCACCGTCAATCGTGCGTATGCGCGATCTGGATGGCTATGACGATGCCGAACTCTGGCGCAAGAAGATTGAAGCCTGTTTTGCTGCCTTCGTGGTGCAGAACAACGGCGCAGACGGCCCCATTGTTGGGAACGTATCGCGCAAAGGCAATACTGCTAACGGCGAGCCTCAGAAAGTCGAGGAATTCCGCCCAGGCATGATTGAATATCTGCAGCCTGGTGAGGATGTGCGTTTCGGTAATCCCAGCAGCGACGGGAATTATGAGTCCTACGAGCGCGTGCAGCTGCATGCAATTGCCGCAGGGCTTGGCATTACCTACGAGCAGCTGACGGGTGATTTAAGCCAGGTGAATTACAGCAGCCTCCGCGCAGGATTACTGGAATTCCGCCGCTTGGTGGAAATGCTCCGTAGCCATGTGTTCATTCCAAAAATATGTGACCCGATATGGCGGCGATTCATTGATCGTGCGCTGATCGCGGGCGTGATCAACAAGGCGGATTATGCCGTCAGCTGGACACCACCGAAATTTGAGATGGTCGATCCGCTCAAAGATGCACAAGCCGACACACTGATGATGCGTAACGGCACGCTCACATTGAGACAAGCAATCGCACGTCAGGGTTACGATCCTGATGAACAACTCAAGGAGATCGCCGAAACGAATGCACGCTTGGATAAGGACGGCACTGTAACTGACGGTGATCCTAGAAAAACAGCCAAAAGCGGCATGATACAAACCGAACCTTCAGGAGCTCAAACCAATGATAACAGCAACAATTCCTAAGAATAACAATGCGGTTATTCGGACAACTCTCCCTCTGCAAACCCGATTGGCAAGTTTTGAAGACCAGCAATCGGACAGCGCGGAACGAGTGTTTAATGTGGTGTTCACCACAGGCGCAATCGTGCGCCGATACAATTTCATGGCAGACGAAACCTACGATGAAGAACTGGTGGTTGACCCATCCGCCGTTCGGCTCGGAAGGTTGAATTCTGGTGCTGCCCCAGTGCTCGACACCCACAGCGACTTCGCCATTGAGAATATCAAGGGTGTGGTTGTGGGCGGCAGCGCACGCATCGAGAACGGGCTTGGCCACGCCAGCCTGAAGATCGACGGGGGTGCAGAGAATGAATCTGTCATTCGCAAAATTCGGGATGGAATCATCCGGAATGTCAGCGTCGGCTATCGTGTCCACCGATACGAGGTCATACGCAACGATGGAGCGGTGCCTGTTTATCGCGCCATCGATTGGGAGCCTTACGAAATCTCCCTGGTTCCCATTGGTGCGGATGCTGGCGCTGGCATTCGTTCCGCCCCTCACACATTCCCGTGTGAGGTCATTAATCCTCAACCTTCAAAGGAGTTAAGACTTATGACTGACCTTGATAACAAACCGCAGGAACAGGAAACTCCTGCAACCCCGCCTGCAGAAAATACCCCTGCGGCAACGCCTGCCAAACCTGAACCTGAAACACCTGCTTCTACCGAAGAAGCGCGTGCCGAAGGTGCTCGTCTGGAACGCCAGCGTACTGCGGAGATCACCAAGATCACCCGCGCGGCCATGCTGCCTGATACATTCGCCCAGAAGCTGGTGAGCGAAGGGACATCCATTCCCCAAGCTCGCAAGCTGGTGCTGGATGAACTGGCACGCAAAAGCACGGAGAATGGTGAAATCCGTCCGCATGTTTCAATCGTGCGTGACGAGATGGACTCTGCCCGTGCCATGGTGGAAAACGCGCTGCTTCACCGCCATGATCCGAAAACATATAAGCTGGATGATGGCGCACGCGAGTATCGTGGCATGACCCTGATGGAAATGGGGCGTGACCTTCTCGAACGCCGTGGTATCCGCTCTCGCGGACTTTCCAAGTCGGAAGTAGCTGGCATGATGCTGGGACTGGAAACTCGTGGTGGATTTCACTCTACCAGCGATTTCCCGCTCATCCTTGCCAACGTAGCCAATAAGACGCTGCGTGCTGCTTATGAAGCTGCGCCGCAGACCTTCAAAGGGTTTTCCCGTCAAACCACCAATCCAGATTTTAAAACCATCGCCCGCACACAGTTGGGTGATGCGCCTTCGCTCGAAAAAGTGAACGAATCTGGTGAGTTCAAGCGTGGCACGATTGGGGAAGCGCGTGAGCAATATGCGCTTGCGACCTATGGCAAGGTGGTGGCTGTTATGCGTATCTCGAAGGTCAGGAAGGCGTGTATCTCGAAAGTCGTGTCGGCTTCGATGTCGATGGTGTGGAACTGAAAGCCCGCCTTGATTTCGCTGCCAAAGCGATTGACTGGCGCGGCTTCTGGAGAAACCCAGGCGCATAATCCTGACGCAAGTTACCTAACCACCCGCGGCTTCATGCCGCTTTTTTTGTATCTAAATCAAAGGAGAAA
>CAZNNM010000015.1:0-43427 GCA_964574415.1 uncultured Rickettsiales bacterium | reverse complement strand
GCAGATAGGCGACAATAACGCCGAGATTAGATAGTCCAAGCTTGCCTTGAATCCAATGGCCGGTTTTCCAATTGCCAAAGTCGGCCCAGATATGTTCCAGGTTCGGCCAGAACGGATAGGGTCGTGCGTCCCAGGTCCAGATGAATTTACGATTTACCAGTCCTGGTTCTGCAATGCGTTGATCATTCAGAAAATCTATCGAGGCGGTCAGTGCCAGGCGCTGCGCACTAAAGTCCACCCGCCCGCGCGATCCACGTGGAAAAAAAGACTCTATAGAATCAGGGTCATAAAACACATTCGGTTGATTGCTACAGCCATCAACCGACGGAAATCCTAACTCCGTAAACCAGATAGATTTCAGGCGGGGTGTCCAGGCAGTAAGCTGGTTATCAGGATTACGGTGGGTATTACTCCACCACCCCATTCCCTCATCTATATATCAAAATCCCCTAGAATTTTTATAAAGAAGCACATATTTTCCTTAGACTGTTTTAATATGGGCTAAGGAGGTATTGTGGAAACTGATGTGATTTATCGAGGGCGTCTTATTGATCATGTGCAATTAGTGGTAAAGGATCTGGCGCAAAGCCGGGTTTTTTATGACAGCATTTTTGCTGTACTCAATATTCCACTGGGTGGGCAGGAAGAGGGGTTTTTCTGGTTTGATGAACTCTGTGTGACGGCTTTGGATAGCCTTGCTGCTCAGGGTGTATTGACGGGGCGTTCTCACTTGGCGTTCCAGGCAAAAGATGAAGCGATGGTTGATGCGTTTCATGCTCAAGGGTTAAAAGCAGGTGGGGTTGATAATGGCAAACCAGGGTTACGACCTTATCATCCTGGCTATTATGCCGCGTTTTTGCTGGATCCGGATGGAAATAATATTGAGGCCGTTTATCATGGTGCTGCGCGCCGTAGTGCGGATTCTATTGTGATTCGCTTTTAATGAGATATTTTTATAGGCCGTTCACCCGCCATTCAATATACAGTGTCTTGAGCGCTTCAAGGTATTCGTCTAGCGTAATAATATCCAAGCAAGGTTTGGCGCCGGTTTCTGTTATGTGGCCTCGTGCAAATTTTTTGGCCATGATGATGGAGGGCATGCTGGGAATGTAGAGGCCATCGCCATGTCTGGCGAATATTTCAAAATCTACCTGTTTGGGATTATTGCTGTGATCACGGCCAAATAGTGACATATAAAACCCACTATTATCTTTGCCAATAGGGTCAAACAAGAAGGATATTTTGAGCATGAGGCTGGCAGCCGGAAGCAATGAAGGAATGATTTTTAGCCGCACCATCCAGGATAATAAAAATAATATGATATGCAGGGTTTTAAGTTCTAGCCCTCCACCAAAGCGGATGGTTTTTACATCTGGATAGCGTTTAGGGAAAATCTCTAAGTCAGGGATATCACACGCACCCATGGGCCTTAAGCCCAGTTTCCAGAAGTTGCGGAACCTTAAATCACTCCAGCCATATATCTTTTTCATGTTGCCATTCATGAGTGTTTTGAATGGTTTGCCAGCGTAGCTAAGTGCGGCTGAAGTAGTAGCAAGGCCTCGGTTGGTAAGCTGGGCGGTGGCTATGGCGTATTCAATCTTTTCCAGCGTTTTAAATTCACTTTTATAGGTATCTACCACAGCGGATGTCAGGCAAGGCACAGAACTTGCCCCGCTGCAAATAAGCACATTTTTTGTCGTGGCTTTTTCGTTGAGTACCGTGATGCCAGATACAAATTCTCTGCCATCTGCTAAATCAATATAATGACAGCCTTGCTGAATGCAGGCTTCAGCCACATCGTAACCTTGCCCTTGATAGGGGCCGGAGGTATGAATAACGACGTTAGGCGCAATAGCAGCTAAAGCTGCTGCTAGATTATGGTGAATATCTAGCCTAAAACTTTCTGCCGGATGCTTAGCCTTCAGGCTGTTGGCAAAATTCTTGGCCTTTTCTTCATCGCGTCCGGCAATGATAAGCTGGATAGTATCCTCATCGGCTAATCGCCCTGCAATGAAACTGCCGAAATTTCCATATCCACCGATGATTAATATGCGCGTTGTCATAGGTTCTTCACTACCTTAAATTGCCCTTTATATTCATATATATGCCCAAGTAGCGGATGGGTAATAGTAACGCACATGTCAAATCTGTCGTCATCAACAGGAATTTCATAAGCATCACTCCTGCCAATCAGCCAGGTCATGGGGAGTGGGATAGAGATACCGCATATACGCAAAGAGTAACCTTTATGCGCCAATAGAACCTTTGTGCCGTCCCAGGAATAGTGCGAGTGCCAGCATATGCCGTATTTCATACGCTCTATCACTTCATTGCCGCTTGCTTGATACATACGTGAACGGAAATAAAATGGCTTGTGGTTTTGAAAATGAAATATGCGCTCCAAACCAAAACCAGCGCTATGGGGTTGGCTGGTGAAATGTACCGTAACAGGTACATTTTTTTCGTTATAAGCAGGCACAATCCCTAACAGGCGGAAGAATGGCTGGAGAGACTCCTTGCACATGACGTCAAGATGGCCTTCGACTGTGGAGATGTCATTGCTATAGGGGCGGTTGGCATAGTGTTTTAACATGACGGATGGCAGTGTATGCCAGCTATCGCCAAAGATGGGTTGGAAAATAGGAGCATTTTTGTCTATAGAAACTTGGCCCATAATCGCTTATTGTATTCTTATGAATATGTTATCTTGAGTATACTATGATTTACCTCATCCTCAAATGGATTCATATCCTAAGCGCAACAATTATGTTCGGCACAGGGATTGGCAGTGCATTCTATATATTCATGGCCAACCGGAGCAAGGATACTGCCAGCATATATTTTGCCACAAGAAATGTGGTGATCGCTGATTTTGTGTTTACCACTCCTGCTGTCATTATCCAGCTTCTTAGCGGGATAGGTTTAATGCATCTGGTTGGTTATAGCTTTGCGGATACATGGGTGCTGTGGGGATTTGTATTATATGTGTTTGCATGCGCATGTTGGCTGCCGGTTGTATGGATGCAGATAAAAATGCGTGATATGGCCAAAGAGGCACTACAGTCACATAAACCATTGCCAGATACCTATTGGAGAATGGATGCGTGGTGGATCATTTTAGGCTCACTGGCATTGCCGGTAATGGTTATTATTTTCTGGCTGATGGTGGCCAAACCATCATGATGTGCTTTAACCTATTGCTTGAGAAAGCATCCCTTCATCATCTAGCAGAGCTTGAAACGCTAGCCTATTCTACATTCACGGCAACATTTGGGCATTTATATACGCCGGAAAACTTGCAGAGCCATTTAGTGAAGACATGTTCTGCGGCTTTCTTTGCAGATGCGCTTGCAAATGGCTGCAATATTGATATTGCACGATGTGGTGATGAGGTAGTCGGATATATAAAATATGGCGCTGTTGGGCTTCCTATTGCATATACTAAAGACGATGTAGAAATACACCGCTTATACGTGAGTGCAAAGTGGCAGGGTCAAGGAATTGGCAAGAAGCTTATGGATCATGCGCTTCAAAGCTTAGCTGTGCAATCTGCCGCACATCTTTATTTAGGAGTATGGGAACATAACCATAAAGCGCAGGCATTTTATAGACGCTATGCATTTCGTCCGATAGGGAAATATCTCTATTATGTGGGAACGCATGCGGATCGTGAAATTATCATGCAGCGTGTTATATGACTATATATGCTAGAAACGTCCTCTCTACACCCATTCATTTTCCAAACTCTCTCACGCTTCTACAGGATAGAAGCCCACACTCTCACCCTTCTGCCCATTGGCGCAGACCTCAATACTGCCGTCTATAAAGCCCACACGCATGAGGGTAGTTTTTTTGTGAAGCTGGTGAAAGGGGCGCGGGATGGGGTGAGTGCTGCGGTTATCGAGTTACTACAGATAGCTGGTTTTCAGCATATTATCGCCCCTGTTAAAACGATAGATGGGCGGGCTATCTGCGAGGTGGAGGGGGTCTCGGTTAGTGTATATCCGTTTGTGGAAGGTGTAGATGGTTTTAGTCAGGCGTTGACGGATGAGCAGTGGCGTACCTTAGGGCAAGCATTGCGGATGTTGCATGAGATAAACATCCCAGACGCGTTGCGAAAGCAGCTTCGTTCCGAAACCTATTCAGCGCATTATCGGGAGGAGGTGCTGGCGCTTTATGCGCGTTTGCCTGTGATGACGGTGCGAGATGAGGTGTCACAGGCATTTTTAGCCTCTCTTGGGGAATATGCTGCGGTAATCCATAGGCTCATAACCCGCGCTGGGGAGTTAGCCGAAAGGGTAAAGCATATGCCTGCGCCATTCGTGCTATGTCATGCCGATATTCATGCGGGCAATGTCTTGATAGATACACATCATAGCATCTATATCGTCGATTGGGATGCGCCTATGCTAGCGCCGAAAGAGCGTGATGTGATGTTTATCGGCGGTGGGGTGGCCAATGTCTGGAACCGACCTGAAGAAGAGGCGCTTTTTTATCAAGGATATGGCAAAACCGAAATAAACCATGCCATGCTTGCCTATTACCGCCATGAGCGGGTTGTGCAAGACATTGCGGAATTTGCAGAAGCTATCTTTTCTGCTGAGCTGAGCAATGCGAGTAAGGAAGAATATTACCAATACTTCATCGCTATGTTTGCACCGGATGGGGTGGTGGATTGTGCGTTGAGGACGTAAACACCTTCCCCACCGCCACATCATCCGGATGGCTCTCATATCCATCGGGATCATTAAACGGCATGGGGATATAGCCTAATCTCGTATAAAACGCCAGGGCCTCCGGTGAGGATTCGATGTGTAGGCTGTGATAGTGGTGGTCTTTGAGCCAGGTTTCGAGATACTGCATGAATTCCGTGCCGATGCCCTGGTTGCGCATGGGGGTGTCGGTCACAATAATGCGCAAGGCAGCGCGGTGTTCAGGCCAGAGCTGGAGATGGGCGTAGGCGGCGAGGGTGTTTTGCCTATAGAGGATGAAATGCCGGTGGTCTTTATGGGTGAAAGTCCAGGTATAGGGGTCTTCTATAGGGAGTTGGTCGAAGAAATAGGTTTGGCGATAACGCCTTACGGCATTCCATTCCGTTTCGGTCGTGCATAATTGCGGGAGCGTCGGCATTATTTTCGTGTTTCGCAAAAATTCTTGGATGTATCGTCTTCTGGGTTTTCATTAATAGCATAGCCTGCTGCTGCCCAAGACCTTACGCCGCCTGAGAGATTATAGACATCCAGATGCGGGTTTTCCGTCAGGATTTTCTCACAAGCACGTCCGCCACGCCCGCCGCCACCGCAATGGAGGACGAGTTTCTTGCCTGTGATATCAGGCAAGGCAGCTTCACAGAGGCTGCCTAGGGGAATAAGGGTGGCTGCTGGTATGTTTTTTTCGGCATGTTCTTTCGGTTCGCGCACATCTACAAGCACTGCCTCGTTATTCTTGAGCCATTCCTGAAGTGTTTGAGCATCTACGGTTTTAATCTGCATGGTTCCTCGCATTTGTTTGCTGAGTATAAAATATACGAATGGTAGAAAATGCAAAGGGGAAATCGGTGATGATGTATGACTCAGAAATTTTAGATGCTGTTATTCTTGGGTTTGAGGGTATTGCATGTTTTACACTCTTGTCATGTTTGGTTGTTTTTAAGCTTTGTCATCCTTGGACTTGATCCAAGGATCCATCCTGAACAAAGAGCAAGAATACAGCTTTGAATAATGCTATGTATTTTAGATGGATTCTTGGATCAAGTCCAAGAATGACAGTGCTAAAAAATATAAATATGAGTAGATGACGATAGAGCAATGATTTAGCGAGCGATGCAATAATGTCAATCACGTCTGCAAATAACAGCTTCTATCACCGAACAACAGCTTGGTTTATTCCAGGGTCAAGAATCAGTGCCTGGTTTTCTGGGCTATAGTGGCTACAGCATCCGTTAATGCACATAAAGGCATCATTGCCTGGTGTGCGGAATGGGGTGCCATCTGTTTTGTCATATTCTTGCCATGTTGCACCGTCTTTATAGCCGAGTGTGGCATGGTATTCTTTGCCGTTGTGCTGTACGGTAACGCGGGCTTCTACAGCGCGTAATGGGGCGCCATTTTCATTCTTATTCTTCCCAGAACGAAGGCAGATTTGGCCCGTTTCGCTTACTTCAATAATGAGTGCATCAGGATTTCCTTCGTTGGTAAGATCGATTATGCCTGTTTTTTTCCATACATATACGGTTGCTCTATACGAATCCCAATTCTCATCAAAACAATTGTCTTCTGTAAATGTGCAATGCAACTCAAATGTAGGCGCACCGTCAGGACTGGTGACTTTGATCTGATCTTGCGCAGGCTGCTCTTCTATAACAGGCTCTTCCTGTGCAAGTTTTGCCGTGAATTTTCCGACCACTTTCTGAGGAAGAGCAACCACCTGCGCTATAGGCGCATGTGAGAAGCTGGCGATGCGGTTTTCTCTTTCCAGTATTTCACCGGCTTCAATGGTATAGCCTTTATGCTGTTGTAGATCTGCTTGTGATAAAGTAAGCATTCCTTTTATCGCAGGATTTTGTGGCACAAGATGGGCGGTATTGGGGTGTTGCTGCCCGTTACTAAACATATCCATCCGGCCCTGGCTATCAATAAAGAGCACCTGCTGCCCAGAAAAACCTGTGCTGGGATGCGGGCGGCCATCGGCCATATTGCCTGGGAGCCAGGTGCGGAGTAGATCGATGCAGAGTTCAGGGCCAGAATAATTATCGGGTACTAATACTTCCATCTCATTGACTGCATTAAGGCGTATACCAATAGGATGTTCACCAGCCCGATACCAAAAATAAGTATGCTCACCCACGGTATAAGGCGCTGCAAAAACCATAGGGGATAAGAGCTGGCTCAGATTCCCATAGAATTTCGCCATTTCTTGCCCACGGCTAAAATCACAGGCGATATGCTCAATTTTTTTGGCATGGGTGAGGAGGGGTTGTTTTTGATGCGGTGCAATCGAGGCAGCAAATAGCAAATTATTACCAAGACGAGTGGCAAGTTGCTGGTTCATGTTTTTGAGTAAGAAAAGAGCCGATTCTTCCTCTGTGGTGGGAGGGATAACAATCAACCCATTGGCATTACCATAGGATTTGGCATGGCCAGCTTGTACTTCCACTAATTGCCGAGAATGCGTATCAGGAATAAGCGCGCAGGCATTAGCACCAGGCTCCAGATGCCATTTCTTGGCATCCCTATCCCAATGATACGTAATATTACGGCTTGGATCATGCGGGGCGTAAGGGTCTGCATAGACAATTTTGCTTGGCTCTCGTGATATGAGATGGAACCGTACACTGTGTTGGTCAAGCGTTTGCACAAGTGTTTCAGCGGTTTCAGGCTGATGGATGGAGGCAACTGCAGTGTTTTGTGGAGCCAGGCTGGCCGGTGTATTATGTGATGCAGGAGAAGAGGTGGGCTGACCTGTGAATAACGCAATCAACCGATCAATTAACCCACGCAAGCCAGTATGTGCCGGCACGGCCAGTGGGGTGTCGGGTGTGGGATCAGGGGAGGTGGTGAGAAGTGGTTTCTTTTTCATGGGGATATGTGATTTATAAGGTCAATGGCATGAGCAAACAGGTCCACCTGTTTGTGCGGCCCGTGCTTGTAGCTCTTGGAAATTTTGTGCCGGTCCTTGAGCAACGGCTTTAGACACAGCATTAGATGGCGAACTTTGGAGCCGTGACTGTATTTTGCTAGCATTAGACTCTATACTATCCGTAAAACGCTTAGTCTCAGGCGCTGTTTGTGTTGTAGACTGTGCCTGTGTTTGTGCTTGCGTCTGCGCGGCTTGGGCAAATGATACAACATTAGATGTTGGAGCATGGCTGGCTGTTGTAGTTGCTGGTTGCTGAGTCTGTGCTTGTGTCTGCACCTGTTGCTGTTGCGTCTGTGCTTGGACGTGTTGTGTCTGCTGTTGTTGTATATTCTGCACTTGCTGTACTTGTTGCTGCGCTTGCCGCACGTGCTGGATTTCCTGAATCTGCTGCTGTACGTGTTGCACCTGTTGGGTTTGCTGCACGTGTTGTACCTGCGCTTGCTGCACCTGTTGCGCTTGTTGTTGTGCTGCAACCATCGTTGTTTGTTGCTGTACTACTGCCTGGCGGGCATGTTGTGCGGTCAGCATAGCATTGTTTTGTGCCTGTACAGCCTGCATCTGTGTTGCTACGCGTAGGGTCATCGTATTCGGATTATAGACAGGGCGCTGTATTTCAGGGCGAGGAACCTGTTGCGATGAACGGCTCTCTTGCAGATAGTGTGTAGGACGGGTTTGTTGCTGTTGTGTAGCTGTACGCAGGCCTACTTCTTGTTGCATCGCTTTAAGCGTTGCTTGCAGGTTTTGTTCGATACCAGAGAGTTGTTTTGCCTGGAGATGCAATTGCTGATGCTGTGCCTGCATACGTTGGGCTTGTTCAGTGATGGAATGTTGCTGTGTCTCTAGCTTCTGCTGGATGGCTTCAGACATTTGCTTGCCTTGTAACAGGGCTGGATTCTTCAGCATATCGCGCAGCATGTTGAGTGCGGCTGCGATTTCGAGATAGTCTTTAAGATGCTTCTCACTGCGTAATAGAGAGATTTTCTCGCTCCAATCTGCGAGTAATTCTTCATATTCCTGCATGAGCGCAGAAAGCTCTTCAGGCGAAGCAGCGTGTTCTATAGCATGTAATAACCGCTTAAGCGAGTGGGCTTCAATCTCTTGCTCAAGTGCAGTTTCTTCTTCAGTTTTGGACTCTGTTTCAGGCGTTTGTAGGAGGGATTCCAGGTTCTCAACGGCGCTATTAGCCTGAGATATTTGCTCCGCCATACTGTCCTGCGCAGCGCGCATTTCGTCCAGAATAATTTCTTCCTGAATGCTATTACCACCCTGGTTATTTTTCTTCGATGCAAAACGCTGCACGAATGAAAGCATATTAAAACCTTATGTTTATATGGAGAAATATCACAAGACGTCGTATAATATAGTCGTTTCAATGTCCATGACGCAATGCGACATAATGTCGCACCTGGCTGAAAGCCTTTGTCACAATAAGGGCGATGGTATAAATGGGATAGAGTGAAAAAGGAGTATATATTATGGATAATGTAAAGGCAGGATGGCGGAATTATGTGCCGCTGATGGTGATTATTGGATTGATTATCCTCATCTGCTTCGCCCTGCAAATTGCAGCTGGCAGTTTTAATGCGCATATATGGATGCAGCATTTTATGGGCTTCTTCTTTGTAATTTTCGCCATGTTTAAACTCATCAACCTGCCAGGATTTTGCAAAGGTTTTTTGATGTATGACTTACTGGCAAAACGCTTTAGCGCTTATGGCTATATCTATCCGTTTATTGAGCTAGCGCTGGGCTTGGCGTATTTGAGCAATGTATTGCCAATGCTGACCAATCTGGTGACGTTGATTGTGATGGCGGTGAGCTCACTTGGTGTGATTAAGAGTATCCGTGATGGCATGAATATCAAATGCGCTTGCCTAGGAACCGTGCTTAATGTGCCGCTCAGCACTGTGAGTGTGATTGAGAATGTCGGCATGGGGTTGATGGCGGCTGGGATGTTATTGAAGGTGCTATAATGAGCAATATCATCAACCTACGCCAAAAACGCAAAGCCAAAGCACGCGTTGAGAAAGAAAAACAAGCCGAAGAAAACCGCCGCATCCACGGGCGGACAAAAGCAGAAAAGCAGAAAGAAAAACATGAAAAAGACCAGGCCAATAAGCATCTGGATGCGCATAGGCTGGATAAAGAGGATGAACCGGAGTAGCTTCTGGCTTAAGCTGCATAGCTTCGCGATGACAGTGCCAATATTTTCATGCAAAGAAGTACGATAACCTACCCACTATAGATTCTTTACTCCTCCCTGTGCTACCCTATACCACTGATTCACATTAATAACCCCATAGGTAATATATGACATATGTAGATGGATTTGTGCTTTCTGTACCGTTAGAAAATATCGACACTTACCGCACCATGGCCGAAGCCGCGGGTAAGCTTTGGAAGGAGCATGGAGCGCTTGAATATAAAGAATGCATCGCTGATGATATGGAAGATAAGGGCTTCTGCGCTACCTTCCCGCAAACGTTTAAGCCCAAAGAGGGCGAAGTGATGGTGTTTGCCTATATCGTCTATAACTCCCGCGAGCATCGGGATGAGGTGAATGCCAAGGTCATGGCCGATCCACGCATCAATGAAAGCTGCGATTCTGAGAATATGCCGTTTGACGCTAAGCGTATGTCTTATGGTGGATTTAAGGCGATTGTTGAATATTAAATAATTAAAATATTGAAAAAAGCTCCGTTATCGGCTATGTATAACATTGCATAGTTTTTTTAGGGAGCCTTCCATCATGAACCTAGTCTGGCAGCCTATGCGCCAAGCGCATATTGAGGGGGTGATGGCTATTGCGGATGCTGTATTTCCTGATTTCTTTGAAGAGTCCACCTGTTTTGAAGAGCGTTTTAGCTTAAGCCCATCCTCGTGTTTTGTCTTGGTAACGGAGATGCAGGATGTGAAGGGCTATATTGTTTCTTATCCATGGACTTATGGCAATATCCCGCCACTCAATCAGAAGCTAGGCGGTTTGCCGGATCAGCATAATGTATTGTATATCCATGATTTGGCGCTGCATCCTGAGGTGATGGGCAAGGGGAAATCCAAAGAGATTGTTGCGCGCTTGATGGAGCATGTGGAGCAAGCAAATATAGGCCATATTGCCTTGGTGGCAGTGAATGCATCGACGCCATTTTGGCAGTCTTTCGGGTTCCAGATTACCGATCCCGATATCACTATGCAGCCCAAACTTGCTACCTATGGCGATGATGCGCGTTATATGGTGTGGCAGAATGTGTGTGAGGCTGAGGCGGCGTAGTCTATTTGTTATACGCTGACGTGATCAGTATTGTTGCATGGCTGTTTAACCTATTGATATTTGTCATCCCGGACTTGATCCGGGATCCACTGCTATGCTAGCGTGATCTATAAGAATATTGCTCTTAGCGCCAGTCCTGGTGGATTCCGGGTCAAGCCCGGAATGACAAGATAAAAAGCCATGCAACAACACCGATCAAGCCGGTGAATGACATTTCTTATTAGAAATCAAATATATCCATCATCTGAGATAAAGCTGATTTCTTTTTATGCGGGCCTTTGTGGTAATGATGGTTATCATAATGCTGCTGTTTAGGCGCATGGTGATAATCATCTTTGTAGCGTGGCTGCTCGTAACGTGGTTGTTCGTAATGCTGAGGCCTTGTGGGTTCTTGGTAGCGCTGGTTTTCTTCTTCAGCAGCTTGTTTGATAAGCGCCATCAGTTTTTCAAGCTCTCCTTTATCAAGCCATACACCGCCACTGGTCGGGCAAATATCAAGCTCAATGCCGAAACGTTGTAGTTGTTTCATTGGGGAACCGTCGATAGGGGAAATCAGTAATGGCATAAATATCTCCTTTTATATGCATAATGATATGGAGATACTGGGGGCTATTATGTGTCAAAAAACCTGCACCAGGATCTCCCGATGCGGTCCGACATCACGGTAAATACAGTATTTACCGCCAGAGGGGCCCGGCCCGCGCTTAAGGGATACCATACTGGATTCCGTAAAAAAGTCAAGAAACTCCTTAGCCTGAGTACTGACTCATTTTGAAATTTCTGCTTATTGGCGCGCTTTGTCATCCTTGGACTTGATCCAAGGATCCATCGTACTACTAAAGCAAACATACTGCTTAAAAGGGCTTTATGTTTTGGATGTATTCTTGGATCAAGTCCAAGAATGACAACAAATTATTGCAAATTGAGTCAGTACCCTTCGCTTGCAAGCGCAGCTAAGGGTTGCTGGAGTTCAATGCGGGTTTTGGGTAAGGCATGGGGTTGATGGTGTTGGAGATAGGAAACCAGCTGCTCACGCACACTGCATTGTAATTTCCATAAATCAGCCGAATTTCCAGCACTGACGGCGACGCGCATCTGGAGGGTATGTTCTTGCATATTGGTCACCATCATCTCACAGCGTTTTCCATCCCATAACGGAGAGGCTTTGATAAGGCGTTCAGCCTCTGTACGTAGGGCGGGGATGTCGAGGCTGTAATCAGCATAGATAAAAATCGGGCCAAACAGATTTGCTTCGTGATAGGTAAGATTCTCAAAGGCATTTTCCATAAAATAGCGCAGTGGAATGATCAAACGCCGCAAATCCCAGGTGCGCACGACGACATAGCTTGATGTAATCTCTTCAATCGTGCCGGATTGATTAAGCACCACCACCTCATCACCCAGCAATATTTGCTGGCTAAGGGCCAGTTGAACGCCAGCGATAATATTGGAAAGCGTCTCTTTTGCAGCCACGCCGAGGACGATACCTGCGACACCGGCAGAAGCAAATAGGCTCATGCCAAATTCACGTAAGGAAGGAATCACAAGCGCCATGCCGATAATAGTGAGTATGGCCAATATACCAACAACCACCCGCATTAAGAGATGGATTTGTGTCGTAAAACGCCGCGCTCCTAAGCTATCGCGGGTTTGGCGATCGGCATAATGCTGTTCTAGCCAACGTCCTGTCGCATAGGTAACACTAATCACCAACCATCCAAATACCGCTACGCTTATGGGTTTTAGAACAGTTTGCAGGCGTATGATAAGGGAGGTATCGATATGTGTGAAGGGCAAAATGGCATAGAGGGCTAAGCATATCAAGAGCCATAATAAAGGCGTGCCACTGCGCTCTATAATGGATTGCGCAAGCGTGCCATGAAACAGGCGTTGGGAATGGGATAGTTTTATGATAAGCAGTTGTATAAGCTTGGCAATGACAATCGCTCCTGCAACCATGCCAAGGTCTATACCTAGGGTAATCCAGCTATTTATAGTGCTTATATCGATATCCATTCTTACCTACATTTTTTGTATTATGCATAGCATAAGTGAGATAAAGAATCGATAAGGAGCTATTGATCTGACGTGGTTTCCTGCCCTAATAATTGCGCTAAGAACTGCGTCTGAGCAGACGCACTGCGAGCAGCAAAAGCGCGTTCGATGGCTGCTTCATCATAAACCCATTCGACTTGTGCAGGTGTCCATTGCTCTGCTGTTTGGGCAGTGGAAGCTTTTTCAATCGTGCCGCCTAGAGCTTTGGCGATTTCTTCAGCGCGTTTCTGAGCAAGCTCTGGGCCGGTTGCGGTTTCTGTATCGCCCATGCTTGGTAGGTTTTTGAGTTTGGTATGATCACTATTGGAAGTCACCGAGGCGCCGCTATTATAGAGGGTTGCAACCACTTTGCCGTTTACTTTCACTGTCGCATACACCGTATCAGGATTGCTGATAACCGGTGTGCGGTAGCTATCACGAATGAGTTGCTCGTGTGCTGCAATCTGTTCAGGAGATAGCTTGGTGATTTTCAGTGAGGATGTATTTAACGGGCTGATTGCAGAAAATGCGGCAGAAATGATGCTCATAATATGACTCCTTCATACCATAGGATATAGCAAGGTTTATGCCAGGTATTTAAGTTGTGTCGCCATTCGTCTTCTATGCGGCTGCAAAAGGAGAATTTTTTGTGCTTCAATGCTCACGTACTGTGAGTACGCTGCGCTTCGATGCTCGAAAATCCCCCCTTTTCGCTCACATAGAAGACGAATGGCGACACAACCTAGATTGATATATCAATGATATAATGCTGCAACTATAGGCAAAAAACGCCCCAAAGGGGCATTTTTTACCTAGTAGGTCGATTATTGCGCAATCCGCAATCCAGAACCATCCAGTTCTAGAAGTGGCTGTGGAGCTTGTGGAGATGGGGTTGCAGCAGGTGTAGGTTTCTCTTCTGATGAAGGGAGGGTGATAACAGAAGTGTTTTCCTCAGCAGGCGGTGTGATAGAAGGCATTGCTTCTTCAGCGATAGGCGCAGGCGCTGCCTTTTCCTCAGGGAGTTCGGCTGCTTCTTCTGCTTTGGTCTTTACCTCTGGTGTCTCAATCTTTTCTTCAATTGCAGGAGCGGGAGTCTCCACAATGGCGGGTTTTTGTTCTTCTTTTGCCAGAAGCGGATTTTTCCAACCACCGCCGAGGGCTTTATAGAGATTTACCGCCGCCACTAACCGGTCACGTTTTGCGGCAATCCGGTCAAGCTGTGCCTGGTGGAAGAAGCGTTGGGCATCTAAGAGTTCGAGGTAGTTAATATAACCGGCATTATAGCGTATGCGCGAAAGGCGCAGCGCTTCTGCGCGGGCGGCCACTTGGGCTATTTGGGCTTCAATGCGTAAATTATTATTATGCGAGGCATTCATCGCATCGAGTGTTTCTTTAAAGGCTTGCTGTACAGTGCGTTGGTATTGTGCCAGCGCATCTTGCTTGCGGGCTTCTGCGGTCATGACATTGGATTTTGTCCGGCCGAAATCCAATAATGGTCCTGCAATCGCACCGCCAACTTGCCAGTTACGTGCGGAGCTTTTAAACAGATTATCCGCTTCGCTGCTTTGCAAACCGACCAAACTGCTTAAAGAGAGGCGTGGGAAATAATCTGCACGTGCTACCCCAATCTCGGCATTGCTTGCTCTCAGCGTTTGCTCTGCAACTTGAATATCAGGACGGCGTTCCAACAAAGTAGAAGGAAGCTCTGCTGGCATAGAAGGCAGTGTTGGCAAACGGTCAATATTGCGGCCACGGGCAATGGTGGATTCCACCATTGCTTGCGGGCTACGGCCCAGAAGAATAGCAAGCGTGGTTTCTTGCTCTTGGCGTTGTTGTTTTAATTGAGGCAACAGCGCTTGCGCAGTGGCGAGTTCAGCTTCGGCTTGTTTATAGACCAGCGTATTCACCGTCCCAGCCATGGCTTGTTTTTGTTGATACTCAAACGATTCTTTGCGTGACTTGATAGTATTCTCGGTCACCACAATTTGAGCATCAAGTGCGCGCAGGTTAAAATAGGCAACGGCGATATCACTCGCTATCGCTAAACGCACCGCATCCTGGTTAGCGCGTGCAGCCAGAAGCTGCGCTTGTGCAGATTCAGAAGAGCGGCGCAATCTGCCCCATAAATCCACTTCGTAATCAAGCGTGGCGGCAAGTGAGAAGTTGTTATAAGGCTTGGAACTAGTGAGCGTATTAATCTCCTCACTATTGCTAACACGGCCAGCACCACCTTCTAACTGAATATTCGGGAAGAAATTAGCACGGCTGGCACGCATAAATGCACGGGCTTGCTCTACGCTTGCGGCAGCGCGTACCAAGTCAGTATTGGCGCTGAGGCCTTCTTCTTCTAATTGTGTGAGTACAGGATCGTTAAAGGCCTTCCACCAATCTAAAGTAATGGCTTCAGCCGCTTGTTGAGAGTTTTCCACGCTGGTGCTTTCAAAGCTAAACCATTTTTCAGGCAAATCCATCAAGGGTTTCACATAGTCAGGTCCTATCGCACAGGCTGAGAGCAGAATGGTGGAGGCTGCAAGAACAGTAAATTTACGCATGAGGATTCTCCGTATGGGTATGCGGCTTCTTACGGCGCTCTGCCCAGGTAGTAATCAAACTATAGAACATCGGGATAAAGAAAGTCGCAATCACGGTTGCCGCAACCATCCCGCCAATAACCCCTGTACCAATCGAGTGACGGCTAGCAGCGCCCGCACCAGAGCTAATCGCCAGTGGTACGCATCCTAAAATAAACGCCAGTGAAGTCATCACGATAGGACGGAAACGTAGGGCAGCACCTTCTTTGGCGGCTTCGATAATAGATTTTCCTTGCTCACGTTGTAGCACGGCGAATTCCACAATCAGAATTGCATTCTTCGCGCCGAGCGCAATCAAGGTGAGTAGGCCGACTTGGAAATATACGTCGTTACTCAAGCCACGCATCCATGTCGCAAGCACAGCGCCGAATACCGCAAACGGTACGGCAGTAAGTACTACAATTGGCAGTGACCAGCGTTCATATTGTGCGGCAAGGATCAGGAATACCATCACGATACCAAACATAAACGCGCTTGCACCGCTACCGCTTGCCAATTTTTCTTGGTAAGCAGCGCCGATCCAGGCGAGTGTATATTCTTTCGGCAGCACTTCTGCCGCTACCTCTTCCATCGCCTTTATTGCATCCCCTGAACTATAACCAGGCGCAGGGCCACCCATGATTTTGGCGGAGGTGAAGGCGTTGAAGCGGTCTACCAAGTCTGGGCCGACGATACGTTTAACGCTCACGAGCGTATTCAGCGGAATCATCGAACCACTTGCCGAACGCACGAAAACTTGTTTCAGATCATCCGGTTTCTCACGGAAAGAGGCTTCCGAGGAAAGGCTTACACGGAAGACACGGCCATATAACGTGAAGTCGTTGATATAGTAGCTTCCGAAGGTGGATTGCATTGCAGCAAAGATGGAGTCAATTGACACACCTTGTGCTTTTGCTTTCGCACGATCCAGCTCTGCATAATATTGTGGCACGTTGGCAGAAATCGTCGTCTGTACGCCTTGCAACTCAGGGCGCTGGTTGGCGGCAGCTACCAGTTTTTGTGCCATAGCAGCCACATCTTGAATCGTGCCGCTACCACGGTTTTGTAAGTAGGAATCAAAACCACCCGTCAAGCTAATACCCGTAATCGCAGGCGGGTTGAAGGCGAGGATCATGCCGTCTTTAATATCCGAACCCATACCCAGAATCCTGCCGATCAGCGCTTTCGAGCTATGCTCATCACCGCTACGTTCATCCCATGGTTTGAGGACGACGAAAGATGCACCCATATTCGGACGTTGCGAGCCAGAGAGTAAGTCAAACCCTGCAAATACTGTCGCATGTTCGACTTCAGGCTGCGCCATCAGTTTTTTCGTGAGATCTGTTGTAACATCTACTGTCCGGCTAAGCGATGCACCTGGCAGAAGGGCTGGCACTACGAATACATAGCCTTGGTCTTCTTCTGGCACTAATCCGCTTGGCAAGCGGTTGAGCAGCAGGCCAATTACACCCAACATCGCAACGAAAATAATAATACCTAAGAAACTACGTTTCATGAAGAAACTGACGCCACCAAGATAACGGTCTGTAAGCTTAGCAAACCATTCGTTGAAAATGCGGAAAGGTTTTGCGGGTTCTTGATGCGTAGGTTTCAAAATCGTTGCGCAGAGCGCTGGGCTTAAGGTAAGCGCTACGATACCAGAGATGATCACCGATACAGCAATCGTAATCGCAAACTGCTTATACATTACACCCGTCATCCCGCCCATGAATCCGACAGGAATAAACACGGCACATAGCACCAATACAATCGCAATAATCGGCCCAGTTACCTCGCTCATCGCTTTGATGGCGGCCTGTTTTGGCGGAAGTTTTTCTTCCGTCATAATCCGCTCCACGTTCTCCAGCACTACGATGGCATCGTCTACCACAATACCAATCGCCAGCACCATCCCGAATAAGGTGAGGAGGTTGATGGAGAAGCCGAGTAAATACATTCCGGCAAAGGTTCCAATCAGTGATACAGGAACGGCCAGTACAGGAATTAACGTCGCACGGGCGTTTTGCAGGAAGAGATATACTACCAAAATTACCAATAGAATCGCTTCCGCAAAGGTTTTGACTACTTCCTCAATTGATACTTTTACGAATTTGGTGGTATCAAACGGAATATCATAGGCAATACCATCCGGGAAGTTTTTGGACAGTTCCTTCATCTTGGTTTGCACTTCCGATGCCACAGCTAGCGCATTGGCGCCTGGTTGCAGGGTTACACGGATAACCACGGCAGATTTCCCATCCATCGTTGCTGCAAACGCATAATCCTGCGCACCCAGTTCAATGCGGGCAACATCTTTTAAGCGTAGTGTCGCACCATTAGGATCAGAGCGCAGAATGATATTCTCAAACTGTTTCGGATCGGCAAAACGGCCTTGGGTGGAAACGGTATAGGTGAAGGATTGCGGCGTGGTCATAGGCTCTTGGCCGAATGCACCGGCTGCGAATTGGGAGTTTTGCTCACGGATCGCAGCAGCAACATCGGCTGGCGCAAGATTATATTGCGCCAGCTTATCAGGGCGCAGCCAAATACGCATCGCGTAATCCTTAGCACCAATCAACGAGGCATCACCCACACCCTGAATACGTTTTAAGTCATCAATAACGTTGAGCAACGCATAGTTACTGATAAAAATAGGGTCATACCGGCCATTTGGCGAGAACATCAGCACAGCTTGCAGAATCGATGGCTGGCGTTTATCCACCACCACCCCTTGACGGCGCACTTCCTCCGGAAGGCGGGCAAGGGCGGCTTGCACGCGGTTGTTTACGTCAATGGTTGCCTGGTCAGGGTCTGTTCCAATTTTGAAGCTGACGGTCAAGGACATCTGGCCACTGTTAGACGATGTAGAGCGCATATACATCATATTAGGCACACCGTTAATCTGCTGCTCAAGCGGCGCGGCAACGGTGGTCGCTAACACTTCTGACGATGCACCGGGATAGCTGGTAGATACCACCACATCCGGTGGAATGATATTAGGGTATTGAGATACCGACAATGCGCGGACGGAAACCAGCCCCGCTATGACAATAACAATCGAGATAACGGCTGCAAATACAGGCCGCTCAATAAAGAAACGTGAGAACATGGCAGCCTACTCCTTTTTGTCTTTCTCTGTCTTATCACTATCAGATGGTTTAGGAGCAGCATCTACAGCACTTGGTGCTTTTGTAGCATCTGCGGCAGGAGCAGCTGTGTTGCTTTCCTCTTTCTCGCCTGTATCAATGGTCACAGGCGAATCAGGACGCACTTTAATCATGCCTTCGTAAATTACCTTATCACCTTCTTTCAGGCCTTGGGTAACGAGACGGTTTTTGCCGGCTAGATCACCCAGAGTGATAGACTGAATTGCCGCTTTGCCTTGATCATTCACCACATAGACAAACGTACCTTGCGGCCCTTGCATCACAGCTTGGTCAGGAATGGCGATGGTATGTTTCATCGTGAAACCTTTTACGACTACACGCACAAACTGGCCAGGCAGAATGGTTCCATCCGGGTTTGGTAATACCACACGGGAACGTACTGTACCGGTTTGGGTATCGATGATGCTATCCGTAAAGTCAATCGTGCCTTGTGCAGGATGGACGGAGCCATCACCAAAGCGGATTTCTGCGGTCAGTTGGTTATCCGCTGGCAAAGACAACACGCCATTGGCAATTTTTTGACGTAGTGAGAGAGCTTCCGTATCTGGATAGCCGAAATACACATATAGTGGATCCATCTGTGTCAGACGGGTGAGCAAGGTTTCATCGGCAGTAACCAAGTTACCTTCTGTCAAACCTTCATTACTGGTAGTGCCAGAAATCGGAGCTAATACGGTGGTATAACCTAAGTTAATTTTAGCTGTTTGGCGTGCCGCCTTGGTTTGCTCATAAGTCGCGCGCGCTTCGTCATATTCACGCGGGCTGACCGCTTTTTGAGCGTAGAGCGATTTCACACGTGTCCAATCACGCTCCGCTGCAACATAACGCGCTTCGGCTTCTGAGAAGGCCGCTTTAAACGGTGCAGGGTCGATGGTGAAGAGCAGGGCGCCTTCTTTAACGAATTGACCTTCTACATACGCACGTTGCTGCAAAATACCGCTAACACGCGCACGGATTTCCACTTCACGCGAACCAGCCGTACGGCCTGCATATTCAAAAGAGAGGGGAATATCCGCTGGTTTTACTTCAATGATGCTTACAAGCGGTGGCGGTGGTGTGGGTGCGGTTGCTTCTGGCCCACGGAAAAAGAAATACCATACACCAGTGAGAATTAATCCAGCAATTACAATCAGAAATACGAAGAAACGTAACGGGGAGTTAAACATGATAGAACCCAACAGACTTGACGGAGGAATAATAACGTCTTATAGATAGCTTATCTTTTATACATACATTCACGAATGCTTGTAAAGAAAAATAGAATATAGTTTATAATATAATATAAGTATGCGGCGTAAGTAGCAGATTTTGGGGCGAGTGTAGTAAGAATGGCAAGAAAAACGAAAGCTGAGGCTGAAAAGACACGGGAAATGTTGCTGGATGCGGCAGAGCATGTGTTTATGGAAAAGGGTGTGGCGGCAAGTTCCTTAGAGGAAATTGCCCGCGCAGCGAATGTCACCCGCGGTGCGCTTTACTGGCATTTTGAGAATAAGTCTGCCTTATTTGATGCCATGCAAGAGCGCGTGCGCCTGCCGATTGATGCGATGTTTGAGAAAGCCAGCAACGATAGAAGCCCACTACGTTCCCTACAAGATGTATGTATTTATTGCCTACGCAATCTCGAGCGTGATGAGCATGTGCGGCGGGTCTATACGATTCTGATGTTTAAATGCGAACAAACCGTCATGCAAGAACGCTGTGCTGAACGTCAACGCCAGCGCCGCGAGCATTGCATTGGCCGGAATACGGTATTATTTCAACGCGCTATTGAAAAAGCTGAAGTGCATAAATCCCTGTCTGCCCATGGGGCGGCGGTGGCGTTATATGCATATATGGCAGGCATTATCAATGACTTCCTGCGCTATCCTATGAATTATGATATGGAAAAAGATGCGGCTAATCTGGTGAATATATTTTTCCGTGGATTGCAAGCCGAATGAAGACACGTTGCGCATGGTTGCCTGAGGGCCGGCCGGATTATACGGCCTATCATGATATCGAATGGGGTATTCCGGTGCATGATGACCGGAAACTGTTTGAAATGCTGATCTTAGAAGGCGCACAGGCGGGTTTAAGCTGGTATACAATCTTAAAGCGCCGTGATGGCTACCGTCAGGCATTTAAAGGCTTTGATCCTAAGAAAGTGGCTGTTATGACGGATGCAGAGCTGGAATCGGTTCTGGCCACGGGGGATATTATCCGCAACCGTTTAAAAGTCTTCTCCACCCGTAAGAATGCAATTGCATTTCTGGCGATTCAAAAGGAATTTGGTTCGTTTGATGCCTATCTCTGGAAGTTCGTAGGTGGCAAGCCAAAGGTCAATCATCCTCAGAAAATGGCCGATGTGCCTGTGCAAACGTCAGAATCTGATGCTATCTCCAAAGATCTCAAAAAACGTGGCATGAGCTTTGTCGGCTCGACGATTATCTACGCCTATATGCAAGCCGTAGGCCTGGTAAATGATCATCTAGCAGATTGTTTCTGCAAGGGGTGATATGTCATTAGCCGACTTGATCGGCGTTGGTGTGTGGTTCTCTGTCATTGCGAGGCCACAATGTGGCCGTGGCAATCCATCTCTATGGCTTCTTTGTTCTTTATGTAGGATGGATGGATCGCCGCGCTGCGCTCGCGATGACGACGAAGTAATGGGTTAGCGACGCCGATCAAGTCGGCGTATGACAAGAAAACAGCCATAGCTCATTCCAAATTAGACAATATCTCAGACCTATGTTATAGAGATGGGCATGAGACCGTTATACCATCCATCGATAGACGATATTACCGTTGAGGGCTTGCTTTATGCTCTCTCCGATCCTGTACGTGTGCGCATTTATGCCGATATTGCCAAATCCGAATGCCCGAAAATCTGTTCGGCTTTTTTGGAATATGATAACCGGACACTCCCAAAATCCACACTCTCCCAACATTTCAAAGTATTACGCGAAGCGGGGCTGATTCGCAGTGAGCGAAAAGGTGTGGAAATGCATAATATCACACGCTGCGCCGAATTAAAGGAACGTTTCGGTGGGATGATTGATGCGATCATTGAGGCCTATGGCCAGCAAAATACGCAGCAAAAGAAAGTGGTGAAATGAGTTGTGCCTAGAAACATAGCGAGCGTGTTGTCATTCACCGACGTGATCGGTGAATCCATCCTAAAAAATATTGCTATATGTTTTTGATGGATACGCCGATCACGTCGGCGTATGACAGTGCAGAATCACTGTTAATGAAGATATTATAAGAAAAAGGAAATAGTCTATGTCAGCGCCACGCTTTCATGTTTTGGGTATTGGAAATGCTATTGTTGATATTCTTGCGCAAGTAGATGACAAAGAAATTGAGCGCCATGGTATTGTGAAAGGCTCGATGACGCTCATCGACCGCGATAAAGCCGATGCGCTGTACCATAGCCTGCCGATTGCCACCCAATGTTCCGGCGGTTCGGCGGGTAATACGATTGCGGGTATTGCTGCGCTCGGTGGAAAAACCGCCTATATCGGGCGTGTGGCTGATGATGCGCTGGGGAAGTTGTTTACGTCTGATCTGCGCTCACTCGGCGTGCAATATGACCCTGGCTACACCGATCCTTCCGGTGCCACAGCACGTTCAACCATTATGGTTACGCCGGATGCACAGCGTACTATGTCTACCTATTTGGGCGATAAGGTGCAGTTGACTTATCATGATATTGATCCTGAATTGGTTTTGGATTCAGAAATCCTCTATATCGAAGGCTATCTCTGGGATAGCCCGCGCACCTGCCATGCATTACGTGAGGCGATGCGGATGGCCAAGCGGGCAGGGCGGAAGGTGGCGTTTACGCTGTCGGATACATTCTGTGTGCTGCGCCATCGTCATGCATTTTTGGATTTGGTGGATGAGTATATTGATATTCTGTTCGCCAACGAACAGGAAATTACGACGCTACTGCATCTCAACGATGTCGAAACCGCAGCCCGTCATATCAGCCGCAGATGCCCGCTGACGGTGATTACACGAGGGGATCAAGGAGCGTTGGTGGTGAAAGGTTCAGAGGTTTATACCATTCCTGCTGAGAAAAATATCACAGTAGTGGATACGACGGGTGCAGGCGATTTATTCGCTGCCGGTTTCCTCTATGGTCTGACCCATGATTATGACTTGCAAGATGCCGGCGAATGCGGCGCGCGCGCGGCGGCGGCGATTATTCAGAAGATTGGGGCGCGGTAGATTGTTATTGATGGTCTCCCGTCATTGCGAGGAGCGTTAGCGACGCGGCAATCCAGGGGCGGATTTCTTTGCTCTTTATGTAGGCTCTGGATCGTTTCGCTTACGCTCGCGATGACGGAGGGATAATCCCTAGCTTGACCCCACCCCCAATCCCCCCTAATATACCCACAATTAACCGTTCTGGATGCGCCATGTTTGATATTGATATTCCCTTTGATGATGACCTTTCGCCTGCTCCGCAGAGCAATTTGCTTGATAATTTGAATCCTGAGCAGATGAATGCCGTGCAAAGTACGCAAGGGCCGTTATTGGTGCTGGCGGGGGCTGGTACAGGGAAAACCAAGGTGCTAACGACGCGTTTGGCCTATATCCTTACCCAAGGCCTCGCATTCCCTAGCCAGATTTTGGCGGTAACATTTACCAATAAAGCTGCGCGTGAGATGGTAGAGCGCGTGGGAAAAATGATTGGTGGCGAGACGGGCGGCCTCTGGCTTGGTACATTCCATGCGATTGCTGCGCGGATTTTGCGCCGTCATGCAGAACTGGTTGGCCTTAAAGATAATTTCACGATTATTGATACCGATGATCAGTTGCGCTTGCTCAAGCAGTTATTGGTCGAGCACGGAGTGGATGAAAAGAAATGGCCAGCTAAAGCGCTGATGTCGGTTATCCAGCGTTGGAAAGACCGTGGCCTCTTGCCCGATAAAATCACCCATAGCGAAAGCAGCAATTTTGCCTTTGGCAAAGCAACCCAGCTCTATAAGGATTACCAAGCACGGCTGCGCAGTTTAAATGCAGTCGATTTTGGGGATTTGTTGCTCTACAACATCAAAATCCTTACAGAACATGCTGATGTGCAGGCGGATTACCACCGCCGTTTCCGTTATGTGTTGGTGGATGAGTATCAAGATACCAACGTGGCGCAATATCTCTGGCTACGTTTACTCACGGCTGAGCATAAGAATATCTGTTGTGTGGGCGATGATGACCAGTCGATCTATAGTTGGCGCGGTGCTGAGGTAGGAAATATCCTACGCTTCGAGAAGGATTTTCCAGGGGCGAAGACGATTCGTCTGGAATGTAACTACCGTTCCACCACCCATATTCTCGGTGCTGCATCACAGCTCATTGCCAATAACTCCGAACGTCTTGGCAAGACGTTATGGACAGAGTCGCAAGGCGGCAATAAAATCAAGATTTCTGCCCTCTGGGATGACCGCGAAGAAGCGCGGTTTATTGGCAGTGAGATTGAATCGCTTCAGCAAATCTATGGCGCACGTTTAAAAGACATCGCCATCCTGGTGCGTGCTGGCTTCCAGACCCGTGCATTTGAAGAAGCGTTTATGACCATGGCGATTCCGTATAAGGTGGTGGGTGGCTTGCGGTTCTATGAGCGTAAAGAGATTCGCGATGTGATTGCCTATATCCGCCTGGCTGTGCAAGATACGGATGATCTGGCATTTGAACGGATTGTGAATCTGCCAAAGCGTGGTATTGGTAATACGACATTGCAAAACCTGTTTGAAACCAGCCGTGGCCAAGGCATTCCGCTCGCGCAAGCTGCGCTTTATATGATTGAGCAGGGCACATTAAAGGGTAAAACCGCCAATACACTCAAGCACTTCATCGATCAACTGGCCCATTGGGGTGAGCAGTTTAAGCATGTGCATCATGTGGAAGTGGTGGAGCGCATTCTTAATGAATCCGGCTACCGTGATATGTGGAAACAAGAGCGCACAATCGAAGCCGATGGCCGTCTAGAAAACATCCGCGAATTGATCACTGCCTTGCAGGAATTTGATAATATTACAGAATTCCTAGAGCATGTGAGCCTGGTGAGCGATGTGGATACGATCACCGATGATAACATGGTCAATATCATGACGCTCCATGCCGCCAAAGGCCTGGAGTTTGAGACAGTATTCTTGCCAGGTTGGGAAGAGGGCTTATTTCCGCATCAAAAATCCATGGATGAAAATGGTCGGACAGGCTTAGAGGAAGAACGCCGCCTGGCCTATGTGGGCATCACACGGGCGCGTAAACAGGCCTATATTTGCTTTACGGCTAACCGCCGGGTGTATAACCAGTGGCAAAGCAGTATCCCCTCCCGTTTTGTGGATGAATTGCCGGCAGAGCATATAGAAGCCTATAAAACCCAGACAGGTATGCGCCAGCAGCAAAAGCCGGTGCCGATGTATCGCGATGAATATGCCGATCCGGATTATGATACGGAAAGCTATAGCAGTATCTCCTTCAAGAAAACCCCCGCCGCTCCTGTGTCTAAGGCACCTACAGGCTACGCTATCGGTCAGCGCGTATTCCATCAGAAATTTGGCTATGGCATCGTCAAAGAAGTGCGTGGGCAGCATCTGGATGTGATGTTCCAGCAGGCGGGGATGAAGACGATTATTGATAGTTTTGTGGAGAAGGCCTAGATTGCGCGGATATTGAAATTTCTAGGGTTATCTATACATGGTTTTCTGCGCTTCCGGTGCTCACGTACAGTAAGTACGCTGCGCGCCGGTTCTCGAAATCCAAGCATATCTAACGCCTAAAAATTCCAATCTCCGCGTAATCTTGGGGGATGCTAAGGCGTCAACACCAGCGTATTTCCCTCAACACGGTAAGACTTCAGCAATCCCAAGAAACTCATCCCCAATAGCGATTGATCCATCTCTGCTCGATTGACCGAGGCGGGAATATTGTTGAATCGTACATTGCCAATCGCAAAACTGCGAAGCGTCACAGAAGCACCTTGCACTTGGCCGTTGGCGGTGTTGTAGATTTTGGTGTAATTGAGGGTATTAAGATCATAGCCGATGCGTTTTGCATCATCGGCAGAAAGGGTGATATCGCTCGCACCCGTATCCAGCAAAAACAGGATTGGTACGTTATTAATATCCACTTTCACATAAAAATGTCCATCAGCACTTTTCTTGAGGATAATTTCGCCTTGCGGTGTTTGCTGTGCTTGGTAGGGGACAAGCTGTGCAACCACGCGGTTCTTGATGGCAAGGAAATCTTCTTTAAACGCGTATATCCCAATGAGCCCAAAAAACACGGTCACCCAGAGCAAGACATTCTTGATGGCTCCGCGAGGATTGCCTGCGAATTGGGTGGCCAGTGAGCCTACGAAAAGTGAGGCGATCAGAATGCGTTGTAGCATATCCGAACGTTCGACTTCATTCATCGTGACATAAGGAAACATCCAGCCGAGCAGCGCGGTCAAACCAGCTGCAACAACAAAAACAATGAGGATACGGCCCATAGCGTTTTATGCTTTAATGCGGAAAATAGCATCCACCTCAACAGCAACACCTTTTGGCAGTTGGTTCACACCTACGGCTGCGCGGGCATGTTTGCCTTTATCGCCCAATACTTCCACCAGGAAATCCGATGCGCCATTCACAACAGCTGGCTGATCCACGAAGCCTTCAGCCGATTGCACGAAACCGCCGACGCGTAAGCAGCGCTCAACTTTATCCAGATCACCACCGCACGCCGCACGTAATTGTGACAAGATATTCATCGCACAAATACGCGCAATGTGTTTGCCTTGTTCGATGGTGAATTCAGAACCTAATTTGCCAATATGCTGTTCAAGATTGCCCACACCCATAGGAAGTTGGCCGGAGATATATACCGTATTTCCATCCACTACGTATGGCACATAATTGGCAGCGGGTGCTGCTGCTTGTGGCAACGTAATGTTGAGTTCTTTTAAACGTGCTTCGATGCTCATAGCAATCCCCTTTAATCGCAATACTAAACTGTAGTTATTGTAGCAAAGATTTAAGGGGCTGCAATGGGAAAATTAGAGGCAGATGAGTGCAGGCGATTTTAAGCTTTTAACCTGCTCTGGTGTAATGTTATGTGCGTCATATAAGGGTTTTACCAGATGATTTTGTCCGGCCATAATAAGTTCACCTGCGATACGTTTAATAGTGTGTGTATGGTTCTCAGGTGCAATATGAGATAAAAATACTTTGCTAAAGGCAGTGACACCCTCAACTTTCATTTCCACTTCTTCTTTGTTGGGAGCAATAGATGGATTATATTCAGCAGGAAGATGGCTATAGAGGGCCTGAATAGCGTTGTGAAACTTGGTCTCATTGCCTTCTTTTAAATTAAAGACGGCATAAAACACAACGCCTTTCTTCGGATCGTTGGTAACACCGAATTGAGTAGAAAATTTCATATGCACCTGGTTGAATAAATTAACAATAATTTTATCTGTATATTAATTTATCCACCCCGTCAATCACCTCAGAGACAACACCGTCTCAAACAACGCATAGGCCGCTTGCGGTTTGCCTGTTTCTTTGGCAATATGCGCCGCATTTTCAAGTTGGGTGGGATCTGTCAGTAGTGCTTCCAGTTTCTGTGCCAATGCTTGCGGCGTAAATTCCGGCTGTGGCATCACCCATGCGCCGCCTTTATCAGCGAGCTGTTTGGCATTGGTGGTTTGGTGATCATCTTTGGCAGCAGGATATGGCACCAGAATCGCAGGGCGGCCAGCAAGAGTAAGTTCTGCGAGTGTAGATGCGCCGGAGCGGCCGATGAGCAGATGGGTTGAAGCCAGGCGTTCTGGCATATCGCTAAAGAACGTCGCCAGTTCAGGTTCTATGCCTGTTGAGCGATACAACTCTTTGGCTTGCTCGATATCTTCTGCACGGCATTGCTGGCTGATGCGTAAGCGTGTGCGTAAATGTTCAGGCAGGCGGGCGATGGCCTCTGGCACTACTGTGCTAAACACGGTTGCGCCTTGGCTGCCGCCAGTAATCAAAAGATGGATTTTCCCCTCTGTGCTAGGATAAGGGCGCTCACGCAAGGCGCCAATTGCTTCACGCACTGGGTTACCTGTGAAATGGATTTTATCCGCAAGCGAAGCGGGAATGCGCTCGGTCTGTTCAAACGAGGTTGCAATAATCGTTGCTTTCTGTGCTAAGAAGGCATTCACACGACCTAATAGGGAGTTTTGTTCGTGAATAATCGTGGGAATACCTAAATGGCTGGCTGCAAAAAGAGGCAATAGCGATGGATAGCCACCAAAACCTACAACTACATCAGGTTTGACAATCAGCAAACGATACCAGGCCGAAATAAAGCCTTTTAAGAGCGTATAAACGCCAAGCAGCTTATTGATAGGTGAGCCGCTCAGTGTGGCTGATGGAATGACATAGGTCTCAAGCGTTGCAAGTTTCCCGCCATATTTAGCCGAACGTTTATCGGTAATAAAAATCGCCTCATGGCCTTCATGGAGAATGACTTCAGCCAGCGCCTCTGCTGGGAACACATGACCGCCAGTACCACCTGCTGCAAGCAAAATTCGCATATATGACCTCTTAAGAATACATCGGACGGGCGTTGATTGTATTGCCATAGCGCCGCCGCGTGAGCGCCAACACCATGCCCATGGCAATACCCACAGATAACATGGATGACCCGCCATAACTAATAAACGGCAATGTCATACCCTTAGTCGGCAATAAATGCATAGAAACACCCATATTGATAATCGCCTGTAATCCAAACTGCATCAGCAGGCCGGAAACGGCATAGACGACGAACAGGTCATTATCTTTCAATACGCGCGAGAAGCCGCGTAGCACGATAATCGCAAATAGCGCAATAATAATCAGGCAGACAATCGCCCCTAATTCTTCGCCAACTACGGCAAAAATAAAATCCGTATGCGCATCGGGGAGAACTTGCTTCACTGTGCCTTCGCCAGGCCCTGTGCCGGTGAGTCCGCCATTCTGGAAAGCTTCTAACGAACGCCCAACCTGGTAATTATCGCCATCTTCAGGCGAGAGGAAGTTGTTGATACGTTTGGCCACATGCGGCAGGAATGTATATGCCCCTACCACACCAATCACACCGCCAACCGCCGCAATCAGAATCCACACTAACGGTAGTCCCGCCAAGAAAAGCTGTGCGCCCCATACAGAGGTAATGGTGACAGACATGCCGAAATCCGGCTGTAAAATCAGCAATAATACAAAGGTCGCATACCCCCCAATCGCAAGCTGATAGCCAGGAAATCCTGGGCGGTTCACGCGTTCAGATAACACCCATGCTGTAGCAACAGCAAAAAACGGCTTCACAAATTCAGAAGGCTGGAGAGAAAAGCTCCCAAGATAAAGCCACCGCCGCGCACCTTTAGCTTCAGAGCCGATGATGAGTACGGCAATCAGTGTCAGTATCCCCAGTATAAAACCAATCACCGCAATGCGGCGTATGGCCACGGGAGGCAGCAATGAAAGGCCAAAAATAAAGGGCGCGCAGGCAATCAGATAGAAGAACTGACGGCGCACGAAATGGAACGATTCAAGCCCAATACGCTCTGCAACTGCCGGGCTTGCAGTGGTGACCATGACGATACCGAAGGCAATGATAATGCCCAGCGCAAGCAAGGTAACGCGGTCTACTGTCCACCACCACCGGCCGATAATGCTTTGATTACGACGGAATGCGCTCATGGATAAACCTTGTGCGTTGTGAATAAAGTCATCCCAGCGGAGGCTGGGATCCAGTTATATACTGATAAGCGGAGCGAATGCTCTATTGAACTCACGACGTTCGTAGCATTGCGCTGGATTCCAGCCTGCGCTGGAGTGACGGAAAAGCCTAACACGCCTTCTTCTCCAGCAATCCTTGCACTAAATTACAGAAAGCTTTGCCGCGCTCTTCAAAGTTTTTGAACTGATCAAATGATGCGCAAGCAGGCGAAAGCAGAACAACGGCTTCTTGGTTATTGGCTGTTGCATCTTTAAACGCCATCTCCGCCGCAGCATAAAGCGCTTTATCGAGCGTTTGATGTTTGCTAGCGTCTACCTGTCCTTCTAAGGTGGCTGCGAATTCATCGCTTGCTTGGCCAATTAAGAAAGCATGGCGAATGCGTGGGAAGAATTCGGTGAGCGAGCTAATCCCACCTTCTTTTGGCACGCCGCCGATAATCCAGTAAATATTATCGGGGAACGAACCCAGTGCTTTTGCAGCAGCTTCGGCATTCGTGGCCTTGCTATCATTGATAAAGCTCACCTTATGCTGCTGTGCAATCAGCTGTAAACGGTGATCGAGGCCTTGGAAGCTGCGAATGCCATAGATGATATCATCCACTTTCGCGCCTGCCATATAACATGCTGCAAAGCTTGCCGCAATATTCTGAGCGTTATGTTGCCCGCGCAGACGCTCCAAAAGGCCAAGCTCCGTGCCGAACATATCAGGCGTATCAATATCATTATACAGCATACCCTCAAGCACAGACACCCCGCCAGGCACACGTTCTTGCGTTGAAACAGGAATAATCCTGCGGCCATTTGCATGGCGGCGTAATTCACTATAGATGGCTTTGGTATGCTCATCTTCCACCGCAATCACCACCACATCCCCTTCGCCCTGGTTACGGAAAATCCGTTTCTTGGCAGCGATATATCCTTCCATGCTGCCATGGCGGTCAATATGATCGGGTGTGATGTTGAGAAGTACGGCGATATTGCATTTTGCACGGTCGAGCAGATCCAGCTGATAGGATGAAAGCTCTAACACATAGACACCGCTTTTCATCGGATCAAGCTCGAGCACGGGAACACCGATATTACCACCCACTTGGGTTTTAATCCCTGCGGATTGCAGGATATGGCCTGTGAGTGCGGTTGTGGTGGATTTACCATTCGTGCCGGTAATCCCTAAGAATAAATTCGTGCTGCAAGAAAGTGCTAGTAGTTCAATATCACAAATCACAGGGCAGCCAGCGTTATGGGCTTGGATCACGGCAGGATGTGGCTCGGGATGGGTGAGTGGAATGCCTGGGCTTAACAGAAGAGCGGCAAATTGTTTCCAATCATATTGGCTTGGGGGTAAGAAGGTAACGTTTTGAGTGAGAACAATATCATCAACAGCGGTGCTATTGGTGATGGCTTCGATGGATTTTGGATTATCATCCCATGCATACACGTCTGCACCACCTGCGGCTAATGCTTTGGCGGTTGATTTTCCAGCTTTTCCCAGGCCAATAACGGCTACTTTGCGGTTTCTAAATCGCGTTACTTCTATCACTTTGTGTCACTCTATCTCAGCTTTAATGTTGAAAGACCAATTAATGCAAGAATAATAGCAATAATCCAGAATCGTATTACAATAGTAGGTTCTGCCCAGCCTTTTTTCTCAAAATGGTGGTGTATCGGTGCCATTTTAAACACACGCTTACCAGTGGTTTTGAAGGAAATCACCTGAATAATCACCGAAAGCGCTTCCATCACAAACAGTCCGCCGATGATCACTAGCACCAGCTCATGCTTAGTAATCACGCTCATAGTGCCGATAGAGCCGCCAAGCGCTAAGCTCCCTGTATCCCCCATAAACACGCGCGCAGGCGGGGCGTTAAACCATAGGAAACCTAAGCCAGCCCCCATAATAGCAGCCCCAAGCACGGCAAGTTCACCGCTGCCAGGAATCGGATGGATTTGCAAGTAATCAGCATACATCGCATTACCGACGACATAACTAATAAAGGCAAAACAGGCTGCGGCAATCATAATCGGCACAATCGCTAAACCGTCTAACCCGTCGGTGAGGTTTACGGCGTTAGAGGCGCCAACGAGTACAAGCA
This sequence comes from uncultured Rickettsiales bacterium, assembly GCA_964574415.1. Classification (GTDB taxonomy): domain Bacteria; phylum Pseudomonadota; class Alphaproteobacteria; order Rickettsiales; family CAZNNM01; genus CAZNNM01. Next base: position 11,921 of record CAZNNM010000015.1, on the reverse strand, counting down.
TGGTAAAGGGAATATAGAACCAGCCTAAATCAAGCAATACGCCCTTAAAGAACGGGAAGGCGAGTTCTGTGTTGAGCGCTTCCGGTGCGGTGGATTGGATCCATAATGCAGCAATTACGCCGATGCTAAACTGTGCTACAAGCTTCATTTTTCCTGGTAAACCGCGTGTGTTACGCTTGCTGACTTTCAGGTAATCATCCAAAAACCCAACGAAACCAAAACCTAATGTCACAAAAATGACAGCCCAGACATAACGATTCGTAAGATCTGCCCATAGCAGGGTTGAGATGGTCATCGCCAGTAAGATCATCACACCGCCCATAGTAGGAGTGCCTTTTTTCGTCAGCAAATGGCTCTCGGGTCCATCTTCACGAATCGGTTGGCCGTGATGTTGCTTGCGCTTGAGCCATGCAATGATTCTGGGGCCGAAGATGAAGCTGATCAGCAATGCCGTAAGCACCGCACCGCCGCTACGGAAGGTAAGGTAGCGAAAGAGGTTAAAAATCGGGAAGTCAGTTGCAAGTGGGAGTAGGAGATTATAGAGCATAAATATTTTTATATAATAGATGTTTAGTAGAATAATATATCGTTATCTTAGCGCTGATTCGGTATTGGTTGTGTGTTCATCGTCATTGCGAGGAGCGATAGCGACGCGGCAATCCATGGTGATGGTTTTTCTGTCCCTTTTACAGGCCCTGGATCGCCACGCTGCGCTCGCGATGACGATACAGCAATAACTGACTTTACCACAATTATTCAATTCGTCACGCTAATTTAAATAATCCTGCGGTAAGCGTGCCTTGCTCAAGCAAAGCATTGACAACTTTCTCCATTTTCATGCCGCGTGATCCTTTAACGAGGATCACATCGCCAGAGGAAAGATGTGGCACTAAGGCTAACGCAACATCATCAGAGGTACTGAAATTGCCTGCTTGTTTATGTGCAGGTAGGCTATCATGCAGTTCTTTCATGAATTTGCCGACGGTATAAACCGTGTCAATGCGGTTGTTTTCAATGGGTTTTGCAAGAGAGCAGTGGAGTGCAGAAGATTCTTTGCCAAGCTCTAGCATATCACCAAGCACAGCAATTGCCTTGCCGCCCATCACATTAGCACGTTCGCGCAGCACAGCCAGTGCGGCTGTAATAGAGGCAGCACTTGCATTATAGGTATCATCAATCACTAAGCACGGGCCGCTTGGGAGTTTGATGATATGTTCTTTACCACGGCCTTGTTGTGGTGCAAGGCTTGCAAAGCCACGGATGGCTTGGTCAATATTGGCGCCTATAGCATGTACAACAGCCAGCACACCCACGCTATTTAATGCTTGATGTGCGCCTAAGAGATTGAGTTTATAGGTCACACTACGCTCACAGCACGATGCTGTAACGCGCAGGCCTTCTTCATCATGTGTGGCTGCAACCAAGCGGAAGAGGGCGTCTTCGCTGGTGCCGAAACTATAGATGGTGGTGATGTTTTTATGTGACTTCGCACGTTTTAGCATGCGCTCGTAATGCGGATTATCGCGGTTGAGGATGGCGGCACCTTCGGGCTCCACACCTTCAAAAATCTCTGCTTTTGCATCGGCAATGCCTTCTACATTAGGGAAGAATTCTAAATGTACGGCTTCAACCGTGCTAATAATTGCTGCATGTGGGCGGACTTGGCGGGTGAGCGAGGCAATTTCGCCAGCATGGTTCATGCCGAGTTCAAAAATCCCGAAATCCGTATCGCGTGGCATGCGTGCCAGGCTTAATGGAACACCGAAATGATTATTCAGATTACCGGTGGTCGCAAAGACCATGCCTTGCACTTCCAGTGCGCTTTTGAGCATTTCTTTGGTGCTGGTTTTGCCGACACTGCCTGTTACGGCAATAATTTTAGCATGGGTGCGCTCGCGGGAGCGCTTGCCGAGGGCTTCTAGGGCTTGCACGGTATCGCGTACAACGAGTTGTGGTTTATCAATCCCTGCAATAGCATGGTCTACAATGACCGCTACGGCTCCTTGTTCAAAGGCTTGTGCGACGAAATCGTGACCATCAAATTTCTCACCACGTAATGCGATAAACAAATCGCCAGGTTTGACGCTACGGCTGTCAATGGAAACGGAGAAGGCTTGCCAATCGGCAGTTGGTGCGGCGCTCACGGCTTGCGCCGCTTCGTCCATAGTCCAGAGAATTTCTTTCATAATGCTAAAGCCTGTTGTGCAATATTTACATCATCAAACGCAAAGGTCTGACCACCAACCGTTTGTGTTTTCTCATGACCTTTGCCTGCGATTAATACTATATCACCTTTTTGCGAATGCGAAATAGCATAATGAATCGCTTCTTTGCGATCGCCGATTTCTATTGCATCCGGGCAGCCTGCTAGCACTTCCTGGCGGATAGTGGCAGGCACTTCGCTGCGTGGGTTATCATCGGTGACGATGACGTTATCGGCCAATCGCGCTGCAATGGCCCCCATTTGCGGGCGTTTGCCCTTGTCGCGGTCGCCGCCACAGCCGAAGACTACCCATAATTTACCATCCGTATGATGTCGGAGGACTTCAAGGGCTTTTTCCAGAGCATCGGGTGTGTGGGAGTAATCGACAAATACCTGGCCACGGTCATCCCGCTCGGATGTCACCCATTCCATCCGGCCTGGCACAGAGGTGAGGCGAGGGAGGAGAGGGATGAGTTGTTCGATGGTCGCATCAGATGCGCTGACGAGACCTAAAGCACAGAGTACATTGCTGGCTTGGAAGCTGCCGATGAGTGGTAAGTGAATCGTATGGGTTTTGCCCGCATAATCTAACACCAGCTCCTGGCCATTTGGTAAGGGTGTGAGCGAGCGGACATGCAGGGTTTTGGCTTTAGTGCCGTAATCAATAATACGATGTTTGCGTGATTCAGAGACAGCGCGCATCCGCTCGTATTCAGGGATATCTGTATGTAATACTGCTGTTGCACCTTCGTGCAGTACTTCGGAAAACAAACGGAGTTTAGCTTGGAAATAGGATTCCAGATCAGGGTGATAATCTAAATGATCACGCGATAAATTGGTGAAGCCTGCTGCACAGAGGGTTACGCCATCGAGGCGGTATTGGTCTAAACCGTGGCTGGAGGCTTCCATGGCGACATGGTTAAAGCCATCTTGCGCGAGTTCACTCAGGGTTTTATGTAAGGTCACGGGATCGGGTGTGGTGAGATTAACACCGCTATATTCCATCTGCCCGTTCTTCACGATGCCGATCGTGCCAATGCTGGCGCTATCATGCCCTAATAAGTGCCAGAGCTGCTGGCAGAAATGGGCGGTAGAGGTTTTGCCGTTAGTGCCAGTAACCGCTGTGATATAGCGCGGATGCGGTGTATAGAAACGTGCGGCGAGTTGTGAGAAGAACTGGCGAGGGTTGGGATGTTTGATGAGAGGAACAGTGCTATTATCCAGCATAGTGTCTTCCTCCGTCACAATCGCCGCTGCGCCTTGTGCAATGGCTTGTGGGATGAAGTCCCGCCCATCTACTTTCACGCCTTTTAAGGCCACAAAGATATAACCAGGTGCGACAGCGCGGGAATCAGCCGTGATGCCACGGATGGTGGTGCTGGAATTGCTAGACGGCACTAAATCAGTTAGACGCAAATTTCTCTCCATCAGGATTGATATCAACCCAGAATGAGCGCCGTAATTCAGGGTCTTTTTCATCCACGGGCATAATGCCAAGCATCGGGCCGATGCGTGAAATCACATTACGCGCAATCGGTGCTGCCACCATGCCGCCCGTTGCATAACCCCCTGTTGACTTATTGCCCACAGGCTCATCTAACATCACAAATACCACATATTTGGGATTGTTGATAGGGAAAGCCGAGACGAAAGAGGAGAGGAGGGATTTTTGGTTGTAACGGCCAGTGGCGTTGATTTTTTCTGCCGTACCCGTCTTGCCGCCCACCATATAACCCACAGCACTTCCCTTGCCGCCTGTACCTTTTTCCACCACCAAGCGCAGCAATTCGCGCATTTGGCTGGAGGTACGTTCAGAGAGAACGGTTTTACCGATAAGAGGCTCTTTCGGGTCGCGTTTAAGAAGGGTGGGTGTATAAAGCGTGCCGCCATTGACCACAGGAGCGAGTGCTTGCGCTACTTGAATAGGCGTAACGGCAATGCCATGGCCATAGGAAATGGTCATAGTGTTCACTTCACGCCATTTAGCAGGATAGATTGGCAGGCCTTTTTCAGGTAATTCGATATTGGGTGGATTGAGCAATCCAAGCTCACGCATATAATGTTGTTGAACATTAGCCCCAATTTCAAGCGCGATTTTGGCGGAGCCGATGTTGGAGGAATACATCATAATCTCTGGCACAGTCAGCCAGCCACCTTCTGGGTGGAAGTCACGAATCGCAAAGCGCCCTACGCGGATAGGCTTGTCAGTATCATAGGAACTGCGCATACTGGTCACGCCGCTATCAAGAGCGGTGGCGATGGTGAAGGTCTTAAAGGTAGAACCCATCTCATACACGCCGAGAGTATTACGGTTGAACTTGCTGTCATTATCGGCTTTGCCTGGATGATGCGGGTCAAAATCCGGCAGGCTTACCATGCCCACAATTTCACCATTACGCGCATCCATCACAATACCTGCCGCACCTTTCGCTTTGAAAGTGGTCATATGTGACAGTAATTCCTCATGCAGAACGCTTTGCACGCGCAGATCAATAGAGAGTTGCAGTGGCCCATTATCCGGGTTTTTCACATCGCGGAGTGTGTCATCAAAGGTTTTCTCAATACCAGAGAGACCTTTAGCATCCATGCCGACATAGCCCAGCACATGGGAGAGCAGGCGGCCTTGTGGGTAGATGCGGCGCTCTTCGCGTTCAAAATACAGGCCAGGGATACCCAGTGCATTGACGGTATATTGTTCTTTGGGTGTGAGGTTACGCTTTACCCATACGAAGGTCTTCTCACTGGAGAGCTGGGTAAGGAGCTTGTCATATTTTAGTTCAGGCAGTGCTTTGTGTAATTTTTGTGCTGCCTCTTTGGCATCCAGCACGACTTTCGGGTTGGCATAAAGCGAAGCCGTTGCCAGATTAATCGCCAGAATATTGCCATTCCGGTCAATAATTTCCTGACGGTTTGCTTCGGCTTGAGATGACGTACGGCGAGAATTTGAGCTATGGCTTTCCGGTGTAAGCACGCTCACCGCAAACAGCCGGACACTCAGTGTGAGAAAGCATAATGCAAATCCAATGAACACCACGACGAGCCGCATATGGCTCATTTCAATCATCGTAGCAGCAGAGGCTCCTGGAAGGAGTGTCGGCGACCAGCGATGCTTTTTTTTCAGTGGTTTCATGGTTATTCAACGCGAGTAGGGGCTGTACGTGGTTTGAGTACGGGTGATACCACCATTGAAATGCTTTCGCCAGGTAAATCTACACCGGCTTTAGCCGTTTCCGTTGCTGGTTTTTTCGGCGTATCAATAAAGGCCATATTCGTTGCATCATAATTAAGCGGAATCACCTGTGCCAGCGCCACGCTTTGCAAGCCTAAATGCTGTTGTGCCAGGGTGCGTAAGCGGTCTGGCTGGGTGAGATAGCTCCATTCAGCGCGTAGCACATTGATAGATTCACGCTCCGCATCCAGTTGACGGCTCGCTTCTTCAATATCTCGCTTCAAATTATAGACAGCATGTTTCACTTGGAACAAGCCAACAATACTCACTGCAATCATTACAAGCCATACTAAGCGGGAAAGTTTCTTCATGCTACGCCTCCCCATGCTGGGGCTGTTGTACGTTCTGCTGCGCGTAAATGGGCAGAGCGGGAACGGATATTACGTTTCAGTTCAGCATCCGAAGCCTTAACCGATTTGCGCGTAAGGGTGGTGAAGCTGGCATCAGGGGAATTATCATTCGGCCGCTCAGGTAAATAACGCGATACCTGTTCTTTATGGCCGGAGCGGGTTTTAAAGAATTGCTTCACAATCCCATCCTCAAGCGAATGGAATGAAATTACCACCAACCGCCCACCAGGATTGAGCAAGCGCTCAGCCGCTGCCAAGCCGCGCTCTAATTCGCCCAATTCATCATTCACCCAAATGCGAATAGCTTGGAAGCTGCGTGTAGCAGGGTCGATAGTGTCGTTATAACGGCCCACGGCTTTGCGGATGATTTCGGCTAGCTGCACAGTGCGTGTGATCGGCTCTTCACTACGTGCTGTTACAATCGCTTTAGCAATACGGCGAGAGAGGCGTTCGCCGCCATAAAGATAAATAATATTAGCTAGTTCTTCTTCTTCCGTTTCATTCACAAGGCTGGTGGCATCTTTGCCTTCTTGCGACATGCGCATGTCTAAAGGAGCATCTTTGCTGAACGAAAATCCGCGTTCAGCGCGGTCTAATTGCATTGAAGATACCCCTATATCTAGCAAAATTCCATCGACATGCGTCACACCTATGGTGGCGAGAAGCTGTTGCATATCACTGTAATTGCCTTGTAGCAACTGAAATCTCTGTGGAAATTCCTCTAAAAGAGGGGCTGCGAAGGTTTTAGCATCAGGATCGCGGTCAATCGCATAGAGTTTGCACTCCGCTGCTTCCAAAATAGCCCGTGAATGCCCGCCTGCGCCGAAAGTGCCATCGACATAAATTTTACCCGCTTTCGGAGCTAAATATTCCAATGTTTCATCACGCATTACAGAGAAATGAGGCGCTTTCATAGGCTGCCTCCTGGCTGTTGTAAACGCAATGTTGCGCGTTGTTCTTTGGCCAAATCGCGTGCTTTCTGTGAATAGAGTTCAAACGCAGCTGGTTGCCAGATTTCAAAGGTCGCACCCTTGCCCACAAACACTGCCTGCTCGTCAATTTTGGCGTTCTGGAGTAGTGATTCAGGCAGTAAGACCCGTCCTTCGCCATCAAAAGGTAATTGCACGCTCCCCCCTAAAATCGTTGTCGCAAACGCATCGCGTTCATCGGAATAGGGATCCAGCGTATCAATACTGCTGCTCAAGCGCTCTAAACGCTCCATGCTACAGGCTTCAATGCACGGATTGACGAAGGAACTGTAAGCAATAATTCCACCAAACGCTTGATTCATAAGGACAGCACGGAAGGGTGCAGGCACGGAGACCCGGCCTTTCTTGTCTACCTTATTCACAAACGTTGATAAAAATAGGGCCATTTACAGTGCTTTTCGTTCCTCTTTACGTTATCAACATACTTATCCACATTATGGGATTAAATGGGTTAATAATGGGTTAATATGGATTAAAATGGGTTTATGTGGGAAAATTATCCTCATTCATGGGTGGGGTCAAGAGGAATTGTCATAAAGACATAGGAATATTCACTGTATAATTACAGCACAGCGGAGAGAGAGGTAGAGCGCGGCTCCCATTAACACAATCTTAGGAGTTGCCCTGCTATAGTGGTATTGTGCTAACAGAGGTCAGATGGGCTATGAAAGATACGAAAATCGCTAGTTTATCTCAGGAAGATGTTTTGAAACTCCTAGAGGAGCCAATGCCAGAGGTGCGTGCTGAGGTGGCCCATAAACTTGCGAGCGCCTATGAAGAAGGTGGATTTTCGTCGACGGAAGTTAAACTCGCTGAGCAAATATTCCGCTTTTTAATGCATGATGCCGAATTGCGTGTGCGCAAGGTGTTGGCGGATCAAATCAAGAATATGGATACGATCCCGCATGATATTGTGCTAGGATTTGTGCAGGATATTGATGAAATTGCGCTCCCTATGCTGCAAGAATCCAGCGTGTTGACGGATGAGGACCTGGTGGAGATCATCGAACACTCCAAACAAGTCACCCATCAGGTGGCGATTACGAAACGTAAAACCATTTCAACAACCGTATCCGATGCGCTTGTAGATACACAGAATCAGAATGTCGTCAGCAGCCTGTTGCAAAATTCAAATGCGCAGATTTCTAATGATAGTGTGGAGAAAATCGCGAATAATCATGCGGATAACCAGGGAATTGCCGATGCGCTGGTGCAGCGTAGCGGGGTGCCGGTTGCTGTTATTGAAAGGTTGATGACGAAAGTTTCGGATCGTCTGAAAAAAGAATTAGAGAAATGTCTCAATAAAGCAACAAAGAATAACGAATTAGACCATGGCGAGATCAGCGCGGCAGTTCAGCAAAGCCGCGAATTAGCAACACTTAACCTGCTGCAAATGAATCCAACCATCCATGAAATACGTGATTTGGTGGGTCATTTACAGAAAACAGGGCGGTTAAGCTCGTCTATCGTCATTACATCACTATGCCTTGGATATATAAGGTTCTTTGAAGAGGCGATGGCCAAGCTCTGTAACATTCCGCCGCATAATGCTTCTACTTTAGTGCGCGACCGTGGCGGCTTAGGTTTCAAATCGCTCTACAAGAAGGCCGGCCTGCCGGATGGCATGTATGAGGCTGTGTTTGCTGTGCTGGGTGCGGTGTTGGATGTGGAAGAGAGTGGTGCGGAAAATGAATTACGCGCCAAAAACCAATACCACAACCGCGTGATCGAGAAACTTTTAATGTTGCTGGAAGAGCGCGGTGAGATTGAGCATTTATCGTATTTGATCACGCTGATACAGCAAAACGCAAAACGGTAAGTTTCCTCTATAAATCAGTGTATTAAATGCGCCTTAACCCCTCATTAACCCTTTTTATGCTATAGTGTTAAACAGGGAAATAAAAGGGATGCGGGATGCGTATACGTTCCAATCATGGGTTTAGCCTTATTGAGCTTTCTATTGTGCTGATGATTATCGGCTTCTTAGCGGGCACTGTTGCACTGGGCAAAAACCTGATCCACGAAGCCGCGATTCAGCAGGCGATTACGGAACTGAGTACCTATAAACAATTTGCATTGCAGTTTAAAAGCCGCTATGGCGGCTGGCCTGGGGATATGTATGATGCTAGCCGGTTGTGGAGTACGGGGCTTTCTGCAGGCGCATGTCAAGGTAATGTTACTAACCCAGCACCTGGAGAATGTAATGGCGATGGTGATGATATTATTGAACTTGATGCTGACTCAGGCGGTAGTAACAATAGTGAGCCACTGAGGGCATGGCAACATTTAGTGCTTTCTGGACTTATCACTGGAGCCTATCCTGGTACAGGAACACCCGTAAATAGAGCGATTGTTGGCACTAATGTACCTTCTTCCGCATTAGGCAAAGATATAGGCTTCTTCTTTTATAATTACACAGCACAACCCCAAGATAACGTTGTGGGTATGGGAGGTGCTACACCTCTTAGCTTCAACGATGCCGTAGCTCTCACTCCTTACCAAGCCCAAGCGATTGATTCCAAACTCGACGACGGTTACCCACTCCCAGGCCGTGGTGAAATCACGGCACTTGCCTCCCAAGGCACCGCCACCAGCACCAGCGGGTGTTTCAACAACACCCAATCCGGCGGGCGGTATAATCTGACCTTGGATCAGAAGCTCTGTTCAATTTCATACAAGCTAACCTGGCGGCCTAAGGATGCCTATTAATGGGCATCCTCGTCATTGCGAGGCCACAACGTGGCCGCGGCAATCCAGGGGCGGGTGCCTCTGTCCTTTAAGTATTCCCTGGATCGCACGCTACGCTCGCGATGACGGTGGTATGGTTTCTCTGTCATTCTTGGACTTGATCCAAGAATCCATCTAAAATGCATAGCATTATTCAAAGCTGTATTGTTGCTCTCTGTTTATGATGGATCCTTGGGTCAAGCCCAAGGATGACAATACAAGTCTCTGTCATTGCGAGGCCACAACGTGGCCGCGGCAATCCAGGGGCGGGTGCCTCTGTCCTTTAAGTATTCCCTGGATCGCACGCTACGCTCGCGATGACGGTGGTATGGTTTCTCTGTCATTCTTGGACTTGATCCAAGAATCCATCTAAAATGCATAGCATTATTCAAAGCTGTATTGTTGCTCTCTGTTTATGATGGATCCTTGGGTCAAGCCCAAGGATGACAATACAAGTCTCTGTCATTGCGAGGCCACAACGTGGCCGCGGCAATCCAGGGGCGGGTTGTCTCTGTCCTTTAAGTATTCCCCTGGATCACCACGCTACGCTCGCGATGATGGTGGTATATTTCTCTGTTATCCTTGAGCGTGACACTACAAGCACTCATTCTACCAACGTTTACTAGACATAGCCTCACCGGCATGATACAGGGAAAATACGTTTTTTGTAGGTAGAGAGGAACGACAACGTGGTATCTCATTCTCGTAAGAAACAATTGCACCGTGCCAGACGTTGGCGCGCAAGCAAGCGTATAGCTACCTTGCCGTGGCATATCAGCAAGAATCATTATTTCCCCAAAATGCGGGGTGGCCATGCCATGCCGGAACGCCCTGCGATTGCGTATATTTTTGCCACATGGGTATGCTCGCTTGTGGCGATTAGTGTGTTATATGCCGTGTCATATTACACCCATTCTGTGCTTGTTATGGCACCTTTTGGGGCGACATGTATTCTTATTTTCTGCGCGCCAGAAAGCCCAGCCGCGCAGCCGCGTAATGTGATTGGCGGGTATATGATCGCCACGATTCTCTCCATTGTGATCTATAAAATCGCCGGTGATGGCTGGTGGGTGGTGGCTTTTGCGCTTGCAACGATTATTGCCATCATGCAATTTACCCGCACCTTACACCCAGCCGCAGGCGCCATTGTGCTAGTAGTGATGACAACGCATACGCCTTGGAGTTTTATATTTGTACCTGTATTATTAGGGGCAGTCATATTGGTGTTATGCGGTGTGGTCACCAATAATTTTGCAAAAGACAGGCATTATCCGAAATATTGGTGGTAATGTGGGGCAGGGGGAAAGCGATGAAAAAACTTTTATGTCTATGGATGCTGTTTGTTTTTCCCCATGCGGCCATGGCGTTGACCATTGAATATCCTGCCTCACCATCAATTATTTTTCAGAATCATAGCAATGGATTCATACGCAATATCCAGGTGGATTGGAATGGCTATCCCGTCAAAATGGCCGCTCAGCTAGCTCCAGGAGCAAGCATAGGCAAGACATTCGCTATCACCCGCACCAAAGGCATTTTGCCCGATGTTGATAGTTTCTACGGCACGGTATCGCTCTATTGGCAGAACGCCGATGGCCATGCATTTGAGAAGCATCTAGCCTTCACCCAAAATGATCTTCCCTCCACCGATATACTCAATAAACGCCTGTTCAGTTATGTCATCTTTGAAATGACCCAAGAAGGCCTCAGAGATGCCTATACAAGCCATACGCCAGGCGCTGAGAAACGGCGCGAAGAGTCTTTCAAGGCGCTTAATAAGCTTTACAAAGAATACCACTAAACGGAATTGGTTTTCTATAAGCGACTGTTATTTCGGGAATTGTATTCCTGTTTCATGCAATATCACGATTCTCTATGGGCTGGAATGTGATTAATGTGCTGTTTTATATATATAATTATTTTTCATATAACCCATAAATACAACCTATTAGGTAAAAATGAGGTTGTTTTCCCTATTGACGGTTGTTTGTAACTATTTAGTTGTTGCGCCTAAGTTGTATTGTGTGTATATAAATCGGACGGTCTATTAATTATAGTTAATTAATTAGATATATTTTTCTTGGGTTGATATCGTTGATTTAGTATTGTAGATGCGTTTTTATGCAATGGAAGAGGGGCCGGAGCATAGAGTGGTGGCGTGTCAGGTGTGTTTTATATGCGTTCTATATTTGCCTCTCTGTCTTGTGCTGCTATTCGCGCGGTAAGTTTTTTCCTGATTCATCTTTTGATTCTGTCGTCTGTTATGGGTTCAATGCTGTTTGCATCGCAGCCTGTATATGCGTCTGGTATTGTGGTTGACCGCGGAGCTCCAATCCAACACCGCCCTGGTATGGTTGAGAGCAAGGGCAATGGTTCTGGTGTTAAGGTGCCTGTGGTTAATATTACTCGTCCATCGGCGGGTG
>CAZNNM010000014.1:0-56888 GCA_964574415.1 uncultured Rickettsiales bacterium | reverse complement strand
AAACGCTCGCGCAGATAATGGTAGCCAATCTCCGCTTGCAGATAGAATATCCGCATCGGGCGTGATGGCGTCATGCCAAGAAACGATACACCCGCCGCCATATGAGCGAGCAAAGCTAACAGGAAATCACTCTTGCCAACCTTGGGAGCGCCGCCGAATACCAGCAAGCCACCCGGGGTCAGCACACGCGGTGCAATCAAATCCTCCGGCATCGGGCTGGTATCATCCAGCAAGTGGCCAACAGTGTAGGCGCTGATAGTCGGCTGGATGAGATCGGTATGGCTCTGCTGTTCCCTGATAAAGGTGCGCACATCAATGCCATCTGCTACCGTATCAGCGGCATCCCAGCCTTCCGGTTTGTCCTCCGGTATGGTGAGCGTGGTCAGTGATGCAATGCCAGCCTGCGGTAAAAAGATACGCAGATTCTCAGCGTAATCACGGCCAGCCTGATCGTGATCCGGCCAGATCAGCACATGCTTGGATTTGAGCGGTGACCAGTCGGTTTTCTCGAGCGGTGCCTTGGAGCCGAACATCGCCGTGGTTGCGGCAAAGCCTTTTGCAATTAATGCATCGGCGGCTTTTTCACCCTCAACCAGAACCACATGGCTGGCAACTTTTAATCCTGGCTGGTTATAGAGCGGGCGCGGCTCCGGTGCTTTATATTTACGTGCAATCACATCCCACGGACGAAACTCTTTCCCGCCCGGTGGGTCATAGCGATACACGCATGCGAGCAGCCTGCCATTGGCATCAAGATAATCCCATTTTGCCGTATGCGGTCCGAGTTCATCTTCGGGTGCAGCTGGCAGTTTGGCGGCAGTTCGCACAGTTTGCGGCGCAGTTTTTGCCATGCCGAGCCACTCCTGCGCAGAGCTGACCACCTCCGGGAATTGCGATTTAGTGTTCAGCCCATTGCAGGCTGCCCAGAGTTCGAAGATGTCGCCACCTTCACCGGTAGCAAAATCATGCCACATGCCAGCCTTGCCGCTATTGAGATCGACCTTGAGGCTGTCACCCTTGGCTCCATGAATATCGCCCACCTCAAACACGCCGCGCTTGATACGGCCTGCAGGCAGCAGATAGGCAAGCACCTGATCGAGGCGATCCAGTAAGGCTTGACGCACTTCATCGGTGGGGATGGTTTCTGGCTTGGAATCCCAGCCCTGCGTAGGCGCATCGTTAAAATCAGTCCAGCTTGTCATACGCCCTCCCAGCAACGGTTGCGGTAGGCGCAGAAGCGGCATTCAAAATGTTCAGGGTCAGTCGTATGGCGAGGCAATAACTCTCCAGCCTCGGCAGCGCGTAAAATATTGACGGCGCGGTCGCTGGCGGTTTGTGCCAGTGCGGCATCAAACGCTACCAGCTCAAAATAAAGCTCTGCCGTATCCTTATTGATGGCGGTAAAGAGCGCAGGATTCTGGCAGATGCCCGGAACCGAGCCTTCCATATAGGCTTGGTAAATGGCAATTTGCGCGGCATAGACCGGCTTGGATTTAGCCACACCACGCTTAACCGTATCCGTCCATGATTTGGCATTGAGCGATTTACACTCCCAGAGCATCGGGAATGTGAGGCCAAGCTCCGCAGGTGCGTTATTTATAATACCATCCACATGGCCACGGATGCGCCCACCGGCGACCGAGAAGCCAAACTGATGCCCATCGCGCTTGTGGGTGAACAGCTCAATACCTGCCGAGCGCAGCCATTCGATGGCCAAATCCTCAAAGACATGACCGGCTGCGAAAATGCGCAGCGTCTTGCCTGAGAAATGCTCATCCTTTGGCGTATGCAGATATTCATACTGCAAAGCGCGGTTGCAGGTAACACCCAACCGGGACGCGCCAAGATAATCACGCGCCGGCTGCTTGGCATTGGCCTCGCATAGTGCCAGATCAATCCGCTCCGTCAGTTGCTCAGTGAATGTGGGTCTATGGTTGAAATCCAGCATCAGAACGGGATCTCCTCCGAGCCCTTGGAGAGCTCGTCCATATAGGCCGTAACCACCACCTTAATCAGGGTGAGTGCCTGTTCGCGGCTGAGATCAGCGAAGGCTTTGTGCGGGCCGATCTCGGCCACGATCTCACCCAGCGGGCGCAGTGTTTTTTCCATGCAGGATTTTTCAAAATCGGTTGGGTCAATCATGCGACGCCCCTCCCGGATGCAATGGCCTGCTGAATAGCGGCATTGTTGAATTTCATCGTCATCAGGGCCGAAGCCTTGTAACGGGTCAGACTAAAGTCATTGCGATATTTAGGTGGCAGGTAGCGCAGCTGATTTTCCGTAGCGGGCTGATGCAGCCAGCTGCGGGTTTTATGCGCGGCGCTTTCGGTTTCAAACAGGTTGAGCCAGTCATCAGCAGCGGCAAAACACACCACACGCTCACCGGTTGCCAGTAGCTTGGGCTGCTCATTCTTACGGCCACCCACGGCATACCACTCGCCATCTTTGAAAAAGACGCCGCCCCATGCCTCAAACCCTGCCGCGATGAAATAATGGTCATCACCGCGCAGATCGCACCACAGGAAGCTGGAACGCTTGAGGATGTCGATTTCCGTCATGTGGAAATCAGCCGTTGGCGCAGATTGCTGGCTGCCTTGGCTTTCCCAGACATACCCGCAAAGCGGGCATTCCTTTACTGCGATGGGAACTTCTGCGGCACATTCCGGACAGTCTTTGTAGGGTGCATCGCCATCCTGACACTGGTCATCCAGCTGCACTTCCTGCTCCAAAGAGCCATGCATGATGGTGGAGGTGCCAAAATCCAGTACGATGCAATCTTTTTTGACGATGCCGGGGAACTCTGCCGGGTCAACAGTACGTAATCCACGCCCGATCATTTGGATCATGGTGGATTTGTAAGAACTGGGCCGCAGCAATACGATGCAGGAGGTTGGCGGGTGGTCCCAGCCTTCAGTCAGCACCGCGACATTGACAATGACCTGAATTTCACCGCGACCATAAGCAGCCAGCGTATCCAGCCGGTCAGTTTCGCGCATATCTCCCCAGATCATGGCGGTAGTAACACCGGCGCTCTGAAAGCTGGCCATCACATCACGCGCATGCTCCACGGTAGAGCAGAAGACCACGGTTTGACGATCTCCAGCCTGTTCCTGCCAGTGGCGCACGACCGCATCATTGATGGGGCGCGTATTCATAATATCGGCCACCGCACCCATGTCATAATCAAGGGCGGTTTTGCGTACACGGCTCAGCTCATCACGAACTCCGACATCCATAACAAAAGTGCGCGGCGGCACGAGATGGCCGGAGGCAATCAGTTCTTTAACCGTGATCTGATCAGCCACATTGGAGAACACCGGGCGCAGCCCTTTTTTGTCGCCCCGGTTGGGGGTGGCGGTCATGCCCAGTAATTTGAGCGAGGGGTTGAGGCTGCGTGCGTGATCAATCACTCGCATGTAGCTGTCAGCCCGGGCGTGATGCGCCTCATCAATCACCAGCGCATCCAGCACCGGCATCTGCGCCAGATTGCTTTCCCGCGAGAGGGTTTGCACCATGGCAAAGGTGACTGCGCCACCCCAGCTTTTCTCATTGGCATTGAAGATGCTCGTGGAAATGCCGGGGTTGACCCGTTTGAACTTACCTTCGTTCTGAGCGGTTAATTCATCACGGTGAGCAAGTACACAGGCATTTTCCAGATGCTTGCCCATCATGCGCCCGATCACCGCCGAAAGCATGATCGTTTTACCCGCACCGGTGGGCGCGACGGCCAGCGTATTGCCATGAGCAATCAACGCATCGACCGTTTTACCCACCAGTTCTTTCTGTCTTGGTCTAAGCAGCATGAGCGCCTCCGGTTATTGCGCCCATGAAGGCAGGTTAGCGGAGCTGCTCTGTGACTGAGCCGAGGCAGAAGAACTGGATGCGACTGCACCCTTAAGTGAGGCGTATTCCTTGTGGTCAGGGGTGATGGCGATCTTGATGGCGTTTTTGTCATTGCCATGCTGATCCTTTTCCATGTCCACACGCGCAACAAACTCGATGCCGTCCAGATCACCTAAGCCCTGAATGCGGCGTGCATTCTGCGCAGCGGGTGAGTTATCCTTATTGGAAATCCCGCGAGCAGAATTGAGGATGCCCTTGATGAAAGCACGACCGATATTTGCCCAGTCCGGCCCTTTGAGGCTATAAAGGCCAATCAGGCTCCAGATTTTGCGGCGGGCATATTTGCCATCCAGCACCACAAATTCGCAGTTCAGATAGACCGAGCCGGTGGTGTTATTCTGTGTGGCCCAGCCGCCAGTCCAGCCTTGCTGGGCGTTATCATGCCCACCGGGTTTGATCGACATGCGCACCTTTACCAGTGTGCCTTTGGGGATTGGGTCAAAACCCGTTTGATCGTCAGCGCTATTGAAATCGTTCCAGCTCATGCTTGGCCTCCATTATTTTCAGATTGTTGGGTGGGTTCAGGGACGGCGTAAGTGAGCCGTTGTTCGGCAGGCTTGGCGGTGCCGGAGATCTTCTGGCAAAGCCGACCAAGGTGCGGCTCCTCCATCTCATCGAGACGGCCAGAGCGATCTTTCGCCGGGTAGCCCTGAGCATTGAGGGTGTGGCAGATAAAGGCACGGAATGACTTACCCTCCGGCGTGACCATCTCGGCCATGGTGATGACCTGATCGACAATGCCGGGAAGCTCGAGCGCGGTTTTGCTGCCTTCGATTTGCGGCTGGAAGAAGCGGCGATTAAAATCGTCAATCTTTTCGTCCAAGATGCCGACGAACCAGATGTTCTTACCCCGCGTATGCTGCAGATGGGTGAGCCATCCGATCATCTCCTGACCATGCAGGCCGTATGCGCCTCGAGTGTCCGGCTTGCCGGTTTTTTCGCTAAACGCCTGCGGTTGGCCCTTGCACCAGTTGAAGCAGAGGCGACCGGCTACAGTGATGCTATCGATGAAGATGGTGTCGTATTTATCAAGCGCCGCCCGGTCGCCGTATTTCTGGCAAACCGCGTCATAATGCGCCTGACTATAGGGCTGTTCATCGCGCAGTGCCGGGTTCGGACCACCGATATAGGCGGCAATATCCCGGCAGTCCTGCCATGTGCGTGGACGGATGGTGTCGCCTTGCCAGCCCTCAATCGCCAGATCACCGGCTTCAAGGTCAAAAAACAGTGTCTTTTCAGCAGGCAGCGTCCACAAAAGTGAGGTTTTGCCGATGCCGCTTTTACCAAAGATGCACCCTTTGATGCCCTTGGTTTCTTTCAGGCGCTCATCGGCTGAGATGATAGGAAGTGTCATTGAGCACCTCCTTTGCGGGAAAGCGCATCAACAATGTTTTCCGCACCCAAAGCGCCTTTTGCACGCGCTTCGGAATAGAGTTCCCGAACGGCAGCGAGCCGCTTGTAGAGGGCGCTTTGCTCCTTATCCAATGCCTGCGCGACAAAGGCTAAATCATCAAGCGTGGCTTCCTGTATGGGCTTGGTGGTTGCTTCTTCAATGGCACCCAGCGCCGGAATTTGAATGAATGCCGGAACATGCTTGGCGTAGTAACTGTCTTTAATGAGTTTTTGTAATGTGGGCTTAAACATTGGTTTCCCCCTGTGATTTTGTGGTTTCGTCTGTGTTGGAAGGGATGGTCTGGCCGGTGCAGGTCAGGATGTGCTGCTGCTCGTACTGCTCCACATCCTCGATGCGGTAGCGCACACGGCATCCGATTTTGACGAAGGGGGGACCTTCACCGCGCCAGCGCCACTGCTCTAATGTGCGAGCAGAGATGCCCCAGCGACGCGAAAGGTCGATTTGGTTGAGGAATTGTTTTGTAGTCATTGGGACCTCCAAGGGTTCTTGTTTCTTCTTGGCGGCCATTTGTGCTGCTCAAGAATTACCCTTATTTTCCAATGACTCACTGCGTTTTTATATGGACAGCGCTGATGTTTGTTGTGACATCCAGATACAAAAAAAGCCCCGAAAACGGGGCTTTAGATTATGCGTTGTGACATTCGTGGAAGATTGTGTGACATGCTCATATCTAGAGGTCAGACAATGAGCTCACCTCCCTTAAATTACGGTTGAGACGATAGCCCTTTGTCTGCGAGTTTTCGATGAATCCATCAGTATCAAAAACAACTCCGATATCTTCACCTAACTGTTTCGCTACATTATCGCGCAATCTCATTATTGATCGCCGGAGAGAGGCTTCTTCTTTTCCCATGTCGCTGGCCAATTTTCCTGCGTTAATAAAGGCAATTTCATCGTTCTCATTTTTACCTTTCCTAAAATTGCCAATAAGCTGGGTCATGAGTTTATAACCGTCACCTTTGATCTCAAATCCACCTTTAAATACAACACGCTCATTGGCATCATCGAAATAAAAGTCACACCTTTGTTCACCCAAGTGATCCAATGTGCTTTTTAGTTGTTCATCATAATTTAGCGCAGTCGGGGCATCCAACTTGCTACGGTTAAAAAAGATGGATAACAGGCTTGTGCTAGGCAGCTCATTAGCAACAATCTGCTCAGAGTATTCATCCAATGCGTTTTGCATTACGCACATCACATCATCAGTATGTTGTTTGTATAGTTCAAAGATTTTCGTTTCAGCTTCATCCGTGGTCAGATCATCAAATTCAGAAAGCGCGGATGTGATCTGGGGATGCGCATTCACAAAGGAGCTCTTCGTTAGGTTCTTAAAGTCCTGCGCGAAACGCACATAGGAGGCTGCCATATTAATGTCACGATCAATCACACGCGCACCTTTAAGCAGATCAACTTTGTATTTGTCTGCTGGTTCGTACTCACCCATTCCGGCAGCTAATATAGAGAACCGGCGATCAATGCATTGAGAGCACACTCCGCAATGACTGTGTTTTCTTGTCCATGTGCGTGGGCGTGTACAGCTGTTAGTATCGACAAGCAGTGACTCGCACCCATGCTTTTTAATTTTTTCAGTTACTTCTTTTTTTGTGAGCCACTGGAACGGATGATCAATCACAATATTTTTGCCAACAACCATATCAAATAAAGATTTGAATCCATTTAGCGCTCGGGGATGGGTTGTTCTGGTTGCCCGACTTTCCAGTACATCCTTGGTTAAAGGCAGGTTTAAGCTCACCACACCATTCTCATAAAAGGTGAATCTATCTTTACCGTACATTTGCGCGATGCACATGCCCAAACAGGCAAATAGGAAAGAACGCGTGCGCTGTGTGTATTCTTTTGCCTCGCTTTGGCTATTTCGAACTTTGATCGATATAAACTGAGCCTGTTTGCCATATCCCTTTGTCTGCAGACCATCAATTAACTGTTTCTGTACGCTTTGCACTTTGTTGGCTGAGTGATGCCCGACAAGCGCTACGGTTTTCTGCTGTCCAACAATAGATTCCACTGCACCAGCAAAAGAGTCCACGCCACCAGAAAATAGAGCAATTTCATCCGGGGCAAGCTGCCCATCAATGAAATCGAAATACTGCTCGCGCAGCTGAACGGGGTCAGCGGCTTGCACAAACGTAAAATTGTATGTCTCACCTGATAGAAAGCCGAGTGTATCTTGAAGTGTTTCAAGCACATCCGCTTTATTCCAGAAGTCAGGATTTCTAACCGCTATTATGAAATGAAAGGCCCTGCGCCATTTTTCACCATAATCGGCAAGCGTCTCTGATCCCCGACCAATGTGCTGATCTGCACAGTAAACGTATGAGCCGACTTCAAGCAGGTCCATGATAATATCTGGTATGTTGCCCATTACTGTTTTTGAAATGGCCTCTACCTTTAGTTCCACGTTTTTGCTGTCACCCTGAACATCAAGGATAAGGGTTTCCCGTTCAGGGTTATCCTGTGCGGTTGCACCTCCACAAAATACATCAATTTCTTTCATCTGCCGCGTTCCTGAATTTAAATTCTTTTCTCATTTTATTCATTGCAACATGGGCAAATCCAGATAACGCTTTTTTGTCTATGGACGTGCCTTTGTTGTATAAAATATTAGCGTTCCAATCCCTCGCGAATGGACGCATGATATAAGATGCTTCACGACAATGCTTATCAACATTGCGGTCAAAGAGGGACATATCTGAAACGAAAGGGGAAGTGCCTTCGGTTCCAAGGTGCTTGGGTAACTCCCGATGCATGAAGTATTTGATGTTGTGGCTAGCAAGATTAACGAAAAACTCCTGCGCAAGATTGCCGAAGCCATCAGGTGTAGCAGAATGATCAAGTATGCGGTGTGTGTCACTCTTAGGCTCATCCCAGAAACCTAGCTGGGGCGCAGGAGCCGGTTGTTGGAGTATCGAGTTAAGAGCAGCAATGCCAGCTTGCTTGGCCATTTCACTAAGATCAGTTACACCGTGATTGTTAGACCTTTGCGCTTTCTCAATAGCTTTCTCGAAGCCTACGATAATATCAGTTCTGCTAGGATTGTCTGGCACCGTGACCCCAATCTGTGCCAGACCGACCTGCAAATTATCTGCGCGTGCCGCTTGGGGGAGCAAGCAAAGCAAGTGAAGGGCTTGTTGAAAGGCTGGGTCTTTTGACGCTTTTGCCAATGATCCATCACAAGCGTCAACGATTCTATCTGCCAACTCTGCAACAGAGGCATTTTCATCAGCCAAATAAGCGACGATTTCTCGCCATTTTTTGGAGGCTGGTAATTTTCCTAACCGTTGATGCCCCATGGTTATGCATTGCCTTACATCTGTGTTTTTTTCGCCTCTGCGTGCTGAGAAAAAATAGATGCGTATGCACCGCATTATTCTCATTGAATTTTTGATTACCGCACATTATTCTAAAGAACTCAATGAAATACAAGCGTAAATTGCACTAAAGGATAGAAATGCCACGTGGTGGAGTACGTCCGGGCGCGGGTCGCCCAAAAGGAACTGGCAAATTTGGCGAGAAAACGGTGCCTGTGCGCGTTCCCATGAGCATGGTTGAGGAGGTGCAGGCTTTTATTGAAGCGAAGGGATATAACGTACCATTGTTTTCATGCAAAGTAGCCGCCGGTGAACCTGTATGGGCGGATGAACACATCGAGGATTACCTGCGCCTTTCCCCAGATATGGTGCGCAAGCAGGAAGATACTTTCTGCGTAACGGTGAGTGGGGAATCGATGCTTGGGGCGGGGATAAACCCGGGCGACATTCTTGTGGTAGACAAAGCGATAGAGGTCACTAACGGAAAAATTGTTGTAGCAGCGGTAGATGGTCATCTTACCGTAAAGCGCTTTTGTAAAACAAACGATGTAAAAGAGCTTGTGCCAGAAAATGAAGATTACCAGCCTATAGAAATAAATGATCAAACAGATGTGGTCATATGGGGTGTGGTAACGAATATAGTTCATCAGGTATAAACATGTTGTTCAAATCCGAAGATGAGATGCAAAAATGGCTTGAGAGTCAGCTTAAAGAAATCGACGGACTATCAGAATTATTTGACCATGATGATTTGGCGCTGAACACTGAATCCCGAGATATTATTGAGAATAAATACTATCAGAGTTTTGAATACTGCCTTCGCTCTCTTCATATTACGGAGGCCATTTCAGCTAATGAAAATATCGCTCTGAAAAAGCCTGCCATATTAAAACCTGATATGATGCTCTACGCTCCTGAAACACAGAGTATCGTTATCGTAGAGCTTAAAAATGATAAAGGCGCAACCAGACAGGCTGGTACTGAACTCTCCGCATACGCTGCAGAAGTGCAAAACTATCTTCCATTCATATCAGACTCAGATATTGTTTCAGTCATCATTTCGACTGAATGGCCGACGTTACTCAAACGCCATATAATGCAGGAAATTTTCTGGCATCAGCGAAAATTAATTTGTTTGGAGCCTTACAAAGATGGAGATGCAATACGCTTAAAGATAAAGCCCTACGCGGAACTAAGCGTTTCAACACTAGATCTCGCATTGTCAGGGGATCATGTTGGAGGCTATCAGCTGTGCCTATATGATTATGGCCTATACGGGGAGAACCCAGATCGTAGCCGTCTAGATCAATACCAGAAAGAAATGAAAGCGGCTATGGCAGCATTGGCGGCGAAGGGTAATGCCTTAGGTAGTCACGGGTTCGCTTTTTTATGGAAAGATGATTGGACGATGAGCCTAGCACCATACAGCATGACGATATGCAACATCGCTCCCTTTAATCGTTTAGATCGTTTTATCTTCGAACTAGAAGGGACGGATAAGAAACTGAGCGACATGCAGGAGCGCTTTATCCGCATTGTTACAGAACATGACCCTACTGGACATGGGGAAGCTTTACTGGAAACAACTAAGGAAGCAGAGCTTTTTCTCAACCACTTTTGCAGTCCTCGGCTCGAAGGTTTTGTTACATGGCCTGCACTTAAAAATGTGATGCAGGGAAGAGCAGAATATATTTCCTTTGTTGCATGGGGAGTATTTGGCACACTATTTTTTGATAAACTGAGAATGAAGTATCAATCATCTGAGCAGGTTGATGTTGACTCACCAGAGGTTGGGCTGGAGTTGATTGAGGAAATGGTAAGAAGCGATATACCCTCAATTGACCTTTCGTATTATTTTTATGACCCCGAAGAAGATGAAACTGATGATTTGGACTCGCCTGATTTCTAGCCATTTCGCTTCCGCTTGCTTCCACAGTGCTTCCATGGTATGATTTTGGGGTTAACCCGTGGCTGCGGGTTCCGGTGAAAGTATTTGAAATATAAAGGGAAAAATTGGTTGCGGGGGTAGGATTTGAACCTACGACCTTCAGGTTATGAGCCTGACGAGCTACCGGGCTGCTCCACCCCGCGTCAAAGAAATAAGTGCTGTGTAGCGCTTAAGTGAGGGGAGTTATATATGGGTTTGGGGAGGATTGCAATAGTTTAAGCGGAATTCTGCAAAAAAATACTTTCAATGCAGTAAAACTACTGTTATATAACCCAAAACCCTATGCTATTATGGCAGGGGTTTGCTTGCTTCGTTATTTAGAATAAGCTATTGATTATTCGTTTTTTTATTGGTTGATATATGCGATTTTTACAGTGGGTGATGGTGATGGTATTGTGCATGGGGGGTGCGGCAGAGGCCCTGGCACAAAAGAAACAGCAGGCAGAACCGCCTCTTATTATGGGCTGGGTGGAACGTGTTATAGTGCAGCCTGGCGGATTAATTATGAAGGCAAAGCTGGATACAGGGGCGACTACATCATCTATTCGCGCAGATGTAATCAAGAAATTTGAGAAAGAAGGAGAAGATGGCTCGAAAGAAGGAGAAGATGGCTCGAAAGAAGAGCATATTCTCTTCACTATTGAAGATAAAGATGGCAACAAGCATACGCTTGAACGCAAAATTGTGCGTATGGTGCGCATTAAAATGAAGGGCAATCGTGGTTATATTCGCCGCCCTGTTGTGAAGCTTGGTT
This sequence comes from uncultured Rickettsiales bacterium, assembly GCA_964574415.1. GTDB lineage: Bacteria > Pseudomonadota > Alphaproteobacteria > Rickettsiales > CAZNNM01 > CAZNNM01. The sequence continues at coordinate 45,540 of CAZNNM010000014.1, read as the reverse complement.
TTTGCGTAGGCAATCATTTTATTGAAGATGAGGTGAATCTTTCGCCGCGTCAGAAATTCTTATACCCTGTATTAGTGGGCCGCAATATGCTGAAGAAACGAGTACTCGTGGATTCAAGCCGTCGCTTCACCCATGCCCCTCGTTGTGAGCAATAGATTATGAAAGCTATCCATATTATTATGGTTTCCGTGGTGTTAAGCCTGCTTGGCTTATCGCTGTTTTTTTATAAGGCCTATCATTTAGAATTTCCGCTTAAGCCCAATAAAGAGGCGCAGAGTTGGTATATTGAGGCCAAAATTGCCTTTACCCCTTCGCCCGATAAACCGGCGCAGGTGAACTTCTTTATTCCGCAGAATACGAGCAATTATGCCATTGTGGATGAGAGCTTTATCAGCCAGGCTTATGGGCAAGCAACAAAGCGTGATAAATTGACAGGCAACCGGATGGTAACCTGGTCTAAGCGTCAGGTGAAGGATCATCAGGTGCTGTTTTACCGTGCTGTGCTCTATGAGCTGAGCGCGACCGGTGTGGATGATGCAGCGGATGATAAAATACCCGAAGCCGTTTCGATCTATAAAAAAGGCCAGAAACCTGCTATTGTTCAGCCTGCGGCTGAAGGAGCGCCGGCTATGGATGATGTGACGGAAGAATCACCTGTATTTTTAGCCATTCATTCTATTATTGATGAAGCAAAAGAGCGTTCAGTGGATACGAATTCGCTTGTAACAGAGCTGTATAAATCACTGGAGCGCCGCGATGATGATCGCATTAAACTGATCATCCGTAATGCCGAAAAAGGCCTTGATACCACCCCTCGCCTGGCCGTATTGCTGCTGAATGCAGCCAATATTCCAGCACGTATCGTTAATGGCGTGTCGTTAGAAGGCCAACGCCGTTTTGCTTCTATTGTGGAATGGGTGGAAGTCTATGTCGATAAGCAATGGCATAGTATTGACCCAAAATCTGGGCGTTTTGGCCTGGATGGACAATATTTCCCATGGTGGCGTGGCGCGATGCCTGTGCTGCGTGTGAATGGTGGTAAAAATATTGAAATGAGCATTTCGGTAAAGCAAAACACCGAAGATGCAATTACCAAAGCGATTTGGAAAGGACAAAATGCGGCAGAGATTATCTCTGAACTGTCACTCTTTAGCCTGCCTATTGATACACAGCTGGTGTTTAAAGTGCTGCTTTTAGTGCCAGTCGGCGGTTTGGTGATTTCGTTCTTGCGCCAGATTGTGGGGATTAAGACATTTGGTACCTTTATGCCAGTTCTCGTCGCCCTCTCCTTCCGTGAAACGCAACTCTTCTGGGGCGTGTTGTTATTTACCATCGTGGTTATCATTGGCTTGATGATCCGTGCGTATTTTGACAAGCTGCAATTGCTCTTCGTGCCACGACTCACAGCAGTGCTAACGATTGTAGTTTTGCTGATCGGAATTTTGACAGTGATTCTGTATAAGTTTGGCATTAATGCCGGGCTGTCAATTTCGCTCTTCCCGATGATTATTCTGACGATGACGATTGAGCGTATGTCAGTAATGTGGGAAGAAGTGGGCGCGCGGGAATCCGTGACAACGGGTCTTGGCAGTCTTGCTTGTGCTGTTATTGCTTATCTCTGCATGAGCAGCCAGTATATTGGGCATTTGGTGTTTGTGTTCCCTGAATTGCTGTTCCTGGTATTATCGATTTCGATTTTGATGGGACGTTATAACGGCTATAAACTCACCGAATATTGGCGCTTCCGCACCTTAGAACGCAATATTCGCAACGGGAAAGCATAATATGGGTATGTTTGATATTTTCCGGTTTCCGAAACGGTTCAAAGAAGCGGGGATTGTCGGTATCAATGCTCGTAACCGTGATTATATTTTTCGGAACAATGAGCGAAAATATTACCCATTAGTGGACGATAAACTGCAAACCAAAATTCAGGCGAAGCAGGCAGGCATTGCAACACCGGAACTGTATGGTGTGATTGAATACCAAGGCCAGGTGGGAATGCTGGATGAGATCGTCAAGAACCATTCTGAATTCGTAATCAAACCAGCGCATGGTAGCGGTGGCGGCGGGATTTTGGTGATTACCGGCCATAGCGCACGCGGCTATCGTAAAAGCAGCGGCTCTATCATCACCCATAATGAAATGAAATACCATATCGCCAATATATTGAGCGGCATGTATGCGATGGGTACGCAAAGCGATAAAGCATTGATTGAATACCGCGTGGATTTTGACCCGATTTTTGATTCCATTACCTATCAAGGCGTGCCGGATATTCGTATTCTTGTTCTCAAAGGCGTGCCAGTGATGGGCATGTTGCGCCTGCCTACACGTGAATCAGATGGTAAAGCCAATCTGCATATGGGGGGCTTAGGCGTGGGGATTGATATGTCCACGGGTGAGACATTATTCGGCGTGCAGCATGGCTCTGTGGTAGATACCCATCCTGACACAGGCATCGGCATTAAAACCCACGTGATTCCGCAATGGGAAAAGCTTTTGGAGATGGCCTCCAAATTCCATGAACTCACCCATTTGGGTTATATCGGGGTGGATATTGTACTCGATAAACACAAAGGCCCCATGATCCTCGAAGTCAACGCCCGCCCAGGGATTGCGATTCAAGTGGCCAACCAAGAAGGTTTACTGCCGCGCTTGAAAGCGGTGGAAGATCATATTGATAGCCTGCATACGACCGCCGACAAAGTAGCGTTTGCGATGAAGCAGTTTGGGCGGAAGCGGAGTTAGGATACTCTCTTTTCATTTTTAGGCTTAACCGGCATTGCTACATGACTGCTCGTCATTGCGAGCGTAGCGCGGCAATCCATGTTTAGATTTCTCTGTCCTTTATGTAGGTCCTGGATCGCCGCGCTATCGCTCGCGATGACGGTGCTATATTTCTCTGTCATTCTTGGGCTTGACCCAAGAATCCATCCTAAACAAAGGCATTATTACAAGCCGTATTTTTGCTCTCTATATGCGATGGATCCTTGGGTCAAGCCCAAGGACGACAACAGTAGAAAACGGCTCGATGATAGCATTCTAAGAAATGCATATATGACAAGATAAGACCACTAGGCCTCAACCGCCTCGACCACCCTCTCTTCTGCCTTGCCTGCAATACTCTTCCACGCATTGACTATTTCACTCATATATTGCGCAGATTTTGTTTGCGTTGTTTGAGATTGGGCATTTTGTATATCGGTGAGATTATCGGTTTTTCCACTCAGTATATTAATGAAAATACCCGTAGGATTGAAGGAGCGAACACGCTCTTGCAATGCCAGCTGCTCGCTGCTTAAACCCGCATCGCGCAAGTCATCTTGCAGCTTATTATAATTATCTTGCGTCAGTGGCACATTGCGGTATTTCTCAAGCACACCCTCTAAGGTTTTGCGCTGTGCAGAGCTTAGCACGAAACTTTGATTAGAAAGTATGTTAGAAGACTGGCTGAGATATTGCTGCGCCTCTGGGCTTAAATCAAGCATATAAGCGCCAGTGCTAGAGAGCGTAGGAATACTGGCCGCATTTGCTGTTGCCGATGCTCCACTTGCCGCCACGGTGTTCGACTGGTTAAGGGAGTAATAGGAGTTACTGCCGTTATACGTAGTGTTCTGAGTAATAGCCGTCATAATCGCGCCCTCCAAAGGATATCTCTTCATCCTTTATTAGCAACTTATATGCCAATTCTTAAAAGGTTGGATTTATGCGGAATAGCGATGATGGCGCATGAAGCACGCAGTGAAAAAACATTCCACCACTAGGCAATTTTTTCCACTTGCGCAGCACGATACCATTCCTGCATGGCAGGATGATCCCAGATCGCATTCATATAGGCTTGCGTTTCAGCATCCACTTTCACACCATAGGTGATAAACCGGCTGACCACAGGTGCATACATACAATCCGCCAGCGAAAAATGTCCGAATAAATACGGGCCTTGCTGGCCATATTCTTGGCGCAGACTATGCCACAGCGCCGTAATCCGTTCGATATTAGCTTGCGCATCGGCAGGAATGTCCGGCAGGGTAATTTGCTCACGCATATTCATAGAAAGATGGGTGCGCAGCGGCACAAATCCCGAATGCATTTCCGCACACGCCGAACGCATTACGGCACGCGCTATGCGATCTTTTGGCAGGAGCTTAGCGTCAGGAAAAAGCTCCGCGATATATTCACAAATTGCCAGTGAATCCCATATCACAACCCCGTCATGCTTCAATACCGGTACTTTCCCTGCTGGAGAATGCCGCAGAATATTCGCTGTAGTATCTGCCTGACGCAGCGCAATCGATACCTCCGTAAACGGAGTACCTGTTACTTTCAACGCCAACCACGGACGTAATGACCAGGATGAAAAGGACTTATCGCCGATAACAAGTGTAAGATTATGCATGGGAATGCTCCTGTCAAATGGAGCTATAGGGTGGCATAGCTGATGCCAAAAAGCAAGGCAGGAAGTGTAGGGCGCAGAGACCCTACACTATCAGGAAAATTAACGAGCTTCGTTCGCTTTCTTTTCTTGTTTGAATTGGGTTTTTTGGATGCTGTCGTTGCATTTTTGTGCAGCAGCACTTGCAGAAGAACCAGCTGCTTTTTCACGTGCAACGCAATCAGCCAGAGCTTGTTGTTGTGCTTGTTTAGCATTTTCTTGGCGCTCTTGACGGGTTGCTTGGTGTTCATTGTAACCCGATTTATTCGCTTCATTCGCAAAAGATGCAGCAGGAATAACAGCAACGCACGCAGCAAGAACCAGTAACTTCTTCATAATAAACTCCATAATTGTTTAAATGTATATATGCAACCATAAGATGCATGTAGCACCTTGATCGAAAGGTGTTAAAGAAAGGTTAAGAAGGCTGATATAAAAAATCGATAAGGATCTAATCAATAGAAATAACAAAAGAAATAAAAAACTACGCAATCCGCTATTTTTTATATGCCCGCTCTGCCACAATCAACCCTAACGGGATGGCATCCCCGATGTTATACAGACGCTGCGGCGCGGCCAATTTGAAGTGTTTCTCTCCCACACGCACTGTCAGCATATAATGACTGCCAAAAAAGACGATACGCTCAACATACCCCATAACACCCCCCTCTTGCACCGTAATATATTCCGGGCGTATCCAGATACGGCTTGCTTGCCCATGTGGCAATGCAAGATAGTTCGGAATAGTGCCAAGCATAGTCTCCAAGTTTTCACCCTTTGCTACCACATCAAGCGCATTATATTCGCCAAACAGACCAGCGGCCATTTCACTCACAGGATGAAAGAATACCTCTTCAGGCGAGCCGTCTTGGATCACCTGGCCTTGATCCAGAATGATTAAGCGATCGGCTACTTCTAAGGCCTCATCAGGATCATGCGTCACGATTAGCGTTGCGACATGTGTTTTCTTCAAAATCGCCAGCGCCTCTTCACGCACGCGACGGCGGGTGAAGGCATCCAGGCTTGCGAAAGGCTCATCCATCAACATCACATCCGGCTTCGGCGCTAATGCCCGTGCGATAGCAACACGCTGTTGCTGCCCACCAGAAAGCGTAGCTGGATAGCTATGTGCATAGGCTTCCATTTGGATAGCTGCAAGCAATTCTTCGATAATAGGTGCTTGCTCTGATGCGGTGTGGTGCGTAATGCCGAAACGAATATTCTGAGCCACCGTTAAATGCGGAAAGAGCGATTGGTTTTGAAACACCAACCCAATCCGCCGCTCTTCCGGTGGCAACCAATGGGTTGCATCGGCCACACAACGATCACCAATAGTAATCGCGCCTGCATCCGGCGTCAGCAACCCTGAAGCCAAACGCAACGCCGTTGTTTTCCCACAGCCTGATGTGCCGAGCATACATACTGTTTCGCCTGGTTCGATCCGAAAATTCAGCGGGCCTATAGGCGCTGCGGCATTGTCATAACGGTAGGTTACATTTTCAAAGGCTAGAAAAGTCATGATACACGGCTCTTATTCAGGCTGCACATGGCTATAACACTCACGGCAATCATGCCTAATGCCAATGGCGCAGCTTCAGTTAACTTATCATCGCCAGCGAGTAAAAATACATTCACCGCCAATGGCGTAACATCAAAAGGACGTAGGATGAGGATAATAGGGAGTTCTTTGATAATATCCACCCCAATCATCACAGCACCAGCCAGCAATGCAGGCGATGCTAGCGGTATGGTCACCCGCATAAAGGCACGGCGTGGTGTGCAGCCTAACGTGCGTGCGGCCATTTCCAGCTCAGGTGTGACACGGTCAAACCCTGTATGTGTTGCATTCACTCCAATGGCGAGAAAGCGGATGATCAATGCATAAAGCAATAAGGCAAAGCCCCCAATCAAAAAGGAAGCCTGCCCCATCACACATAACATCACCCCACTGGCCAGAATCGCGCCAGGTAATGCATAGCCCAAACGGGCAGATTCTATCAGAAAACCTTGCATAAAACGCGGTAAACCACGGCTGATGAAATAGATCACCAAGCTCAACATAATAATGCAAATAGCCACCGTCACAGCCAGTAATGCACTATGCACCGCCGGCATAAAATCCTGCCACTGACGTTCTGGCGCATAAACCATACGGCGGATAAGTTCTGCCACTGGAATGACAAAGCTTAAGCCAATCAGCACAACACCTCCTAGCATTGCGCTATAGGCCTTCACACCGACAAGCCGTTTAGGCGCAATCGGGCGATAGGCATTCGCAAGATTCATCCGCTGCTGGCGTTGATAGAAACGTTGCATCCATAATAACACCAACGCCACCCCCAAAATCCCCACAGCAATTTTGGCGGCTACGATAGGCGATTGCAGATAGAACCAGGCATGAAATAACGTCGTAGTAATAGTATCCACACCGAACATATGCGCCGTGCCGTAATCGGCCATGACTTCCATCACCACTAATAATGTCGCCCCCACCAGTGATGGATATGTCAGCGGTAACACCACCCGTATAAACACCCTACGCGCACCCAAGCTGCGCGCTGCATCCAGAAAATTCGCCGAAAGCCGCATGAAACTAGCACGCGCTAATAAGAAAACATAAGGATAAAGGCACAATGTAAAAATAAACACCGCCCCCCAAACAGACCGTATCTGCGAAAGCCACCGCGCATCCCAGCCATATGTCCGCAAGAAAGTTTGCACCGGCCCTGCAAATTCCAGCACACTGCCATAGCTGATAGCAGCAATATAAGAGGGTATGGCTAGGGAGAAGGGAAATAATAGCGTGAGTATACGCGAGAGCGGAAAACGATACGCAACGGTCAACCAGGCAAAACCTGTACCCAACACACCACTTGCAAACGCCGTAGCGCCCACGATAAGCAGGGTATTGCCTATCGCCTGACCTAATAAATTATCCTGCACATGCTGCCATACCGCATCCGCCGCCCCCATGCCCTGCACCAGAATCGCACCCACAGGCACGATGCAGATCACCGCCAGCACAAAGGCAAACAGCCCCTTTAACAGAGGCTGTTTACGGCTGCATAATGCTGCTATCGCATGTGACATTACTTACTTCCAGCCAGCACGGTCGCTGATCATAGAAGCTTGTTGCGCTTTAGCGGCAATATCGGTCAGCGAGGCGGTATCTGGCTTAAATTCACCCAGTTCTTTCAGTGCAGCAGGTGCTGCTACTTTTGGGTTCACCGGATATTCAAAATTCACTTCACCATAAATACGCTGCGCTTCATCACCTGCTAAGAATTCCAGCAATTTCTGTGCTTGGGCTTTTTTGCTGCTGTATTTGACAATACCACCACCACTAATATTCATATTCACCCCTTGCAACTCACCTTCTTTAGCAGATTGATTCGGGAAGAATATCGCCAATTTCTCAGCCATTTTACGCTCTTCCGGCAATGGAGAATGCAACAAACGTGCGAAGTAATAATGGTTGGTAATGGCAATACTACCCTCACCTGCGGCTACAGCCTTTAACTGATCCGTATCCCCACCTTGTGGCACACGGGCAAAATTAGCAACGAGACCTTTCGCCCATTGCTCAGTTGCCGCTTCACCATGTGTCAGCAAATAGGCTGCCACCAAGGATTGGTTATACGGGCTTTGCGAAGAACGGCTTAAGAACTCACCTTTCCATTTAGGATCGGCTAAATCTTCATAGGTAGAAAGCTGTTCTGGCTTCACCTTGTCTTTATTATAGACCACCACCCGCACACGGCGCGTAAAGCCCCACCATTCGCCGTCTTTATCATGATACGCCGCTGGCACTTGCTGGGTTAGAATCTCCGATTTTACCGGTGATAATAATTGCTTGGATTTTGCCAAACCAAGATTGGCCACATCAGCCGTCAAAAATACATCGGCCTTCGTATTTTTCCCTTCCGCCTCAAGGCGCGCCACTAATTTTGGCGCTTCATCGGTTAAGAATGTCAGTGTAATACCGGTTTCTTTGGTGAATTGATCCAAGAGCGGTTTTATCAGCTCTTCTTTGCGTGCAGAATAAATCAGCAATGTATTATCCGCATCCTGCGCTTTGCTATCAGCAGCATGGGCTGCAAGCGGTGTGAGTGATAATGCTAATAAAGCAGTCAGTATTTTCTTCATCATCGTCCCTCTGTAAATGGCTAAAACATGTAGTACCGCGCTACCCTAGCATAGAGTCTCCAAGCGATGCAAGCATAAATGCAAATCATTATCACTCTCATATAAATCCATTAATATACTGAAGAGTAGACATAAATAGAGCATTAGTTAATAAAGTAAATTAATTATTGACTCAAATCTATATATAATCTATATAGTATATAGAAATTATATAGATTAAGGAGAATCCCCATGACTAAACTTGTAAATACTATTCCTCATAAAGAAATCGACCTCTTCGCCACCGAGGTAAGCCAGCGTATTTTTGCGCTTGCTAAAAACGATTTAGCCACTCAGGCAGAGATACTTTCAACGAAAGCACACTCTGCTAATCAACAATTCTTCCGTAATAATGGCGTGATCGTACCAGAAGATTTTATTGCACTCCAACCCAGTGAGATACAAAAACAAGCCAGCGATATTAATGGCTTCTATAACGAGGATGACTTTACACAGCTTATTGCTGCCAAATTACGCGCCGCTTATAAGCCGCTATCTACTACTTCTCGCAATATCCTATCAGAACTCATCACGACCCAAGACAGCACTTTTGCAAGCACCCTTGCGCAAACCGCCTATAATGCCACTAAAGGTCACGATACCGAGGTTGGTCTAAAACATACATTTGAAGAAGATGTCTATATCCCGAATACCGATCACCATGTTCGCGGCGTTACACCTGTGCTGTATCAACAAATTTGGATAAAAGGCGGGAAAAATTATGTATTCTTGCCAACCGATCCATTGCTCTCTAACGCTCTACTTCTCGATAGTATTGCTAGCTATGTTCAACAACAAACACCTGAAGTACAGCAGAATACAGCAACCACATCAGGCTATGCGGCACTCATCGCGGGGCAAAAGGGAAGCGCATCCCTGCATTTCTAGTAGCTTTCCGCAAGGCATTCACTATAATCGCCCCTTATTTCATTCATATAAGGAAACGATTATGCTAAAAGCCTTTCTGATTATCATCGTTGTAGCGCTCGGCGGTTTTGCGATTGTTGCGTCGCTACAACCGGATGATTTCCGCGTAACACGCTCTGAAACTATTGCAGCGCCCGTTGATGTTGTATTTGCTAAAGTGAACAATGTTCACACGTTCCAAACCTGGTCACCTTGGGCAGAGATGGAGCCAGAAGCAAAAATTGCTTATGAAGGCCCTGAAGCTGGTGTGGGTGCTATCTTTAGTTGGGATGGTAAAAAAGTTGGGACAGGTAAATCCACTACGACAGAAGTAGTGCCAAATGAGCGCATCGTGATGCAGCTCGATTTCCTCAAACCTATGGCAACCACCAACACCGCCGAATTTACCTTCAAAGCCGCAGGCGATAGCACGATTGTGACCTGGAGCATGTATGGAAAAAACAATTTTATCAGCAAAGCTATCAACTTAGTGGTGAATTGTGAAAAAATGGTAGGGGCGCAATTTGAGCAGGGCTTGAAGAACCTGAAAGCACAATCAGAATAAGCCACTGCACCTCAGGCATAAATTGCATTATTCTGTAAAGGCAAGCAGATTCCCGGCCTACCATCTGTAATATATAATGAAATTTATTCAATGGAATTTCATTATATTTGTTGTATACTACGGCACAAAAGTTAATAATTTAATCACAGCAACAGAAGATGACTACAGAGAAATATGCCATCCCCCCTATTGCTCCTGAATGGTATCAGGCGCTAACACATCAAGTCCGTTGGCACGGCTCCTTTCCTATTACTCTACGCTATACTTTTGATACCCATGTTCCAGAAAGTTATCTTGAAAAGGGCAAACTCTGGGGAGCGGGCTATACTGTTATTCCTCTTTCAGAATCCGTACGCGATATTATGCGTGCAAAATTCCAACTCTGGGAGAAAGTGATAGGTGACTATTTTCGCTTTATAGAAATAGACAGCCTTGCACCTACTGATTTTCAAGGAACGGTATCATCTTATAGCATGAAGCGTAGCGCTCTTAATACCGTTCACATCTTTCATCATGGTTCTACCATCCATAATGCAGGCACAGCTATGACGTATAACGTCGCAGAAAATGGCATGATCCGGTTTGCATTAATGGGTTTTGCAACCAACGCCCTAGAGAATCCCCATCTTCTAAATGTCAATGCCGCCCATGAAATTGGCCATTTATGGTTAAAACACCCAATGCAATTCCGTTCCAAAGATACCGGCCCCTTCATTTTACCTAATCAGCTCTCACAAAATTGTACTGACACATTAATGATCTATACACGATTCTGCCCACCCGCCGAAAGCTGCCGCCTTGCAGCACAAGGATCCGCAGATCACTGTGCGCTATTGTTACCTCAACTGCCGCTACTCAAAGATATACAAACTATTGATGCACATTATAACCCACGCTATCAAACCTGGCGAAAACAATTAGCGCTTGCCCCTGCAGCCGATACAAACCTCCACGATGAATTGGGTAATGATATATTAACTGGATCATCAGACGATATCACAATCGCCACAGCACCGACATCCAGCATAAACACTGCACTCACCACAATGCTTATCGCCGCTCCCCTCATCGGAACTATGACATTCATAGATACTACATTACGCAATAAAGGACATACAACGACCGCTACTATTATTACCGCCACTACGACTATTAGCAGTATCGCCTATGCACTTTACTATAACTCATCTAGTGTTCTTGCGACTGGCTGCGGTCAATTGGCAGAAACACTATTAGAACACTCACCTTACACAGCTCCATTTGCGCCCATTATTTCCTCTGCAATCAATATCGGTTGCACATGGCTATTAGACTCTGATGATTTCACTACAGCAGTAGCCAGAGAAGCAGGCCGGCTTGCAGGAAGCTCTATAGGCTATGTTACTGGCAAGGCACTAGCACAATTTTTAACGCCTCCGAATCCTTCATGGGTAGAGAAATCTTCTCCTACACCATCACCAAGTGAACATAGCGTATAAGCAGGATAGTAAAATCCCTATTATCACTAAAATACCGCGTGACTAACGGCTTCAGCATGTATACTCTATACAAGCATTAGGGGAGAAAATACGAATGCGTCGCATTTACTTTATCATCGTTGCTTTACTGGCGTTGCTATCGCTGAGCGCATGTTCCTCACTGCCTGGAAAAAGCCGTGTTGAAGGCGCATTAGCGTTTAAAACGAAACAAGCATTAAAACCCGTTGCATTATCGCTTGATAAGCGCCACCAATGCTCGTCCTATACGGTTACCAATACCACCATCACTAGCACTCATCGCCTGAAGTATAAAATTGATCCTTCCTGGACAGAAACCTGGACGGTGGATGTCTGTGGCGCCAAGTGGAATATCCCTATTCGCTTCACCCATCTTGCCAATGGCCAAACGGGTATTTTTATCAGCAAAGCAGGAATTAAACGCTATACAGGCGGATCGATTCAAAATACAGAAGCGCCAATGACTGAGCTACTACAACGCGCAGAACAGCAAGATACTACAGCACAGCTTACATTAGGCGAGCGTTATGCAGACATGGATAAAGGCAATGATGCCTATAAATGGTTCACCGCAGCCGCCAATGATAATAATGCCGAAGCGCAATACCGCTTAGGCGAAATGTATTATAACGGCAATGGTGTGGCGAAGAACTACCAAACCGCCATTTCCTGGTATGAAAAAGCCGCCCATCAGAATCACCATGCAGCGGCCTATCGTTTAGGCTATCTCTATGAAAAAGGCATTGGCGTGCGCCAGAATGCGCAGACTGCTTTTAATTATTATAAAAAAGCCGCCTCCCAGGGCAATGCGCAGGCGCAATATGCCCTCGCACAATTTTACAGCCAGGGCACAATAGCACCACGAGATGAAAAAGAAGCATTCCACTGGGCAAGCAAAGCAGCACATCAAGGTCTAGCTGAGGCAGAATACAGCGTCGGCCATGCTTATGCCAGTGGCACAACTGTTACCAAAAATTACCGTGAAGCCGAGAAATGGTATCTCCGCGCAGCAGAACAACGTTACGCCGAAGCACAATTCAGCCTAGGATCCCTCTATACCGCAGGCATAACCGGCGCGCCGGATTATACCAAAGCCTATCAATGGATTTACATCGCCTCCCGCCAAGGCAGAGACCCGAAATACAAACAAATGCTAGACATCCTCGCCAAAGAAATGAAACCCGCTCAGATTCAAACAGCAAAGCAACTGGCCAATGCATGGTTGCAGAGATCGTAATATAGGCTGTGTCATCCTTAGACGTGATCCAAGAATCCATTGTAATAATACAAGCAAAAATACGGCTTAGAAGAGCTTTATATTTTTGATGGACTCTTGGATCAAGTCCAAGAATGACAACAATTATTTCAAAACGAGTTAGTACCCAAACCACCGATATCCTTGCATGGTTTTTCAATCCGTGGTAGCGTGTGTTTTTCTAAAAAAGGAGTCTCTATGGCATTAGCACGTTTTTTTTGTCGCATAAAATCACTCTCACTTATTGAACAAGAATTAGATGCTGGCAAATCATTACGGCGTGCTTTAGGTCCCTGGCAATTAGTCTCTCTTGGTATTGGCTGTATTATCGGCGCTGGTATCTTCGTGATGACCGGAACAGCGGCTGCCAATTATGCCGGCCCCGCTTTGGCCCTCTCTTTCATTCTCGGTGCAATTGCCTGCGGCTTAACCGGCCTATGCTATGCAGAACTTTCCTCAATGATTCCGCTTTCAGGCAGCGCCTATACTTATACGTATTACACATTAGGCGAACAAGTAGCCTGGGCTGTGGGATGGTGTTTAGTATTGGAATATGGGATTGCCGCCTCGACGGTTGCCGTTGGCTGGTCAGGCTATTGCGTTAGCTTCTTAGCCGATCTCGGCCTCGTCATTCCCCCCATTTGGACACAACCCACCGGCGCCTTAGTCACCCTTGCTGATGGCTCTACCGCAAATGCTATCTTCAACTTACCTGCCTTTTTCGTGAGCCTGCTGGTGACCGGTATTCTGGTGGTGGGCGTGAAAGAATCTGCTGTTGTGAACAGCGTGATTGTCGTGATTAAACTTGTGGTGATCCTTGCTTTCATTGCAGTCGGCGTTTTCTTCATCAACACCGACAACTGGGTGCCGTTCATTCCTGCTAATGAAGGTGGCAGCCGTTATGGCTTTAGCGGTGTATTGACAGGTGCAAGCGCTATCTTCTTTGCCTATATTGGCTTCGACGCTGTCGCCACCGCTTCCCAAGAAGCAAAAAATCCACAACGCGATATCCCTATTGGCATTTTAGGTTCGCTGTTTATTTGTACGATTTTATATATTGTTGTCGGCTTGGTGCTGACAGGCATTGTGCATTACAGCAAACTCGATGTGCCAGACCCTATCGCACTTGCCGTCAACTACATGAACCTGCCCTGGCTTGCCGTAGGTGTTAAAATCGGTGCGTTGATGGGGTTATCATCCGTGATGTTAGTACTAACCTACGGGCTTATCCGCATCAATTATTCGATGGCGCGCGATGGATTGCTGCCAACCGCTTTCAGCAAAATCCATCCACGTTTCCACACACCGCATCAAAGCACCTTAATTGGCGGAGCTATTATTGCATTAACAGCAGGCTTCACACCGATTTCCACCCTCGGCCATTTGGTCAGTATGGGAACGTTGGCTTCCTTTACGGTGGTCTGCATCAGCGTATTATACTTGCGCCGTAAACAACCCGATATCGCCCGCCCGTTCCGCTGCCCAGGCTCACCATGGGTTCCGGTTGGTGGTATCTTTGCCTGTGCATATCTGATCTACGGCCTCCCCAAAGAAACACTCAGCAATTTCGTATTATGGCTTGCCCTTGGCGCTGCGGTTTACCTGCTCTACGGTATGCGCTATAGTAAATTGCGGCATATGGGGTAGGCTCATTTTTGAGCTAACCAGGCGCGGTTACATGGATCGTCGTGCTACGCTCGCGATGACGGGGTCATAGTTTACTCTGTCATTCTTGGACTTGATCCAAGAATCCATCCAAAACAAAAAGCATTATTCTTCTTATAAGCTGTATTGTTGCTTGCTATTTATGATGGATCCTTGGATCAAGTCCAAGGATGACAATAGTAAGAGACAACATGATGATTGCATTTCTAAAAATGCAGATATGAGTACATGACGTATGACAAGAACAACATAACCAAATAAAAAAGGAGAAGGCATCACACCTTCTCCTTTCTTTTTAGCATCCACTACTATCCTGATTACAGAATATCAATATCCGCTGCAGTAATGCTGCTCACACCGATTAATTCAACGGTATTGCCAGAACTGCTCGTAATCACCAGATTGCCTGAAGCATTCACAGCACTTGCAGTAACCACCGCATCCGCATTTGCAAACAATGCAGATGAGAAGGTCAGTGAATCTGTGCCTGCGACAAAGTCAGTGATCACATCCGCACCATGATTCGCATTAAATACGAACACATCAGCACCATCACCCCCCGTCAGCGTATCAGCATCGCGATCACCATAAAGAATATCATTACCTGCACCGCCTAATAAGCAATCTGCACCTTGACCACCAAACAGCGTGTCATTACCCGCATCACCATAGACCATATCAGTACCAAGATTACCATTCACCAGGTCATCATCTTTACCGCCATAGAGCGTGTCATCACCTTTACCACCAAATACGGTATCATTACCCAGATTACCGCTCGCAGTATCGTTATCCGCATTACCATTCAGTAAGTCATCGCCTTTACCGCCATGCAGCGTATCATTACCTGCACCACCACTTATTACGTCATTACCTGCATTACCAAACATAGTATCGGCTGCACCAGTGCCTGTCAGCACATCATTACCCGATGTACCTTGCGAACCGCCTGGCGTACCCAATGTACCGCCACCACCACCGGATGTAATCACATTCGCTGCCGATAAACGCACATCCAAACCAGATACGATATACACATTCCCATTATAGGTAATGGTTGCAGAGGTGTTGTTAGCGGTTACTTGGATAGATAGATCATTAAAATTAGCAACGATAGAAGAGAAATCCAGCTTATCACCTTCAGCTGTGCTGAAATCGATGATTTGGCCACCTGCTAAGCCACCAATCCCTGTATTGGCTACACCCACCATAAATGTATCCGCACCTAAGCCACCAATACCAATAGTCGGGCCGCCGCGCAGATCGAGAATATCGTTACCGCCATTACCAAAAATATAATTGGTCAGGCTGGTTGCAACGATGGTATCTGCATTATTCGTACCATCGATATATTGGGTTGGCAGGGGAATCCCCATCAAAGTGAGGCTGCCGGTTGTCACCGTAGAAGGTGGCGCACCAAGGCCTAAAGTTTGACGTGTACTTTGTCCAACAACGTTATTTCCTGCCATAAACTGACTATCCTTTCTTATACATACATAAATAGGATGATCAGCATAATAAAAACAGATAAGGCCGTCAACTAGATGGTGTTATATAAAATGCAATCCCCCGTCATGGCGAGGAGCATTAGCAATGCGGCAATCCATCTCTATAACTCCTCTACCCTTGCGGTAGGGGATCGTTCGCGATGACAGAGAATGAGGAGTGCAAATCACTAAATCAACGAATAAAGATACCCAAGCACGCCCGACACCGTAATCACCGCCGGCGCAACCCACCATGCTTTATAGCGATAGAGAACCCATAATGCGACAGCGCCGAGTAATAATGTCACCCATCCCGTCAATGCTACCGCCATCACACGGAAAGTCGCTACTAAGAAAATACCCACCACACCGCCAAGCAAACCTTGCGTAATATAACGGTAATGGCTCTTAGCTAATATTTCCTGCCATTTTTTCACCGGCACAAGCCCAACAGCAAACACAGGAATCAACGCACCTAATGTAATTGCCAACGCGCCCAGCCAGCCACCCGTTGTAAAGCCCAGGAAGGCCACAAAAGCAATCACCGGAGCTGGCAATAATGCTGTTAATGCTAACGCATCCACCACCGTATCTGGCGTTACTTCATTATAATGATAGGTCACTGTTTCTTGAATAAATGGCACAGCACTATAGGAACCACCAAAGGATAATACTCCTGCCATCACGCCTTCTGAAAACAGATTCGGTATGGACGATTCATGCACCACCACATCATTATCCAAATGATGTATTTTCTCATAAGGCGATGGGCTTTCAGGAAAACCAAAATACGATAGCACCATACATGCAAATACGGTTACCAACACCGCACTGCGCTTTAAGCCGCTGCTCCATAACACACTCCACAATACCGTAATGACCAACACCGGCACAAAATGTGCATCGCATAATGTCAGAATCATGCTGAGTAATGCCGCAAGCCCCATGGCAACACTATCTATTGTCGAACGCACCATACGCTCCGACACACGCACCATAATCGCAGCAATCGCAGGCTTTACGCCAACCAATGCCGCCACCATAATTGCCGCCCCAATGGCATGGTATATCCATGCTACCCCTAATACTAATAGTAAACCTGGCAACAAAAAGGCCAATCCCGCAATAATCCCGCCTACAATCCCCGCACGCTCCCGGCCAATAGTGATACATAATTCCGGCACATTTGGGCCAGGCAGAGAGTTATACACAGCCAGCGCTTCCTGCATCTGCTCCTCGGAACATTCACGCTGGAGTGTAGATAATTGCTCTTTAGAGCCACCCCAAGCTGTAAACCCTAATCCAATAAACCGGACAAAAAGCGAAAGATACTGTTTCATGGCTACCACTTCTTAAAAATAACGAATACCGCTAAGCATAATAATGCAAACCCCAGAATATGGTTCCATTTAAGCGGCTCGCCGAGATAATAAATAGAAAACACACCAAAAACAGTGAGCGAAAGCACTTCCTGTATGGTTTTCAGCTCCGTAGTAGAGAATTGATAACTTCCCATACGGTTGGCTGGCACTTGCAAACAATACTCAAAAAACGCAATCCCCCAACTCACCAGAATCACAATCCATAACGGCGATTCCTTAAACTTCAAATGCCCATACCAGGCAAATGTCATAAAGATGTTGGAGAACAGGAGTAGAGTAATCGTTAGCATATCACAGTGCTTTTTCTATTAACGAGATGCAGCTGGTTCTAGCATAGATTGGGAGGGTTGTCGATATATAAGGGTAATATATTGAATTTACTTGATAGTGATGGATTCATCGATGTAATCAACGTTGTTGCATAGCCGGTCATCACTGCGAGGAGCGCTAGCGAGGTGGCAATCAATGTGTAGGATTTCTCTGTCCTTTATGTAAGATACATGGATCGCCACGCTACGCTCGCGATGACGGTGTTATATTACTCTGTCATTCTTGGACTTGATCCAAGAATCCATCTCAAATACATAGCATTATTCAAAGCTATATTCTTGCTCTCTATCTAGGATGGATCCTTGGATCAAGTCCAAGGATGACAGTGCAAAAAAATATAAATAGGAGTAGATGACGAAGGGCGCCTTGTCATTCGCCGACGTGATCAGCGAATCCATCCTCAATATCACTCTACTACTTCTTCCGCTTCTTCACATCCCGCAACCTACCCAACGCCTCGCCCATGCGGCGTAGATGGATGCTGCAATCATCGCGTGGGATCACGGCTTCGATTACGGTCATTTCATTGCTTTCAAATGCGGTTTCGAGCGCATGAGCGAAGTCACCATTAGTATCCACCTTTACCCCATGCCCATAGCCTAAGAAATCGCAGATCTCGGCATAATGCCATGGGTGGATGTTATTAAATGGGCCGTCGATAATATGCCGCTGTGTACCATAACCATCATTATTGATCACAATAACAATCGGCTTAAGGCCATATTTTGCCGCTGTGGAAAGCTCCATCCCTGTCATCTGGAACGCACCATCACCCACAATCACAATTGTGCGTTCTTTTTTCTTCTGCGTTACCATCGCCCCGATACTGGCCGGAATGGCAAAACCCATGGAGAGATAATAGGCATCAGCGAAGAAATGCTTATGCTCACTGGTACGCACACCCATCGTGCCTAAGAGTGCATCACCGGTATCTGCCACAATCGTTGTGCCTGCATCGATGTTTAAACTCACAATACGGAAAATATTCTGGGCCGAAAGCTTTGCTTTACGTTCTGCCACGCCCAGTGGTTTCGCAGGGATAAAGGGATTCGGGTTTTTAAATGCACGTTTGGCTGTAATCGGCGCTTTGCGTAAGCCTTTGAGGAAATCTTCAAACAGCACGTTTTCATAACTATGCAAGCCCACGCGCGTCTTTTCAGTGGTTACCAGAACCGTATTCTTCCGCTCTAAATGCGCCGTATATTGCCCTAAGAATACATCAGAAATAAATGCGCCAAACATAATGATACAATCACTTTGCTCCACATAATTCTGGCACTTTTCTTCCGACATTCCACCACTATACACACCAATATACAGCGGATGGGTTTCGTTGATAATACCCTTGCTGAGCAAGGTCGCCGCAATAGGAATATTGCATTTCTCAGCAAACTTAATCGCCACTTCGGTTAAACCATGGCGGTGCAGTTCAATATCGGCAATCAACACGGGCTTCTTCGCCGCATTAATAAACGCCGCCGCCTCAGCCAGCGCAACATCCAGCATCTCTTTATCGCTTTTGCGCGCTTCTTTGGCCGGCTTATGTGCAGATATTTTGATCGGCATATCCACCAGATCATACGGAATCTCAATATAGCCAGGTCGGCATTCCTGCTTAATCATCTCCACCACACGGATGATCTCTGATGCGGCTGTATGCGGATCACTCAATACTGCCGTTGCACACGTTACCTCTTCAAACACACGGCGTTGTGTATCGAAATTCTTCACCTTATGATGCACGAGCTGATCACTCCGGCGATCCGCCATCGATGGCCCGCCAGAAATGACCAATACAGGGCTTTTCTCAGCATAGGCACAAGCAATGCTGTTGACCATGTTCAAGCCACCCACGCAATAGGTCACACACGCCACCCCAAGCCCATGCACCCGTGCATAGCCATCGGCTGCAAACCCAATAGAGGGTTCATGCGTCATCGTGATCAGATCAATATCCGATTTCTGTAGCCACCTAAACGTCGGCAAGGCAAAATCTCCCGGAATCCCGAATGCATGCCGTACACCTTGTTTATAGAGATAATCAAACAGGAAAGAGCCGATAGTGTGTTTTTTACCCATAGATAGATACCCTCATAATAGGCTTACTTTACTTTATACTAATATAGCACTGTTAAGGTTTCGTTATCAAATAGCTTGTACTGTCGTATAAAGACATATTTTACTATAGAGCGACCTATGAAATATTCCCTACTCATCACATTACTATTCAGCCTTATGCCGTTGCACAGCTATGCCAATGCATTCCCAACAGCTGAGGATCAACAACTGGAGCAAGCGCGGAATGTACTGCTCCAAGGCTCCGATGAGGACATCGTGCAGACCCTTAATGCACTTGCCAGCCGTAGCAACAGTGCCAGCCCTCTTATAGCTGATATTATCGCCGTATTACCCAGAGAACACCCACAATTCGGCCGCGTTGCGATAGCGGTTGTATGGGCGCTGGAACATATTGGCGAACCAATCATCCCTTATATCGATAACCATTATAAGACATATGACAGTAAAACATCCATATATGTTACACAGGCGCTGCTACATCTCGGCGCGCAAGGTTTTCCTGTAGCGCAGAAAATCATCACGCAACATTATAATGATGCATCTTTTATGAGCGGTGTTACGTTCTCTCTCGAGCGGGCGGGCGAACCGGCAGCTCCGCTTGTCTTTGAACTACTCAAAACCTACCCATCCAAGACAGTGCGTGAGAATGCCGCCCTTGCCATTACCTTGCTTGCAGGAAAGAATGTCGATGTCACTCCTATCATCGATTTTGGATTAGATAATTTTGAAACCCAGATTGCCGAGAACCGCAATTTCACCAGCGCGCTTGTGGCCGCCCTTAACCAGCGCACACCCACACCCGAACAAATGCAGAAATTAGCGCGAATTGCACATAACCCTACAGTAAACCCGCTCACCATTGTCCGCCTTGCAACTGCCCTTGCGGATGCGCAAAAGAGCCTATCACCTGAAACAGCCGCCCTCGTCATACCTTATCTAGAGAATAGCGATAAGCACACCCAATTAACGGCTGCATTATTGATGCTCAAATACGGCACAGAACTGGATAAGGTGCATACCGTCATTGTCCAACAAATGATCCTGCCACGCACAGCCGATGCCTCCCCATCGCTGGCCGATCAGATGATAGCGCTCCAAGGCGGCAATGCAGACGCCGCAACGCCTACCGAAAACATCACCTGCTCACTTAACATCACCACACAAATCCGCAATTATGCACCCCATGCCCAGATATTTATCGATGATTTGATCCGTATTTACCATTCCGGTGGCGCATGCAGCATGAATAGCCTGACCAGCCTACGCTCCCTCGCAGAATACTCACCCAAAACCATCGATGTATTTAAACACGCTTTAGCGCATCCCGCAGATAAATATATGAGCTGGAATGCCGCTATGGGCCTTGCAAAGCATCAATTATTTTCGGATCAAGTGAATATCTTACTGAACGAATGCATCAATGACCCACAAAAAGCAATGGCAGTCGATTGCCAGAAAGCATTAGCAGCGAAAACATAACCCCTATCGAAAACGCCTGCTCTGCGGTGAACTGGAGGGTGTTTTTACAGAATCCGCCCATGAAGATGATACTAAAGACACATCTACATGGCCTCCTACCATACCCTGAACTTCACAGTCTTTATGCAGTTTTTCAATAACTTGATCTGGAACGCGTATATCGGGATCATACGCCAATACGCGCTGCAACCAACGGCTCTCATCCTCAATCCGCCCCACGCGCGCGTGCATCACCCCATTGGCAAGCGAACCATTATTGAAAATAACAAGATCCCCTGCCGTAAGCGCCAATGCCACACCCATACGGTTTTGTGCCGTAGTAATAGCATCATTTAAGTCTGCTATAGCATTTCTTGCCGGCTCATTTTGGGGAATGACACGTTCATGATCGGCAATATAGAAGAGGTGATTATCCGCTATAATAGGCCGCAAACTCGTGGTGGTCTTCCCCATATAAGATGCGCCGGAATGGATTTCATATAAAGGCTCTTGCAATAATGCCTTAATCTCAGGCGAAAGCTCATTGAGAATAGTGTGGACAGGTACAAATGCCGTTTTTGCCTGAGGATCGCCGTGCAGTCCCAAAAGCATTAACACATCCGGCGGATTATCTTCTTGCGGACTTTCCGTGTGGTGCGCAAGCGGCTCTAGCCCTATGCTTGACTTACTCTCTTCATATCCCGGATGCGGTGCAACATTGTGCACAAGCTTGCCTTGCTGTTCTTTAGGATTACTGCGCACTTCAACACCTGTAAGATGGCTAAATGCCAATAACATAATTTCACTCACACGCCCCTTTTGAACACAGCGCGTCTCAATATCCCCTATATTAGCCAAGGGAATATTCCGGTCAATTGGCACATTATGCAATAGCAGCAGACTTTCTGCTCCTCCAGGCTTTATACCAGACAGCAATGGCTGCAACGTTACTATATGATTATTCTTGAGAATATACTCCACTACTTTATGCGCAGCGTCATCCAATGACAGTCCATCATCAAGCGATTCTACATAGCGCAGTATCTCCTCATGCTCTTCTTCACTGAACGTATATTCTGTATAAAATTTACTCATGATAGCTGCATATTATTAATTTATATAATTCCTATTAAGTTTATAGGGTATTATTTCACAATAATCCAGCACTATTACATATTTTTTGTGAAATATAATTATTATGTATAAATATCAATATATTATAAAAACAATTATCATTCACCGGCATGATTGGCGTTGTTGCCTGGCTCCGTAACCTATTGCTATTCGTCATCCCGGACGTGATCCGGGATCCACTGTTATGGCAGCGTGGTCTATAAGAATATAGATCTTAGCGCCAGTCTTGGTGGATTCCGGATCACGTCCAGAATGACAAGAGCGAGAACCATGCAACAACGCCGGGTCAAGCCCGGAATGACAAGATAAAGAGCCAGACAGCAACGCCAACTTGATTGGTGAATCCATCCTAAAAAATAAGGCTATATATTACGATGGATACGCCCATCACGTCGGCATATGACAGTATTATTTTTCTTATCACCGCAAACGATAGTAACGCGATCATTATCCCAATCCCTAACCCCTAGCCCCCAGTCCCCATCCTCCCCAAAGATTCTGCTTCACATCATTTAAAAACCCGTTATAATGAAAATGTGGCTGGTTTCCAGCAACTATGACAATAAACGCTGCTCAGAATAGGCGTTGCGGACCCGGGGGCGGTACCCGGCGTCTCCACCATGATACTCTATGGGGACGAAACAGGATCGACGTGCGCAATAAAGGTGTAGTTTTTGTCCGGTATGATACTGCCGGTAACTTCGGTTACGATAGATCATAAACATAAATGCAAACGATAATTTCGTTGTAGCTAATGATAACTTCGCTCCTGTTGCAATTGCCGCAGCTGCGTAATAATCATTAGAGCGGTTCGGGGGGCACCGGGCAACAGAAGCCTCCCACTGTTAAAACTGAAGGGGAATAGCGCTCGCATGGATGATGATTTTATTGATTACGGTGAACTGATTGATGATGCAATGCATATTATCGTACGCCGTGCCCTCCAAATAACGGCCGAAAAAGGCCTGCAAGGCGAGCATCACTTCTTCATTTCCTTCATAACGGATTTCCCAGGCGTGGAAATGTCACCAAAACTTCGGGAAAAATACCCGGATGAGATGACTATCGTCCTGCAATACCAATTTGAAGAATTAGACATTCGCGAAGACCGTTTCAGCGTCACTTTAAGCTTTGGCGGCGTGCGCGAAAGACTCACAGTTCCTTTCTCTGCCCTCACCGCCTTTGCTGACCCAAGCGTAAAGTTTGGCCTGCAATTCCGCAGCATTGATGACAATGATTTTGAGGATGAGGACGAAGAGGAAATATCTGCTGAAGTGAAAGAATTCGTCGCTCCAGAGCCAACCGAAGAGCCAAAAGCCAAAGGTAAAAAATCTCCTAAAGGCAAAGAGGCGAAAGGTGAAAAAGCAGGCGGCAGTGGCAATGTAGTCACACTGGATTCCTTCCGTAAGAAGTAATCTCGGCCATTCCATCACAGCACATCCCCAGAATCCTTAGCAAAATTTTAAGAGTTCAGCCGTTATACTAGTCCTTAAGCTTGGTAATTGAGGACGAATGGATACGAACAAACCACATACGGATGACCTCTTCCCATCTTCTGCACATACTGCGCCTGAAGAGGAGAATACCACCGAAAACGGTGAACCAAAGCCTTCATCCGTCAATCCTGACGGCTATGACTGGGACCTCTCCAAAATCAAAGAACGCCTGGCTGCTGCCTCTGTTTATCTCAAAAACGCTCCGATAATCGAGGAACCTGGTGAAGAAACCGAAGATTTTTCACCTGAACCTACACCTGCCAAACCTCAACAAACCTCTCTTTTCCCAACCGAAGCGCCAGCTGAACCTGCTATCGAAATACAATCCACCGAGCCAGAATCCGTTATTGCTGAGAGCCAACCGTTTCCAGAACCCATCATAGAAGCTACCCCTGAACCTGAACCTGAACCTGAACCTGAACCTGCTATACCAGACGAACCTGTCGCTGAAGAACCGGAGCCACAACCCGAAGCACATAGCGATTTTCTGGATGCCGTCGCAGCGCTTGAAGCCAGTTTTGCGGAAGAAGATAAAGAAATCGCCTCTATCGCCTTCACACCAGAACCAACTCCTCCGGTCGAAGATGATGAGCCTATACCTGCATTCGAGCTGATGCAGGATATCGAACAAGCAGCACCTGCACCCGTTGTAACTCACACAGAAGAGGATGAACCCAGCCCGCAATTTGAACTGGGTGAAACCATTGGCACCTCTCCCATAGTCACACCCGTAGCAGAAGCAGAAGAAGACAAACCCGCCTTCACCCTCGCCGTCGAAGAACCTGCGCCAGCAATGGAAACACCTGCTGAACCAGAACCCGTCATCGAACCACAACCTGCCGAGCCAGAACCCGTTACTGCCGAGAGCCAACCACTTCCAGAACCAGAGCCTATACTAGAGCCTGAGCCTGAGCCAATACCAGAACCAGTCATAGAAGCTTCCCCACAACCAGAACCCATTCCTGTAGCGCAACCAGTCGTCGCACCAGAACCTGCACCGGTTATGCCATCCCCAATAGAAACCGTTGCCCCAACCATCACACTACCTGCCGAACCTGTAACGACTATCTCTATCGAAAACGCCCTAGGTATTGATACGCTACACGCCCCCTCTGAAGAGGATGAAGCGCATTATAAGAAATTACCCCTTGGCCAGCGCCTCATTAAAAAAGGGCTGATTTCACCTGACCAGCTCCAAATCGCCCTCCGTGAACAAGGTGATGGGCCTGATCGCAAAATGCTGGGGGCGATTCTCGTAGAACTGGGCTTTATCACCGAAAGCGCCCTGGGAGAAATTCTTACTGAAACCTCTGGTGTTGGTAATTTCAACCTGAAAACCGCCGTTCTTGATTCTAAACTCATCAAAACCGTACCAAAAGACATCGCCATGCGGTGTAAAGCACTGCCAGTCTCGATTGATAACGATACTGTTACCGTTGCCATTAGCGATGTATATAATATTCTTGCCATTGATCAATTCCGCCGCTTCTTCCCGAAACAATCGAAAATTGTGCCAGTCTATGCGGGTGAGGCAGAAATCCTAGAGATTATTGACCAATACCACGATTATGAAATGTCAGTCGATGGTATTATCCGTGAAATCGAAACTGGCCGCACCGAAAACAATAAACTCAATGGCGAAGAACAAGGCTACGTTAACCCAACCGTACGCCTAGTCGATGCGATCCTGGTCGATGCGATTAAAGCGGGTGCTTCGGATATCCACTTTGAACCAGAAGGCCTGTTCCTACGCCTGCGCTATCGTGTCGATGGCCAAATGAGCCAGATTCGTAGCTTCCATAAGGATTATTGGTCTGCGATTGCTGTGCGTATCAAAATTATGTCCAACATGAACATCGCCGAAACCCGAAACCCGCAAGATGGGCGGATTTCCTATAACGTACTCGGCCGTGAGATCGATTTCCGTGTGGCCACCCAGCCAACCGTGCATGGTGAAAACATCGTGATGCGTATTTTGGATAAAAAACGCTCACTCGTGCCACTCAGCACACTCGGCTTTAGCGATGAAAATATTACACTCCTTAAAAAACTGCTCAAACGCCCTGAAGGTATCATCATCGTCACCGGCCCGACCGGTAGCGGTAAAACCACCACGCTTTATTCGGTGTTGAACTATATCAACTCCATCGACCGCAACATCATGACCCTGGAAGACCCCGTGGAATACCAGCTCCCACTCATCCGCCAAAGTAACGTGCGCGAAGGAACGGGGATGAACTTCGTGGATGGTATCCGCTCTCTCATGCGGCAAGACCCTGATGTGATCTTCATCGGGGAGATTCGTGATCGCGACACCGCCAACATGGCTGTACGCGCGGCGATGACAGGTCACCAAGTATTCAGTACACTGCATACCAATGATGCGCTAGGCGCGATTCCACGTTTGATTGATATCGGCGTACCTCCTCACCTGCTCTCAGGCTCACTGATCTGCCTCATGGCACAGCGCCTGGCACGTAAACTCTGCCCACATTGCAAAAAACCACGCCATGCTACGGCAGATGAATGTAAAATTCTCGGTATTGCTACAACCGATGCGCATATGATTCATGAACCCGTTGGTTGCCCTTCTTGCCATAATGGCTATAAAGGCCGCGTGGCCGTGAGCGAGGTGCTGCGCATTGATCAGAACATGGATGAAATGATTGAAACCGGCTCACCGCGCCACAAAATCATGGAATATGCGGTTGAGAATGGCTTTAAAACCATGGCGATGGATGGTGTGGACAAAGTGCTTGCGGGGATTACCAGTATTGATGAGCTGATACGAACTGTAGATATGACAGGTAGATTATGACATTCTTCAGTTACACCGCCTTAAACGAAAAAGGCCGCCGTATTAAAGGCAATATGACCGCCGCTAATGAGGTGGATCTTGAACACCGCCTTAAAGAATTAGGGCTGGATGTTGTTGAAATCCGCATCCTTAAAGAAAAAACTGGGAGCCTCGGCCGCGCCACTATTAGCTTGAAGGATATTATTATCCTCTGTATTCACCTTGAACAGCTCGAACGCGCCGGCGTGCCACTGCTGGATTCCATTGCCGATTTGCGCGATACGACTGATTCCATCAAAGTCAAAAACTTAATGGCCGAAATTTATGATTCCGTGCGCAGCGGTTCGATGCTTTCTGCCGCTATGGCCTCACATCCGCAAGTATTCAACGAAGTATTCACCGGTCTGGTTGCAGCAGGTGAGCGCACCGGTCAGCTGGCCGATATTTTCCACCATCTGGGCCACCATTTAAAATGGGTGCATGATATTCGCGGTAAAATCAAAAAAGCGACCTATTACCCCATGTTCTTGCTGGCATTGATGGCAGGTATCGTTTCGATGATGATGCTTTTCGTTATTCCGAAACTCTCTGCCTTCTTAAAAGCCCAGAATTTTGAGCTTCCTTTATATACCAAATTACTCATTAGCTTCTCTGACTTTTTTGCAAACTATTGGTATGTTTTACTTATCTTTCCCATTGCCATCTATGTCGGGATCAAGGTCATGTGTAAAAGCTCTAGCACTTTTGCCTATTACTTTGATAATTTCAAACTCTGCATTCCCGCCATCGGCCCTGTTATCCGCAAGATTGAACTGGCACGTTTCTGTCACTTCTTCGCCATCACTTTTAAAAGCGGCATTGGTATTCTCGATTGCTTGGATATTGCCCATAACGTTGTTGATAACCGCGTGATCAAAGAAAGCATCTCCACCGCCCGTAAAGCCGTCTCCGAAGGTAGCTCCCTCACCACAGCGCTGCGCGTCTCCAACCAATTCCCTAGCTTGGTAATACGTATGTTTAAAGTGGGGGAAGATAGCGGTAACCTAGATACCACACTCGCCAACATCACCTTCTTCTATGACCGTGAAGTGAACGAATCGGTGAATAACATGGTAGGCGTCGTACAACCAGCACTCACCATCATGCTCGGCGGCATCATGCTCTGGGTATCCATCGCCGTATTCGGACCGTTATATGGTAGCTTTAGTAAGATGAAGTTTTAGGATAGCGTAATACGTATATTGCGATGGATACGCCGATCAAGTCGGCGTATGATACATAATCTTCGTCATCGCGAGCGTAAGCGCGGCGATCCAGAGCAGAGAAACCCGCCCCTGGATTGCCACGGCCACGTTGTGGCCTCGCAATGACGAGGAGCAGGCTATTACATCAGCATAATCGCCGATAACTGCCGCCCATAATCCGCTTCACCTCTGAGTGTCTTGCGGCGGTAGCTGTAGAAATGCTCTTCATCTGAACACGTATCTATGCCCACATTGCTCACCGATGCCAATTGCAGCTCATTGAGTTTTTTCACTAAATAAGCCGGCAGATTAAACATGTATTTTCCTGGATTCTTTCCAGGCTTGAAAAACTTCTCATCATCCGGGCTGCATTTAAGGAAAGTATCCATAAACTCTGGCCCCACCTCATAGGAATCTTGCTGAATGCATGGGCCGATGACGGCGTGAATATGCTGGGTTTTCGCACCGAGTTTGATCATCTCGGCAACGGTTTGCTGTGCAATACCTAAACCCGCCCCTTTCCACCCTGCATGGGCAGCGCCTACGACGTGGTTTACAGGATCAGCAAATAAGAGCGGCGCACAATCTGCTGTTAAAATACCCAGCACCAACCCACGCTTCGTACTCGCCAACCCATCCCCTTCCGGTTTGGCATCGCGCGGCCACGGTTTGGTAACGGCCATGGCTTTGCCGCTATGGATTTGATAGAGTGTACAGAGATGATCTTCCGTCGTCTGAAAGGCCTGCATCGCAATTTCGCGGTTCTGGCTCACGGTTTCGATAGCATCGCCCGAACCATATCCAACATTTAAGCCTTCATAAATCCCCTTGCTCACTCCGCCTTTACGTGTGAAGAAACCGTGACGGATATTGGAGAATTCTTTGAATTTCGGGCAGGTAACCAGTTTGACCATGATATATTCTTCCTACTTATTATTACTCCGTCATTGCGAGCGAAACGCAGTGTAGCGCGGCAATCCAGGTAACGGTAAGCTGGACTGCCACGGCCACGTTGTGGCCTCGCAGTGACAATACTCTCTAAATCTATCCTTCAAATGCTGGTGGTGCTGGCATACCAGGCGCCACGACTGCGATTGCTTTAAATAAAATACCCATTTCTTCCGGCGCCATCAAGCGTTTCACGCTGGAGACGATTTCTTGCTGCTGCTCAGGCGTTGCACGGTCAAGCAGCGCCTTGGCGCGCAGCTCTACACCTAACCGGCCAAGCAATGCCGATTGTGTAATCGCACCATAGACATCCACCTCACAACATTCCGCCGCATCCATTAAGCTAATAAAATCCACATGCGCCGTCACATCCGCCTCGCCTGGCGTTTCAAGCACAGGATGGTATTGGTGTTTTTTTAGCGCCTGCAATGTGTCCTTATAGCCATAAAAATCATAACCATAATCTACAATCAGCGCGGCCCCGCGTTGCTCTTTAATACGTAGCGCAATATCGCGCATCAGATTAATCCCCGCCGGACATAACTCAAACACACCACCTTCTGGCACATGCCCATGTTCTTTATCCAACCGCTCACTCATCGCATTACGCACAGGCGAAAGTGCAAACGTCAACTCACCATCCGCCCCCAGCCCCACGCGTTTCTCGCGCCAGCCTTCTTTGGTTTTGACATATTGATATACCGGCAGCGCATCGAATAACTCATTAGCCACCAACACAATCGGCTTCTCTGGAAGATAGGTAATATCCGTATGCCAAAAGCACTTCACCGCCTCACCTTTTAGCATACGCTGCTGCAAGCCCACCAAATGCGGGCTGGTTTCGATCATATGCACTTCCATCGCCTGATGAAACCCTGTGACATGG
This sequence comes from uncultured Rickettsiales bacterium, assembly GCA_964574415.1. Taxonomy (GTDB): domain Bacteria; phylum Pseudomonadota; class Alphaproteobacteria; order Rickettsiales; family CAZNNM01; genus CAZNNM01. Next base: position 15,792 of record CAZNNM010000014.1, on the reverse strand, counting down.
CGTGTGCCGCGCAATATATCACGCATCAACGTTCCCCGCCCAGGGCCGATTTCCACCAGCATAAATGGGCTAGGACTCCCCATCGTTTGCCATACAACAGCACACCAGATACCCAATAATTCACCAAATATCTGGCTGATCTCTGGCGCTGTTGTGAAATCCCCCTTCACACCAAAGGGGTCTTTGCGTTTGTAATAACCATAAGTCGGATGCGACAGTACCTCTTCCATATAGCGCGCCACCGATAACGGCCCTTCGGATTGGATCAACGATGTTAACACCGATTTAAGCGACATGCCGTTTCCTGAAAACAAGATAGATACCCAGCAACGCCATCGGCACAGAGAGCAATTGCCCCATCGTAAACTGCCCGAAAATAAATCCAAGCTGCGCATCTGGTTCGCGGAATAATTCCATCACAATACGCGAGAGTGAGTAACCAATTAAGAACAGACCCGATAATGCACCTGCTTTCTGACGCAACGGCGTATGCACGGCAATCGCGAGTATTACCGTCACCATCAAACCTTCCAACCCCGCCTGATATAACTGGCTCGGATGGCGCGGCAATGGCCCGCCATTGGGGAATACCATACCCCATGGCACATCGGTGACACGGCCATATAGCTCGCCATTGATGAAATTCGCAATCCGCCCAAAGAAAATTCCAATCGGCGCCACACACACCACCAAATCAATCGCACGCAAGAAGGGTATTTTCTCACGGCGGCAGAGCATCAATATCGCCAGGCCTAAACCAACCATACCACCATGAAATGACATGCCACCATGCCAAATCTGTAATGCCTCTAATGGATGGGATGCATAATAAACAGGATTATAAAACAGCACATAACCAAGCCGGCCACCCAGAATAATCCCCGCCGTTGTCCACACCACAATATCTTCAAGTGCTTTCTTGGTGAAAACGATAGGCTCTTTTTTGTTAATCTGGATCAAATACCACCAGCCAATCAAAATCCCCGCCATATAGGCCAACGCATACCAACGTATCGCTACAGGGCCAATGCTTAATGCAATAGGATCAATATTCGGAAACGGAATGCTCATAATTATTTCTTATTGATAGAGAGTTTGCTAGAGTACCCTTTAGTAGATAACATAAGGGTAATTAAGATGACAATGAATAATAAACTCTTCGACGATATGGCCCGCGTTTTCAACAACGCACTCGGCACCGCCGCAGGTATCAAACACGACCTAGAAGCCCTCATCCGCCAACAGTTCACATTTCTGATTAAAGAAGCCAATATGGTGACGCGTGAAGAATTTGAAGCGGTAAAAGAAATGGCCGCAAAGGCTCGGTTGGAGCAAGAAAAATTACAAGCACGGTTGGATGCGCTTGAGGCAAAACAGAAATAGTTAGCGCCCCCCCAATTTAATTGTCATTCACCGACTTGATCGGGGGTATCGCATGGCTCTTTTTCTTGTCATTCCGGGCTTGACCCGGAATCCACTTTGACTGGCGCTACCAGCTTATATTCTTATAGGTAGTGTTGCCATACCAATGGATCCCGGATCAAGTCCGGGATGACATGTATCAATAGGTTAGCCGAGCCACGCGATAACCCCGATCACGTCGGCGTGTGACACAATAAACAATATTAATTATCACACATACGAGAACACACCATGCAACCATCTACACACATCCTCCTCATCGGCTGCGGAAAAATGGGCAGTGCTTTGCTGCAAGGCTGGCTTAACAGCGGCATTGATGCATCCGCGATTACGGTCATCGAACCTTACGGTGAAAAACATCCAGACGTTACCTGGCTCCACTCACAAGAGGAACTCCCTGCGGATTATGCCCCAAGCATCGTTATATTTGCTATCAAACCACAAGGCATGGAAGAAGTAGTGCCGCTTTATAAGCGCTATGCCACAGCTAACACGCTCTTTCTCTCCATTGCAGCAGGAAAAACCATTGCATTTTTTGAACAACACCTCGGCCATGTTGCGATTATACGCGTGATGCCAAATCTTCCGGCGGTGATTGCTGAAGCGGCTATGGTGAGCATTGCGAATAAAACGGTAACAGCCGATCACCATACCCTCGCCACACGCCTCCTCAGCGCCAATGGCCAAGTGATTTGGATTGAGGATGAGTCGCATATGGATGCCGTCACCGCCATTTCCGGCAGCGGGCCTGCCTATATCTTCCATTTCATTGAAGCATTAACAGAAGCCGGCATTGCACTCGGCCTGCCCAAAGAGTTCGCCACCCGCCTTGCCTGCCAAACCGTCTATGGCAGTAGCGATTTAGCAAAGAGCTCAGACTATCCGGCCGCAACACTACGCGAACAAGTCACCAGCCCTAAGGGCACAACAGCAGCAGCATTAGACATATTAATGAACGAAGAAACCGGCCTAACACAGCTCATGAAAAAGGCCGCTTTCGCGGCCTTCAAACGGTCTCAGGAATTGGCGTAGTGTTACGCTGCGCGTACTGCCTGAGTTAGCTGCAAACGAGACTCTACAACTCCCTCTGCCCAAGAAGATGGCTGGCGCGGTTTCCTCACAACGCCTTCTTCTTGCCCTCTATCGAGCAATGCTACGAAGCTTACTTGTTCTTTAAATGCAGGCGTAGGCAGATCTTTACCAATACGATCTACAAATCTACGACCTTCATGATCCACTTTCTTCAAAAGCGCTTTAGGGGCTTCATCTATAATGGTAAGCAGGGTATTCGCCTCACCTGCTAATTGGTCAGTACCACTCGGGAAATTCACTTCTGTAGCGTAATCATGCTCTGTCGTAAGCGCCAGCAATCCAAGCGCACCCGATACACGTCTTACATATTCTGCGGTTTGCTTCGCCAAATTGCCCCATACACCATCAGCCGACTTATAGAAACTATCTGTTCTTGGCAATTGTGGCTTAGGTTCAAATTCATATAAACCTGTATATGCATCACGCGTTTCAATGCCTCTCTCTGTTTCATTATGAGTGAAACGCGGCTCTTGCTTTGCAAAAGGAGGTACAGATGCAGCTTGCACCGCTACATTCTTTGTCGCCCTAGAAAAAACATTAACTGCTGAAGCAATAGCTGAAAAGAATCCCATTTTATTCTCCATTCATAACCGTGCGATTCATTTGCACTAGTTATAATATATTAACTATATATTGGGATTATATTAATAACTTATTAACCAGTCAATATAGATTCTCATCTGTAACAATAATTTAATATTTCAATTATTGATTATAGAATAATAACTTAGATGATCAATTCTGGATTGCTATTCTGTTTCATTTCGACGCCGTTGGAACTGGCCTTGCGCGATTTCGTCGAATTGGATGGTCTCTTTGCGTGCTTCTTCTTTACGGACTTCTTCTAGTTTATTCTCTAAAGCAATCTCATATTTCTTAATCTCCCCATAAAGCACCTCAATGGCCTCTTGGGCGCGCTCTATCTGGGTTTGGGTGTTGCGGATAACGCCTTTCATACGATTTTGCTGTTCTTTATTACGCTCAGCATAAACCAGAAACGAAAACATTAGCTCTGGCTTTTCTGTTACAAGCTGTTGTTCTTTCTCAAATTCCGCCTGTAAATCCGCCAGCGCAGCCTCAAGCTTTGCCTTTTGCTCTTCCAGCTGGATTAACTCTTTACGTTTGAGATCCAAATCGCGCTTATGCAGCCGGATAAGGGTTTGCAGCGCTTTAATCGCTTTCATAGTTTACTTACGCTTTCGGCGGCTGAGGATTAGCCGGCGGCACCTGCCCTGCCGCTACCGTTGCTGCCGCGGGTGTTGCCAAGATTTCGGCTAATTCCTTATAGGATTGCTCTAACGTCCCCTTCTCATTCGCCCGCTGATTGAGGAATTTCTCCAGCGGTTCAAAATACCGGATCGCCTCATCCACCTGCGGATCCGACCCACGGCGATACGCCCCTAATCGTATCATTTCCGCCATATTATCATAGGTCGCCATCAAATTCCGCGCACGGTTGACGAGCGTATTTTCTTCTGCCGTATTACAACCCGGCATCGTCCGCGAAATGCTCTTTAATATGTTGATCGCCGGAAAACGCCCCCGCATTGCAATTTCGCGCTCCAGCACGATATGCCCATCCAAAATCCCGCGCACCGCATCGGCAATCGGCTCGTTATGGTCATCCCCTTCTACCAGCACGCTAAACAGCCCGGTAATATCCCCCTGCCCCTCTGTGCCAGGCCCGGCACGCTCTAGGAGCTTTGGAAGCTCAGAGAACACGGTAGGCGGATAACCCTTACTGGTCGGCGGCTCACCCGCTGAAAGCCCAATCTCACGCTGCGCCATGGCAAAACGCGTCACACTATCCATCAGACACAATACTTCCTTGCCCTGATTACGGAAATATTCCGCAATCGCAAGCGTGGTATACCCCGCCTGCCGGCGCATCAACGGCGATTCATCGGACGTGGCCACTACCACCACGGCTTTGGCCAGACCTTCTTTACCTAAATAATCTTCAATAAACTCCTGTAATTCACGCCCACGTTCCCCGATCAGGCCGATAACCTTCACATCGGCTTCCGAAAACCGCGTCAGCATCGCCAACATCATCGATTTCCCCACACCGGAACCGGCGAAAATACCCATACGCTGCCCACGGCAACAGCTTAAGAACGCATTTAACGCCCGTACACCCAAATCCAGCTTCTTCCCTACACGACGACGTGCATGCGCAGGCGGAGCAATATTGCGGAACGGTGTTGCCACCTCCCCTTGCGCTAAACTTCCTTTACCATCTACAGGTTTGCCAAGGGCATTCACCACCCTGCCCATCCACCGCTCATGCGGGAAAATACTCGATTGCTGCTCATTAAACGATACCTTACACCCAGGCCCCACCCCCTCCCATTCAGCAAATGGCATGAGGAGTGCCACATTATCATTAAAGCCAACAATCTCCGCCAGCAACTCCCGCCCATCACGTGCCGTAATGGTACAACGGGAACCGATGCTTGCCACCTTATCCAATCCAGAGCATTCCGCCAGCAATCCACGGATAGACGTTACCCGGCCAAATAATTGATAATCCGGCAAGCGTTTAATCTCCGAAATCAGGCTCTCTAATGGCTTATCCATGCTGTATCCTATTGTTACACAATAAAAAACTGTGATTTGACATTAAATACTTTACAATTGTTAACGATCTTATTAATATATACTAAACGAAGGCAACAATTATTTAAAACTCTGTCTCTTTATAGGACAAATATAAATCGTTTATCATGCTATCATTGATAGTTCTAAACTACCAGTTTTCCTCTTTATTAGGAAAGAAAACATTCTAGTATAGACGCATTAAAATAGTTTAGTATAGATTTTTTAGTTAATTTTCTCTTGATAAACGGATATATTTTTGTCACTATAACTCAAAGTTGCAAAAACTGATTGTCGCTGTAACCTTTTATTCACTTTTTTGCATCACCGCTGTGAGGAGCTCTTATAATGCGCGTATTATTGGTAGAAGACGATTCGTCGACGGCTAAATCGATAGAACTGGCACTGGCTGCAGAAGGTATTGTCTGCGATACCGCTGAGCTGGGCGAAGAAGGCCTCGAAATTGGCAAAATCTATGATTATGACATCATCCTTTTGGATCTGATGTTGCCAGATATCGATGGTTTTGAAGTATTGTTGCGCCTACGCGCTGCGAAAGTAAAGATTCCTATTCTCATTCTTTCCGGTCTTTCTGGTTCTGAACAAAAAATCAAAGGCCTGGGCTTCGGCGCTGATGACTATTTGACAAAACCATTCAACCGTGGTGAGTTGATTGCCCGTATCCAAGCGATTGTTCGTCGCTCTAAAGGTCATTCTGAATCCATCATCAATATCGGCCAAGTGGCCCTTAACCTGGATAGCCGCACCGTTGAAGTGCAAGGCAAGCCTCTGCACTTAACCAGCAAAGAATACGCAATTCTCGAATTGCTCGCTCTGCGCAAAGGCACAATTCTCACAAAAGAAATGTTCTTGAACCACCTCTATGGCGGTATCGATGAGCCTGAACTCAAAATTATCGACGTATTCGTGTGCAAACTCCGTAAGAAACTTGCACAAGCAACCGGCGGACGTAACTACATCGAAACCGTATGGGGCCGTGGTTACATCCTGAAAGAGCCAAACGATACAACATCTATCGAAAGCGCCGAAGAAGCCTATCAAGCCTAGTTTTGCTAGCCCTATTATTAAAAGCCGCATTTCTTTTTAGGAGTGCGGCTTTTTTATTGAGTTTTCCCCTTGCATCACATTCAGCGATCTGCTAAAACCGCAAATGGAAGCGTGGCCGAGTGGTTTAAGGCAGCGGTCTTGAAAACCGCCGTGCGTGTGAGCGTACCGTGAGTTCGAATCTCACCGCTTCCGCCATTAACTGAAAGACAACCGTTCTACACTCGGTAACGGTTGCCCCGCAAAAGCCCACGGCGCGTGGGGTTTTCCCATGACTAGCTCCTGACTTTCCACCCTCAAAAACACCCCGTTTATTCTAAAGTACGCCGCTCTTTTTCTCTCAGTTCTCAAAAACCCGTACTTGGGAAAAGTCAGTACGGCTTTTTTAGTCAAGAGAATACAAGGCGTTAATCACTCTCAGGTGTCCTGACGGTTGCCACAAACTACGCTAGGCGTTGTTGTCAGAGCGTGCAAACACATTGAACTTTGCTTTGTAATGCTTCTTCCCATTTTCTGTTACTTCCTCAAACGGGTCTTCCGCCTTCAAGCTGGGATTCTGATGCCCGAAGAAATCCTGCAGCCGCTCCTTCAGGTTCTTCTTGGTTTGTGCATCGTCTCGTTTAAGCAAAATCTTCCCATGGTCTTCTGAAAACTTGATTAGCATCGCCCACGCTTTGTTTGGCATTGCGCCACCATCATCTGCTTTTTTGCGCCTATCGGTCATGTTGAACTGGCTGAATTCATAAGCTGATGCAGCTGCCTGATTCACCGAGCATGTCACATGCACGTTCTGACCATCGAGGAAACGAACACTGATGCTCTGCCAGGTGATACCAGGCGACTGAGGGAAATAGCACAAGCTGCCCTCTGCGGTTCTCTTGGGCGTAAGCGGCTCCAACCAGTTATTCATTAATGTGGTAGCGGATGGTTTAGTGGAGACCGCGCCACTTTCATTTACGAGCAGTAAATCATCCAGCCCCACCAGCTTGGATTTTGTTTTTATGGCAGAATCAAGAGCGGCCTGACTAAACAGCGAGCCAATAATCCCAACCAAAAGGTATGGCTCCTGCTTAAATGAAAGCTGACTGACCACCTTGTCGAGATCTGATGGCTTTCCACCCAGTGAGAGAAATACAGGAAAACGGACATCCTCCAGCGGAACGATGTGTCCCACCCGCCATAAGTGCGCCGCACCCTGTACGGTTTCTGTTTGAGCCTGACAGTGAGGTATCGCTGAAACCAATGCTTTCAGTAGCTCAGTGGTATTCAGGCGATAAATAATCAGTTCATCTTTTCTCAATGACCTGCGATCACAACGCCCAGGTTCAGAGGTGCATATTCCAACATACCCGTCGCTGTGCATAACGACATTCATATAGCAGCCACCAGATCGACTGCATCGTATCGCCGGTGATATTGCGTTCGTAATCTGCAACAATGACGGCGGGAAGCCATCCCACTCAGAGATAGCACCCTGCAACCCTTGCAGTTCGCGCAGATTATGCCATGGCTGCTTCAATGGCATGATGTGCTGTGGCTGTGTGCTCATGTTCTTCATCGGTTTCTTGTTCAATTACAAAGCCACGTTTGCGTAACCAGGTCTCAATAAGGTGGGAATCTTCCTTGCGGTCGAAGTTCGCAATATTCGGCGTTCTGATTTTCACGGTGCGTGGACGATCCGCTTTTTCAAATTTGACTGCGAAGCTGGCAGAAACCAATTCGCCATAGTTAGGGAAAGCACGATTGCGACCTGCCAAAGACGCAAAGAAATCCTTGGAGCGGTAGGTTTGGCGGTCATTAAGTGGCCCGCGGAACTGCAATTGGATTTCAGTCAGTTTCACGTCCTCCATACCAGGTATATCGGCGCACGCGAGCGCATCTGCACCCTGATCAATAAGTGGTGCAAGGGTGTATTTATCGTCATTCGGGAAATGTTCGGCATCACTGAAAAAATGGCTGCCGAAAAGCCCAAGATACATGTTCCGCTCTTTTTTTGCTTGGGACTTATTAAAGATGGCAAGCTCGTCGTTTTCGTTGTCGTAAATCACCACATCATGAAATTCAGGGCGGTAAAAAATGCTGCCTGATTTACCTTCCTCAATCTTGCCCTCTCGCTTGAATGGCATGCCATGTCTAATCAGGAAGTAAGTTTTGTTCTCCTCCTGCACAGGGAAAGCAAAAATGCGGCTACCGATGCCACGCTTATTTTTCTGGAACCACTCATCCATTTCTTTTTCCATGGACTGGCGTTTTTCCGCATTAGGATTCAACAGCTTCTTTTTGCTCTTTTTCTTCGCCTGGAAATACATGAAGGATTTTGGAGTGAATGCCAGCACCTCGGCATGCGAACGCTTGAGCAATTCCTGATCGTGCAGCCATATCGCAATGGCAAGGTCGGCGGGTGTGCAGTCAGCTTCAACCGTTAGATTAACGCCACTCGCAAGCTCATGGAGATTATCAAACTGTTCATCGCTCGACATCTCCTGAATGCAGTAAAGCGCATCAATCATTGGAATCGGCGTTTTTTCATTCGAGTCCATCAAAATGGCCGCCAACGCTTCGTACTCAAGCTCTCCACTGCCGTTAATGGCGAGAGTAAAGTTCCGCTCACTCAGATAGCTCTCGTGAGGCTTAAGGAATGCGATCAAGCTCTCTGGCTTGATGGTTTTTAGCGCATCAGGCTGCGCGAATCTTCTCAGGTTGTAGGTACTCATGCTGGCTTGCCTCCTGTTTTGTCATTACAGGGCTGGCCTCCGAGCATACATGCAAGACCTTCCCAATTATTCGTAAATCATCATCCGATCCTACTTGGATTGGCTTGAGTCGTTTGTTTTCAGGACGCAGCTCAATGTGGTCGTCAGAAATAAACAAGCGTTTGACCGTGGCGGAGTCGTCTAACATCGCCACTACAATGTCCCCATGCTCTGCAATGGGCTGCTGCCGCACCACCACATGGTCACCATCATTAATATTTACATCAATCATGCTGTCGCCTTGCACCCTCAAGGCAAAGCAATTGCCACGCACAACGGATGCATCCACCATCACTTCACCGATACGATTTTCCAGCGCAAGGATCGGCGATCCAGCTGCGACCGTACCGATTACAGGAATCGACACCAGCTTGCTGCGGCTTGGCGTAATTGGCTTCAGAACTTCAAGGGAGCGTGCTTTGCGCGGCGTGCGGCGAATGATGCCCTTTTCTTCAAGGCGTTTGAGAGCCTCATGTACGCTGGGCGGCTGAATGGAAAGCGTGTCTGCAATTTCTTTGACTGTAGGCGGAACCCCCAACGATTCCTTCAATTTGGTAATCGCATTAAGCAGGTTAATTTGTGCCTTGGTCAGCTTTTGCATTAGGTCTCCATTCGTTTTTATGCCTACCTTATAAAAATTAGGTAAGTGAATCATATAACCTAATTTTCGCCTGTCAATACCTCCACTTATCCGACAGTTAGATCGCCTCCTCGGTAAGTAACCCCATGAACGCAATGTGTGGGGAAACTATGGGAACACTGAACCCAAACCTAATGAGCGGCAAACAGCGCATCGATGAAATTGCCAGCATTCTGGCAGCAGGAATTCTGCGTCTGAGAAACCGTCAGAAAGTGAACAATTCTCTGGACTTCAGAGTGGTTCGAAGCGTTCATGCGAACGACAAAGAACAAAGAGGCTTTAACAATGAAAAACAACGTATTAGCACAACTCGCAACACTCAGGACAATGACGCCTGACGATATGCGGAAGTTGTGGTCGGAACTTTACCAGGCAGAGCCGCCGCGAGCCAATAAGCAGTACCTGACCAAGCGGCTCGCCTACCGTATTCAGGAGCTTGCTTACGGCGGCAACGGACAAGAGATTGACATGCGTCTGGCAGCAAAAGCCGACGAGTATTTTGGCAATCGTCCGAAACCAAAACGTACTCAGAAAAAAGCGATGACAGGCAGCGTGCTTGTGCGCGTCTATCAGGGCGTGGAGCATCAGGTGGCAGTGCTTGATGACGGCTACCAGTATATGGGCGGCAAGTATCGAAGCCTCTCAGCAATCGCCCGTGAGATTACGGGCATGAACTGGTCGGGCAATGCCTTCTTTGGCCTCAACAAAAAACTGGAGGTCATGAATGGTTAATACCACACGAAAAGTCCGCTGCGCCATATACACGCGCAAATCATCTGAAGAAGGTCTGGAGCAGGAATTCAACTCCCTCGACGCACAGCGCGAAGCGTGTGAAAAGTACATCCAGATTCAAAAGCACGATGGCTGGGACATTGTGCCTGATAATTATGATGATGGTGGCTTCTCTGGTGGAAATGTAGAACGCCCAGCCTTGAAGCGGCTTATTGATGACATCAAAGCTGGGCGGATTGATATTGTCGTTGTTTACAAAATCGACCGTCTCTCGCGCTCGCTACTAGACTTTCTCAATCTGATGCAACTGTTTGAAACCCAACGCATTTCCTTTGTATCGGTCACGCAGCATTTTGATACCAGCACCTCCATGGGCAAGCTGATGCTCAATGTGCTGCTCTCGTTTGCTCAGTTTGAGCGCGAGATTACGGGCGAGCGCATCCGCGACAAGATTGCCTCCTCCAAGCGCAAAGGTATGTGGATGGGTGGCCCGCCACCGCTTGGGTACGATGTCAAAGAGCGCAAGCTGATTGTAAACGACGAGGAAGCCGAAATTGTCAGGCTTATCTTTGACACTTACATCCTCAAACGCTCCATGAAACTGCTTGTGAATGAACTGCGGCGGCTGGGAATTAAAACCAAGTTCCGTGTCACCTCCGCAGGCAAGCATGTCGGCGGCAACAATTTTGATGCAGCCACGCTCTACAAGGTTCTGAACAACCAGCTTTACCTCGGTAAAATCAAACACAAAGACCAGATGTATGAAGGGCTGCACGATGCGATTGTCACGCAGGAAGCGTGGGATACGGTGCATACCATCATGCAGATAAGTCCGCATGTGCGCGGCAATGCCACGAAGCGAAAAATACCTGCTGTCCTGCTTGGGCTTTTGAAATGCGGCGACTGCAATAGCAGCATGAGCCCCAAGCACACCAAGAAAAAAGGCGGCAAGATTTACCGCTACTATGTGCCAAGCATGCACATGAAGGGAAAATGCGAGTCCTGCCCAATCCAGCAGGTGTCTGCCCCTGAGATTGAAAATCTGGTGCTGGAGCAGCTGCACGCCATCTTCAACAGCCCTGAGCTTCTGATTCAGGTGTGGAAAAACGCCACCGCGCAGGACAAGTCCATCACCGAGGAGCATATCAGGGAGTCGCTTGCCGATATTTTCCCTATCTGGCGCGAGCTTTTTCCAGGCGAGCAGCAACGACTGCTGGAACTGATACTTGAGCGCGTGGTGCTGAATGAAAATTCGCTTGAGGTGCGTGTCCGCGCCGAAGGCTTGTATTCCCTGATACGGGAGGTGAACGCATTAAAACCAATCAATGAGGCAAGACATGAACGAACCGCAGTTGCGTGTGTTGGGTAACATTATATCCATCAAAGTACCGCTTTCCATGAAACGTCATGGCGGCAAGAAATACATCCTTCTCCCCAAAAACATCACGCTGAACAACGTCCAAGCGAAACCTGACGAAACGATGATGAAGGCTCTGGCTCGCGCCTGGATGTGGCAGAAGGCACTGGATAAAGGCAAGTACGACTCCATTGAGGAACTGGCTGCCAAAAACAGCATCAACCCGTCCTATGTATCGCGTATTTTGCGGCTGAATTTTCTATCGCCAGCCATCAAGCAAGCGATACTGGATGGTACGCAGCCCCGTGCTTTTAATCTGCAGGAAATGCAGAAGCCATTTCCAGATTGCTGGAAGGAGCAAGCGAAGTGTTTTGGGTTCGAATGACCCCTCAGTGAAATTTCACTAAGAAACTGAAAAAAATCTCAAAAAAAATTGCATCCCTCAAAGCCCCGTAAAAGCGGGGCTTTTTTTGTTTTTGCGTTCTTGGACTGCCCCCTCAAGCCAGCAGTCCCAGTGAAATTTCACGGTCTTCGGTTGTCCCGCGCTCGTCGCGGTTAACCCAACTGGAGACGAAAGTCATGAGCAAAAACAACTATAAAGGCATTGATCAATATGTAGTTAACCAAGTCCGCTATCATGCACGCAGCTTGATACGACACCCCAACATCCACGGCATGGAGATTGAGGACATTGAGCAGGAGTTAATGCTCGATGTCATCAGCCGCACCCAAGCCTACGATCCAGAAAAAGCCAGCTGGCGCACCTTTGTGGATCGCATTCTTAATCACAAAATAGCTGACCTGATTGAAGAAGCCAAGGCGCAGAAACGTGGTGGCGGCATTCAACCACTTTCGCTGGATGCGCTGCTGGAAAACACCGAGGGCGAGGATGATGAGTTTCCCGACCCCGCAGGTAATCCCGAACGTGGGCTGCATCTGGCGATTGATCTGAACCGTGCTGTTCAGTCGTTACCCCAACCGCTTGTGGTGCTGATGTTTCAGCTTGGCGAGCATAACCCCAGCGAACTTTCCCGCATGACCCGTGTGCCTCGCGCCACGCTCTACGGATCAATCAATGCACTGCGCGGAACGCTGCGTGAGCAAGGCATCCACCATTACCTCCACTGAGCCTCCGACAGTTTTTGAAGCCTCTCGGTAAGTAACCGAATGAAGGCAACGAAAACATGCCGAGCCTTCGCGGAAATACAAGACCTCCCAGGGGAATACCGCGACCGCCTTGCTCTTTGGGCGGCGTCGAGACTCGGCAGCCGAAATGACGACCCAAAGAGCTTTTTTAACGCAAACCAAAGAGGTTCAAATGTTTAAGTCTAAATTGGAACGGCTGCTCAAGGACAGCTACTACTACAAAAATCTTCCCGTACATATCCGCATCCCTGCGCTGGGTGCAGTTCAGGAAGAAACCGTTAAGCCCATTACCGAAGCCACTCTCGACGAGTTGGAGTTTGCGGCACAGGCACTGGATAAAGAAGCAGATTCAATAAGGTCATGCATTTTTGCCATTCGCCGTCTTTACGAAGAAGCACGCAAAAAAGGTGCGCTGGGCAGTGAAAACATCCTTGATGCGCTTGCTCGCAAAGGGGGTGAATAATGTCACTCCCTATAATCAGTGCCGATGAACGCCTCAAGGAAACCAAAGGCATCAAAGGCTGTATTTTTGGCAAGAGCGGCATCGGTAAGACATCGCTGCTCTGGACGATGCCAGCTGATAAGACGCTGTTCTTTGATCTGGAAGCTGGCGATCTGGCGATTGAAGGCTGGCAAGGCGACACCATCCGCCCGCGCACATGGCAAGAATGTCGTGACTTTGCGGTGTTCATCGGTGGCGCAAATCCATCGCTGCGTGATGATCAGCCTTACAGCCCAGCCCATTACGCTGCGGTGTGTGAACGCTACGGCAATCCTGCGGCACTCGATAAATACGACACGATTTTTATCGACAGTATCACGGTAGCTGGTCGCCTCTGCTTCAACTGGTGCAAAGGGCAGCCGCAAGCATTCAGCGAGAAAACGGGCAAGCCTGATACGCGCGGGGCTTACGGTCTGCACGGTCAGGAAATGATCGCCTGGCTCACGCACCTTCAGCACACGCGAGGCAAAAACATCTGGTTTGTCGGGATTCTCGACGAAAAGCTGGATGACTTTAACCGCCGTATTTACCAGCCGCAGATTGAAGGCAGCAAAACGGGGCTGGAGCTTCCAGGCATCGTTGATCAGGTGATCACCATGGCGGAAATGCCGACTGAGAGCGGCACGTCATTCCGCGCCTTCATTTGCCACACCCTCAATGAATACGGCTACCCCGCGAAAGATCGCTCTGGGCGGCTGGAGCTCGTGGAGGAGCCGCATCTGGGTCGGCTCATGGAAAAAATCAAAGGCACTGTTCGCCCTGCGGCTGAACGCCTGACCCACACCATCCCCCAAAACACTGAAACGCAAGGAGCATAATTTATGAGTTGGAATGATTTTAACAATGCAGATGACCAAAACAGCTACGATCTGATCCCGAAAGGCACGCTGATTAAAGTGCGGATGACCATCAAGCCAGGTGGCTATGATGATCCGCAGAAAGGCTGGACTGGCGGTTACGCCACCCGCAACGCCACCAGTGGCTCAGTTTACCTCAATGCCGAATTTGTGGTGCTTGAAGGGCAATATGCCCGCCGCAAAATATGGAGCCTGATTGGGCTGCACAGTGAAAAAGGCGAAGAATGGGCAAACATCGGCCGCTCGCTGATTAAGGGTATTCTCAATTCTGCCCGTGGCATTGGCAACAAGGATAACTCCCCCGCCGCGCAGAACGCACGCCGCATCAACGGTCTTGGTGATCTGGACGGGATCGAGTTTCTGGCGCGTGCCGATGTTGAGAAAGACCAGCACGGCAATGACAAAAACGTCATCAAATTCGCCGTCACCAGCGACAATAAGGAATATGCCGCTCTGATGGGTCGTGGTGGTTATACCGCTGCACCAGCTGCCGCATCACCAAGCCAACCCTCCAAACCAGCAGGCAACCTGCCTTCCTGGGCGCAATAAGGGGGTGGCGGCATGTTGTTAAGACCCAGACAGAAAGAGCTTGTCACCAAAACGGTTACAGCCCTGAGAGAGCATGGAAATACGCTGGCTGTCGCCCCGACGGGTGCAGGCAAAACGATTATGCTCTCGGCAGTGCTGGGTGACTTGTTCAAAGAAGATACCAGCAGAGCCTGTGTGCTGGCGCATCGTGATGAACTAACGGTTCAAAACCAGAGCAAGTTCAAGCGCGTGAATCCGCACCTTTCCACCTCGGTGTTCAACGCCACCATTAAGGCATGGCACGGCGATGTAACTTTTGCGATGGTGCAGACCCTCTCGCGGGAAAGCAACCTTGCGACCATGCCAGTGCTGGATGCGCTGGTAATTGATGAGGCGCACCACGCAAGGGCTGACAGCTATTTGCGCGTCATTGAGCATGCTCAGAAAGCGAACCCGAATCTCAAGCTGCTGGGTATGACCGCCACTCCGAACCGTGGCGACAAGCTGGGCTTGCGTCCGATCTTCGACAATGTGGCGGATCAGATCACGGTGAAGGAGTTGATTGACTCTGGCCACCTAGTGCCGCCGCGCACCTTTGTCATGGATGTGGGCGTTCGTGATGAATTGAGCAAGGTACGCAAAACCGCTCTTGATTACGATATGGGCGCGGTTGCCAGCATCATGAACACCGTGCCGATTAACGATGCGGTGGTGAAGCACTGGAAAGAAAAAGCTGGCGACCGCAAGACAGTTGTTTTCTGCTCCACCGTTCAGCACGCCCAGGATGTGGCAGCCAGCTTCAATGCTGCTGGTGTGTCAGCCGTATTCGTGCATGGCGAAATGTCGGATACCGAGCGCAGCAACACGCTTGAAGCCTACACATCAGGCGAAGCGCAAGTGATTGTGAATGTTGCGGTGCTGACCGAAGGCTGGGACTTCCCGCCCACTAACTGCGTGGTTCTGCTTCGCCCAAGCTCTTACAAATCCACCATGGTGCAGATGATTGGTCGTGGCCTTCGCACCATTGATCCTGCCGAATATCCAGGTGTGGTGAAAAAAGACTGCATCGTGCTGGATTTTGGCACTGCCAGCCTGATTCA
>CAZNNM010000013.1:0-57669 GCA_964574415.1 uncultured Rickettsiales bacterium | reverse complement strand
GCCTTTGTTTAGGATGGATTCTTGGATCAAGTCCAAGAATGACAGAGAAATACACCACCGTCATCGCGAGCAAAGCGCGGCGATCCAGGGCCTACATAAAGAACCGAGAAGCCCGTCCCATGGATTGCCACGTCGCTAGCGCTCCTCGCAATGACAGAAACCTACATAACATCACCCATTATCCCCTCCTCTTTTTACCATTGACTCTATGCTCAACATACGCTATACATACTATATATAGTGTAAACTAAGTAAAAATATCCTATATATGGATTTTTGTTAATCTTTACTTAAGAATTACTAGAAGAGAGGGGAGTCTGTATTTATGGGGGACATTCGTGAAAAAAGTGCCATCCGTTCTACCTTCATCCAACAACTCAAAGAAACACTCAAAACACCGCTGCGCTATAGCAGGCAATTGCTTCCTTTCGTCAATAAGATTGAAGACCTGCAAGCTGAGATCGATTTGCTGACAGCCTATTCCTCCGATACAATCTACCGCCTCAGCTATGATACGATGAGCTATGATTATATCAGCCCAGCCATCAATCAGCTGCTTGGCTACACCACCCATGAAATGGAGCGCATCAATTTCCGCTCGCTAATCTTGGAAACCAAGATGATCAATAACGGCATTATGTCCGTGCGCTCGTTCAGCGAGTTTGAGAAAATCCGCCGCTTGGGTAAAGTCTATAAGTGGCAGGCCGATTACCTGATGAAACGCAAGGATGGCCGGAAAATCTGGGTATCTGATATTTCATATCCATGGTATGACGAGGAAGGCAATATTATTGGCTCTGTAGGGTGCCTGCGTGATATTACCGACCGCATCCATGCTGAAGAGCACATGCAAGAACAACTCATCCGTATGGCACATATCGACCCGCTCACATCGCTTGCCAACCGCCGTGCCTTCTTTGAGAAAGTTAGCGAAGAACTGAAGCGGATTAACCGGACACAGAGCCATTGCTCAATTCTTTTGCTGGATTTGGATCACTTCAAACGCATTAATGACACTTATGGCCATGATGTGGGCGATAAAATCCTAGTGGAAGTTGGCCAGATTATCCGCAGCTGCCTGCGTGAAACCGATCTTCCTGCACGTGTGGGCGGTGAGGAGTTTGGTATCTTCTTGCCAGATACGCCATCACAAGGGGCCTATTTTGTAGCCGAACGTCTGTGCAAACGTATTGCAGATCATGCCTTTGATGTAGGCGCAGGCGATGTAGTACGCTGCACAGTATCCATCGGCTTCTCCTGCTCGGATATGCTGGAAGAGGATCGCGATGCGACGAAGTTATATAAGCTTGCGGATACGCGGTTATATATCGCGAAAAACACAGGGCGCAATCAAGTCTCAGCAGATGAAATTGTGTATGCGCATTAAGGTTAGCATTATCATCACTTAGTGTATGATCCTTTATATACCTTGCTCTGTCATTCACCAACTTGATCGGCGCGGTTGCACGTATTGATACTTGTCATCCCAGACGTGATCCGGGATCCACTGTTATGGTCACGTGGTCTCTAAGAACTTGGTTCTTAGCGCCAGTCTTGGTGGATTCCGCTCTCGATTTCATCGAACCGCCAAGTCCGGAATTGTGTGTTTTTCTCTGTCCTTTCAGTCATGCATGGATCGCTTCGCTACGCTCGCGATGACGAATAGTGCTTTGTCATTCTTGGACTTGATCCAAGAATCCATCTAAAATATAAAGCCCTTCTAAGCAGCATTCTTGCCTTAATATGAGGATGGATCCTTGGATCAAGTCCAAGGATGACAGTGCTAATATTTTTATGCAAAGAAATATAAATAGGAGTAGATGACGAGTATGGTTTTGTCATTCCGGGCTTGACCCGGAATCCACTGTTATGGCGGCGTGATGACAAGGTGAAAACCATGCAATAACGCCGACTTACGCAAGTCGGCGTATGACAAGAGGCAATCCCTCGTATTGTAGCTTAAATATCCGCGTAACACTTCTTCTCAGCTTTACCGCCTGGATGCGTCACGGCACCTTTTGATGCTGTGCCGACCACTTGGGCATATTTCCAGAGTGTGCCAGATGCGAAATCATTCTCGCGTGGCTTCCACTCAGCTTTACGGCGTGCCAATTCCTCATCGGAAAGCGCTACGCTGATGGTGCCGTTGATAGCATCCATCGTGATCATATCGCCATTCTTTAACAAGCCAATCGGGCCACCTACAGCTGCTTCAGGGCCTACATGGCCGATACAGAATCCGCGCGTACCACCGGAGAAGCGGCCATCGGTGATGAGTGCCACTTTGTCACCCATGCCTTGGCCATAAATCGCCGCAGTGGTGGAAAGCATTTCACGCATACCAGGGCCACCGCGTGGGCCTTCGTAACGGATCACGATCACATCGCCATCTTTATATTTACGCTCTTCCACCGCTTTAAACGCATCTTCTTCGCAATCGAAGCAGAGCGCTGGGCCGGTGTGAACGAGGTTCTTGAGACCTGCGATTTTTACAATCGCACCGTCTGGCGCCAAGTTACCTTTCAGTACCACCACACCGCCATTTGGCGTGAGCGGGTTATTCGCACGGCGCATCACCACTTGGTTGTCATCAAACTTCACATCTTTGAGGTTTTCTGCGATGGTTTTACCGGTTACGGTCAAGCAATCGCCATGGATATAACCCTCATCAAGCATCGTGCGCATCAGCATTTGGATGCCACCGGCCTCGAACATGTCTTTCGCCGTATATTTCCCGCCTGGCTTCAGATCGGCCATGTATGGGGTGCGTTTAAAGATTTCGCCCACATCAAACATATCAAAATCAATACCACATTCATGCGCAATGGCTGGCAAGTGCAGCGCACCATTGGTGGAGCCACCGGTTGCCGAAACAATCGCTGCCGCATTTTCGAGCGATTTGCGGGTAATAATATCACGTGGGCGGATATTGTTTTTGATCAACTGCACAATCATCTCACCGGATGCATAAGCATATTCATCGCGCGATTCATACGGCGCAGGCGCACCGGCAGAACCTGGCAGCGCCAAGCCAATCGCCTCAGACACGCATGCCATCGTATTGGCCGTAAACTGCCCACCGCATGAGCCTGCCGACGGGCAAGCCACTTTTTCTAAATGACAGAGCGTCTGCACATCCATCGTGCCCGCTGCATGTTGGCCTACACCTTCAAACACATCCACCACGGTCACATCGCGACCTTGGAAACGGCCTGGGAGAATGGAACCACCATACATAAACACCGAAGGCACATTAAGACGCGCCATCGCCATCATCAAACCTGGTAATGATTTATCACAACCCGCAATCCCTACGAGCGCATCATAGCAATGGCCGCGCACCGTTAGCTCCACTGAATCCGCAATCACTTCGCGCGATACGAGCGAGGATTTCATCCCCTCATGACCCATCGCGATACCGTCTGTTACGGTAATCGTTGTAAACTCACGCGGCGTACCACCCGCATGGGCTACGCCTTTTTTCGCTGCTTGCGCTTGGCGTTGCAGAGAAATATTGCATGGCGCTGCTTCGTTCCATGTGGACACCACACCCACGAGCGGCTGGTTATGAATCTGCTCTTCTGTTAAGCCCATTGCATAAAGATACGAACGATGCGGCGCGCGTTCCGGCCCTTCGGTTACATGGCGGCTAGGGAGTTTGGATTTAGAGAATGACATGGTGAATCCTTTGATTTTGGGTAGTCTATCTGCCCATTGTTATAGTCGATTTGTGGGAGGGGGTAAATAGTAAAATGGGGGATAAGATTCGGGATTTGGGATTCGGAGTTTTTCTGCTAAAGAGCCTTGAAGCAACCTAATACCTCTGGATCGCAATACTCTAGGTAAAGAAAAAGGGTGGCGTTACTCTCGCAACACCACCCTTCTCTGAATCCCGGATCCCGAATCCTGCTCTCTATTTAGGCAACTTCTCTCTCACCGCATTACGATCAACTTCAGGCAGAGGAATCAAGCCTTTAAAGGTCATATAGCCCTCATCACCAAGCGCTTTATCGCTTGCTAGTTCGGTAATGAACTCTTTCAAACCAGGCACTTGGCCGAAGTTTTGTGTTTTTACATACACAAATAATGGGCGGGAAATGTGATATTCATGGGCAATGATGCTCTCAAATGTTGGCTGTTTGCCATCCACATGACTGCCTTGCACTGTCTCGCTGTTTTGATCGAGGAAGCTGAAACCAAAGATACCAAGCGCTTTCGGGTTCGCTGTAAGCTTCTGAACGATCAGGTTATCATTCTCACCCACTTCGATATATTTGCCATCTTCACGCACTGTGCCGCAGGCTTTCTTACGGGCATCATCCTCTTTGAATGCCGCCTTGAACTCAGGTGCATCTACGCAAGAATGCTCCATCACCAACTCTACAAACGCATCGCGTGTGCCAGATGTTGGAGGTGGGCCGTAGACTTCGATTTCTGCACTTGGCAGGCTTGCATCGATATCGCTCCATTTTTTATATGGGTTATCGACCAATTTGCCGTTTACAGGCACTTTGCGCGCCAGCGCTTTGAAGATTTGCTCGCGTGTGAGTTTGTAATGATCGGCTTTCACAGAGTTTGCTAGCACGATACCATCGTAACCGATTTTCACTTCCAAAATATCAGTGACTTTATTCTTTTTGCATTCTTCTACTTCAGAAGGCTTAATCGCACGGGAAGCATTTGCAAGATCAGGGAATTGATCGCCTAAACCACCGCAAAATAATTTAAAGCCACCGCCTGTACCAGTTGATTCTACAATCGGCGTTTTGAAGGACGTGTTTTTACCAAATTCTTCAGCTGCAACAGTTATAAAAGGATAGACTGTTGATGAGCCAACAGCTCTAATTTGATCACGCGCCATAGCACCGTGGCTGAATGCCACTAAAGATGCGATAGTGGTTGATAATAAAGCGATTTTCTTGAGCATAACCCCTCCAAATATATAGCTTCTATTGACACATAGATAGAGAAGTATTACAGTAATGTCAACTATTCTTTTAGATATATAGAATAATTAGAAATATGGAAATATTAAAATGAAACCAAAGAAAGCCGTCTCCGCCCTCTCCGCCCTGGCCCATGAATCGCGCCTGGAGATCTTCCGCCTGCTTATGCAAGAAGGCGAAAAAGGTATGGCGGCAGGCGCTATTGCAGAGGTGTTGCATATTCCTTCTGCCACGCTTTCCTTCCATCTTTCCCAATTAAGCGCAGCAGGCCTGGTGAAATCCACCAAAGAGGGCCGGATGGTGATCTACACCTCTAACCACAAACGCCTGAAAAAACTCGTCGCATTCTTGACTGAGCATATGCCGAAAAAGAGCGACCTCGAAGAGCCGGATAATGAGGACGATGATGAGGAAATCAATGAAGAGGTGATTTTAGCGGCGTTGAAGGACGAATAAGCAAATATTTCTGTTAGTTACCTGATTTACATTGTCATTCCGGGCTTGACCCAGAATCCACCAGGACTGGCGCTAGGTGCTATATTCTTATAGATTACGCCCCCATAACAGTGGATCCTGAATCAAGTTCAGGATGACAAATACATATAAAAAAGGGATAGCTTTCGCTACCCCTTCTCTGAATCCTGAATTCCGAATCCCGCCCCCTAACTACACATCCAAATTCTCAACCTTCAGCGCATTGGCTTGGATGAAGTCGCGGCGTGGTTCTACTAAGTCGCCCATCAGCGTAGAGAATGTTTCATCTGCCATATCGCCTTGGTTTACCTTCACTTGTAGCAAGGTACGGGTATCTGGGTTCAGCGTTGTCTCCCAGAGTTGTTCAGCGTTCATTTCACCTAGTCCTTTGAAGCGCTGTACGGAAATGCCCTTACGGCCAGCTTCCATCATGTTGTCTAACAACGCTAATGGGCCACTAATGCTGATATCAGCGCCTTTACGATCCAATTGTGCCGCAGATTTAAACAGTGGTGCAAATTCCTTGCCCAGCGTATGTAACTCTTTGGCTTCTGGAGTGGTAATCAAATTATGATCGAGAATCACTTTTTCTGTTACGCCACGCACTACGCGGTGTAGCGTAATATGATCGATTGTCACCTCAACATTCCATGCTGCTTCCGGTATATCCTCATCAGCCTGTGCATTCAGAATTGCAGCTAACTCTGCACTTACTTTTTGCGCTAAAGCACTATCATTAAGGATATCCCCAGAGAACACACCCGCCATTGCTGCTGCTTGCGCGATCGGCATAGCAATACGGCGAGAGAGGCCAGAAAGCAGGCGTTTGAAGGTGATAATCTGCTCTAGCAGATGGCGTAAATCCTGCCCTGCCCGTTGCTCACCATTGGCACAAGCCAGCACTGCGCCTTCTAGCGCACTGTCCAACAAGTGATTATTGAGCGCTTGGTCATCTTTGAGATAGACTTCGCTGTTACCACGCTTCAGCTTATAGAGCGGAGGTTGCGCGATATAGAGATAGCCTTTATCAATCAAATCAGGCATTTGGCGGTAGAAGAAGGTCAGCAGAAGTGTACGGATATGCGCTCCATCCACGTCCGCATCAGTCATGATAATGATTTTATGGTAGCGGGTTTTATCGATGTTGAAATCATCGCGGCCGATACCGGTGCCGAGTGCTGTAATCAGCGTACCAATCTCAGCAGAGCTGAGCATTTTATCAAAGCGTGCCCGCTCCACATTCAAAATCTTACCACGCAGTGGCAACACCGCCTGGCTCTTACGCGAACGGCCTTGTTTGGCCGATCCACCCGCAGAGTCACCCTCTACGATGAATAATTCACTCAGCGCCGGGTCACGTTCCTGGCAATCCGCCAGTTTGCCTGGCAGGCTGGAAATATCCAGCGCACCTTTACGGCGGGTCAAATCACGTGCTTTACGCGCTGCTTCACGCGCAGCCGCTGCTTCGGCCATTTTGCCGATCACGGTGCGAGCCTCAGCAGGATGTTCCTCAAACCATTGTGCGAGCTTATCCGCAACAATATTTTCCACCGGTTGGCGCACTTCGGAGCTTACCAGCTTATCTTTGGTTTGTGAGGAGAACTTAGGATCTGGCACTTTTACCGAAAGCACGCAGGTCAAGCCTTCCCGCATATCATCGCCACTCAGTGCAATTTTTTCGCGTTTGAAGATATTGTTATTGGTCGCGTAGCTGTTAATTGTGCGCGTTAATGCCGCACGGAAACCCGCCAAATGCGTACCGCCATCACGTTGGCGGATGTTGTTGGTAAAACAGAGCATGTTTTCATGGTAAGAATCATTCCATTGCAGGGAAACATCCACCGCAATACCATCCACTTCGCCTGAAACCGTGATGCAACTATGCACAGGGGTTTTGTTACGGTCGAGGAATTCTACGAATGCTGTGGTGCCACCTTCATAGAAAAATTCTGTCTCAACAGGCTCTGCACCGCGCAAATCGGTCATATAAATACGCACACCAGAATTCAAAAATGCCATTTCACGGAAACGATGTTCCAGGGTTGCATAGCTGAATTCAATGGTTGAGAATGTGTCTTTTGATGGGAAGAAGGTGACTTCTGTACCGCGTTTACCCTCAGGCGCATCGCCCACTACTTTCAGCGGAGCCTCGGTTTCACCACGGCGGAAACGCACGAAATGCTCTTTGCCGTTACGCCAAATGCGCAAATCCAGCCAATCAGAGAGAGCATTCACCACCGATACACCCACACCATGCAGACCACCGGAGACTTTATAGGAATTCTGGTCGAATTTACCACCCGCATGGAGCTGGGTCATAATCACTTCAGCCGCCGAAACACCCTCTTCCGGATGCAAATCCACTGGAATTCCGCGCCCATTATCACGCACGGTGACTGAACCATCAGCATTAATCGATACATATACCAGGTCACAATGGCCAGCCAATGCTTCATCGATGGCGTTATCCATCACTTCATAGACCATGTGATGCAGGCCGCTACCATCATCCGTATCCCCGATATACATACCTGGGCGCTTGCGAACGGCGTCTAAGCCTTTGAGAACCTTAATGGAATCGGCGCCGTAATTGTCGGAAGGATTTTGGATTGGATCTGGAGTCATATCTGCCTGATGTTTCATAGTCATATCTCACTTATTAGGAGGTGTTTTTATACCAGATTTTGTGCCGGAGGCCTAGTGTTTTTTAGGGGGCGGGATTCAGAGAATTGCGGCCTCAGGATCCTGAATCCCGAATCCTGCCCCCTTCTATCTCAAGATACTGCGCATACCCTTTGAGCGCATCAAACAGTAACGCATCTGTACCCGTCATCCAAGCCTGCGCCTTCAGGTCTTTGATCTCCTCAAACAGAGCAGCACGGCGGTTGGGGTCGAGATGGGCTACGACTTCATCGAGCAGCACCATCGGCACGCTTTTCTTCCATTCTGATTTCGCCCGCGCTTCAGCAAGCACGATGGAAAGCAACAGCGCTTTCTGCTCACCCGTTGAACACAGTGCAGCTGGCATATTTTTCTCATCATGGATCACCACAAAATCGCTACGATGCGGGCCAATGGCCGTGCGGCCTGTGGAGGCATCTTCGCGGCGGGATGCTGCAAGCTCTTGCCTAAATTGCGCTTCGACATCCTCATAGGACATCATCTTCAACCATTGCTCCACCTGCCCTTCGGCGCCCACTGTTGCTTTTGGGAAAGGAGTTTCAGATTTCCAGATGAAATGCTGCAAGATATCCGCCGTTTCATGCCGGGCTTTAGCAATCGCTGTGCCACGGGCGGCCATTTTGGTCTCTAATGTGGCAAGCCATTGCGGATCGGGGTTATGGTATTGCAACAGTCGCGCCCGCTCGCGCATTGAGTATTCATAGGCCGCCACGCGTTCGGCATGGGCAGGGTCAAAGCCATAGACCAGACGATCCAAAAAGCGGCGGCGCTCCGATGCGCCGGATAAGAAAATCGGATCCATTTGCGGCGTGACCCATAGCACACTCACCACCGAAGCCAATTCCCCCTGCCCGCGCTTGGCTTGGCCATCAATTTTGACCAAGCGTTTAGCCAGTTTTCCACTACCTTCGATACGGCCTGTGCCGATACTCATTTGGCCAAGGCCGGTATCGACAAGCGTCGAAATCCCCCAAGGCAACGGCAGATAATCCTCTGGCTTCTCTGCTGCATAATCCACATCCGTGAGCTTCGCATTGCGCAAACCACGGCCTGGTGAAAGGAAGGAAATTGCTTCCAAAATATTGGTTTTCCCTGCACCGTTATGGCCCGTGATGATCACAGGCTCTGGGCCGATTTCCAGATTAAAACATGTATAGGAACGGAAATTCGTAAGGGTTAGCCGACGCAACGCTAAGGTTTCGGCTGGATGTTCGAGAAGGTCGGAATCGGAGAGTGAGGGGAAAGTATCGGAGGACATAAGGATAATCGGGGTTGGGGGTTGGGGACTAGGGGCTGGGGATTGGAGTTATAAAAAACCCTAGCCCCTAATCCCTAGTCTCCAGCCCCTAAGAATCACACCCGCATTGGCATAATCACGTACAGCACACGCATATCCGATGCGTCGCGTACGAGTGCAGGAGCAGACGAATCTGCGAATACGAACTGTACAGTTTCGCCTTCGATACCGCCCAACATTTCAAGCAGATAACGTGAATTGAAGCCGATTTCCATTTCATTGGCGCCGTATTGCACTTCTACTTCTTCACGCGCTGTGCCATTGGCTTCGCCAGTCGCAGAAAGCGACAGCTTGCCTGGTTGCAGGGCCACACGGATCGCACGGGATTTCTCTGAAGAAATGGTAGATACACGGTCAACCGCTTTTGCAAGCACATCACGATTGGCTTCCATCAGCTTGTCGTTAGAAGTAGGAATGACTTTTTCGTAATCAGGGAATGTGCCGTCGATCAGTTTAGAGGTCAGCACTGCATTGCCGCAGGTGAAGCGAATTTTGGTCGCAGAGAGAGAAATCGCGATGACTTCATTGCCCTCTTCTGCAATTTTCTTTACTTCAAGCACGGCTTTACGTGGAATGATCACACCGGGGATACCAGCTGCACCTTCTGGCAATTCCACCTCTACACGTGCCAAACGGTGACCATCAGTCGCCACAGCACGAAGCACAGGCAAGTCAGCATTTTGCGCTGCATGGAGATAGATACCATTGAGGTAATAACGTGTCTCTTCAGTCGAAATCGCGAAACGGGTTTTTTCGATCAACGCTGCACATTCGGCTACTGGCAGTGTGAAATGATGGGTCAAGCCGCTATCATCCATCACTGGGAAGTCTTCTGCTGGCAGGGTAGCGAGCGAGAATTTACAATTGCTTGCGCGAATCACCAATGTGCTTTCCGCTGTCGCTTCGAGTGATACTTGCGCATCGTCAGGAAGTTTGCGCACGATGTCGTAGAATGTATGCGCAGATACAGTGAGCGCGCCAGCTGTGCTGATATCAGCAGCGATTTTTTCGGTAACAGCGAGTTCCATATCCGTCGCTGTCAGGCTTAGAATACCTGCTGTGCCTTCGAGTTTCACGTTTGCAAGCACTGGAATCGTTGTACGTTTTTCCACCACGCTTTGCACATGGCCTAAGGCTTTCATCAACAAACCGCGTTCGATGGTCAGTTTTAACAATGATGCAGGCGCAGCAACCGCTTGCGGCGCACCTTCTTCAGCAGGTGTATTAGAAATAAAATTTTCAATATCATGCTGCATTACGTTAGCGTCCATGATGCTTCTCTCTCATATACTAGCAGAGCGTTATCGCTTTAGTTGTATGCTAGGAGAGTGAGGCGAAGTGTAGTTAACCTACATGAGCCAATGCTCGACGACGTATACAGCTAAATGGATAATGCTCTAGAGTTGGTAATCATAATGTATTAGATATACACTATGTAGTTTGAATAATACAACTACTATTGTCGATGATGATTAAAAGGGCATCGTCACTGCGAGCAGAAGGCGCGGCAGTCCAACACATCTTTCATCTTATACATTCCTGGATTGCCACGCGCTAAAGCGCTCGCAATGACAAGAGCATATATCATCACCAACAACAACTCCCCTCGAGTATGCTGTCGTTAGAGCATTTTCCATTTAGCTGTACACGTCGTCGAGCATTGGCTCATGTAGATTGGCTACACTTCGCCTCACTCTCCTAGTGTACAACTACAGCGAAAACGCTCTAGTTCTGCAAAATCCGTGTCAACAATGCCACGTCATCTGCCATTTCGGCGTCTTCTTTCATCAACTGCTCCACACGTTTAACACCGTGCATTACCGTTGTATGATCTTTTCCGCCGAAGCCTTTGCCGATTTCCAGCAAGCTGCGTGATGTGAGCAGTTTGCAGAGATACATCGCAATCTGACGCGGGCGGGCAATAGCGCGCATACGGCGTGCGGAAGACATATCTGCCACACGCACGTTATAATGCTCTGCCACACGGCGCTGGATATCATCAATCGTGATCATCCGCTCGCTGGAGCGTAATAAATCGCGCAGGATATCTTGTGTACTTTCTAAGGTGACTTCACGGCCTACGAGCGTTGAATGCGCCACGACTTTATTGAGCGCACCTTCCAACTCACGGACATTTGACGTAATTTTAAGCGCCAAGAATTCGATCACTTCTTTTGGCACAAAACATGGAGTCTTAAGCTGCTCAACTTTCGCCTGTAGGATACCTAAGCGTAGTTCATAGCTGGTGCTATGAATATCAGCCACCAAGCCCCAACCGAGGCGAGAGCGCACGCGCTCTTCCATGCCATCAAGGTCAGATGGTGAACGGTCACAGGAGATCACCACTTGGCGGTTTTGGTCGATCAGTGCATTGAAGGTATGGAAGAATTCTTCTTGGGTACTATCCTTACCGCAAATGAATTGCACATCATCAATCATCAATACATCCACCGAGCGGAACTGTTCTTTGAACAGCATAATATCATTATGGCGAAGCGCGCGGATGAATTGGTACATGAATTTCTCCGCAGAGAGATACACCACTTTACGCTCCGGCGTCTTCTGCGCAATTTCCCATGCAATCGCATGCATCAAATGGGTTTTACCAAGACCGACACCACCATATAAGAACAACGGATTGCTGCCCGGCAGAATGCGCGTGGAATCTGCCACTGCACGTGCTGCTGCATAAGCAAGCTCGTTTGGCTTGCCCACAACAAAATTATCAAAGGTAAAACGTGGATCAAGTGTTGTAGTACCGCCTAGGCCTACATCATCAGTGATCACGGTGCTTTCAAGGGTTGCAGCTGGTGTTGCAACAGCGCGGTTATCGTTATCGATACGCTCAGCTGTGCGCTCACGTACCATGATATCCCAGGAATACACGGTTGCATCATCTTCCTGCCAGAAACGTTTGAGCGTTTCAAAGTAGTTAGCAAGAATCCATTCGCGGATGAAACGTGTTGGCACGCTCATGATGATCTGGTTGCCTTCGATGCGCTCGAGCAATAATGGAGCCAGCCAGCTTGCGTAAATCGCATCGCCGAATTCCAGCTTCAACCGCTCTTGCACACGCGGCCAGACGGCCTGTGGCAGGGTGGTATTTTTAAGTTGCGTTGCAGTTACCATGCGTTTACCTCGTCTGGAAAAAGCGGCGACGAGATTATCTCCGCATGAGCATGTTGCAGCCCCGGTTGTTGTAGTAATATGAACAAGAATGCCTCCCTTTAACGTCACGCTACATCGGCATAGTGCAGCAGGACGATCGTATTATTCTGTTTTCGAGTTTTCAAAAATTTTTCTCTGCATGTGGATATATGTGCCATAAAAAAATACTACTCGTAAACAGATTTTATTGGAAGTATCGCAAAGAAATACGTTGACAATAATGTCTCTGTTTGCGTGCATCCGCATTTGCTGTGTGCGATGATTGGGTGTTGTGATTTTGATCACAGAGTGAAAAAACTGTTTGTGCGCCGTCATTGCGAGGAGCAAAGCGATGTGGCAATCCAGGAGCGGCTTCCCCTGCCCCTCTATGCAGGATAGATGGATCTCCGTGCTAGCGCTCGCGATGACAACTATGATAATCAACACCACATACAAAAACACCCAACTCCTCATGTGACAATCCCCGCCATGCGTGGTATTCTATAGGGAAATAACGCATCGTCATTTTCGAGTATCCATGCTTGCATTCTTCCAACACCCTGACCGCCGTGCGATTGCATGGTTTCTTTTGAGCTGTATTGCAGGCTCATGCATGGTGACGATTGTGCGGCATATTTCAGCGGAATTATCAACCGCGCAAATCGTGTTCTTACGTAATGCGATTGCATTGCTGTTGTTGTTGCCATGGGTGCTGCATCGTGGCGTTGCATCGATCCGCACCACTAAGCTGAAGATGTATACGCTGCGCGCGCTCAACAGTATGCTCAGCATGTTTTCGATGTTCTATGGCCTCAGCATGATCCCACTCACCGATGCCACCGCACTCAGTTTCACCACACCCATTTTCACCACATTAGTAGCAATGCTCGTGCTGAAAGAAAGTGTTGGGAAACATCGGTGGATTGCTATTTTTATTGGCTTTGCAGGTGTGTTGATCATCCTGCGCCCTGGGATGCAGGCGCTTAATGCGGGTTATGCGGCATCACTGGCTGCAGCGTTCCTGGTTGCGAATTCGCTTATCATCATCAAACAACTCTCCAAAACGGAATCGCCACTTGACGTAGTGTTTTACATGACATTACTGATGACCCCGCTTTCCCTACCCTTTGCAATACCTTCATGGCAATGGCCGAGCCTGGAAACCTGGGGCTGGTTTGTGATACTGGGCATTCTTGCCAACACCGCACAGATCACCCTCTCCAAAGCTTGTAGCCTCACCGCCATGACCACCCTGATGCCGTTTGATTTCAGCCGGTTAATCTTTATTGCACTCATTGCCTATATTGGGTTTGGGGAAACGATGGATGTTTGGACATTTATTGGCGCGGGCGTGATTGTAGGCAGCGCTATCTACATCACCCACCGTGAAGCAAAGCTTAAGAAATTGCGGCCGGATGCAGCGGTGATTGATAGGGCGGGAAGCTAATACTACACCATCTCCACAATCGCTTGTAGCGTAAACGTCACCCCATTAATCCGGCTCTCCGGTGTGATCCACTCGCGCATGATCACCAGTTTCTGGTCACCCCGCAATTTCACATGCTTGGCATTTTGGGTAATATACCCTAGCAACGCACCTGGATTAGAGAATTGGTTATTGCGGAAACTAATCACCGTGCCTTTTGGCCCGGTATCGATCTTATCCACTCCGGCTTTACGGCAGAGTTGTTTGATTTTTACGATGGCAAGCAAGTGAGATACTTCTTCCGGAATTGGGCCGAAGCGGTCAATCAACTCAGCAGCGAAGGACTCCACATCCTCTATGGTTTCAAGTGTAGAGATACGGCGATATAGGCCCATACGGAGCGATAAATCAGGCACATAGGCTTCTGGAATCAGAACGGAAATGCCCAGGTTAATTTGCGGCGCCCATTCATCATCGATCACCACCTCATCATCCTTCTGCTCACGCAATGCGGCGACGGCTTCTTGCAGCATATGCTGGTAAAGCTCAATCCCTACTTCCTTAATATGGCCGGATTGCTGCTCGCCCACCAAATTCCCAAAACCACGAATATCCATATCATGGCTGGCCAGCGAGAAGCCTGCGCCTAAGGAATCCAAGGTTTGCATGACTTCCAAACGCTTCATCGCATCTTTGGTTGGAATACGTTTCGGCGGCAATGTGAGATAAGCATAAGCCCGCGTCTTGCCACGCCCTACACGTCCGCGTAACTGGTAAAGTTGCGACAAACCAAACTGATCGGCACGGTGGATGATAATGGTGTTAGCCGATGGCACATCCAGGCCCGATTCCACAATCGTAGTGCTGAGCAGCAGGTCATACTTACCTTCATAGAAGGCATTCATAATATCATCCAGCTGCGCTGGCGGCATTTGGCCATGGGCTACGACATATTTGATTTCAGGGACTAAGGTCTTTAGCTTTTCTTCAACATCCGCTAAATCCTTAATGCGTGGGCAGACATAAAAACTCCGCCCACCGCGATAATGCTCTCGTAAGAGCGCATCGCGAATGACCACGCCATCAAATGGCATCACAAACGTACGCACAGCCAGGCGATCCACCGGAGGTGTGGCAATGAGGCTAAGCTCTTTAATGCCTGTGAGGGACATTTGCAATGTACGTGGAATAGGTGTTGCTGAGAGGGTGAGCACGTGAATATTGGAACGCAACTCCTTGAGGCGCTCCTTTTGGCCTACACCGAAATGCTGCTCTTCATCAATGATCAACAGGCCGAGATTTTTAAAGTTTACGCTTTTTGCAAGCACCGCATGCGTACCCACCACAATATCCACCGAACCATTCGCCAGCGCATCTTTCGTCTCCTTCGCTTCACGCGCAGTGACTAGCCGTGAAAGTTGGCGAATCCGCACGGGGAATCCGGCAAAGCGTTCTTTGAACGTTTTATAATGCTGGCGGCTGAGCAAGGTCGTTGGCGCGACGACGGCTACTTGAATATTTCCCTCTTGGTCATTCGCGACCGCCATAAATGCAGCACGTAAAGCCACTTCCGTTTTACCGAACCCTACATCACCACAGATCAAACGATCCATCGGCCGGCCGGATTGTAAATCTTCTTGAATATCTTCAATCGAACGTAGCTGATCTTCTGTTTCAGCATACGGAAATTTCGCGCAGAATTCGTCATACATACCTTTCATAGGCACGAGTGCAGGCGCAACTTTCACCGCGCGTTCCGCAGCAATCTTGAGCAAGCCTTCTGCGGCAATCGTAATCCGCTTCTTCAGTGCCGCTTTGCGCGATTGCCATGCAACGCCGCCGAGTTTATCGAGGCGTACATCCTCTGAATCTGAGCCATAGCGCGTGATCAGTTCAATATTTTCCACCGGAACATAAAGCTTATCGCCGCCATCATAAATCAAACGCAAGCAATCATGGTAACTGCCATCGACATGCAAGGTTTCCAGGCCTTCAAACCGGCCGATACCATGCTCTTTATGCACCACCACCTCACCCGCTGTCAGACTCGATGCTTCGCTTAAGAAATTCTCGGCTTTGCGTTTACGCACCGGGCGGCGGATGACGCGCTCACCTAGCAAATCCTGCTCGGTAATAATGCGCAGCGCAGCGTTCTGGAAGCCATATTCCAGACCTAGGACGACCAGGCCAACGGTTTTAGGTGAAAGCTTGCTTACTTCACTCCACTTATCCAACCGCACTGCGTGAATATCATGTCCAGAAAGCATTCCTTCCAAACGCTCCAGTGAACCTTGTGTATAGCAGGTAATCACCGTCCGCAACCGCTCTTGGCTCATCATTGTTTTGAGAATCTCGAACGCGTTGGTTTGGGTTTTGGTGGCCTCGGCAGAGAGATTAAGCATCGCCTTATAACCTGCATCCACCACATTCGCACCGGGTTGTGCAAAGGGTGTGAATTGGACAGTTTTATGGCTATCAATCGCGGTTTGCCATTCTTCCAAGCTAACGAACAGGCTTTCTACAGGCACGGGATGATACGGCGCACCGTCATCTAATTTACGGTCGAGGGCTTCTTTGCGGGCATTGTAATGATCCAGCACGGAGACAAAACGCTCTGCTGCGCTTTCTTGTAGCAAGTGATCCAGCGTCACGACGGCACCCAGCAGCATGTCAAACACCGTCTCTAACTGCTCATAAAATAAAGGCAACCAGTGTTCCATACCTGGATATTTCCGCCCCTCCGAAATTGCCTCATACAGCGGATTATCACTACTCACCGCCCCAAATAATGCACGGTATTGCTGGCGGAAACGGGCGATAGCCGCTTCATGGGATGGTACTTCGCTGGCAGGCTTAAGCGCAAGTGCTTCCGCATTGCTGCCACTGATTTGTGTAAGCGGATCGAAACTACGGATACTTTCGAGCGTATCGCCAAAGAAATCCAGGCGCACACCTTCTTCCATGCCACTGATAACAATATCAATAATACTCCCACGCACCGCAAATTCACCCGGCTCCGTGGCGCTTGGCGAACGGATATAGCCGTGTTCGGTGAGGTATTCGATGAGATGATCGCGGCTGATCGTATCACCAGGTTTGGCCATCAACACCGATTTTGCTAGCACCTCCTTCGGTGGCACACGTTGCAGCACGGCATTGACTGTCGTAATCAGTATACGCTTTTTGGGCTTATTGCCCGACGCCAGGCGGCAGAGCGTATCAATCCGTGTGCTGATAATGCCCGTATTGGGTGACACACGATCATAAGGCTGGCAATCCCAAGCAGGAAGTGTGAGCACTTCAATATCTGGCGCAAACAACTCCAGCGCCTCCTCCAAATGTACCATGCTAGCATCGTTAATGGCGATATGGATCACCTCTGGCAATGCCATTTCTGCCAGCATTAATGCATCGGCTCCGATAGGGAGGCTCGCGATGGTGCTGTGCTTGGATGGGGTTAGGAGGGTGGAGTGTTTGGTCATGATGTTTTTTTATACATAATGGAAAAATCTATACTCTGTTGTTATGACGCCATCTACTCATATCTACATTTTTTACAATGCGGTCATCGTGTTGTCTTTTGCTATTGTCATCCTTGGACTTGATCCAAGTATCCATCCTACTAATAAAGGCAAGAATACCGCTTAGAAGGACTTTATATTTTAGATGGATTCTTGGATCAAGTCCAAGAATGACAGAGCAAAAATAATGCCGTCATCGCGAGCGCAGCGCGACGACTTGTCTCGCCGAAGCCCTTTAGGGCGTAGGAGGATCCATGTGTCCTACATAAAGGACAGAGAACTCATACACATGGATTGCCACGTCGCTGTCGCTCCTCGCAATGACGAGGAACAATGACAATATTACGTACTACCCAGCAAACCGAAACGCCATCAACCGGTCTACCACAGGGTTCTTTAAGCGATCTGGCAATGCATCTTTCCCGGTTACCCAGTTAAAAATATCCCAGTCATCTTCATCAAGCAGCGCTTTATAAAGCATCAGTTCTTCATCCGAAAACTGGTCTAAATATTCACGCGCAAAGTTACCTAGCAATAAATCTGTCTCCTTGCAGCCACGATGCCAGCTGTTATAGAGCATTTTTTTGCGTAGCACATCACGTTCTTCATGAGAGGAAAACAAGGTCATTTGAGGCTCTTTAATGCTTTTTCGACAATCGTATTAGCATGTAACCCCGCCTCGGCATACATGGCATCTGGCGTATTATGCTCGATGAATACATCAGGAATATACAGGGTTTCGAGCTTTATGGCATTTAGCAAGCCTGCTTTATTCAAGAAATCCGTCACATGCGCGGCAAAACCACCGATGGAGCCTTCTTCCATTGTAATCAACACACGGTGATGGCGTGCCAGTTCGGCAATCATCGCCTCATCAAGCGGTTTAGCAAAACGTGCATCTGCAACGGTTACAGAAATACCACGGGCTTCTAGAATATCAGCCGCTTTTTCCGCTTCCTGTAGACGCGTCCCAAAGGAAAGAATCGCCACATCACCTGGCGCTTTAGCCTCGCGGATGATCCGGCCCTTTCCAATCGGCAGCACTTCTCCACGCTCAGGCAGCGCAACACCCCGCCCCTCACCGCGCGGATAGCGGAAGGCTGATGGGCGGTCATTAATCGAAGCAGCGGTTGCAATCATATGCATCAACTCCGCCTCATCGCTTGCCGCCATTACTACCATATTCGGC
The DNA here is from genome assembly GCA_964574415.1 of uncultured Rickettsiales bacterium. Lineage (GTDB taxonomy): Bacteria > Pseudomonadota > Alphaproteobacteria > Rickettsiales > CAZNNM01 > CAZNNM01. Next base: position 38,987 of record CAZNNM010000013.1, on the reverse strand, counting down.
AATGACGCCAAGAACATAATATCAAATGACCCCGCATGGGTCGGCCCATCTGCGCCCACCAGCCCTGCCCGGTCAATGGCAAAACGTACAGGCAATTGCTGGATGGCAACATCATGCACGACTTGGTCATAGGCACGTTGCAGGAAGGTTGAATAGAGTGCCACAAATGGCTTATAGCCTTCACATGCCAAGCCTGCGGCAAATGTCACCGCATGTTGCTCGGCAATGCCGACATCAAACATACGGTCTGGGAATTGCTTCGCAAATGCATCAAGCCCTGTGCCAGATGGCATGGCGGCAGTGATGGCAACGATGTGGTCATCATGCTTAGCTTCTTCGATCAGACCTTGAGCAAATACCTTGGTATAGCTCGGCACAGAGGAAGCGCTTTTCTTTTGCAGCTTAGTTTCAACATCAAAGGTGCTGACAGCATGGAATTTCTCAGCAGAGGCTTCCGGCGAATTAAAACCACGGCCTTTTTCGGTGATCATATGGATCAACACCGGATGGTTATTGGTTTTGTCATCGCGGATGTTTTTCAACAATGGTACCATCTGCGCCAGATTATGCCCATCCACAGGGCCGACATAATAAAAGCCCATTTCTTCAAAGAAATTCCCACCAATGGCCACCGTGCGCGCATATTGCTCAGCACGTTTGGCCGCGCGTTCCACAGGCTCTGGCAGGTGTTTTACCACTTGTTTAGCCATATTACGCAATGTGAGATAAGGCTTAGAGGCCGTCAGCCGAGAAAGATATGCACTCATCGCCCCCACAGGCGGTGCGATGGACATATCATTATCATTTAAAATCACAATCATGCGGTGGCGCATATCGCCCGCATTATTCATCGCCTCATAGGCCATGCCCGCACTCATTGCGCCATCACCGATCACAGCGATGACTTCATAATCCTTGCCTGCTAAATCCCGTGCAACGACCATGCCGAGGGCGGCAGAGATAGAGGTGGAGCTATGCCCAGCACCGAATGCATCATACGGGCTTTCCTTACGCTTGGTAAAACCGGCCAAACCGCCTGGCTGGCGGATGGTGCCGATAGTGTCTTTACGGCCTGTGAGGATTTTGTGTGGGTAGGTTTGGTGGCCGACATCCCAGATTAATTTGTCATAGGGTGTATTAAATACATGGTGGAGCGCCACGGTCAGCTCAATAACGCCTAAACCGGCCCCTAAATGCCCACCTGTGCCGGATACAGCATCAATGGTTTTTGCCCGTAATTCATCGGCAAGTTGCTGTAATTCCTCTAATGAGAAATGGCGTATATCTTTTGGTTCGTTGACGCGTGACAAAAGACTCATCATGGCTCCCTTATTAGCCCACCATTCATAGAGCAGATTGGATAAGATTGCAAGGAGTGGTTAGGCTGAATTGTCCGTCTACACAGAAGAAAATACTGTCAAACACCTACTTGATTGGCGTTGTTGCAGAGCTTTCGTTCTTGTCATTCCGGGCTTGATCCGGAATCTACCCAGACTGGCGCTAAGAGTTTAATTCTTATAGACCACGCTGCCATAACAGTGGATCCCGGATCAAGTCCGGGATGACCAGAGAACATGGAAGGTATAGGCTATTTTCGCTCACGCACCAGGCCGACGGAGACCATCTCGGCCTCTTTCACTGCGCCTGGTTTATCAACTATCACTTCCACTTTTTGCGCCAATGGATGTTCTAGCACGATGGCGGCGGCATGTTCTGCAATACGCTCAATCAGCTGGTGCTTGGAAGCCTCTATCTCACTGATAATACGCTTGCTAAGCGCATCATAATCCACCGTATCACCGAGTTTATCCGTATGCGTTGCATTTTCATGGGTGAGATGAATGGTTAGCGACACCATAATATTCTGCCGGATAGCCCGTTCCCATTGGTATACCCCTATCACGGGTTGGAGTTTGAGATTTTTGATGTACACAATCATGATGGATTCCAGCTTTTAGAGGCATGAGGAATACTCTATAGCATGGTTTGGTGGATTGGGGAATACATCTTGGCACTGACTCATTTACTATCATTGCGAGGCGCGCTAGCGACGTGGCAATCCATCGTGATGATTGCTCTATTCTTTATGTAGTAGGATAGATGGATCGCCACGCTTCGCTCGCGATGACGATAGAACAATAATGAGCCGACGGCACAAACCAGTATTAAATCTCTTCACCCAAAGCCACTTTAACCGGCTTTAACTTCGGACGAGGAGACGCCAGTTGGGCTGGGGGGTTGCCGTTGTAATAGGTGTTCCAACGTACTAATACTTTCTCAGCATAAGGATTACCACGCTCAGGCAGGCCGGAGTGATAATCACCCACTGCTTCTTTCCAGCTATGACGGCGCTCGTAGAAATCTTTCAGCATTTTGCCAGCATAGGCCACATTATACGATGGCGTAAACGCTTCATCCAAATTGGAAAATGCATCAGGATGGTGCTTGAGGTTGATTTGCATACAGCCTACATCGATGCTCTCAACGCCATTGCTTTGTAACTCTTCCACTTTAGCAATCGCTTCGCGTTTGCTGTTGAAGAAATAGCCTTTGCCTTCAGCATTGACTGTCCACGGCCATGAAATATTCTTCTGAGTTGCTTTATGCCAACGGCCAGATTCTTGCAGCGCTACTGAGCGCAGGAGATTGGCAGGAATGTGATAGGTTACTTCTGCTTCGTCTACGGCCTCTTTACAGATAGCAGAGACTTTCAGCATACGCTCATCATCGATGAAATTATCACCAGGTTGGATGGCGGCATTATAAAGCGGCTTGCTCTTAGAGATCATAGCGCTGCTTGTAAATGCAATAGCACATACGCCTAAAATCATAACGCAAAAATGTAACGCGATTCTTTTTAACATAATCCTAGTATCCTTTTAAAATTTGGGGACCAGTGGGAATTAAGTGAGTGCATAATAGCACAGCTTGTGTTGCAGTTATATTACGGACTTTAACTATTTATTAAATTTTTAGACAGAAAGCAAGAAAAATTATTTTTTTCTTTACATAACAGTACTTTCCTTGCTATTTATTAGGCAACCTCAAAGTACGCAGATCATACCCTATTCAACTTAAGGACGCAACATGTATGTAGACACCCAACTTAAAGGCCCATCATTTAGTCCTATTTCCGGTGGGAAGGCCGAAAAGCTCATTGTATTTTTACATGGTTTAGGGGCAGACGGGAATGATCTTATTGGCTTAGCGCGTGAATTTGCCTCTGTTGTGCCTACAGCGAAATTCGTTTCGCCCGATGCGCCCTTCGCATGCGACATGTCTCCCTTTGGATATCAATGGTTTAGCCTATTAAGCCGTGATCCGCTGGATATATATGCAGGATTGCAACATGTAGCGCCTATTATTAATAGTTATATAGACGAACAATTAGCACAATTAGGTCTTACCGGTAAGGATTTGATTTTGGCAGGTTTTTCTCAAGGAACTATGCTTTCGCTTTATTTAGCGCTGGAACGTAAAAACGGCTGCGCTGGTGTGCTGGGCTATTCAGGTGCATTAGTGCCAGGGGCAGTGGATGAGATCCAGAACCCTTATCACCCGCGCATTTGCCTGGTGCATGGTATGCAGGATGACGTGGTGCCGTTTGAATCCATGCATTTAGCGGAAGAGACACTCACGAAAATTGGCCTTTCCGTTGAAAGCTACGCCCGCCCTGGTTTAGGGCATGGGATTGATATGGAAGGTATCACTATTGGTAAGCATTTCTTGCAATCTCTAGGAGCGATATAAACCGTGCCTATGCAGCTCCCCTCTTTTAGCTTGAAATTTTTATTCCGCAGCTGGGTTAAGCGCGTGCTGATCTACCTGCCTGTGCTGTTGATTGGCACAAGCGTGTTGATCTGGCGTTTTGACCAGGTGCAGAATGACCTTCTGGAATCCCAATTCCAAAAACAAGCCGAAAAAATTGATGCTGCGTTTAACGATATCACGACCTATACCGAAAACATGATGCGCTACATCTCTTATGAGATTGTGCAGAACAAAGCCTTCAATAATCCTGAGGCCATTTATCAAAGCTTTTCTAAGATCAAAAACGATTTAACCATACGTAGCGTGCTTTCCAACTCTGGTTTAGAATGGGTGAACCGGCAGCATTTAGCAGTGGTGACAGCTAAATTTGGCATTCTGAAAGCACCGATTGATTTCTCCAACCGTGATTACATCCCCCTCACCGCTGATCAACCAGGCAAATTGCATTTAGGCAAGGTGGTGCTAGGCAAGGTGAGCCATCGTATGGTGATTCCGGCTGGCTTTGGTGTGGTGGACAAACAACATAATTACCAAGGCGCCCTCACGGTAGGGTTTGATCTGGAGCGCCTGGGCGAAGCGCTGCATCATGCGATGATGTCGAAAGGCGTCCATGCTTCTTTGGTGGATTCTAGCTTGAAGACTGCCGTATTGGTCAATAGCGGCGCGATTGGGATTGTGGATAATCCTAGCGTGCGGGAATGGATTAAAGGCGTTAACTTCAACCGCAACACCAGCACATCTGAAATGCGTGGCAGTTTCTTGCGGCTTGGTACTAGCTATTATATCTACCGCTTGCATGACCAGCCTTATATTATCCTGCTTTCCTACCAGTCCCCTATTTCCTTAGATGAATTTGTCACCGTTGTCTGGACAAATGCCAGCGAATTTATGCTGATTATTTTGGCCACGGTGATCGTGATGTATGTGCTATACCGCATTAGCTCGCTACGCGCCTCACTCTCGCAGGAATATTTCGTCTTTGCCTTGCTGGTGACGGTTGCGGCGACGGCGGTTATGGTATGGCTCCTCCTCTCCTTCCACCGCTACCGCGCGGATGAGCAGAAATATCGCTATAATTTAGAAGCCGAAAAAATCGTAGCCACGATTGAGGATCAGTTTGGTTATGTAGAGAATTTGGCGAAATTCCTCTCGGAGAAAATTGTTTCTTTGCGCAATTATGATGCGCGCTCGATTGCTAAACTCCTCGCCGGTAATGGCGATTCTGATACGCTGAACAAGCGTGATAGCGTATTCTCATGGTCATTATTTGACTTTATTAACAAGGATGGGCAAGTCGTTGCCAGCGGATCGCAAAACGTATTGCCAAACCCGCGCGCTGTGCGTGACCGTTCTTATCTCTACGAAGCCCCACGCCGCCCTGGCAAGCTCTATCCCTCTGACCCTGCTATCGGGATCACCTCTGGTGAATATGTGATTCCTGCTGGTTTTGGTGTGAGCAATAATACGACAGGCGAATATATCGGCACGCTCTCTATGGGCTTTAATATCAACCAGCTCATTCGTAAAATTGAAGGTATTTTAGGTTCTGAAAGCACACGCTTTGTTGTCGTAGACCGCCGCAAAGACAGAGCCATCTTGCAATCCTCCGGCCATAGTTCTAGCCTGGATGAAGAGTTCTTCAAAGGCCGGCTGGATTATATTAAAGGCGCAGCCTTTGATGCGGGCGTGTTGCAGGAGCCTATCGAATATAATGGTGTGGAATACCGGTATTTCCGTAACATGTACCAATATCCTTATACGATTCTGGTCGGCGAGAATAAGGATTATCTCACCCAACAATTTGAACAGGAAATGTTCCCACGTTTAATTGAGTTTGGAGCAATATGGTTCTTTATTCTGGTGGTACTGTTCTTCTTCCGCATGAAGATTATTTCCCCGCTTTTGAGCCTTTCACAGGCGGCAGAAGAGATTTCACGCGGGAATGTAAAAGTCAATGTGCCACATGTGCGCAGCATTGAAACCAGCCAGTTAGCGCGTTCCATCCTTTATGTAAAACGGGCTTTCTTACGCGAAAAACGTCTGAAACATGCCTTAGAACATGCCAAAGAAGCCGCAGAGAATGCCAACCAGTCAAAAACCGACTTCCTCACCGCCACCGCCCATGAACTCCGTTCACCACTCAACTCTATTATCGGCATGGCGAATGCTATTCGTAACCGGATGTTTGGCAATGAATCGGATAAATACCGCGAATATGCAGCCGATATTGAGCAAGCGGGCTATGAACTTCTGGAGTTCATCACCGATCTCTTGGATATAAACCAGGTGGAAAAAGGCAGTTTCAGCCTAGCCAATGAAGAATGGGTGGATCTGGGTAATATTATTAACCGTGCGATTAAACTCAATGTCAGCCGTGCTAGCAAAGCCGATATTGTGATTCACACCCGCATACCAGAAGCATTACCGCATGTCTTCGGCGATAGCCGCCGTTTGCGCCAGATTTTTGTGAATCTTATTAGCAATAGTATTAAATACAGCCCACGCGGCACAGTGATTACCATCTCTGCCGATATGATCGGCACCCGTATGTCAGCCACTGTCGAAGATCAAGGCATGGGCATGAGCCAGGAAGAGATTGCCGTAGCCCTCAAACGTTGGTCACGCATCCACACCAATATCGCCAGCGCCCTAGACTCTTACGGCCTAGGCCTGCCACTGACCAAACATTTGGTCGAGTTGCATGATGCGAGCTTTGAGATTGAATCAGAAGTAGGAAAGGGAACACGCATCACAGTGGTGTTCCCTGAGGATCGGGTGTATCGGTAGAGTAGCACGCGTAACAAAATGGCTATTCTACCAGCCTTGCAGGCAATACCTGTATTAACTAACGGCCTATATCAGCGCTGCCCTGCCGTGATTTAGCAACCTGTATGGTAAAATAGTCAGCTGAATAATCCAAAGACCATAATGCAAGCCTATCTGCATTAGTAATCTGGACTTGATCCAGAAGATTATCACGACTCTTTGATTCATCTGCATCTATTGCAGCCAAAATTGCAGGCAATGATTGATCTACTCCATAGAGAGATGTGCAGCATTGACCAAACCGAGCTACTGTACCCGCAACGAAAGAAGTTGTTAAACACGCCACTGAATTCCACCGTGAAGCCCAACTGTTAGGCTTTTTTAGCAATGTCTGAATATCACAGGATTTGGAGTAATCTATCCCCATGCTAATATCAGCCCTATCTATACCTGCCAATAAAAGAAGCTTAAAGTACTCTTGCGCATACATAGCACTATACGGATTGCACACAACCCGATCAGTATCTGGGTTAATTTTTGTATAGTAGAACTCCCGTGGGCCCGTTGCTTCATCAAGCGCGCGTTCTTGTCTTGAAATACGGAACTGGTCATACGCAGATGCAATCGGCAAATGATGCCCGTTAAGAGCAGGCATTGTCAGCATAGACCTGCCTCCATCGACAAGAAGATCATTACATACTAACTGCATATATTCAAAACGTGTAATACGCTTCAAACCAACAGGTACTTCCGCATCTGGAAAATCCTCTGATAATAGGGCTTCCGCATAATCTTGACGGCTTGAAGTTTGCGCAAGATCATCATCATGATGAACATATTTATCAGGAATAGGGATTTTAAAACCTACGATACGATTGCTTAATTCTGCAGTTGAAAGCGCATTATAAGGTAAACACCCCATAATGTGAGCTAAAGAACCAAAGAACGAACCCGCATAATCATAAATGTTCACTCTCAGTTCTTTTGTATCCTTGGATACTTCTATTTCCGTCCCCAGCAACCCCTTAATATGATTGGGCGTATCATAATCATGGGTATGGATAAACTTTACTTTCATACGTAAAGCAGTATCTTCACTTTTGTAACATGGCCCTCTATAGCCAATTTGCCCTTCTTTATATTCACTCTGAAGAACATTCAGAGCATCCGTAGAAGCGCTAAGCTGCTCTAGGCTAGGGTGACTCTTAAAGATTTTCTCCCCATTCCACCGTTGTATTTCCTCACCATCCAGAACAAAACCAGTGCTTGTAACCTTCCCTAAAAACTCTTCTAAACCCTCTTTGCTAATATCAAGGCCCACAAGTTCAATCTCAATACGAGGGTCCAGCTTACACAGACTCTTACATATAGGAAGCCACGCATCATTCCAAAAACGCCCATCCCCACATCCAATATCGGCGATTCGAATAACAATAGGCTCAGTCGAGTTTATGTTATTAGCCGCCATAATGCGCTCTTGAGCAACGGCATGTAAATCTCTTGAAATAAGAGCGATATCCCGGCTCAGAACTTTATCGTTATATTGTTGGAAATACTGCGATTTTTGCCCATCTTTAGACTGACCATAGTATACCCTATAGGATATAGAAGTATGCTGATGCAGCGGTGCCTTATCTTTTTCCTTAGACTTACGTTTTTTCAAAGACGTTGTAGGCGCCCCCCCCGTTGTTGAGCTGCTGCTAGATTCTGGAGTAGTATACTTCTTTTCTGTAGCCATAAATAAAACCGCCCATCAGTTACCTTATAGTTATTCTAAAGTAATGCTGATTTAAAATACCAATAGTTCCAAAAGAACCGTGCTTAAAAGATGCGAAGATATTAACCCACCATTAGGTTGTAGGTCAACTGGAATTTTTTATACCTATTGGGTAATTCATAACGGATAGTTTATAAATTTATTTTAAGCATATCAAATGGTTAATCTATAACCAAAATACCTTGATGCTCATGATCGGGAGGGAGGATTAACGTTTGCGATGTGCGAGAGGTCGTTTGCGCTACTTCAGGCTGACCTGAGGCGGGTGTTGTTGAAACTTCTGCGGTTTGCGCACCTGGAATGGTGATGATGAGCGGTGCCTGGCGACGGCGGTCACTTAAGGTGCGGGCTGGGCGTGGCGATGATGTCACACTTGCCACAGGTTTTGGTGTATAGGATGTCGTTGTTGCACTTGCAAGCGCACGTTCTTTATGCCAAATCGTGCGGACACGGCTTAAATACGGGGTATTCCGATTTACATCCATGGAATGGTAATTGGCCACCGCCCGATCCCAGCTGCGCTTACCCTCATAATGCTGGCGTAGGAAATAGGCAGCATAAGCGATATTATATTTCGGGTCAAACGCTTGATTTAAATCGCGAAAAGCATCAGGATGATAGTAGAGATTCACTTGCATACAACCAATATCGATACTCGCCACACCGCTACGCTGCAGCGCGCGCACTTTGGCGATAGCTTCAGATTTGGTTTTGAAATAATAGCCCTTACCTTCCGCATTAATCGTCCAAGGCCATGGCAGGGCGCGGCGTTGGCTATTGTTCCAGCGGCCAGACTCATTGATCGAGATAGCACGCAGCAAATTGGCAGGAATGCCAAATTTTTGTTCGTATTGCGGGAAATAGTCCAAGCATTGATTGCTATCTTGCTCCGTCGGCGTAAATTCCCCCGCATGCGCAGCCGCAGTTCCCCCGATTAATAGAGAGAGCGCTATACCCAATAGTGGAACGAAACGCGGGAATTGCATTGACTACCTTATAACAATCATAGTGGCTATAGAGTATTATCATAACAGATAAACCGTAAATGATTTCTTTATATAAGCACTATCTTTCAACGCTAGCAAAAAAATGTTAGGCTGGCTAGCGTGAAGTTATTGAATAAGGATAAATTTTTTCTAACATGCTGTATAGTAGATGCTTTATTGAAGAAAAAGACGGGATACGCTTTGCTGTACGGCTTACGCCGAATGCAGGTTCTGACGCCATCGAAGAGATTGCAGAAGATACTGAAGGAAAAGCCTTTCTGAAAGCCCGTGTGCGTGCTGTGCCTGAAAAAGGGAAAGCGAATAAGGCGCTTATAAAATTACTCGCTAAACACTGGCGAATACCGGCCTCTTCATTTGAGATTCTTTCGGGCGAAACATCGCGGATAAAAATCATTCGCATTTCCGGCGACACAGTGCAAATAAAAAATGCTATTTATCAGTAACTCTACCTTGATTTTCTTGAAGGTGGTGTTATGTTCACGAATGAAATCATCATATTTATTGGGTTATTATGACACAAAATATTTCACCTTCTTCTAGTGATAACAGACCGTTATCGCCACATTTAAGCGTATATCGCCCTCAAATCAGTTCCACACTTTCCATCCTGCACCGTATCACCGGTTTTGCGCTTTTCATTGGCGTATTGCTGATGACATGGTGGGTTGTGGGCAGTGTGTATGCTGCATTTAACAGCGATCAGGATTCCGTTTGGAATATTTTTGATAGTATTATAGGCCGCGTCTTCCTGTTTGGATGGACAGTAGCGTTCTACTATCACCTGTTCAATGGTTTGCGCCATTTATATTGGGATACAGGCCGTGGCTTTACGCTGCGTTCTGTGGATCTTTCTGGCATCACCGTCCTGCTTGCTACGCTGGTATTTAGCGTAGGTAGCTGGGTGATTGCGTATCTCTAGAGGTTTATTATGACATTGCGTACCCCCCTTGCCAAAGTAAAAGGCTTAGGCTCTGCTAAAGAAGGCGTGAACCATTGGTGGCGTCAGCGGATTTCTTCCTTGGCGATTGTACCACTTTCTGTGTGGTTCATTATTAATATCGTGCAATCCACAGGCTCTGGTGAACACTTATTGCTGTTCCTGGCATCTCCGCTCAACAGCCTGGCGATGATGTTGTTTATCGGTAGCATGATTTATCACGGCTATCTCGGTATGCAGGTGATTATTGAAGATTACGTGCATTGCGCAACCTGGAAGATGATATTGCTCGTCGTGCTGAATTTCGTATGCGTGGTGAGCGCCGTTGCTGGCGTTGCTGCCATGCTGGCATTGCATATCTCCTTATTGATGTAAGAAGGAATTTAAGAGAATGGTACATTCGTATAAAATCGTAGATCATGAATATGATGTCGTCGTCGTTGGCGCCGGTGGCGCTGGTTTGCGCGCGACATTTGGTATGGCAGCTGCTGGGCTTTCCACTGCTTGTATCAGTAAAGTATTCCCAACCCGTAGCCACACCGTTGCTGCGCAAGGCGGTATCAGCGCTGCGCTCGGCAACATGGGTGAAGATGACTGGCGCTGGCATATGTATGACACCGTAAAAGGGTCAGACTGGCTGGGTGACCAAGACGCTATTGAATATATGTGCCGCAATGCGCCCGATGCGATTATCGAGTTGGAACATTATGGCGTGCCGTTCTCGCGTACCAAAGAAGGTAAAATTTACCAGCGTCCTTTCGGTGGTATGACCACACAGTTTGGCGAAGGCAAAGCCGCGCAACGTACTTGCGCTGCGGCTGACCGTACAGGCCATGCGATTCTGCATACGCTGTATCAACAAGCCTTACGCCACCAAGCGAAATTCTTTATCGAATTCTTCGCGCTCGACCTGATCATGGACGAAGAAGGCGCGTGCCGTGGTGTGATGGCATGGAATTTGGATGATGGCACACTGCACCGCTTCCGCGCGCATAGCGTCGTGCTAGCAACAGGTGGTTATGGCCGCGCCTATTTCTCTTGTACTTCTGCGCATACGTGTACCGGAGATGGTAACGCCATGGTGCTCCGTGCTGGTTTGCCATTGCAAGATATGGAATTCGTACAATTCCACCCAACCGGTATTTACGGTTCTGGCTGCTTGATCACCGAGGGTGTACGCGGGGAAGGTGGTTATCTGGTGAACTCCAAAGGTGAACGTTTCATGGAACGTTACGCTCCTTCTGCGAAAGACTTAGCATCGCGTGACGTGGTAAGCCGTGCGATGACTGTAGAAATCCGCGAAGGCCGTGGTGTAGGCCCTGAGAAAGATCATATCTATCTCCACCTCAACCATTTGGACCCTGAAATCATTCACAAACGCCTGCCTGGTATTGCAGAAACCGCGAAGATTTTCGCCGGTGTGGATGTAACCAAAGAGCCAATCCCAGTATTGCCAACGGTGCATTACAACATGGGTGGTATTCCAACCAACTATCATGGTGAAGTCGTAACCCTCAAAGACGGCCAGCCGGATACGGTTGTGCCTGGCTTGATGGCAATTGGTGAGGCAGCGTGCGTATCTGTGCATGGTGCGAACCGTTTGGGTTCTAACTCCTTGCTCGACTTGGTAGTATTCGGCCGTGCAGCTGCGCTGCGCGCCAAAGAAACCATCAAACCTGGCATGCCGCATAAGCCACTGAATGACAATGCTGGCGAGAATGCAATTGCGCGCCTGGATAAAGTCCGCCATGCCAAAGGCGCTCAGCCTGTGGCTGATATCCGCATGAAAATGCAACGTGTGATGCAAAACCATGCGGCGGTATTCCGTGAAGAAGCCGTGATGCAAGACGGTGTGAAGCAGATTGATGAAGTCTATAAAAGCTTCAGCGATGCGCATGTGAAAGACCAAGGCCTGGTGTGGAACAGCGATCTGGTAGAAGCATTAGAGCTTGATAACCTGCTCGGCCAAGCGGTAGTAACCCTACACTCTGCTGAGAACCGCAAAGAAAGCCGTGGTGCGCATGCACGTGAAGATTTCTCTGACCGTGATGACGAAAACTGGATGAAACATACCGTCACCTGGTTAGAAGGCACGGATAACACAGGCCTCAGCGGTGGCTCTCTGCCAAAAGTGAAAATCGATTACCGTCCGGTGCATATGTATACTCTGAGCAATGAAGTTCAGGTATTCCCACCGAAGAAACGTGTGTATTAATTTAATGGGAGTTGTTGCATAGCTTATTACATTGTCATCCCGGGCTTGATCCGGGATCCACTGTTATGGTGGCAGGATCTATAAGAATCTTGCTAGAAGCGCCAGTCCTGGTGGATTCCGGGTCAAGCCCGGAATGACAAAAAAGTGCCATGCAACATCACCAATTTAATAAAGGAAAAAGAACATGGTTGAATTCGCTTTACCAGCCAATTCCAAAGTCAGCAAAGGCAAAACACATAAAGCCTCTGCTAATGCACGCAATGTGAAGAAATTCCAGATTTACCGCTGGGATCCTGAAGATATTGATGCTAATGGCAAACCAAAAAATCCGCGCGTAGATACCTATGAAGTGGATTTGGATTCCTGCGGCCCGATGGTGCTTGATGCTTTGATCAAAATCAAAAGCACCGACGATAGCGGCCTGACCTTCCGCCGCTCGTGCCGGGAGGGTATTTGCGGTTCATGCGCTATGAATATCGATGGTACTAACACACTGGCATGTACCAAAGCAATTGAAGATGTGAAGGGTGATGTAAAGATTTATCCATTGCCGCATATGAAAGTCGTGAAAGACCTGGTGCCTGATCTTTCCACTTTCTACGCACAATACCAATCCATCGAACCATGGCTCAAAACCGATAGCCCTGCACCTGCAAGTGCTGAGCGTCTGCAATCGCCAGAAGAGCGTGAGAAATTGGATGGCCTGTATGAGTGTATCCTCTGCGCATGTTGCTCTACCTCTTGCCCAAGCTACTGGTGGAACGGTGACCGTTACTTAGGCCCTGCTATCCTCCTGCAAGCCTATCGCTGGATCGTGGATAGCCGCGATGATTATACAGGCGACCGCCTCGATAATCTGGAAGACCCATTCCGTCTCTATCGCTGCCACACCATCATGAACTGCGCAAAAACCTGCCCGAAAGGCTTAAACCCTGCGAAGGCCATTGCAGAGATTAAGAAGTTGCTGGTTGAGCGGAGAATGTAATTTTTGAGAGGGCAGGATTCGGGATTCAGAGCTTTCATTATGTTACTTTGTCATATGCCGATTTAATTGGCGTATGACAAAAACTCTGAATCCTGGATCCTGAATCCTGCCCCCTATAATTATCTTGCAGTCTCCCCCCACTTTCATTACTCTTAAGAGCAGATATATTTTTAATAAGGTTATGTGCTCATGCGTATTGCTCTTTTAGGGTTGATGGCAACCCTTGCTTTTCCTCTCTCCGTTCAGGCTAATACACAACCTTTTTCCGCATGGGTAGAGGGTGTTAAACAAGAAGCAATCAAAAAAGGCATTAGCTCCCGCACTGTAGATGCGGCATTGCGTAATGTGGTGCATATTGACCGCGTCATCGAGCTTGACCGCAAACAACCTGAAGGCACGAAGACATTTGCACAATATATGCAATCCGTTGTGCCAGCCTCTCGCATTCAACAGGCCCGTAAACTCTATCACCAAAACCGCCCATTGCTAGAAAAAATCGGCAAAGAATATGGTGTGCAGCCACGCTTTATTGTGGCGCTCTGGGGTGTGGAAAGTAACTTCGGCCAGAATATGGGCGGGTTTTCGATTGTGAATGCACTGGCCACCCTTGCTTATGATGGCCGCCGTAGCGAGTTTTTCCGTGGTGAATTGATGCATGCGCTGCGTATTCTCGATGAAGGTCATATCACTCCAGAAAAAATGGTGGGCTCTTGGGCCGGTGCTATGGGGCAAACCCAATTCATGCCATCGAGTTTCCTAAAACTTGCTGTCGATTACGACGGCGATGGCAAACGCGACATCTGGACAACCCGTGCGGATGCATTTGCATCGATTGCTAACTATCTTTCTAAATCCGGCTGGGATGATGAATATACTTGGGGCCGCAAAGTACATATTCCTGCGAATATGTCACCTGATTTAGTTTCTCTCGATAATACCAAAACCCTGGCAGAATGGGAAAGCTTAGGCATTCGTGATGCGGCTGGCCATGCCTTACCCAATGCACCGATTCGCGCCTCGCTTATCCGCCCAGGCAAAACGGAACATTTCTATTATCTGATTTATCCAAATTACAAAGTACTTCTCAAGTGGAACTACTCCTCTTATTTTGCAACAGCGGTAAGCACGCTTGCCGATTCTATATATTAGGAACCGACAATGATCTTTCTCTTACGTCTCAGCCTTATCATTGGCCTGTTCTTCCTGGCTTCGTGTGGCAGCCGTTTTCCTGAACTAGCATCGGATGGCTATACACCGGTTGGGCCGTATAAAGGCGTATATAAAGTCGGCAAACCTTATCAAATCCAAGGTGTATGGTATAAGCCGTCCGAAGACCCAAGCTATGATAAAGTGGGTATGGCGTCGTGGTATGGCCCGAATTTTCATGGCAAAAGCACGGCCAATGGCGATGTGTTCAACACCAACGCCCTCACCGCCGCTCATCAAACCTTGCCTCTTCCTAGCTTAGTACGCGTAACCAATCTTAATAATGGCCGCACGATTATTGTGATGGTTAATGATCGTGGCCCGTTCTCTAAAGGCCGGATTATTGATGTATCACGCCGCGCTGCGGATAAACTGGACTTCACGCGCGCAGGCACAGCTAAAGTGCGCGTACAGTTCTTGCCTAAAGAAACCGAGCAGCTTTTGCAAAAACTCGCCCTCAAATCCAACCCTCGCACCGAGCTTGTTACCGCAGCACCTGCGCCTGCACCCGCACATACAGAGCAAGACCTTGCAGCCGCACGTAATGATCACTTTGAGAATTATAACACCACCATCACTTCACGCCCTGCCCCACCTCCTGCAAATCCAACTGCACCTCCAAGCGAATTGGATGAAGCATTGGCCGATGCGTCTATCGGGCAGCAACCTCAGCAGAAACAACCGGTACAAACCCAATATCAACCCTTGTCTTATCAGACAGAATATTATACTAACAAGAATGATACAGCTCAGTCATTCATTCAAGTGGGTGCTTATTTAGTTGCAGATAATGCGCGTGTAGCGCAGCAGCGTTTAGCTTCGCTTGGTGCAGTGTCGGTAGATCCAGTTCAAACCCATAGCGGTGTTGCGCATCGTGTGCGCATTGGGCCTATCGCGAGTCGTCAAGAAGCTGAAAAACTGCTGCGGCATGTGATGGATTCCGGCTTCCCTGATGCGATGATTACGTATCAATAATAGCGTTCTTGCTACCGTCTAACATTAAAAGGTCATACTACTATCATGCGTTTATTCCTCTCCCGCATTATTGCCTCTCTGGTACTGGTTGCCACACCGCTTGCTGCTGCGCAAGCACAGCCAAGCATTGAAACTAAAGCCACTTATGCGGTGGTGATGGATTATGATACTGGCGCTGTCTTATATGATAAACAATCCGAAGTGGCGATGGCACCTTCATCCATGAGCAAGTTGATGACAGCTTACATCGTGTTTGACCGCCTCAAAGCAGGCAAGATTAAACTGGATGACACATTCGTAGTAAGCGAAAATGCATGGCGCAAGCAAGGCTCGAAAATGTTTGTGCAACTTGGCAATTTCATTGCAGTGGAAGACCTTATTCGTGGCGTAGTGATTCAATCCGGTAACGATGCATGTATCGTACTGGCAGAAGGAATTGCAGGCACCGAAGAAGCCTTCGCCCAACTGATGACCAAAAAAGCCCATGACCTTGGCATGAAGCAAAGTAATTTCAAAAACGCCACCGGCTGGCCTGACCCTGAGCATCTGATGAGCGCGAAGGATTTAGCGATTCTGGCACGTCACATCATCCATGATTTCCCAGAATATTATAAATATTATTCAGAACTGGAATTCCATTATAACGGCATTCGCCAATATAACCGTAACTTATTGCTGCGCCGTAATATCGGTGTGGATGGCTTGAAAACTGGCCATACAGAAGGTGCGGGTTATGGTATCACCATTTCTGGTGTGCAAAACGGCCATCGTTTGATCGTAGTGGTCAATGGTTTGCAATCAGAGGGTGAACGCGCAGATGAAGCGCAGAAGCTCTTGAGCTATGGCTTCCTCAACTTCGAGAAAAAATCGCTGTTTAAAGCCAATGACACCATCGAAGACGCGCAAGTATGGCTTGGAACAGAAGCCACTGTGCCACTGGTGACCGAGCAAGAAGTTAGCACTATTCTGCCGAAAGACAATGAAAAAAGCCTGAAAGTAGAAGTGCATTATAATGCTCCAATCAGCGCGCCAGTAACAAAAGGTGATCATATTGCTGATCTCAAAATCAGCGCAGAAGGTATGCCGGATCAAACCATCCCACTGGTAGCAGGTAAAGATGTGGAAGAAGCATCATTCATGTCTCGCCTGTTTAGAAAAATGAAGTACCGGTTTACAGGGGCTTACTAATTATCTTCTTGCCACACGCCAGCCAAGCCGGTGTGCGGCAACAAGAATCCTTATAATTCAGACACATAACCCCACACCAATGTACTGACTCATTTTGAAATTTTTATTTGTTTTCAAGCTTTGTCATCCTTGGACTTGATCCAAGGATCCATCGTAATAATACCAGCAGAAATAGGGCTTATAAGGGCTTTATGTTTTGGATGGATTCTTGGATCAAGTCCAAGAATGACAAAAATTACTTCAAAATGAGTCAGTACCTCCACCAATCCTTCCTTGCACAATCTCCTTATATCCGCTATACTACTGGCCTTATAATTATTAAAATATTATACAGAGCCATAATGACAACCGCGCCACTAAAAAACTTAATTGGCCTTTCTAAACAAGAGTTTATCCAGGAAATTGAAAACCTGGATGAGAAGGCATTCCGTGCGAAGCAATTATGGCATTGGGTCTATCATCGCGGCGTACAGCGCTTCAGCGATATGACCAATCTCAGCAAAGATTTCCGCCAAAAACTGGAAGAACACTATGTAGTTTCCCGCCCGGATGTCAGCCGCGATCTGATTTCAGTGGATGGCACGCGCAAATGGCTGTTCCGTTATCAGGATAACCAGGAAGCGGAAACTGTTTTCATTCCAGATGTCACCAAAAGCGGTTCTCTGTGCATTTCCTCGCAAGTAGGCTGCACCCTCACCTGCAAATTCTGCCACACCGGCACCCAGAAACTCGTGCGCAACTTGGAAGCATCTGAAATCGTACAACAATTTATGATTGCTCGCGATGCGCTGGATGATTGGCCTTCTGGCAAAGAAAGCCCGCTTATGGCCAATATCGTGATGATGGGTATGGGTGAGCCGCTTTATAATTATGAGAATGTAGCTAAGGCGCTGAAAATTATCATGGATTCGGATGGAATCGCCTTCTCCCGCCGTAAGATTACCCTCTCTACCTCAGGCGTAGTGCCGATGATTGAGCAATGCGGTGCCGAATTGGGGGTAAATCTTGCAATTTCACTCCATGCGGTGACCAATGAAATACGCGATGAAATCGTACCACTCAATAAAAAATATCCGATCAAAGACCTGCTTGATGCCTGCCGCCGCTATCCAGCCGCGAGCAATTCTAAGCGAATTACCTTTGAATATGTAATGCTTAAAGGGGTAAACGATTCCCTTGCTGATGCACGCGAATTAGTGCGCTTGATCAGTGGTATTCCATCTAAAGTAAACTTAATCCCGTTCAACCCGTGGCCAGGCTCACCGTTTGAATGCTCGTCTAAAGAGACTATCCGCGCCTTTGCGGAAGTCGTTAATAACGCTGGCTACGCCGCGCCCGTCCGCAAAACCCGTGGCCAGGATATCTTGGCCGCCTGCGGACAACTCCGCTCCGAAAGCATCCGCCAGTCTAAATCACGGCGTGTTCACGCTGACGATACGGAAGCCGCATAAATAAGCAGCAACTGATAAGGCACACTGCCCCTCAGAACGATAATTGCAAAAAATGAAAAATAACCCTTGTAATCGCCCCTTATTTTAGCTATGTTCCACTCCTCAGCATTGAAAGCTGAAGAATTTGGGGACCCATAGCTCAGCTGGATAGAGCATTTGACTACGAATCAAAAGGTCGGGCGTTCGAATCGCTCTGGGTCCGCCATTTAAAAGATATTTCCCCTTAAAATTGAATAAGTTACCCAAAAAACACAAACATCCCCTATTACGCTCCATTACCCCATTTTACCCCTAAAAATGCCCCTGGTGTTGTCTTGGTGTTGTCTCGAAAACGCCTTTTTATAGCATTTTGAACCGCTGATATTACTACACTTTACTACATAATTTGATTTGTCGTGTTGGCTCGGTGTTGTCTCGGATAAAAGATAGCGTGTTGAACGGAGCTTCCCTATATGGCATTATATGCACTGTGTGAGGGTATATATTATATGCTCCAAGACACCTGCTAAAATCTACAATTAACCACGCTTATGAGTAATTTACCTAAAACTGGAAGTAACACCAAGAAGCATCACTATATTCCCGTGGGCTATCTAAGGCGTTTTGCCACCCCAGAAAAAAGACAGGGCCATTTCTTTTGCATCGATAAGGTTAGCAAAAAACAATTTAAAACTTCGCCTAATAATGCATGCGAAGAAAATGACTTTAACCGTGTTGATATCCCTGGCGTACATCCTAATGCATTAGAAGATACTTTAGGGCAAACACTTGAGGCCGATTTAGCATCAGTACTCCAGTATATACATACTCACCATTCTTTACCTAAAAATCCCTCTAAATATTTTGATACCCTCATGATGGCTATTGCCTTGTTTACGTCACGCAATCCCGCCATGCGAAAGCAGCGAGAAGGTTTTGATTATGAGCTAGATCACGCTTTATTAGAAATGGCCGTCAGTACACCAGAGTACTGGGGAAATATTGTCAACAAGATGAAGAAAGAAGGATACCCTCTTCCGCAAAGAGTAAGCTATGAAGAGATGCATTCCCTTGTCAAGAATAAAGAGTATAAACGCTCTATTCCCCATGGATATCATATCCCCACAGAGCTGGATTCTGTTCCAACCCTTTTTCCCTATTTGGTTAAACGAAAATGGCAGTTATTTATTGCACCTAAAGATGAGAGTTTTATTTGCTCAGACAAACCAGTTGTACTAGCTACATGTACACCAGAACTTTTAGGAAAACCGTTGGGATATGGGCTTCCATCAACTATCGTACTCTTTCCTTTAAGCCCAAAACTCTGCATAACAGGCGCCTATGAGCAAAAAGCGCAGACTATACGAGTAAATGCTTATGCCGTTGCCGAAATCAATGGGTTTATTGTCAGGCACTCCCACAGATTTATATACTCTCAGAAAGAGCATTTTTCTTATTATAATCACAAAAACGAGTTACGAACTAGTACCGATCTATATTCTATGCAGATGACTTAATCATTTCTGGCACCACAAAATGCTCTGCCACCACCTTAGCCACAATCTCCGTCTCCTGACGTAACTTAGGCTTCAGCATATGAATATACGTTTGTGTCGTCTTAAGATCGCTATGCCCTAACAGACCTTGAATCACCTGCGGTGGAACATCGCTATTGGCAAGCACACTGGAAAACGTATGCCTCAGATCATGCCGTGAGAAGTCGCTGATCTGGGCGCGTTTGCACAAGCGATGCCAGGCTTTTGTGAGATTGTTATAAGGCCGCCCCCTGTAATAGGTACTTTCAAACACCCACTCCTGACTGGGATCATACACTGTCTGCAAAACATGCCGTAAGAGCGCTATTGCAAGGGAATTAAGCTGAATGTATTTAGGCTTAACACTATGTCTGCGTCTGCCTTTATGGTCTTCTTTTACAAGATACCCCTTATCAAGATGCACCTCTGAAATCTTCAAATTCTGAATCTCACCAGGACGCGCACCGACAAGAAGCTGGGTTAGGAACAAGTAGATGACACCAGGATGCTCGGAACCATCCTCGATGCATTGCTGGCACGCCCTAAGAAAACGCTCCATTTCTCCTGGACCTAATATATGCCCGCTGATTTTATCAATTTCAGGGCCAGCAGCAAGAATACGATCTCTTTGCACCTCTTCATTCATCTTCACGCCACGACAGGGGTTAGAACCGTAAGGAATCAAAGACCACCACTCCTCACACAGCGTCATAATTCTGCGCATGAGCGCTAAAGAACGGTTTGCCGTGGTTGGCATAGCCCTATCCTCCGTAAAAGCACCATTGCTAATACTGCGATGCCACATCAATATTTCATGCCTTGTTATCGTATCCACCTTATGCCTACCAAAAACTGGCAGCAAGTAACGATCCGCAAAGCAGCGGTCACTCCGAACACTAGAGAGTTTTTTCTCCTTGGTGGCATATTCTTTAAAATACCGCTCTACGACCTGATTAAAAATCAGCTTATCCCGCCCTTGATCCCTGATTGCTGCTGGACTAACGCCTTTGCTAATCTGCGATAATAGCTCCAGTGCATCCTTTCGCGCCTGATCGGGAGTCATAACAGTTGCATTACCAATCGTCACTGTACGGCGGCGACCACTTCTACCACTTCCCTCCCGATAATCTAAAACATAGGTCTTATGACCCGTTGGCATAATACGTACTGCAAAACCAGAAATCTCAGAATCTTGGATATTGTAACGCTCTGCTCTTGGCGTAGCAGTATCAATCACTATTTTGGTGATCTTCTTTTTTACAGCAGCTTGTTTTTTAGAAGTAATACGCTTAGGCATTCCTTTTCCCCAACCCCTTATATGAACTAATAATGCGCATAGCGTGGAAGTTTCTTCCTGCGAAAACCCGCTTTCTTGCCAGGATAGGCGGAATAAGAAGATTGAGCAGAATGATGCCATTCCACCACATCAGACCATGTGACGTTTGCACATAAGGTAATAACAGCTTGGCATTGCTCACTATCAAAATGCCCAATATTGCAAAGTTCCCGTTGATCGTTCATCTGCATTTTATCCGCTAACCAACGATAGGCTATTGAACGGCGATGTTTACGCTCCTCTGCAGATAGGAACTGATTATCTTCTCCCCACACACAATCAAAAACTTCATGTGCTTTTCTACGCCATTGTTTGGTCTCTTTGTCTGCCGGAGTACCCAGAGGAGAGCCATCCGGCTTTGCCCCATGCGTTGAACGACACTCGGGAAAACGCGTACATCCATAAAAGGGATCTCTGTATTTAGGACTCACACGCAAAACCATCTCACCACCACATTCAGGGCAGGTAAGCACTTGTGAGTTTGGATAAAGCTTCGTATAGGTGGGAGACATCATCATTCATCCCTCCATTCTTCAAAGCAAGAATCAGGAATACTGTTCTTATGCTGCGGTAGCTCATGCAGGACCTCATTGTCACCTAACAACTGACCACTACGCACTTCCAGACGTTGAAAATGGGATAAACAATCACAATTTCTAATATAGATACGTTTTTTCATATTTTACCCTATAAATAGTGATTTATTGAGTTTCAATACAACTTATCCTGTCATCCAACACACTTTTCGTCAAGCAATAAACGCACACAAAACATATATTTACCACGTAAATACATATACTTATACAAACATATAGTAATCTATAGCAATCCATAGCAACCTATTCCATTTTATTTTTTTGTATACACCTCTCCATCAGCAATTGTTTCTTATATTACTATACAACAGAATGAAATAAGTGCATTTATAGCATCATTTACGCTTGCGCCATAATCACAATACATAAACACAGTATTATTTAGATACGATACACATCCCCAAAATATTTTTTACTACCACACATTACTACACATATCTATATAACGATATACAACTGTTTTTTATGATTTTTATACTTGACGATATGCCATAAAGTTGCAATCTTGCAATTTATGCACAACTCATATATAAGGATATTTATGCAACAAAAACGATCTACAGAACAACGCCTGTATGATTCCATACGGGAAAGAGCTAAGTTTCTAAATATAACTCTCGATGAATTATGCCGACAAGCTGGCATATCCCCATCTACTTATTCACGGTGGGCAAATGGGCATAACAGTGGAATTGTGGCGACAGTCACCAAGATGATCGACATTTTAGACGCCTTGGAGATACAGCGACTAATGAGCATAGAAAAGCGGATGCAAGACAATGGCCTTACATTTGCAAATGTTTGCTACAAGCTCGACATTCCTCTGCATGACTATATGCAATGGCTTCAAGGTGAACTGCCACCGGACTATGGCAAAGTTTTGCTAATCGAAAAATTGCTGCATGAACACGAACTACTACATCAGAAAGTGTCTTTATAGGGGGAAAGAATATGCATAGAGCAGAACATATTGAAAAACTGATCCAGCAACGCATTGCAGATGAATTACTCAAACAACGAAGCTCTGGCCTCTATCTCACTCCTGAACAGCTGAGCGAACGTTGGCAAATCAGTTTAAAAGCTCTAGACAAATGGCGCTTGAAAGGCAAACCACCAAAATATATGAAAATCCAAGGTGGCCATAAATCCGCTAAACGTGCAAGAAATACCAGTCAAATCACCCTAGATCATTATAAACGTTTCATTACAGAAGAGCAGTTTGAGGCTGGTGAGCGATTATATTGGGATTGCTATTATGCAGGGCGTCTACCTCGTGCTGTAACATCACTCATGGATGGAACACCGCCTAGCTCTGGTGGGCGGTTTGCTGGTATAGCTGAAGGGCATGTTGATTGTGTAAAGCGGTATGACGATATCCAGGAGCAATTACGCAGCCGCTATATTGACCGCGATCGCGGCATTACGTATTGGCATGTAGCCTATAAGGTATGCATAGAAGGAGTTGCTATAGATGCGCTGGAAAACTGGTCTAAATGGCCAAGGAGATCGGGGAAGAAGCTTGTGAGTATTGTGTTGGAGGAATTATATAATCAGTATAACCTCTTCAAGAGGGATGAACACAATCAAAAGAGCAAATAATTGTATACATACCATATGGTTACTTGTACATTCCAAGATAAAATATCGAAAAAAATAAGAAGATAACTATGGATAAATTAGAAGAGAATATCCCAGATTTTGATATCGCCAATACACATAAATTTCTAAATGAATGCATCCGAAACAGCATCGATCCAAAACATATTGTAATATCCCATACAATAACACCGCTTCTTCTTTCCGGTCATCATATAGTAAATTTATTATACACCTCAAAGGCTATCGAAACTATTACCTTCCAAAAGTGCCAAATTCGTCATGTAGAGGGATTTGATTTTAGGGATGGCTTTATAAACGATAAGCTTCGCTTTGAAGAATGCAACTTTAATGGCTGCACGTTTTATGAAAGCCAATTTACAAAAGATTTTTTTCTAAACCAGGTTTGGAGGAGGTTCTTTTACAATAGAACACCCTTTGACCCATATAGACATGGCATCCCAACAACTAATCATAGCTTTTTACTACAGAATACTATCTTCACTCGGTGTGATTTAACAGGCGTCAATTTTGAAAAATCGCACCTTAAAAATGTAGAGTTTGTAGGTAACACTCTACAAGAAGCAATCTTTAAGGAAGCATTTTTGCATAATGTCACTTTTAGCTCAGCAATAGATTTGACTAATGCAGATTTTAGCAACGCATCCATCATTGGCAGTACCTTCAGTCCCGGAACAAGCTTACGTGGTGTTAGCTTCCAGAATGCACATCTGCATAGCACATCTTTTTCTAAAAATGGGGATGCATATAGTTTGAGCGCACGCGCTTTAGTAGGAAGTGACTTACTTGGAACGGCACTTCCTAGCTATTTAAACAATATGCAACCTATCTTAGATGCAGAGGCCGAGGCAGCAAAACATGCACGAAATTTATTTATTATTTTAGCACCACTTTGCTTTTTAGTCTTTTCAATTCTTTTATTTGCAGATCAATCTCAAGAAGCGATTCCATTCATGGGAATTAAGTTTAAAATAGGAGGATTCCTAACTGCTGCAAGCATGGCGATTACAGGTGTTTATATTTATTTTCACCTATATTTACAAAAAATCTGGAATCAGTGCCGCTATTTACCTGCAGTATTTCCTAATGGCGTTCCGCTATGGGATAGGATATCCCCTTGGATGTTCCACTCTTTAATATGGGAACATTTCATAAGCTTAGAAAATACTCCAAAGAAACCACTCAATCTTCGATGGCAGCGTGTAGCGTGCCTTTTCTTTGGATATGTAGCTCCTGTTCTATTGGTGGAAGCATTGTTTACAAAACTTATGCTTCTAGCAATAAGAGAGGTAATTCCAATCAGCGAATTTATCCCTCTGGCTGTTTGTACTGGAACATCCCTTGCCTTTATCCTGCTAACAGGGATACACTTCTTGCTTAACATCAAAAAAAGCATGACCCGCTAAGCCTTTTCTAATGGAGACCAGCTTGAACGGTAGACTAAGCATTCGGCTATTACAGGCAAATGATATAGACGTTATTGTTAATGCCTTCGCCACATCCAGCTGGACGGAAAAACCCGCATCAACGTTTCAGCTATACCTCGCACAACAGAATAGGCTAGAGCGTATTACCTGGGTGGCATATTATGATTCTAGTTTTGCAGGATATATCACCTTGAAATGGCAGTCAGAATACCCCTTCTTCAAAGAACAAGCCATTCCTGAGATAAAAGACCTGAATGTATTACCTAATTATAGGAATCAAGGAATTGGCGGCGCTTTATTAGATATTGCAGAAGAAACAGCCTTAAAACACTCACATCAAGTAGGTATCGGTGTTGGATTATATCCAGACTATGGGGCAGCGCAGAGACTTTATATAAAACGAGGATATGTACCTGATGGCAGAGGAATTACCTATGAGCATCGCACATTACCTGCTGGTGAAAATATCGTGCTGGATGATGAACTCATATTATGGATGGTCAAACAATTATGACAAAAATCAACACCTGCGCCCGTGCTTGCGTAGTTCATGATAATAAACTTCTGCTGGTTAGTAATAATGGAAGCTATTGGTACTTACCAGGGGGTCATATGGAACCCCGTGAGAGCTTAGCTCTTTGCGCAACACGAGAAGTCTATGAAGAAACTGGCTACGTGGTGGATGTCGCTGATATTATCTATATCTTTGAGTTTTATGACAAGAAGATAGATAGCCACAAAGTAGAAAGTGTATTTTATGCTACGATATCCAAGCAACCTCAAAAATCTGACTGGGAAGATTTAGGGCATGATAAATCCGTCACCATGAAAAAGTGGTTTAGCCTAGATGAAATCAAAACTATGGATAATGTGCAGCCGCAATTACTGAAAGATGGAAAATGGCTGAACAGCTCACGAGGCGATGATGTATATAAGGGATATGAAGAATCACGATAGCAGAGCAATCTGTTGACAGCACTTTGCAAACTTGCCAATATATTGTTATTTATAATAAACATCTTGCAATTCGTCACAGTCTTATGTACTATTCCCCTATGATCACAAAAATGTATCCACTTCATTCTGCATCGCTACATTCGATTTTTGGAATTTCTGGAACATAAAAAAACACTTAGCTATTCTGCACCTGAGCAATTGATAATACTTCTGCCTTTTCCTGTCGGGTGGCTGACTCCAGCAAAATCCTACGCCCAGTCATCATCAACTTCGCCATAACCTCTAACTTCTCAGCTACAATGGCAACACGGGTGGGAGCAACACGATTGGCAATGTCAATTTCGCCTTCCTTATTGATAAGACATTCCAAACGCCGCCCAATATCCTCAACTTGCCGCTCAATATTTTTCATCAAGCGTAACTCCTCCTGTGAAATATGAACGTCATCAAACATTCGGCGCTGGCTTGCTGCCTCTGTAAAATACTGGGCAGCTGATGCAAGAGAGGCATTATCAACCTTACCATCACGAATCATCCGAAAGAACTGAGGCTGAAACTCAGCAGACACTTTTGCCAAATAAAAAGCCTGTGTTGCGGTGATAAAGCTCTTTTCCAAGCACTCTTGATACTCAGACTTAAGATTCAGTAGCACCAACCTATCCGCAATACGATACGGCTGTAAAACACCCACCTTCTTTGCAACCTGTTCAATAGTTAATCTAAAATCATCCATGATCTTACGATAAGCACGGGCTTCTTCAAGCGGGCTAATATCCACCCTCTGGAGATTCTCAATCATCATTTGATAAGATGCCGACTGCTCAGACAGCATTTTGACAATCACAGGAATCCTTTCTAATCCTAGCATACAGCACGCACGATAACGGCGTTCACCTGCAATAATAAGATAGCGCCGCCGCCCATCTGGCCGCACAATAATGGGGCTTAATATCCCCTCTTCTTTTATAGAGGCGGCCAACTCCTGAAGCTTCTTCATATCAAAATACTTCCTAGACTGTTGCGGATTAGAATATATATGCTTAAGCAAAAGCATAGTAATCACAGGAGCAGAGGATGGGCGTTTATCGGTTTTGCTCATAGACTCAATCTTTTTAGACATAGAAACCCCTTTCATGCGGCGACCATAGAGGACGTGAAACTCCAACTTCACGGCAAGGCGCGATACCCTGTAGCCGCTCCATTTACCCAAGATCAAATAAGCTAAGCTGGTTTAATGATTTAGAAGGCCTTTGGTATTCTGGTACTTTTACTCCAAGAGAGGCCTCAAACCACTCTGCTACCATGCGCCTATGACACCACTCATGCGAGTTATGAGGGTTTTTCTCCCAGCAGAGCAAGATAGGCTCAGCACCACCCGCTAACATATGTAGCGTTTCATATTCTTGGCCCGGATTAAGATAATTTAGGATTTCGTTGTAATAGCGCTCCTTAAACAACGCCTCATTATATTTATAACGCACTTCATTAAACCATGCACCAGGTGCTAATTTGCTATATATCCGGTATCCAGGCGGCATATGATGCGGCGTACTACGTGCAATGACAATACGCCCAAGCCCTGTATAATGCCAAAAGTTACTGGTTTGCATATCCCCTCTTTATCTCTAACTGGCATTCAACGGATACCAACCATTCTTTGAGGCGACGACTCAATATCATTGTAATTTTCTCATTTGTAGCGCGAGTAGTAGAGCCATAAGCGAAAGTAATAGCCTCTGGTACTATGCTATATGTATCGTCTCCCTCAACACGAACTTTCATCTGATAGTCATTGATAACGGCGTTATCCTGCTCAGATAAAAATGTCAGCATTAACCATATACGCTTTTCCGTCTTCTTTAATACCTCGATGCGGAAATCCATAACTGGCATGGGAATGGTAATGTTCTGATGTTCCGCAAGCTGTAGAGGAGACATGTGTAATATCTGTTCAAGTATGCGGTAATTAGTCTCCTGTATAATACTAGGGGCAATACCACCTTCCATAAGACGGAGTAATTTACTCTCTATAATGTCTTTAACATTTGCAATTGTTGCAACGCTCATTTGCCTCCTCCTATCAATAGGTTGTTGTGGTTATGTGTTATATTTATTCTAACTTTTTGACTTTGACCGTCCACAAAAATCGACATCAACTTTCATATTTTATTTCTATAAAACAGCATATTATCAAAAATCAAACCCCACTTGCGTAAGAAGTCGTGGTAACTTCTGGAAAGGCCTCTCTAAAGATTGAGAAGATGCAGATAGGTTTTCTGGCTCTGGTGTGACAGCAGTAGATGATCGCTCCATTCGCGATTGCAGTATTTTCCAAGTTGGCGTTTCCCGTATCTCCCAGCGTACCATAGACAAGGTATTGCCATGTATCACTGCTCCACTAATACCCAATACTGAAAGCTGGAAATAGGTTAGGTTAAAGCATGTCCGGTTAATATCCGTTGCCTCAAACCACATTGTCTTTCGGGGATCAAATCCCAAACGATGTAGCTCGTTAGCCACTTCAATCAACATTACACCGCCACCTGATGCAGGATCGTTAACCGTAATATAGCCCTTATCCTTAATAGCCGAACTTACATCCGGTAAAGACATCATAGCCATCAATCGTGCCATGCATGGTGGAGTAAAAAATTCTCCGTTTTTAGCATTGCTGATTTCTAAGTTCATATACATTTGCCCTAGAAAGTCTTGATGAGATTCGACCAAGGCCATTACAGCAATGCTATAGAGTGCTATGATAGAATCACTTTCTGTCCGGTCATATCGTTTGATTGCCTCCAGATAACACCGCTCGACAAAAGCAAATACCTCATCCTTTTCTAGAATAGCTGTGTGATAGGGAGCTTGATGCACCGTACAAGCAGCAATCTCAACAAAATCACTAAACACTCGCTGCCTGCCATGCCGTCTGCTTAATATCTCAAAATGGCTAGTAAACTCTTTCGCGTAATCCATAATCTATCTACCGCGCCAAGAAAGGATCTTGCTTTACGTCATAAGCACTTAATACCTGTTGGTAATACGTAAAGACCCGCTCACCTAGACTATAGTACATTGAATTAAGGGTATCTAAGTCTCCATAAACACGTTGGCGTCTTTCTGACCGGAAGGCACCTTTACCCCGTCGCCATTCTCTAACACGCGGTTCTAAATGCTTTAGAATCGTTAATAACGCATTGGCTATAGGTATATCTGTCTCGCTATGACATAGGATAATAGTACGGAGAGCATGGATAATAAGGATATTACCACGTTGTGCATGTATCCACCGAAGGAAACCACCATTACCCACCTGGTAATGCAACTGCCCAAATATGACAGCAACTTTTTCTAGGTTGGTGAGTGCAGAATAATAGGCATTTGTATCACTCTCTACACATCCACCCCATTTGCATAAGGCCGATGACATGAGCAGCTCAATATCGCGTGTTTCGGGCATATCAGGACTTTCTTTTATAAGTTGTTGTTTTCTTATAAACAAATCCTATCCCACGTAACCTTACCGTCAATAGTTTTTCGCTTCTCTTTCAATAATTTATCACTATAAATCAATCACTTGATGAGACATAATGTTCTTTGGTGCTGTACCGACCGCCTGCATTGAGCAAGTATTTAAGATCATCGATTTCTCGCAATGGACGAGGGCTTATGTATGCTGCTCTGGGAGCTTTCGTATAGAACGAGCTTTAAAAGCAAAATTTCCCGATCTTCCCGTTATCAGCAATGATGTTAGCCTCTATTCAACAGCCGTGGGCTACCTAGCATGTGGGAGAGAATTTCCTATCACCTTCACAGGGGCGCTTGCTTTCATGGAAGAACGGCTGACTGTTGATTTTTCTGAACGCGTTGCTGCTGTACTCGTTGCCTGTGAAATGGCGCGTTATGGCGCAAGGAAAAATGCGTATGCTATCCAGCACTTTGATTATTACTTTGCAGAGTTTGATGTATTCCTGGAAAAAGCAAAGCGTAGCGTTCAATGATAACCCTCATGATTTATCGAACCTGCGTAATATACCCTCATTTGGTGGGTATTTTGCCAATGGTGGGGTGGTAGCACAAGGCAAACCTATCATGGTAGGAGAACGAGGAGCGGAAGTATTTGTTCCCAAAGCCTCTCAGCAAAAAGGCAGCCTACCTCAATCTACCAGAGAAAACCGTGATAGCATTGTAGTAAACATCCATGTTAGCACACCTGATGCTACGACATTTAGACGTAGCCAAGGGCAGATTATGGCAGAAGCTGCGGCTGCAATGCAGAGAGCGCGACGGAATTTATAATGCTAAATATATTGCTGAGTTTGCAATTTATCCTGACAAGTAACATACTGCTTATAAAGCTCCTTTAGCTGATGCTTAGACGACGATATCACCTCCGCTATAGTATCTCTACTAACTGCAACGAAATTCGCCTTCTCCTTATCCCACGTATAGAAATTGCAACGTGTTCCGGTATTCTGCTCAACAAGTACCGAAAAAGCCGCTCCTTGCAAGCAGCTTTGAGTATTTTCAGGGTTAACGACAATCCCGTCAATCTCGTTCCACTTATAACGGAAAAGCCCCTCCGTCCAGCCAATTCCTGCCTGCTCAATGTCCACTTCATTTTCATTGCACCATTGCACAGAATTTTGGTAACGTTTTACAACACTTTTTGATACCTTATCTTCCGTTGTTCTAATAAACCCCTGATTGGATAAAGCTTTCTGAAAATCCTGCTCTGTATGATATTGTTTAAAAGTATCATCAGATACTTCACATCGCAAACTATCACGCCAATATGGCTCTCACGGCGGCCCCGTATATTCAACGGATATACCAATACTCCTGGCAATTACCCTGCTGTAAACCAACTGGTAAACCTTGCAAGTCTCGTGAAAGCTGATCTAGGAACCAGTGTTAAAGTCACCTATGCCGCCGATTGGTCAGAATACCATCATACAGATGGCGGCTGGTATAATTTGGATCCCCTATGGGCATCACCATCTATCGATATGGTGGGAATTGATAGCTATTTCCCCCTTACCCCTGATTTAGCAGAGAGCCAGATTAACGAGGCTCTTATTAAGGAGTATTGGGAAAAAGGCGAAGGCTGGGATTATTACTATGCAGATGCTGAGCGGACGGTCCAAACACCGTTTACAGGATTTGATTACGCGTGGAAAAATGTTGAATACTGGTGGACACATAACCATATTAATCCGAATGGTAGCCAGACAGCCTGGACATCTAAGATGAAACCTATTTGGTTTACGGAGTTTGGATTTCCAAGCGTTGACGGCTGTGCTAATCAGCCTAACGTGTTTTATGATCCAAGCTCGGTGGAATCGTATTTCCCACGAGGAAGTAAAGGACGGGTAGATTTCCAGGCACAACGTGAGGCACTCAATGCCACATTAGACTACCTAGAAACACGTAATCAATTGCCAGGAAATGCCTCCCGCATCCCACGCCGCTTTGTATGGACGTGGGATGCACGGCCCTTTCCTTTCTGGCCAGATTTAGCAGCAAGTGTTTGGAAAGATAATATCCTCTGGAAAACAGGCCATTGGATTAACGGAAAACTAGGAAATTCCAGCCTCGGAGCGATTGTAGCTAATCTCTTGCAAAAGATCGGCCTTTCATCCAGTGATTATGATGTATCACGCCTTACCGATACAGTAGAAGGCTATGTGATTTTGTCTACTCTTACAGTACGAGAGGCTTTAGAGCAGTTACAGGCAGCGTATTTCTTTGATGCTGTTGAATCAGATGGACAGTTAAAATTCGTCAAGCGTGGCGGTAGCTCTCTACTTACCATCCCTACCGATAGGCTCGTACCGCTGACCAAGGACGGGAACATCCGTGATATTGTTCAGATTCAGCGCAAGCAAGAACTTGACCTGCCACAAGCCGTCAACGTGACCTATATCAATCGTACCAGCAATTATGACCCCGCAACCCAGCTATCCCAGCGCCAAGTCACAAAAGCGGTGAATCAAGCAGGTATTAACGTGCCTATCGTCATGAGTGACCAATACGGCAAAACCGTTGCAGATATTACTCTTTATAATGCCTGGCAGGAACGCAATAGCTTTAAGTTTTCCTTACCACCTTATTATGCCCCGCTTGAACCTACGGACATTATTACAGTGATAATTGATAATGTCCCTACCACCATGCGTATCACTAGCACCAAGCTTGAGCGTTATGGCCTTATGGAAGTAACCGCTATTGCAGAAGATGCAGCCACTTATGACTTTTATACGCCCCCTGCTGAGCGTAACCCTATTGAAGCCATTGGAACCATTATCTCTGATACTCATATGGAATTACTTGATATTCCGGCATTCCCATCGGATTCTACTTCTTCTGCTACCCTACGTGTTGCAGCCACAGGCCTAGATAACTGGAAAGGCAGTATTATATACCGTTCGGATGATGGTGGACAGGTTGGGGGGAACACCTTTGCTCCGTTAATGGCACTTTCAACACCATCTACCATGGGAGCAACCCTCACCACCCTGCCTATCGGTGAAACAAACACATTTGATCGCATCAATACAGTTGATATTCAACTTTACAGCGGGGAACTTAACAGCCGGACAGAACTAGCTATCTTAAACGGTGCCAATGTAGCACTTCTTGGGAATGAGATCATACAATTTCAAACGGCAGAGCTTATTGGAAATAGACGCTATAGGCTTTCCAAGCTGTTACGTGGGCGGCTGGGAACCGAACACGAAACTAACAACCACCATCCGAATGAGCGCTTTGTTCTGTTATCACCTGATCTTGGCAAGACCACACTACCTCATAATCTAATTAGCCAGGTGCGACAGTATAAAGCTGTAAGTGTTGGCGCAACATTGGCGGTTACTGACGAGAAAGCCTTTACTTATACAGGGCGTGCATTAAGGCCTTATTCACCAGTGCATGTGAGAGCAGAACGTCATACTCCTAACACCAATGATTGGACTATTCGTTGGGTAAGACGTACTCGTATTGGGGGTGAGTGGCGTGATGCTGTTGATATTCCATTATCGGAAGAATCAGAGCGTTATGAGGTAGAGATTCTGGATGGGGCTATTGTTAGGCGGGTTATCAGCAGCACAACTCCACAAGTGACGTATACTGAGGCACAGCAAATTGAAGATTTTGGGTTGGCACGGGATGAGATAACGGGGGTCGTTTATCAAATGTCGGTGGTGGTTGGGCGAGGTATCGGCAAAGGCTTTAATGCAAATGGTAGTTAACGGCTCTCAGTGCCGTAGTATTTTCTAAGGATATCTGAAGCAAAACCATTAATAACTCCTCTGGCCTCCAAAAGCTCATCTGTTATACAATCACTACCTTGATAATTATTATCGTAAGAAGGCCATATTTCTTTGATCTTCTCACGATATGCGCTATTATCCCCAGCCAATGCCTCATATTTCATCATCTTAAGCTGTTTCCTTACTGAAAGTACTTGATCTCTATACTTCTCAATGCAAAGAAGAGCTTTTTGTAATTGTTTAGGAGGGTTTTTGTATATGAGTGTAAACTCCCTAAAGATATCACGAAATCTTTTATATGACTCTATACGTTCTGCTTCATATTTTAATGCCTCAGAATTACTTAACTTATCAAAATTCCTAATAGCCTCTATAATCTCCACTACTTCAAATGTCTCATGTACTAGGCGCTTAACCAAATCTGCTCTATACGTTTCTTGTGTTTGCTCCCGCCAATTATTCAATGCTTTGAAAGCAACATATAAAAGCAGACAATTCACCACTACATTCAGAGTATCACTTAACGGTTTTGGACTAAAACCCACAAGCATTATAGCAACTGCAATAAGGAAGCAGCTGCATATTAAAATTTTTGCTGAAGTATTATTGATCCATCTAGTTATCCATGTCGATTGTTTTACAACAAACTCTGTTACCAAACGAGACTGATTCAGTAGCTCACGCAACACTACGCACACCCCGTTTTACGCACTCCACAATCATCTGATCATGCTGAATACCTGATTGCTCACAGGCCATAACATACTCCTCGTTCAGATTCACACAGAGTTTATGATCTTCAAACCAAAGTTTGACATCATGCCCTAGTGCAGCCGTGAAAATATAGCCAGCAGCCCGAATACGGGTGGTATGCAGTTTTGCAGCACAATCATCAATAGTAGCAAGAATACCGTGATCCGTGCATGGCACACGGACTGTTAGTGTACGACTCATAATATGGCGCCTCCCTTAAAGCGTATGTAAAATTTATCCGAAAGGTACAGTCATGGCAATAACTGATAACCTCTCTTTGTCACTTGTTGAGCAAAACCAAAGCCAAAAAGAAATCACCGTCAATGAAGCTTTGGTTACATTAGATGCTTTACTTAACACAGCAGTTATTAACAAAGATTTAACAACGCCACCGCCGACACCCAGTAGCGGTGATCTTTATATTGTAGCAAACGGGGCAAGCGGCACATGGGCTGGGAAAGATCAACAGCTTGCATGGTATAATCAAATATGGCGTTTTATTACACCCAGAACAGGGCTTACACTCTGGGTCAGCAATGATAATGCTCTCTATACCTGGCTTGGTACACAGTGGATTGCTCTCATTCACCTAAATAGCAAAAAATCTATTGCTCTTCCCGCTTCATTATGGACATCCAACGCAGGCAGCGAGGCCGCTGGCGCATTAACGACCATTGAGGTAGCCGCCGGAAAACCTCATATCAAAGCCATTCCCTTTACCAATAGCGGTATTCATCGCATACAACACCATCTCATTCTCCCCGAAACATGGAATCACGGCGGGTTTGAAGTATCGGTTCATTGGCTAACCCAAACAAGCCCGCTGAATAATGTAGTATGGCGCGTAACAGGATGCGCCATAGGTGATGGAGACATCATCAACGCCGATTATGCAAGCGATACCTTGATTACAGATACCTCTCAAGGAGCCAATAAGCTCAACATAACGACCTCAACCCTTATCAGTATTGGCGGGACGATTCAGCCAGGAGATTGTGTTGAATTGCAGGTTTCACGGCAATTTACCGGAACTGATACAATCAATGCGACTGTGTATTTTCTAGGCATGGAAATCCGTTACTTCTCAGACCTTACCCTTTAATTTTAATGATGGAGTTACCCCATGAGCGCTTTACTCGGCTCTCTCTTTGGCTTCTTATCTGCCATTTTCCCAGAGTTTTTAAAAATGTTTCGTGACCACCAAGACCGTAAACATGAACTTGCCATATTAGATCGGCAAATAGAATCCCAAAAGCTTGGCCATACACAACGCCTAGAAGAAATTCAGGTGGTACAAGACAGCCTGGAAACACAAAGCCTCTATACTACCTATACCACCCATATTGACTGGGTGGATGCCCTCAATGGCACCGTGCGCCCTATTATCGCCTATGCCTTCTTTGCACTCTATGCCGCAGTCAAACTCTTTGCCTATATAGCACTTCCAACACTTCAAACTGTACCACTAGCTATTATCTACGATACGCTTTGGACACAAGATGATGCAGCAATATTTGCGGGGATTTTGAGCTTCTACTTTGGACAACGAGCGATTCAGAAGGTACGAGGCTATAAATGAGGCATATCACCCAACAAGGTCTTATCCTCATCCAGCAGTTTGAATCACTCTATCTTCAGCCCTATATCTGTCCCGCTGGCTATCCTACGATTGGCTATGGGCATGTGATCCAGCCCCACGAAACAGCTATCTTCCATGCTGGAATCACAGAATCTAAAGCTTTATCCTTATTACAGAATGATATTCAACTTGCAGAACGTGCCGTATTACGGCTTATTCCTACACCATTAAATGCCCAACAGTTTGATGCGCTTGTATCTCTTACATTTAATATCGGAGCAGCAGCACTACAGCGTTCGACATTAAGACGTAAAATTAATGCAGGCTACTATCATGAAGCCCCAGCAGAGTTTAAGCGGTGGGTGTACAGTGGTGGGAAGAAATTAAGAGGGCTAGTACGAAGACGGCATGCCGAAGTACAGCTTTTTATATCTCAAGGATAACACCTTGCAAAATATCTGTGATCTTATACAATCCACTACGATTAGGAGTGACTGAAAACACTCTTAATTTATGTGACTGAAAACACAACCAGCTGGTCCGTCAGACTACGGACACTTCCTGCACGTCTATACGTCGGGAAGACCGCCTCAATACAATAACGGCTTGCCGCAAATAAGGCGGGGCATACTGGTTGTGCTTTTCAGCTTCCCGGCACCAGTCATTAGACTGGTGCATAGCTGCAAAGGAACCAGACTATGCTGTTACCACTCTATATGTTCTTGATCATTCTATCGCCATTCGTGTTGATTATATATGGCGGCCTGTATGTTTTACCAAAATTATTGATAAAGCTCTACCAACACCCATCCCAGAATGAAATACACCCGCGTCCAAGCAAAAAATAGCTGCTTCTTATAAAAACAAGAGGCTAACTTACTGCCCCCTTATACCCACAAAAAAGCACGGGCGTAAACCCGTGCTTTTTGCATCTACACGCTAATCCGATTAGCGGGCATTACCTTGCTGTACTTTTTCTTGTTCTTGCTCTGCCAGTTGTTGGGCAGTCCAACGGCCAATGGAATTGGCTGCTAGGCCAGCTACTGCACTTACAGCTAAGACTTCGGTAGGCACCGTTGCCATCAAACACTGATAGCCAACATCAATCATCTCACGAGTGATGCCATAAATGCTTGGAGCATAATGTGCAACAAGTGTATCATTTGCAAGACGTGCCACACCAAGTGGCAGGCTGGTTAGGCCAAACAGATAAGCGTTTGAGGCCAACCCACCCACTTCAACAGCAAGCAATGCTTTTGCGCGGGTTTGCGGATTGCTGATATTTAAGCCCTCCACAAAACCTTTCACAAATTGCTGTGCTCCAGTATAGGCTGCATTTGACAGGCATTGAGATACTTGGGCATTACGTACTAAAGCGGTTAACTCTGCCTCTGTGGCTTGAGAAGGAGTGACTTTCCCTTGCTCATTCACTGTAAACTCGCCATGCGTAAAGACCTTCTGCGCATCATCAAAATCTACAGCCCACCCTTTAGCACGAGCGTTTTCTACAAATTGTGCCGTAACAAGCGCAATACCTTGAGCAGATTGTGCTTCGCTTAATTGTTCCACCGTCACAGTTGGCTGTGATTGAACAACCACTGCATCAGATGATGAAGCAACCACTTGCGGGGTTTTTTGCACTACTTCTTCTACTTTAGGCTCAGCATTCGTATTCGCAGGAGACAGGAATTTCTGCCTTACCCGTTGCAGCAGATCAAGCCCTGTATCAACCAGCATAAATGGTACAAAGAGAAGGCCAGATGGTTGTACACGGCTGCCGGAACTGGCTTGTGGCGGAGGGGTCACCTCACCTGATGGCGGCTGCGCGCTTGGTGCTGGGGTTGGGGTGACAGGTGGAGTCGTTGGTGGCACAGGCACTTCCGTTGGCGGCGATGATGGCTCTTCGCTTGGGGTTGGAGGCGACACTGGCTCTGGCGTAGGCGCAGGCTCTTCCACTGGAGGAGTCGGCGTAGGTGTTGGAGCAGGAACAGGCACCGGCGCTGGGGTTGGCTCTTCCGGAGTTGGAGCCGGAGGTGTTGGCGCTGGTGGCGTTGTTGGGGCTACACCTAAGGCTTGTTGCACCACTTGCACTGGCGTATCGCGGAATTCGGCGTAATTCACACCACCAATGCTCAGAACCGTGCCATTGCCCATGGTCGCAAACTGTAACTCGCCGGAAAGATCAGGCGAACGGTTGATGACAGTGGTTGGCGTGAGGCCTGTAATCGTCAGTTTTGGTGTCTCGCCTTCGCGTTTTGCTACAGAACGCTTAGCACTGGTGCCGGAAGTGAGCAGCAGGCTGTATTGCTTGCCGCTATCCAAGAACACATTCTTTTGCTCTGTGCTGGTCAATTGTAAGGTAATATCCGCACCTTGCATAAACACCCAGGTGCCGTCTTTAATGGTCACAGCTTGACCTGGAGTATCAACAACACGGATAGGATCGCTGACATGCCCATCCTCAAACTCACGCGCGCTGAATGTCGTGCTTGGCCCTTCGCCTTGGTTATAGACGAGTGTGCCTTTTTTGGTGGTTGGGTTGGTTGCTAGTTTTGGGTAACCTTGTTGGCCAGGTTGGGATGGCAGTGAAGACGCCGTATAGCCTGGA
Organism: uncultured Rickettsiales bacterium; assembly: GCA_964574415.1. GTDB lineage: Bacteria > Pseudomonadota > Alphaproteobacteria > Rickettsiales > CAZNNM01 > CAZNNM01. Next base: position 1,051 of record CAZNNM010000013.1, on the reverse strand, counting down.
GTAAACGGATTACCTGGCACTTCTTCGCTTACAACGCCAGTTACAACATTGAGGCGGCGAGTGTAGACGTTGGCATCACCGACCATTTCCAATGCACGGTGATAGGTGATGAGGAGTTCATCATTATTAATCCAGTCAGCGCTTGCGTAGCTTGAGCCTGAAACAACACCTGGAGTGATTTGATCATCAATCATACGTACTGGCCCCGCCACGAACGCACCAGATTCATTGAGGCTGAATTCGGCGTTGTAAATTATACTGCGGTGAGTATCAACGTATTCGGAGAATGTGATATAAATTTTGCCTGTTGTCTCATCTATAGAAATGACGGGATCAGATTGTAACGCAGTTCCCGATTTAACGTCTACTTCCGGTGCGCTAAGGCTAAAGCTGGAATCAAGATTACGTACACTTAAACGCAGCTTGCCGTCTGTTTCACGGTATATGTAGAGGAATTTATTGGCTGAGATTGGCTCTATTATATAAGAGTTTACACTAGTATCACCGCGTGGGCCTATTTCCTGCGCAAGAACATTTGTTGAATAATCAGCATTTATTATAGTTCCACGTACTGCGCGTGCATCATCTAATGTCTCTCTACCTTCCCAAATGAACAGCTTTTTACCATCGGAGAATTCTTTAAAATACGGTACACTGCGTACTTGTCCCACACCCGATACAGCAGGGGCATTCCATGCAGACGTTACAGTGCGCGCTGGCGGAGGTGACACTCTATAAATATCCATACGTATTCCCATACCACCTGGCGTAGACGGTATGGTGTTTGCTGGCACAAAGGTTACAGGAATGAGATAACCACCATCTTGCTGTGATATAACATTGTAGGCGAACTCTGTATTGGCTGATTCAGCCAATGCAACATCTGATACAACCTGTCCATTCTTTATAATAGACAAACGTGCATTATATTTTCCATTCGCAGGATCATTAATTGAATACGCAATCGCCGTCTCATCCCCATTACGCGCCAAAGACGGGCCATATTTCCCGCCTCCTTCAATACCTGTCGCCTCAAAAGCATCCGCATCCG
>CAZNNM010000012.1:0-74446 GCA_964574415.1 uncultured Rickettsiales bacterium | reverse complement strand
TAGAACCATAATTGTGGATGCTATCGCCCGCGATTAATGTGGTTTTGCCGCCAGATAATATCTGCCCAGCCTCATAATGGAACGGCACATGACCCGCGCTGTCCATCTCGTTAATCCGTACCGCTTCGTTGATGATATTGCCGCGGCCGCTATAGGAAATGCTCCCATCACCATTCACCGTAGCACCCGCCATGATCGTCGTCCCGCCCGTCGAGACGATGCTACCGCCACGGTTCGTCACATCGCCTTGCGTCATAATCATCACTTTAGAGCCAAATAACTCGCCGCCACCGCGGTAGATATCCGTAGAGACAGAGCGGCCTGGGAAGACAACCCCTGCCGAACCAAATGTGCTGCCCGATAACTGCCCTTCCGAACGGGTGACTACGGCTTCATTAATCAGCGTATCCGCCTTAATCACCAACCCTTCATTGGCGCGGATGGAGCCGTTATTATAGACCGTATTGCTCGCATCAATCGAGAAGATACCGTTGCTGATAATCTGCCCGCCCGCCAAACCATGACCGGAGGAAATCACATTCCCATTGGCATTCATCATGCGCGCATCGTTGGTTTCAGTCATGCGTAATTGAGTGGATTGGTTGCTGACGTCTTTGGCTTTGATATAGCCACCTTCTTTGGCATCAATTGTGCCACGGTTGATCACCGTGCCGCCATCAGCATCAATATGCACCTGATTGCCTCTGAGTATACCTCCACCTATGGCTTCTTGCGCTGTCATGGTTGTGGTGACTGGACCGCCGGATGGGCTTAGGCCGGCTATCTCGGTTTCTCTGGTGCCGATTACCAGTTTATTGCGGATATCCTTGCCTTCTAACGTCAGGATACCCTCGCCTGCATCTAGCTTGCCACGGTTCAGTAAGAGGCCATCTCTGGCTTTTACTGTCAGGCCGTCTTCCGCCACAATAGCGCCTTGCGCGGCCATTTCGTCTCTGGTGGTGGTTTCAGTGCCGGTATTGGCGTATTTGCATTGCGCGCAGGTGTAGCTGGTTTCTTTGGTGGTGGTGACGCGCTTGGTGAGACTGTCATTGATGACGCTGCTGGCATCCACCAGCACGCTCTTGCCGCTGATCTTGCCGCCGATATTGGATACGGTGCCGGAAGCGGTGAGGAAGACGTAATCACCACTGATCTTACCACGGATCACGCTGCCATTATCGGCGATAATGGCTTCGTTGAAGATGTTCTTGGCGTTGATGTCGATGAAGCCGACGTCAATCGTACCACCTCTGTTTGACAGATCACCTACGTTACCCGTCCACATCTGCGCTGATATTGTACCGCTGAGCTTAGTCGGATCGAGCAGGGATTCTGCGTAATTCTGGATGGAGGCTACTTGGTTGAGCTTACGCTGCTCCGCATTATACGCAGCCAACTGGCTGATATCCGAAGGAGGCGTAGCTCTGGCTTGAGGTGCAGTGTTAGAAGGAGTATTGCTTGTTGATGGGCGGTATTGGTCGGTGTATTGGTAACCATCACCCACGCGCTGGCTCTCCTGATAGCGCGTCGTGCTGGTCATAATACCTACGTTATTGGCGGTCGTGGTAGTGTTTGCACCGGGATTGGCCGCTTGCTGTGTAACCGCACCTTGCGCAGCGGCTACGGCTGAGGAGGTGGAGCGGGTTAGGATATTAGATACCGCGCCATTCACATTGTTAGGGGTGTTAGTGTTACTCGGCGCTGATTGGAATGCACTGAGCGTTGTGCCATTCGGGCTTTGGCGGTAGTCGTTAATGATGGCATTTACTTGGGTAAACAGGATAGTAGAGTTTAGCTGGCCGCCGCTGTTGTAAATCTTCCCACGGATAAACTCTTGTGGCTTGGGCGCTAATGTGGTGGGATCGCAGTCGGGATCAGCCGTGCAGGCTGCACTGGCGATGAGCCATTGATCGTAAAGCGGGTTGCGGTGTTCCTTGGCAAGCACGATGCTTAGCAGGTTGCCCGCCTCTAACCGGCCGCCATTCTCATTATAGACGTGGCCTGCACCCGTATTGCTAATGCTCAAGTTATTGCCCGCTTCGATGAGGCCGCCGGGGTTGTTTAAGTAGGAGTTGTTGATGTCTAACTCCACCTGGATCGTCGCATCCCTAAGCGCTCTGATCTCTCCGCCATTGATATTACCAATACTGTAATCCGTCGTAATACTCATATCCCAGCCCGACTGGATCAGCCCGCCATCATTACGGATACCTACACCATTCCTGTCCTGGTTATCCGCCACGATAGTGAGTGTGTTATCGGATTGCATCGTGCCTAGATAGTTATCCAGGTTGCGGGTCGTGAGGTTCAGGAGGCCGCCCGATTGCACCGTACCTTGATGGTTGTTGAAGGCGAATGTCTGGCTGGAGTCGATACCCGATAAACCCGTTCTGATGGTCATATCACCACCGGAGAGCATCAGGCCGTTTACATTATTGGTAATGTAATCCTGGCTGGTTACATTCATGTTGTTGCCTGAGACCAGCATACCATTGCCACTGTTATCAATACGACCCTGGGCTTGTAATGTGAGCAGGCCACCTGCTTGATACGTACCGCCTTGGTTACCTATACGACCATTACTGATCGCGGTAATATTACCCACCGCCTGGATTAAACCGCCATTACCATTACTCAAGTTAGTGGCCAGTGATTCGTTGCCAGTAGAGGTAAGGTTTATAGAGCTGCCAGAGAGGATTTTGCCGCTATGGCTGTTATCATGCCACGAGGCATTGGAGGTCACATCACCGCCCGCCTGGATACTACCACCCTGGTTGGTTACGCCACCATTGGCGGCTGAGAGGGTGAGTGTGGTATTGGCTTGTATCGTACCGCCCGTATTGGTGATGCCTTGATTGCCCGTGAGGTTGAGGGAGGAGGCTGAGGCTATGGTACCATCTGTGTTGGTAACTGCACCATTTGAAGTGATAGTAGCGGCAGTCGCACCATAAGACGCAATCGTACCGTTCGTATTATTAATGCCATTGCTCGCTGCAATGTTTAGGCCATTGCCAGATTGGATCGTACCATTACTATTGCTCAGTGAGCGTACCACCAGGTTAATCAGACCAGGCGTGATAATGCTCGCATTATCATTGATAAACCCGCCTTGGGCTAATTGTAATGAGATGCCGTTTTGCACGGCTAACACACCACCAGCGCTGTTAATCACATCCCCATTCGCACGCATCTGCAAACCTTGGCCTACTTGGATCTGACCGCCACGGTTCTGTAATCTCAGGCCGCTCTCCAGTACCATATCCTTCGTGCTGTAAATCAGACCGCCTAACAGCATATCGCCTGTTTGGGTTTTGAGGCTTACGCCTTCCGGTGAGAGTATGCTGCCTTGCGTATCCATCGCATTGGCAGCAATACTCACCGTACCCGTGCCAGACTGGATCATACCATCCGTGCCTAGATTGCTCCAATTGCCATTGGTGCTAGTAATCTCCACACCCTCATTGCCTGCCAGTTGCGCGCTGTCTGTCGTAATATTACCCGTTGCATTGAGTGTGAGTGCTTCAACAGACGTCACCTCACTCCGCGCCAGATCAAGCAAACCACCGCTGTTAATGCTTACATCACCACTCGATACTATCAGCGCATCTTGTGCTGCCGTGTTACCATTACTGTGGATAGTAAAACCATCCTCACCCACCAGTGCCACCAAACGATTCGCTTCCACACTCCCCGCATCTGCCGTAATCCTCTTTGCCACTTGCAATAACCCCTGGCTTGTGGCCTCTGCACCTAATACTGCATCCGTAAGCGTCAGCAAACCTCCCGATGTAAGCGCAATATCCTCACTCACCACCTGGCCACCGGATAGGTTAAGCGCTCCTGTTTGTGCTGTCAGGTTAATCGCATCTGGCGCATACCAGATGCTGCCCGCTTGGCTAATACCACCGCCCGCCTGCGCTACTATATCCGTAGCAGACAGATAGCTTGTACCACCCGTCATATTACCTTGCACTGTCAGGCTTAACGCATCATCCGCTAATATCAGAGCATTGCTGAGGAGCATATCATCCGCTGCAATCGCCGCAGCACCACCGCTACGCAACTCCAATCCCGTCAGATTCGCATCACCTTGGGCAGTAACGACCATATCACTCCCAGAGGTCAGCACACTGCCTTGCGCCGTCAGCTTGCCCGTCGTGGTAAGTGTAAGGATCCCATCCTTGCTCGACAGCATCCCCTGGCTAATATCCAGATCACCATTCGCATGTAATGTAAAATCCTTCGCAGAGGCCAAGATACCGCCTCGGTTATCGCTGATACCGCCCAGGTTTAATAATAAAGAGCCGCTATCGCTCGCCACCTCACCGATAAAGTTATCGAGTTGTCCAGCCACCGTCAGCGATACATCATTCACCGCACCAATCTGCCCTAATGCATTGATTAGATCACCACCTGCATTCATAATAAGCGCGTCATTCGATTGGATTAACCCTAAGCTGTTATCAATACTATTAACAGTTTGTATTGCAGCAGCACCATGCGCATTGATCACACCCTCGCGATTATTGAGCTTATCCGCTGCACTGATGTTAAGGGTGCTGTTGCTATGGATCAGCCCACGTTCATTCACTAAATCACCACGGCTAGCAATCGTGCTACCACCCGCACTCGTAATCGCACCATCGCTGTTATCTAATACGCCAGTCGTAATACTTAAGGTACCATTGCTATTAATCAAACCAAACCGATTCGTAAGCCCATTCGCCACCGCTATCGATAGATTGTTACCCTCAGCACTGATAATCCCGCTATCATTGTTCAGGCTACCCGCCGTAATCGATAAATTACTCAAACTAATAATCGACCCATTCCGGTTATCAATCAACCCACCCGCCACCAGGCTCATATCACCGCCGGATTGGATGAGGCTGCCTTCATCCAGGTTCAGCAAGTCACGCACCACTGTCACACTCAAGCTACCCTGGCTCCCTAAATACGCCACACCTCTATGCACCATATTGGCCGCACGCACATCCATCCCACCAAACGCGAACATATCGCTATCCTGGTTTAATAATGAGCCAGAGAGTTGGATATCCGCCTGGTTGCCTACGGTGATACGGACATTATCATTGGTCACATCTCCCGCACCACGGATGCGCAGATCACGGCCTACATCCACATAGCCGCTATTATGCATCGCACCGCCTACGGTCAGCGCCATATCCTTACCCGCATCCAGCTTACCGGTGTTGGTATACGCACCCTTTACATCAATCGCCACATCATCCTGGCCGTCCAATCGACCCGTATTGGTAAAATCACCCGATGCAACAACCTTCGTATCCTCATAACTATAGCTATGCGAGTGCTTCGTAACCGAACCCGTGCTGGTGATCTTGATATCCTTACGCGCTGTAATCGAAGCCCTCGGCGTATCTTCTCGGCCCATCACGATATTACCATTCGCATCAATCGTAATATCCCCAGCATTGGCCGCCATATCACCATCCAGCCGAACACCCGCACCCGATTCCGTACTCATAATATGGATCTGCCCCGCCTGCATCGCACCCACCGAAGTCGCATCAATCGCAACCGCAGGCACCACACGGCTTGCATCCGCTGCCGCTCCACGCGACTCACCCGTCACCGTATTATACTGCTGACGACCACCACGAACACCCAGCTTGCCTTGCGGATTGACCCGAACAGCTCCATCCACAATCACCTTACGACCAATCAACTCCACATCCGTAGCCGTACTCGCTCGTAAACCACCCGCACCAACAGTTACCGTGCCGCGCTCAACGCCCAATCCTACCAGATTGCCTTCATTATCCACCTGCACAGCACCGGTACTCAGCATCACCTTCGGCGTATTATAAAAACTACACCCATCACACGTCACACCATTCGGGTTAGCCACAACCACGGCCGCATCCTTACCCACAACCTCCGTCATACCCGCAAGCTTTGAGGCATTGCCACCTGTGACCTCATTTACAATTACGGAAGCTTCCTTACCCGCCGAAAGGTTCCGGTTGCCACGAACACGGCCTCCAGACACACTGTTCACACCCACAGCACTGTTATTTAATATCACACCCTCAGAACCTACGTTATACTCCGTAAACCTATTGCGTGACGTACCACCCGCCGATGGACGAGTAATATTAACCACAGGCACCTTAACACCAGAACCATTACCACGACTCTCAACAACGCCAGGGCGATGCTGAATCGGAGCATTACGGTCAACCACGATGCCGGATGCATACACAGGCTGTGATGCAGAAATCATCAAACCCAGTACAGATGATAAAAACAAAACTTGAATCAGGAGAAAACTTACCGCTCGATAGGCAGTGTGGGACAGAGGGGTATAAGAAGACATAGAATAATCCAAAAAACACACAACTCAACAAGCGCCTACTCACCAACCCCTCTGAAGGCGACTATGCACTCATATAAATAAATATAATTTATTAACTTTATAAACCCAAGGTAACTTTATACCACAACTCGCGAAATATGCAACATAAATGAACACACCAACAACTAACGGTATAAAAATAACAACATTTTTATCTAATAGGTTATATGCAAAAAATAATAACCATACAGAACAATGCGTTATAAGAAAAACTTAGTTTGGCAGCGCCAACAGGATGCAACGCTTATTGTTATTGAGCGGTTTTACTGCTTTTCATAGCCATTGCAGATTTTTTGGAAGAACGTCCAATGCCGCCTTCACCCTTTTGCTTTAGGGTGATATATTTTCTTAAGATCATCTTTTATGGGGGAGATTTGAAAATTCAGTGGCGGTGGAACAAGTGTTATCCGCTTTGCTCTCTGAGGTAATTCGCTGTTAAAGCCGGAAATACTCCCATTTACCGGGCATAACAGCGATTTGGCTATGGGCTGAACTCTGGAAACCGACCATTTTCCGCATATTTCCGAGCAGCGAACCGGCTTCTTCGTATCAGGGAATTTCGAATTTTTATCTGGGAATCGTCGCTGAGCGAACAGGCAATCGCCGCTTTCCTAATTCTGCAGCAAGCGCGGGATCAATCTCAACAGTGATGTTCACTGTTTCAAAAAGGAGATTGATATGAAAACCACTAAACTAAACACTAACCTGCTTGTGCAGTATCAGACGCTCGAAGAGATTACCGTCAATGAGGCGAATCCACGGACGCATTCTGATAAGCAAATTGGCCAGATTGCCCGCTCGATTGAGCGGTTCGACTTCGTAAACCCCATTATTGTAGATGGCGATAATAAGATTATCGCTGGCCATGGCCGTTATATGGCTGCCAGAAAGCTGGGATTGGAGACTGCGCCCACCATCCGCCTGAGCCAAATGAGCGAGGCCGACATTCGAGCTTATGTGATTGCAGATAACAAATTGGCCGAAAATGCTGGATGGGACAGCAAGCTTTTGGGCCTGGAATTGCAGTATTTGAGCAATATTGACCTTGATCTTACCACCATTACCGGATTCGAAATGCCGGAAATTGACCTGCTGATCGGTGATTTAACTAAAGACTCGGAATCTGAGGCGGCCGAGGATCTAATTCCGGAAATTGGAATTACCCCTGCCATTTGTCAGCTTGGCGACATTTGGAAGATTGGGAATCACCACCTCATTTGTGGTGACTCTACTAAGGCAGAAACTTACGAAGCGCTTTTGGGCGATAAGCGAGCACAGATGGTGTTCTGCGACGCACCGTATAATGTGGCTATCAACGGCAATGTAAGCGGCCTGGGTAAAATCCAGCATCGTGAGTTCGCCATGGCTTCCGGTGAAATGAGCCAGTACGAGTTTGTAGAATTCCTGACGACGGTCTTCAACAATTTGGTCGAGTTTTCTGAAGATGGGTCGATTCATTACCAGTGCATGGATTTCCGCCACATGGCAGAAATTCTGGCCGCCGGTAAAAATACATATACTGAACTGAAAAACTTATGCGTCTGGGTAAAAAATAATGGCGGTATAGCAAGTATAAAGGCAAGATGATTCTCGTACGAGGAGCTATTGATAACATTAGCAAAGACTTTGTCGATAATCATATTCTCAGCCTTAATGCCAATAATCTTATTTTTCACGTATCAGCGTATATGGCTGAAAGCGAGCAAAACGAGTTGGCAGATATGCATAGTGTCTGAAGAATTAGCAAGAAATATGCTCAGGAAAGCCGATGAATAATATAACCCCACACAATATATATTAATATATATTAATATATTAATAATAAATATAAAAACCCAACCTAAATAAATATTCGGCAACATTAAGACAAAGAAAATCACTACCATTTCCTTTTTCTGCCAAACTCCATTATCCCAATAAGAAGCATTTTTTACATTAAAAAACAACCAATGGTTATATTAACCAAATGTATTACACTTTTTACTTGTCAAACAAAAGGAGGTTTGCTATAAGCGCTCAGCTTTGATTGTTGATAACACGAAAGACCACCAATAATGATGTTACTCCTCTTGCCATTCATAGGCCTTGTGATTGCATTAATAACATGCATTCTTCTGGGCAAGCGCTACTTCAAAGATTTAGCTGCGTTTATAGGCGGAATATTTCTAGCACATTATATATGGCTGTTTATGAGCACCGATACCATGTTCTATAACACGTGGGCATTATCTGCTTTTTATAGCCTATATTATGGCCTTGCCTGCTTCTTTATTTTTCTTATTTCTGTACGATTACTGAAATCCAAGCTGCTATTTGCTGTGCTTTCCTGGGGGGGGGGGGTACATCCCTCGCTCTCTACCTTAGTATCAGCAATGCTCACAAAATAGCTCTCACCGAGCGTGTTCTTGGTTACGACATCTATATCAACGGCATCATCACACATATTGGTATCCTTTATAAGATGGTAAATCCACTGGGAATTATGGCGGTTTGTGCGACGGTGTGGGTGCTCGGATCGATTATTACAAGAAACTTACGAACATCTAGCTACTCCTGGAGAAATAAGTATGTCTAAAACACTCTTTATAATCGCCCTCTTCCTAATCCTCATACTGTGCATGGGTGTTATTGGATATGTCTTTTTCGATTATGGGAAATACCCACGCTCGGCTGAAGATAAAGCGTTCTATCAGAAATTTGTAAAAGCCGCCTCAGAGAGCAATCCGATTGCTATGCACTCACTCACAGATTTCTCCTGGGATAAATTTTGTGTTCATGGGCCATATACCTCCAATCCACCCATTCCTTGGCGTGATAATGATGGTTACTGGACTATTATTTTCTACGCAAACAATGCAGAAAAACTCAAAGTACGTATTCACAGAAAACATGCGGATCATGAAGGAGAAGGATGCTTTTCTGGGAACGCCACCGCTACATTTCGTAAGGAAACCTCGACATATCGCGGAAAAAATGAGTCACGGATATATGTGACATTTACAGTAGGAGCGGAGAAATAAGTATGGCTAAGAATACAGATAAAGCAATTTCCAGATATAAGGAAAAGACAATGCAACACTATGTATATAAAACCTTGGCAGCACTTCTCACAATTGCTTTTGCACACATAACTTGAAGTCGCAAGAAAAGTTCATTGATATCATGACAAATGCTATAGATGAGAATGGCGTAGGTATTTTTGCAAAAGGCGAATTTGGCAAGTACATTACATCGTTAGCGGATACAGGCAAAACTCCTCAGGATATATTCGGCACCGACCTAGCAAAAGTAAACGCCGCCCTTGCCAGCGAATATGGTGTGCAGCACATTAATGAAGCCTATATTGAAGAACTACAAGATCGATTAGCAACAGTCAACCAAGCCATTGACCTGATGCAAATCGAACCTGTAAAAGCATTTTTTACTACAGAACCTGGCAGGGTATTACTGTTTGATTACAATAATCAATATGGCCTAGGCCTGGATGGACCACTCATGCAGCGTCTGAATGACCAGGATTTATATCCGGCTGATTACACCTTTACCATCAGAGATTATTCAGCCTATCTTGAAAACACCCTTTATGGACAAAAGCATCTTGATGATGTCATGAGACGTCTGGAGAATATCGCAGATGTTTTTGAGACATTTGGAGCAACCTATGCAGCACCGGAGACGGATTTAACGGTATTTGCCGATTTGGTCGCCGATGTACCTGTTCCCGAAAATAAACCAAGCGATATTCCTGAGCAACCTGTAGAATCTTTCTTATTAGACCCCATTCAGGAACAGGCTTCTTTTATTCCCGTACCAGAATCGAAGCCCAGTGATATTCCACTTCCATCATCCGATGATGCAAGCTTTGCTCCTATACCCGAATTAAAACCCGAGGATATTCCATTACGATCTCCAGATATGGCAGCTCCTAAGGAGGATTGGAATAACGTTGTCTCCTTTGTAGAGGGATTAGAGGCACCATCCCTTCTGGATCAACAAGAAGACGAAGAAAAGGAACAAGCTCCAGTATCTGAACAACCTGATGAATCGTCATCACTGTTCTTTAGTAGCGCTCATGCTGCAGAACCTTCTCACATCAACAATGCCGCCGCCGCCCAACCCCTAGCGTCCTCTTATGTAGTGAAAGCCACTCTGAATTCTACGACCAGTCTTTCAAGCAATGAGGAAGAGCTGCAGCAAACGCTTACCTCTACAGAGCCATCGTGGGCATATTCACTCACTGAGGCTATTCAGCCTTATGCTGCTCGTATCGCAGAACATTATATGGCACTTCCATCTCCCGCACGCGCCGTATTAGGCACAACAGGCGGCTTTGCAGTACAGTTAGTGATGCAGCGTTTCGGCATTCCTCATGCCGCACAGCGTTTATTTAACAGCGTTATCACGTCCGCCCTGCATTATGCTGGCGATAATGCGGGAAGCTTTGGCTTTGCACTGACACCAATTGTAGAAAAGACCGTAGAAGCGTTAAGCAAACTCTCAAGCGAACAACTCAACATGGTGCTTGACCACTTAGGCCTTGGCAAATATGACGCCTATCTTATCAGAAACATGCTTAAAGAACCTTCTGCCATACAGGATATTACAGGTTTTATTGAACAAAATCTTCAAGCCTCCTCTACCAAGCGGGCTGTGTTTGAAGGTGGCTTTGAAACACAGATTTCTAACAATACCTTTGTTGACCGTTGCAATGTCAATGGCACTCAGTTCCCATTCTGCGATGATCTAGGGTTTACCACACCTGATAATATTGGGCTGAACCAAGTAACCATCGCCAAATATGGCCAAGCTTTCAGCAATGATCAGGATACGCTTGATACGTTAGTGCGCTTTACGCCTCTGTTTATCAACAGCATGATCAATGCCACAGCGCTTGAACCGATTCATGCCAATGGCACAAACAGCACCGCTCAACTTATAGCAGGCTGCATTAACCAATTCGGTTTCTTGATGGAATCGCAAGCCAATTTCTCTGGAGCCTTTGCGCTGGCATTCCAAAACGAAATGACACGCCGTTGCACTGTCGATACTCCATCACCAACCCCTGAAACCCCATCATCTCCTCCTATTCCACCCACACCTTCGGGAAGTCCATGGATTGCACTTGCTGTTGCCATCCCAGCCTTAGTAATCACAGGCGCTATTATCGCATGCTGCTGTTGTTGCGTACGCAAATGCTGCAGCAGTGATAAAGAGCAACAACCTCAAACGAAAAAAGCCCAACCACCAAAGCCTCAGTTGCATGGCCTACCTGCTCAACCAACCGCACCTCAGAAGGCGAAAATAACCTATCCTGGTCAACCAAAATACCATGCACTGCCGCCAAAACCTCAACTGGCAGAGCCACAAGAGCCAGGAGAAAAAACCTATCCACCAAAACCAGGACGCACTCCCTACCCAGAAAAACCAACTCTAAAGAAACGCACCCTCACTTCCTTGGCTCATTCGGTGAAGCTCAATCCAGTAACGCCACGATAGAATGCGATGACATCCCCACCTTTACCCCTCGCTGCGATGCATAACGGAAGACCTGCCCGATAAGCTGTTTCATCCGCTTAGCAGTCTCCACAATACCATCTTCTGCTATTGCCTCGACCACGACAACAACATCTGGAATGGTAATTTCTGTGATGGGCATAGCACCAATCCGTGGGAAAACGTACTTCTTCAAGCGATCCATGCTTTGAGTAGCGTATTTCTCATTTAGTCTCTTTTGCTTTAGCTCCATCCACATACACGCTATCTTTTCAAAAGTATTATCTCCCTCAAGAGCAACACGTAGCTTCTGTGCTTTTTTGTACAACTTTGGATGACGGCCTGTATCAAGGATTTCTTTAGCTTCATCACGAAGCTTTCGCGCCTGAGCCAAAGACACCGCAGGATATTTCCCTAGCGACATCATTTGTGCCTTACCACGATAATAAAAGCGATAGCGCCATAGCTTGCTACCCGTAGGGGTAACCTCTATACACAAACCGTTGCTATCTGCCTCACGGTATAATTTTTCTTTGGGTTTAAAGTTCTTAAGCGCTAACTCTGTGAGCATTACTATCCTCGATCCAGTTTCTACTCGTAAATCTACTCATAGAAAATTTGGATTACAATGAATTTGGTAAAACTCTACAGGACGCAGAGAGGAGGGCCCCATCGCAGAAATTCAATACCTTATGAACTTCATTGAATGCCATGGGACGCATAAGTGGCGGCGGAGCGAGTCTTAGCAGCACTACTCTCCGATGCTTTCCCTGATAATAGGCAAATTACAGGGATTTTTCTTATTTTTACGAGTGAAATCATGATCGTAGAACTCCTAACCCCATGACAACTCTGACTTTCCAGCTTCAATTCCCTAAGTACATTAACAGGGAATTATTGGGAGATAAAAGGGAGCAAAAAATAGGATATTCTTCAATATTATTTTCCGTTCGACACCCATAACATTTATTGCTAACTTCTGATAATTAACTTTAGAGAACATTATTCCACTACTGTTTTGTATGAAACCCTACACACGCACAAGCCCCCTATTTAACCTTCTCTCCGCCATAATTGCCCTCTTACTCTGGGGAGGTTGGGCTTATTACATTAATCACAGCATCATCTCTGGCTTTGCCCAAGGCACTGCAAGTTTTGTGATTACATTGGTGATGGTGCGTAGCGTCACATGGTGGTATCATCATCTTCCAGTGGGTTATGGGCGTTTGCTTTTACCCAGTATGCTCACTGTAGGTATGACAGGCACAGCGCTTGCGTGTATTCATGCTTATGTAGGATCAGCGCATATTATTAAAACGATTGCACCTGCACTCACAGTGGCATTCTTATTTTGTATATATACGACATTTAAATTACGTAAAGGTACGCTATGAACGATATTAAGGGCAGACGACCGCTCAAAACCCGTGATACCTCTCTCGCCCGTAATATTGCCAAATGGTTGAGCCAAAAGGATATTACACCGAATCATATTTCGATTGCCAGTATCGGCTTTGCAGCCTTAGCAGCCCTTGCCTTTATTGCTTTCCCCTATGCCCCACAAAGCATCAAATGGCTCATTCCCCTCATTGCTATCATCGGTATTCAAGGCCGCCTGTTGTGTAATTTGTTTGATGGCATGGTAGCTGTAGAAGGCGGCAAGAAAACCTCCTCTGGCGAGTTGTTTAATGATATACCTGACCGCATTGCCGATTGCTTGATTTTCATCGCGGCAGGCTATGCCATTCCCTCTATAGAATGGGCACCGATTGCTGGCTGGAGTGCAGCATTATTTGCTGTTATGACAGCCTATATCCGCACCTTAGCCACTAGCACCACTGCCCCTGTTGACTTCCGTGGCCCAATGGCAAAGCAGCATCGCATGGCTTTAACAACTATGGCCTGCCTTATCACCACTATTGAGCAACAAGGCTATATCTTACTGGCTACACTGGTAATTATTGCAATTGGCAGTGCTCTTACTACCTATCGTCGAGCTGCCGCAGCCTATCGTTATTTAGAAGAGAATCACCATGTTTAATATTCCACCGCATTCCTTTTATAGCATGATAGCCGTGCTTATCGTGCTTGTGCTTGCAAGCAGCATCCGGCTTCTGTTACAAAAGCGTAAACCTGAAAAAGATTATACCGAACTCCGCCAACGCATTCAGTCCTGGTGGTGGATGATTGCACTGGTCTTCGCATTTTTACTGATCGGCACCACTGCTTCTATCATCTTCTTCGGATTCATCAGTTTCCTAGCTCTTAAAGAGTTCCTCTCGATTGTCCCCACCCGCCAGGTAGACCGCCGTGTGGTGTTCTGGGCCTATCTTGCTATTCCTATCCAATATTATTGGGTATCGATTGGCTGGTATGGCATGTTCATTATCTTTATCCCAGTTTATGTTTTTCTATTCTTCCCAGTACGTATGATATTAACCGGTGAAACGAGTGGCTTTATACGCTCTGCTGGTATCCTAAACTGGGCAACCATGCTGACTGTTTTCTGCATCAGCCATCTGGCCTACTTACTAGTGCTTGAACCCAAAAACGCTAATGCAGGCTCTATTGGCCTCGTGCTATTCCTTTTATTCATGACCCAATGTAATGATGTCTGTCAATATATCTGGGGTAAGATGCTAGGTAAGCATAAAATCATCCCGAAAGTCAGCCCCAATAAAACCTGGGAAGGCTTCTTAGGCGGGCTTGCAAGCATTACCCTGCTTTCAGGTATCCTCGCCCCAATACTAACCCCCCTCACCTTCAGCTATGGCTTAGTAGCCGGCATTATTATCGGTACCTGCGGTTTCTTTGGTGATGTTGTTATCTCCGCCGTAAAACGTGACTTACAGATCAAAGACAGCGGCAGCCTCATCCCTGGACATGGCGGCATTCTAGATCGGCTAGACAGCCTCATCTATACCGCACCGCTGTTCTTCCATTTTGTGTATTATGTAGCGTATTAATATGGACCGCATCTTCAAAATCTTATTCTTCGCCTTAGTGATTAAACCAATCGTCTTAATCGTATTAGGGCTGAACATACGCCACCGCGCCAAACTCCCTATGCATGGCCCGGCTATTCTAGCCGCTAATCACAATAGCCATCTAGACACCATGGTCTTAATGAGCCTCTATCCACTAACCCATATCCACAAAATCCGCCCTGTTGCTGCCGCCGATTATTTTTTCTCCACCCCACTCAAGGCATGGTTCTCCACCCATTGCCTAGGCATCATCCCACTAGATCGCAGCGGCAGCGCCAATCAAGAAGACCTCTTCCGCCCCTGCCACCAAGCCCTAGACAATAACGACATCCTCATCATCTTCCCCGAAGGCAGCCGCGGCGCACCAGAACAGATGAGCCGGTTGCGGAAAGGGCTGTTTTACATGATTAAGGATCGGGCTGATGTGCAAGTTACACCGGTTGTGATGCATGGTTTAGGTAAAGCACTACCGAAAGGAACGGCCTTGTTTGTGCCGTTTAATTGTGATGTAGTGGTAGGAGATATGATCCCCACAACCACAGAATCCATAGAACTCACCCAGCATTTAAAAGAATCCTTTGAGCAGCTTTTGGACGAATGTTTAACACGAAGAAAGGAATAAAACTTTATGCTGTATTCCCTCACTCCTTGTAGTTACTCACCGGTAAGGCGATAATATATATCACTATTGCGACTACAATTATAGGAACTCGAAAACATCCAGCTGATCTTACCGTATTTTATTTGCCCGTAATAGCAACCCGAATAATTTATCAGTTCCATCAAAATATACAGACTGAATATGCTGACCTATAGGCTTTGTATCCTCTTTATTTTTAAAGAGATCTACCGTAACTTCGTACAGCTGTTTGTGCTCTGGCAGGAGCGTAATGGGAAAAGAAGGGCTACGCATATACTCTTCTTTTGCAGGAATAATCATTCCCCTGATGCCCAGGAGTGGATCACCGGCAACCGGCGGTGGGCCGAAAGAGGTGATATAGTATAATGGCTCTTTCACAGCTGCTGTTGGCATCACAGTTAAACCTATATTAGCTGTTTTCTTTTTTATATCCATTGCAATACCGCCACCTGTTGTTTTCAAATACACAGAATTTACAGGCCTAGGCGGAATAGTAGCACAGGCTGTTAGTAGAAGGATAAAAAGCAGAGTAATAATACGCATTTGACTATAACACACTATCTTGATACGCACTTAAAATGCGTAAACATTCGCCATATATAAAGCATAACTATAATCACCGTTACTACGGTTGTTAGGCCGCTGAGAAAAGGTACAGGATTCGGAAAGAATATTACTACTGGTGCCAAAAACACGGGAAGAGCTATAAGCTGTATAATAAAGAATTTTATGCTTAAAGGGACCCCAATTGCTATATAGCGCACTATAAAATCACGACCATCTCCAGATTTATTGGTTTTGTAAGACACGAAAAGTGGGATAATCATACCCGCTATAATCATCACATCACCTTGTAAGAATGATAGTAACGTACGTGGCATTGACGCATATTTGTACATATATAATAACGCTAAATATAATAAAGTCGTTACTAAAAGATACTTAAACTGCTCCCTCTCTGTCACCTTGTTTGCTTTTAAATCTTGAACTAGCTGATCAGTTCTCCATAAATACATTTTATTTCCTTACAAAACTATGGTAACGCTTTGGCTAGCTTGACTAGATTGATAAACTCCGCCCGATATCCAGAATCATCTTGTCCCTTTGCTGTTGATGCAAGTTTTTCTATAGCGCTGTAGTCATAATCTTTGGTATAGCTATCATTACGTAGCACTTGCCCAAAGGCAGCAACCGCGGTTGCAAAACGAATATCATCGGATACATCCCCTAAATATCTGTAAGACTGCGCATCTCCAATAGGAAACTCAAGAAGGTTGCTCTTACTCTTTTTGGGTAATTTATAGCGGATTTTTAAGAATGCATATTCATTCTTATACTGTGTTTTAGAGAATTCACCTTGCGGTGTTTTATTAACTGGTTGATAGCGCAGATCATCCATATTGCGGGTTTTACTCTCTACTGGCACAACCTCATAGAGTGCCGTTACGCTATGACCAGCCCCAATATCACCCGCATCAATCTTATCATTATTAAAATCCTCGCGCTTTAACAAGCGAGTTTCATATCCAATAAGACGGTATTCAGCAACCCGCTCTGGGTTAAACTCAACCTGAATTTTCACATCATTGGCGATAGGAAATAATAATGCGCTTGACTCATTAATCAATACCTTACGAGCCTCATTTAAATTATCGATATAGGATGCCGTACCGTTACCATTTTGCGCCAATGTCTGCATGAGCGCATCGTTATAATTGCCGTTACCAAACCCTAGCACAGAGAGATAAATGCCTGTTTTTCTTTTTTCTGCAATAAACTCTTTCAGGCTTTTATTATCCGTCATTCCAACATTAAAATCGCCATCTGTCGCCAGAATAACACGATTAACACCTTTATTGACAAAATGGGTTTGCGCCAGCTGATAAGCTGTTTTTATGCCTTCGCTTCCTGCTGTGGAACCACCAGCCGCCAAACCATCTAAGGCCCCAAGGATTTTTTCTTTATTTTTTACCTTGGTTGGCTCAAGCACCACACCCGCAGCGCCAGCATATGCAACGATCCCGATAGTATCATTTTCCTCCAATGTATTCACAAGCATTTTCAATGCATTCTTCAGGAGAGGCAGTTTATTCTCATCCAACATCGAACCAGACACGTCTACTAAAAACACTAAATTTGCTGCAGGTTTTTTAGCAGGAGCAATATCGTATCCCTTAATACCAATATGTATAAGCTTCGTGTCCGAATTCCATGGGGTAGGATAGACTGCAATAGTTGGTGTAAATGGTTGCGTTGCATCACTAGGAAGTGCATAGTGATAATCAAAATAATTTACCAGCTCTTCTGTACGCACAGCATCCTTCTCTGGCTTATATCCTTGATTGAGCGCCCGTCTTACCACTGCATAAGAAGCTGTATCAACATCTACTGAAAATGTTGACACAGGCTCTTCTGTCACTTTTTTCACAGGATTCGTGGTGGTTGCCTCAAATGTATTACCCGGAACCATAGGAACAGGAGCCACCCGTGATAATTCTGGCATAGACTCATATAATCCTGATACAGGCGCACCATTGGATACAGAATACGCAATACCGGCTTGAGCAACATCATGCCTCTTAGCTTCGGGCTGCTCTTGTCCACATGCAACCAGAACGATGACTCCAACCATACCGGCACAAAGCGCTTTAAGCATAATATCTCCATAAAATTCGCGTATAGATTGCAAGATAGTATAATAAGATTTTCGTATCTACAACATATATCTACTATAAAAGATCATGAAATGACACAAGGCACATATCAGAAGCAGCAGTTATATTAATCCTATAGGCACTTTTAGAAGATGATGAAAGAGAAAAGAACAGCCTGTTATAGCAAGAAGAAACCTCATCACCCCCTTACTGGATCATAAAATACAAATAGTTACCCCCATACTACAGCAAGATAAAATATGGTTGACATATAAATGGCCCTGTGCCATTATATAATTAATTGGCACAGAGCCACTTAATATCCATACTCACTACAGGAGCAATGTAATGCTAGGTTTTAATTTTATTAAAGTTGATCCATCTACGTATCTAATCAAGTACCGTAATGGCAAAATAGTAAAAGAAGGAGCAGGTATTTCGTTATTCTACCACGCCCTTTCCACATCATTGGTCTCTGTGCCTATTGGCAGTGATGATGTTCTTTTTATGTTCAGTGAACTAACTAAAGATTTCCAAGAAGTTACGGTTCAAGGCCAGATTACATGTAAAGTTGTGGATGCACATGCATTAACAAAAATGCTGAATTATAGCTTGAACGCCAAAGGCGAATACGTGTCCGAAGATTATAAAAAACTGCCAAAACGTATTATCAATTTGGTTCAGGTTTCTATTCGGAAAGAACTTTCTGAGCTTAATCTTAAGGAGGCGATATCATCTGCCGAGACGATTGCCAATACCATCAAGGCAGAACTTTCTTCATCCAGCGTTTTAACTTCTCTTGGACTTAAAATCATGGACCTCTCTATTGTCGCGGTAAAACCTAATCAAGAAACCTCAAGAGCACTGGAAGCAGAAACCCGCGAGGTTCTATTGCGACAAGCGGATGAAGCTATTTACTTGCGCCGTAATGCAGCTATTGAGCAAGAACGTATCATTAAAGAGAATGAATTACGCACTGAAATAGCCGTTGAAGAAAAGAAACGTGAAATTATGGAGAAGAAACTAGACTCTGAGCGTGCAGAACAAGAAAAACGGCAGCAAATGCAAGAAGAGGAAATGGCTGGTGACATCATTCTTCAGAAGAAAAATGAGGAGTTGGTTGCACTTACTGTTGAGAATGGCAAGAAAGAAGCAGATGCAAGAGCTTATGCCATTCAGCGTGTCTTGGATGCTATCAGTAAAACAGACTCTAAAGTTATTAAAGCTCTAGCTCTGAATAACATGAACCCTGCTCAACTGATCGCAGCGTCTTTCGGCGATTTAGCAGAGAATGCAGAAAAAATAGGGCAGCTGAATATCAGCCCTGATTTACTAAACCAGTTATTACAGGCTAAACATGGATAGGCTTACCGAACATAAAATTGTGCTTATTACCCGTAAAGCACGCTTGGACGATATCATTGTCAGGTTCAACACCCTTGATCAAGCCAGGTTTTATGTAGAGCATTTAGGGGCAGATTTTAGCGACTATCAAACCGAAGATAGGGTGTATAAACGTGCCGTATCCGATGTTGAATCGGCGCTAAAACAAATCGGGAGAGTCCAGCTTCTAGAACGCTCCTATGTCCCTAACTTTATTTTTGGCAAAAATGATGTGATTGTCGTTATTGGTCAGGATGGATTAGTAGCAAATACACTCAAATATTTAGATCAACAGCCTGTTATAGCTATTAATCCAGATCCAAAACGGTGGGACGGTGCGTTGCTACCTTTTCAGGTCTCAGATGCCAGCAAGGTTATACTTGATTTGTTGCAAGCCAAAAGGGAAATCACAGAGATTACTTTTGCTAAAGTTGAACTCAATAATGGACAACGTATATATGGCGTGAATGATATATTCATAGGCCCTAAAAGCCATACATCAGCACAATATACTATTGAGATAAACGGCAAGAAAGAGCTGCAATCATCTAGTGGAATTATTGTTTCCACAGGCCTTGGCTCTACAGGCTGGCTAAAAAGCATCATGGCAGGAGCAAGAAGCATTGCCAAAACAGGACCATGCGATAAAGAAGAATGCAAATCAGAAACTTTCAACTGGTCTTCTAACTATTTACGTTATAATGTAAGAGAACCATTCCCAAGCAATATAACAGGGACACATTTGGTGTCTGGCAGTATAAGAAGCACGGATATAATGTATCTTACTTCGCAAATGGCTAGGAATGGTGTTATTTTTAGTGACGGAATAGAGTCTGACTTTCTAGAGTTTAACGCAGGCACAAAAGCAGCAGTAACTGTTGCAGATAAAAAAGGTTTATTGGTTGTATAAACATACGCATAAGGAATAAAAATGCCCATATTTGTAAATCATAAAGCAATAGAAACATTCAATTTTTCTGGAGGAGAGTGCCATGTAAAAGTACTCCCATCCGATATAAGCGACTGCACAGACATAACTGCCTATTTATATAGCTCGAATGATGTGATGCGTTTACTACTGACTGTTGATGCAATCCGTAGAATAGCCCCACAAACATCGATACACCTGACCATCCCCTATTTCCCCTATGCACGTCAGGACAGAGTATGCAATGAAGGCGAGGCTTTAAGTGTTAAAGTAATGGCTAACCTCATCAACTCACTGTATTGCACACATGTCACGCTCTATGACCCACACTCAGATGTAACACCCGCTTTAGTGAATAACTGCAACATTATTAACTCCGCAGAAATTATTGCTAATAGCCCCCTTGCTGCAATCATTAAGGATAAAGACTTAACCTTACTTTCTCCCGATGCAGGCGCAGAAAAGAAGGTTCGTGCTGTTGCCAAACGGCTTAAAACGACAGAATTACTCTGCGCCAGCAAGACAAGAGAGACAGCAACCGGCGAGATAACATCAACGCAGATCCATGGAGATATATCAGGTAAGAATATCATCATCATTGATGATATTTGTGATGGCGGTAGAACCTTCATTGAACTCGCAAAAGCGCTAAAAGATGCCAATGCTGGCGATGTTTATCTTTATATAACACATGGCATTTTTTCACAGGGCCTGAGTACTCTAGAAGGATATTTTAAGCATATATATTGCCATCATACCTTCTTGAAGAAAGATCATATAACCAATTCACAGTTAACGATATTAGGAGAATAAGAATGTACGTAAATCCACTAACAGCCATCGATTTTTATAAAACCGACCATCGTAGACAGTACCCAGATGGAACAACAGAAGTGTATGCTAACTTCACTCCAAGAAGCAGTAGATTAGGCAAAGTGCTAAAAGAAACTTACGACAATAAAGTCGTCTTTTTTGGCCTGCAATATTTTATCCAAGACTTTTTGATTAATGCCTGGAATGATCACTTTTTCAATCAAGATAAAGCGAAGGTAGTATCTGCCTATAAACGGCGCATGGATCATTCATTAGGCAAAGATGCTGTTGATACTAACCATATTGCAGCATTACATGATCTTGGCTATCTGCCCTTAAAAATAAAGGCACTGCCTGAAGGTGCACGCGTTCCTATTGGTGTGCCGGTACTGACCATTGTGAACACACATCCCGAATTCTTTTGGCTCACCAATTATATCGAGACTGTAATATCCAGCTACCTCTGGAAACCTACAACCTCAGCTTCTACAGCATTTGAATATAAAAAACTGCTGACAGAATATGCCATTAAAACCGGTTCACCCAAAGATTTTATCCAGTTCCAAGCTCATGATTTTTCTTTCCGTGGGATGTCTAGCCTTCAAGACGCAGCTCTAAGTGGAGCCGGCCACTTAACAGCATTCTGGGGAACGGATACCGTTCCATCCATTGATCTCGTAGAAGATTACTATGCTGCGAATGCTGAACAAGAAATGATCGGCTGCTCCGTTCCTGCAACCGAGCATTCCGTAATGTGTATGGGCATGAAGGATGGAGAGCTTGCTACTTTTAAGAGGCTAATAAATGAACTTTATCCGCATGGGATTGTCTCCATTGTATCTGATACTTGGGATTTCTGGAAAGTAGTGACCGAATATACTGTTATCCTTAAAGATGATATTCTTCGCCGCAATGGTAAGCTCGTGATCCGCCCTGATAGTGGTGACCCTGTTAAAATCGTTGCAGGCGATCCAGAAGCCCCCAAAGACTCACCAGAATATAAAGGTGCCATTGAGTGCCTCTGGGATGTGTTTGGAGGCACTATCACCGATAAAGGCTATAAAATGCTCGACTCTCATATAGGCTTAATATATGGCGATTCCATTACCTTAGAGCGCGCGCATGCTATTCTGGAACAATTGGAGAAAAAAGGCTTTGCCTCTGCTAATGTAGTATTCGGGATCGGCTCTTATACTTACCAACACGTAACCCGCGATAACTTTGGCTTTGCCATGAAAGCCACAAGCGGCGTCGTCAATGGTGAACGTCGTGATATTTTCAAAGACCCTAAAACCGATTCTGGCACCAAGAAATCCGCTAAAGGCTTACTCCGCGTTGAGCGTGAGGGCAATTCCTATGCTTTGTATGATCAACAAACCGAGGAGCAAGAAAAGAAAGGATCACTAGAAACCGTATTTTTGGATGGTAAGCTTATCAACCCTGTGTCTTTATCTGCAATACGCAGCAGGGTAGATGCAGAGCTTTAACTGTGGCTGTGAGAGAATATGGAACAATATCATAATCAATCTGAGAAGGATTTTCTACGCCATTACGATCCTTCTGTATTTGCAAGTCCCATTACTTCCGTGGATACCGTTATTTTCACGGTCATAGAAGGTTACCTGCATGTTTTAACCGTTAAACGTGAGGAACATCCTTTCAAGGATTGCTGGGCATTGGTCGGTGGATTTATCGATATCCACAAGGATATCGATCTTGAAGCCACCGCCAAACGCAAATTGGAAGAAAAAACCGGTGTACAAACCCCTTACCTTGAACAATTTGGTACTATCGGCAATAAAACACGTGACCCACGCGGATGGTCAGTGACCACAGTCTATTTTGCCCTCATCCCCAACCATACTATAGAGCTACGCCCAGGCAAGGGAGCAGTTGATATCAAATGGTCTAAAGTACACGAAGGAAACATAACTGAAAAACTTGCCTTCGACCATAGCGAACTACTCTTCCAATGCGCCGAACGGCTACGAAGCAAAGTGCTTTATACCTCCCTCCCCATCCATCTTATGCCAGATGATTTTACATTGGGTGAATTACAAAAAGTCTATGAAATGATTCTTGGCAAGAAAATAGATCACAAATCTTTCAGACGGAGAATCCTAAGCGCCGACATCCTAACTGAAACCGGCAAAATGCGCCATGAAGGCAAACGGCCTGCGCATTTATACCGGCTAAAGGATAATAGCAACACGCATTTCTTTGTTAGGAATATTGAGGGGGCGAGTTAACATCTCCACATTTATTAGTAATTTAGGTTATAAGAAATGATTTTAGAAGAGCCCCTGTATATTGAATATATTCACTTAGAAATTGCATTTGTACTTCAGAACGATTTCTATTATGGACCAGCGAATCACTTTACTGAAATACAATGGAAAACAATGCGTCAAGCACTGTATGCCCCTCAATATCCACTCTATGACAAATATGTGCTTACTAAAGATATTTTAGCAGATAATGCCCAAGAATTGATAAAATACTATAGAAATATAGAAAATATTGCCGAAAAATACCAGATAGATTTAATAAACACATCCTACTTCTGGATAAGACCATTCATGTATAGTAAGAGTAATATTAATATACATTTTCCATGGCATGACACCTACGAAGAATCACAACACTATTTAAGATCGTTACTATCTAGAAAAAATGGGGAATTATTTTTCGATTTAGACCAGGGATGGCAAATAACTATAAATGCAGATGAAAAACATATTTTCATAAAAGAGTCTGATGGCGAGTGCCAAAATGAGCTTATTTATAAAAGCATAAAAACAAACCGAGAGTTTATTGAAGAACAAGCTGCAATAGTATTAGAAAGACTCAATGCAGTAATCGAACTATTAACCTCTGAATTTAAGGTAAATTATTGGCAAAGACAAACTAGCTGAAATGAACATATTTAATATTTTCTCCAGAAAAAAGAACGCTTCTGAGGCCTATGTAGAATGGAATGAGAAAACCATCACATGCTATCGATCAAACACATTAATTGAAAGTTTGGCGTGGAATAATTTAGAGGCCATTATCATAGAAACAACAGACCAAGGTCCTTTTTACGGAGATCTATTTTGGATTTTGTTAGGAAATAATGGAAAAGGTAGCGGAATTGCATTAAGCTATCCTATCTAATTGCCACTTATTTAATTTATTATAAATGTCTATGAGCATATTTTCTTTTTTTATAAAAAATACAAACCATCATAAAAACGTATTTAGAGAACCTTGGGATAAAAATAGAGAATCAATATTTTCATTTATTGATAACCATACAGCACATGGACAATGCGCTCTTCCTGAGGAAAAACAAATCCTACCTGATGATGAGATTTTCTATAAAGGCAAAGGATTGCGCTGGGCTTCTGGAGGTTTAGATGGCAACAGACGATTTTGGGCAAGATCAAGCAAAGAAGATCAAGTAAAGAGGGCAAAAGACTGCTTATCTGCCCTTACTTTAATTACAAAACGGCCAACAGAAGTAAATATTGCTACGTTTTATAATTTTTTCCTTCAGGATAACACGATTGATTTTATTGATGAATTAATAACGCTTATCCTGCATGCTAGAAATCTAGACTTTAATAAGATAGAGAAATTTGCACTGTTCTTGGCTACCAAATCCCCAGATAGAGGTCCGGTCAAGGTCGGGATCGCTATTCTTGGAATCTTTTCAGGGGATGCTTATAAAAATATTTTTTACACGTTAGGGCTGCATGAGGAGTTTACACTCTTTTCTGCTGTAGCAATTAAACGTACATCCAAAACACCAGAATTAGACTTATGGAAGCTAGCTAAAAATATACATGGCTGGGGGCGCATTTCAATTGTAGAGCATCTAGCAGAAACAAAGAATGCAGATATACAACAGTGGATGCTTAGAGATGGTTATAAAAATACCATTATGTATGAGTATCTTGCTTATATTTGCGCGACTGCAGGTAATTTATTGTATGAACTTCAGCAGCATAAAGTGGATGATTCTTTATTGCTAGCTGCTGGGGATTTAATTGGAGCCCTTTTACAGGGAGGCCCCGCTCAAAATATAGATGATTATAGTGATGGGAGTGAAGTAGTACGATTATATGTCAATCATGTGAGTCAGCCAGATAAGAATTTATATTCTGAACAATTTTTAGTACTAGAGGCCATAAGAAACTTTGTCTCTAATGAGGAGGATAACCGGGAAGAAAGAGCAAAAAAAGGTTGGTCCGAAGATTTACGAAATACTATTACCTATAAAATAGCCGCTATCCTAGGAAGGCCTGAATGGGAAGAAAAAATAAAAGCAGAATTAGAGTCCCGTGTCGATTCTAAAGAGTATAAACCATTTCACGTTGCTGCATTAGTCGCCCAGGAATTAGGGATTGCGACCTGGGGTTATTACTATAAAAGGCAACAGATGGGAGTGAGCGATGAGTGGTATTATTTAATGCAAACAGAGGATACTGATAAAATCGATAAGGCATTGGCCTTAGCAGAAATAGCAATACCTTTAGATGAAATTGCCACTGGTCCGGCTGATGAGCTAGGAATTGGCAATGAATTCAAATACCACCAAGCACTTGATTTTATTGTTCAAGGATTAAAACGATTTCCCGGAAAAGGTTGGAAGTTTATTAAAACAAGCCTAAGAAGCCCAGCCATTCGTAACAGGAATGTGGCTATAAAGGCTTTAAGTATTTGGGGAAAAGAAAACTGGCCTGATGAAGCGGAGTCACTATTAGCACAGTCCTTAAATGATGAAATAAAGATGGATGTAAAAGAGAGAATTCAAAGATTAATTAATGGCGAAGCAATAGATTGATATTATTAATATGGATAAGCAAAAAATAATTGGATAAGGCTGCTAATGATTGGGTAAATGATTACTTCAATAATGGCACGCCTAATAATAAAAGCTTTATGAAAAACAACAAACCCACCATCCTTTTCGACATAGACGGCACCATCGCAGATATTAACCATCGCCGGCATTTTTTAGAATCCGAGAAACCCGACTGGAAATCCTTCAATGCCCAGATGGGACACGATACCATCAACCAACCTATCGTCGCATTATACAAGACACTATGGGAAAGCCAGAAATATAACCTCACTCTCGTTTCTGGACGCGGTGAATCGCATCGTCAAGTAACAGAGCAATGGCTTATCTGGAATGAGATCCCTTTTTCTGAAATTATTATGCGGCAGGATAAAGACTGTCGCGCCGACCATATTATAAAAGAAGAAATATTGAAAAAATTACAAAATGATAACCATTCCATCCTGTTTGTAGTAGATGATAGACAACAAGTCGTAGACATGTGGCGCAGAAATGGCATTATGTGTCTGCAGTGTGACGATGGTAAATTTTAGGCAACCCCTTATGGTTTGACTCCTGCTTTACATAATCTTCAGCATCCTGAATAGAAGGCTCCGCATAGGCAATAACGTCAATAACATCATTCTCTGTCCAAATTCTATAATGCTTTGCAGCGCCACGCATATGGATATACCACCCATGATTGGCATTCACATAATCGAGATATTTTGAGCGCTCCAGCACTTTTAAATAGGAATTATCATCACAAATTTCTTCTTTATCAAAAGCAGTAAAAGACTCATCAACAACCTGCCAGGCGACGGTTCTTTGGAAGGTTATAATAACCTTCTTAGTGGGGTTAACTTCTATTATATGCGCTGAACCTATGTTAGCCTCACCGACATATAAGTCTTCTTGCGCTCCCTTACTCCCCTCCACTAAAACGAAAATAAGTTCATCCTCTTTTATAACAGATTCCAAGAACCATGTATGTCCTTGATCTAAAATCGTTCTCATTTCAAACCTATGTTACCAGCATTAGCAGTATGCAGCATCCCAAACCCATCATCGATGTTCTGCAGATTATCCACTACCTTCAGCGCCTGGTTGCTACTCACGATCACCTGATACGGATCCTTGCCATCTGCTATCGCATAAACCCCTATCACTCCCTAAGCCATCCAGCACACTCACGCCAGCAAAGACCATCCAGCCTAAGTATCCTAAGAATATTTCTTATAGAAAATGTATATTATGTTTTAATTACACTGTCCAAGTAGAAAGACAAATGAATGGGCAGCACTCCACCACACAGCCATAATACCAAGGTTATAAAATCACAGTTTTTGGACGAATGTTTAACACGAAAAAAGAAATAAACTTTTTTACTTCGCCACTCTCTTCTTTAGAGGGCCATAAACAATAACAGACTCGAAGAACCATGCATAACCTTGATCTAAAATTATAGAGCTTTCAGATACTCAAGCAACGCCCTTTTCTCTTTCTCTGACAATGCAGCCCCATACTCATGCCCTATATTTTTATTACCCGCATCATTAGTATCAAACGTATAAGCATCTAAGGAATCAGGCTGCCTCTGAAGCCCAATATTAACCAAATCGTATCCAACTCCTGCCCCAACATAAAAAGCTGTCGGACGCTTATGAGCTGGCTGCAATAAGTCATATAACGTTGGAACCGAACCATTATGCAAATACGGTGCCCGGCTCCAGATACCATCCAGCGGAGGGGCTACATAGCCATTACTTATTTGCAAAGGCACAATCTTACCAAAGCTAGTTGCATTCCTTGCGGTAGCCAAAGAATTGTTCATGGCAATTAATCTATCAGAATCCGTTCCTATTTCTTCAATGGGAATCACTTTCTCTGAATAATCTCCTACACCATGACATGACTGGCAATTTTCACGATAAATTTTCTGGCCTTGTTCAGCGAGCGGATTATTAATCACACCTGGATAGCGCGGTGCTTTTAAGCGCGTGATATATGCGTAAATATCATTCCATTTATCCTGGTGCTGTACAATATACTCTGGCGACATACCTTTATTAAACTCAACAGATGCCGCCGCAAGCGCTAGATCACCATGCATAGAGGCGTCCCAACCGAAGGTCTTCCGCTTAGGATATGTCCATACAGCAGGAAAACGAACATAACCATAAGGTCTTTCTACCTCTACATGCGTTGCTTTTTTTGCAAACTCAATTGGCGTATTCCTCCCTGGCCCCGCATCCATTGCCACATCCTTTGCAGCACGTTTCTTCAATTCCTTAATAGCAGCTTTGACAACAATCCTAGTCCTTATCCCCCACGAAAGGCCTTGTTTTTCCGCCTCTGCTTTTGCAATGGGCAACAATTCTTCTGCTAAGAAATCGTCTCTTTTCGCAACACTCATAATGGTATTATTCAGCTTGTTTAACTGAAGATTACGTGCACCTAGACCATGAATAATACGGCCATTTATCTCAGCGGTATGGCATAAGGAGCAGTTAGTCATAAGGAATGGAGAATCTGTTAAAGGTTCCTGCATTACAGAGAACCCTACTGGTAGGCCATCAGGCTTGTTGGCATCACGAACCAAGCCAAAACTCTTTTCAACCTCTCCCCAAGTAGCGCCTAATTCTGCAGGATATTTTCTCATCATAGCAAGCCACAAGCTATATGGTATCCCTGTATTAAATGGCTGTCCTAGAGATTCATAATAGTAATAATCACGGCCTTTATGCCAATTAGCTGTCACATGCTTGTTTACAGCGACACAACCAGCAACCACAGTAATGATTGCCAAACACATCAGTAGTATTTTAAGGCGTTTTTCCAATTCAGACCTTTAAATAACTATTCTTTATACGGTTCTTTAGTTGAGCAAAAGGACCCTGCCTGTATCCATGTATGGAAATAACAAATCTTAACTTCCCACCATACTCTTGTTGAGCATTCCTAAAATCAGAGTTCAGCATCTCTAATGCCTTTGTACACCGTTCTGAGACGTGTTCTAATGCTATAGAGGGAGGAGTGATGCTCGACCACTCAATCGATAATTGAGGCACTAACAGCCCTTTCTCATCCTCTATCTGACTCAACGTGAATGAGGAGAACCCCTTCGAAATCTCATCGATATCATATAGAATTTTCTCAATATCAGCCGTATATATATTAGCTCCCATGATGCTAATGGTCTGATCTGCTCGGCCAAACAGCATTAAATACGGATATGGCAATGTTTGCTCTTTTTCTATATCAAGCGTGAGCCCTGCTTGTTTTATATGATCTAATAACTCTTTCCGTGTTAACAGCATTCCTTCGTCGCCTATATTATATCTAATTCGAGGAGAAAGGATCTGGGAGTAATTAAGCGTAATAATCAGTTCGTTATTTTCATTGGTTTCAATGTAGTGCATTGCTGGGTTATATTGGAAAACCATCGGCGTACGGGAATCACCAGCTAAAACTCGTTTACGCAAATCTTGATTCTGGAAAAGTAAACCACGTATTTTTATAGATTCGGGCGTTTCCGTTGCGATCCCCATTTCCAAATCCGACGCACCATATCCGCTGATACAATTCTTAAAATACTTAAGCAGGTAATATCGCAAACCTTCACTCATCCCCTCACCGCCTACAAAACCATGCATTTCATATTGGTGAATAGGGAAACTACGCTCAACTGCGGTATCTACAAGAAGCTTAAGAAACGGAGGATAGCCGCATATTACATAGCTATATTTAGGCCCAAAGAACTCTAATGTATGCAGGATTTTATCAATATCAGGCCCCGTAGACTTCACAACGCAAAGCTGTGAAAGCGCACTGTTCATATTTACGCCCGTTGCCCAAGCTCCCATGCTAAACGCATTAATTGCAATTCTAGTGTTCTTTTTTCCGTCAATAAACCACTCTATCATCCTGGCGATGAGATTCTGGGCTCTGATTCTCTCTTTACGCCCCCTCACCCAGTTATAGGGGATTCCAGTAGAACCTGATGATTCATCTATCATTACATCAGGCACAAGAAATGAACCATCAACACATCGTTCTTCTGTGGGATATGCACGTACATACGTATTTTTATCTATGACGGGTAAATCCTCGAAACCATGATCGGAAATGCGTGTTTTGCTTTTCTCTATCAAAGCTCGATAGGCGGGTACTCTACGATAGGCTCTCCATGCGGTATGCTTAGCCCTCTGCTTGCCATAGCATCTCAAGCTATCTTCGTTGAATAAACGCAGGAAGTACCTAAAACGACGTTGGTTACTCAGAGCATATCCTTCAATGCCCTCAACCAATCTAATGCATAATTCTTTCCAATACAGACTCACAAAAACTTCCTAATTTTTATAAAAAATATAGCTTCAGAAACATTACTCGATTAGAGTGACAACTATACCTCTTTCTTCAATAAGAACCTATCACTAAAACATATTTTTATGATTACTATAGAGGACGTCAATTCTCGGCAGTTACAAAAGATTTTTATAAATCTGCCGGTAAGCATATACAAAAACGATGCTGCATGGATTCAGCCTCTCGATATTGTTACTCGTGATGCTATAGATTTTTCACATAATCCTTTTTATACCACTGGGAATGGAAAGGCCTTCTTAGCCAAAAAAGGCAATCACTATGTTGGGCGCATTCTAGCGCATGTCTCTAAACGCCATCATAAACTTCATCAAGAAAACGTGTGCTATTTTGGTTTATTTGAATGCACAGATGACAAAGAGGCTGCTCAAGCCTTATTAGAAGCGGCAGCAACGTTTGCAAGAAACCACTCTTGTTCTGTTTTACGCGGCCCATTCAACCTTACCGCCGCACAAGAAATTGGCCTCATGACAGGTGGCTTTGGCAATGCTCCAGCGATTGATATGGTCTACACACCGGAATGGTATCCAGAACTATTAAAACATTGTGGCTTCTCTGCCTGCTTAACGATGCAGACCTGGAAAAACCATGACATTACAGCCCTATTCTCGGAGGAAAAAAGCCCCTCCATTCATCCGCCTTCATTATATATCACAACTCGAAGCCTCAAATTCTGGAAGAGATCCAATGATCTTGAGAATGTACGGGAGCTTATTAATTCTGCTTTTCTTGGAAATTGGGGCTTTATTCCCATAACTCATGAAGAATGGAAAGCGCAGATTGGCGCACTCATTCCCTTCTTAGATCCCAACCTCATTATCATTGCCGAGCACCAGGGAATACCCGTTGGCGTCACCTTTGCTATACCGGACTATAACAAGGTAATACGTTTCGTAAACGGCAAGCTTCTGCACCCTCTTATAGTGGGATTATTATTACCGAACCGATTGAAAAGCGCGGTCGTGATATTATTTGCCGTACGCAAGCAATTCCAGAACCTTGGCATAAGCCATACCCTCAACAAAGCGCTTATCCATAACTTACACAAAACTGGGTACACAGATATTGCTACGACCTGGATTGCCGATGCCAATCTCGCCAGCCTATCACAGACAAGCTTACTTAATATGACCCCACTTCATCAACTTTCGATGTTTGAAAAAGCAGTATAGGCTACCTATGACCCCTTTATTTGCACATATTCTAGAATCCGCCGGGAGAGCCCCTTCAGCACATAACACGCAACCTTGGCTACTAAAAGAGACTCAGGATGGGCTTGAAGTTTGGCTATGCGAATCTCGCACCCTCCCCTTCGCAGACAGTTCCTATTCTGATGTTTTACACAGCATTGGAGCATGTATTGAGAATATTAGGCTGACCCTTGAGAGTTTTGGCTTTGCAATGACATATAAAACGCCAAACAGTATTACATTTAGTGAACCTATAGCCTATATACGCTGGGAAGAGCATGGCAACACAAGCGATAAATCACTCTATCACATGATTCCCATTAGAAGAACCTCACGCTTGCCATATGAACCCAAAGAAATACCGAATACTATAATAGAAGAACTTCAATCAGCCTGCGCACCCGCCCTAAAACTATATACGATCACTGATCGACTTAAGATTCATAATATCCAAAAACTTACAAAGGAAGCCACTCTTATACAATTTGAAGATACAAACATATCGACAGAGTTATATAGCTGGTTAAGGTTTTCTAAGAGGGATTCTAGATGGTATCGTGATGGCCTCAACGCAGCATGTTTAGGCTTAAATCGATTAGAAAGCCTTGCAACCAAGTATTTACTTGCACCTAAGGTATTAAAAATACTCTGTTCTTTTAATCTACACAGAATAATATTTTCTAACGCTCAACAACATGCGCCACAGACTAATACTATTTGCCTTCTCACTACAAAAAATACAGATATTGCTTCTAGAATAGAAGCTGGCATGACATTACAACGGATTTGGCTATTAGCAGCCAAACATGGCCTAGTAACACACCCATTAAGTGCAGCCACTGACGTTCCCCAAACATGTGCGCACGTTAAAAAACAGTTTGGAGCACCACAAGAGGAAGCCCATGTCAATGTTTTCAGGATTGGCTACTCAAAACCCTGCGCACGCAGTGCTCGATTGGCTGCTGAAGAGATAGTGGCGTAATTAAAGGCACAGGCCCATGCCGTCCTGATGGCCTTCGCTGTGGTAGGCTCCAGGTGGGAAGAAACCGCGCCCGTAGAAATCGACATCGAAACCCAGCTTACCCATCGACGGCGTGAGTTTTGCTTCAAAGGCGCTTTCGTCGTCGCTATTGATGATGCGGTATAGATTTCGGAAGCTCTGCTCGACGTTCTGATAAATCTTTTCAAGCTCCGCGTTCATTACTTCGATGTATTTATCATGTACCTGCTTGGCGGTGGCGGCGCGCGCATTGCCTGCCTCAAGCTGGAGAGAGGCCTTACGGTAAGCCTCTAATTTTTCCTGTCCGACGATAAGATATTCGCGTGCGGCGTCTTGCTGCGAAGGCTCCGGTAATTCCTCGATTGCTTTTTTAATATCGGCCAGCGCGGTTGTTGCCGCTTCCGGTGCTGTAAGATCGGCCTGCAGGGTATCGATTGTTTTTTGAAGCGGAAGGAAGACGCGCAGCTGCTTGGCGGCATCCTGCAATGTTGTTTCGTAAGTTTTTAGGCTCTGCACATCGATCGGCTTGGTAAGCAGCGGGCCATATTTCGACACCGCCATTACAGCGGCGCGCACAGTGTCAAATTTCACCATGATCGGCTCCAAAGCCTTTTCCAATTCGGCTCTATTTTTCTTGATGGCAGCCAGATGCGTAAGCTTGTCGTTAATCAGCTTGCGAAATTCCTCCGGTTCCCATTCCATATCACAAACGGGGCAGTTGCTGCTATCGAACAGCTTCAGGGCTGTCTGTAGGAGGCTTTCTTTGGATAGGCCTTCCAGCGCAGCGGCATCGGCATTCAGTTCGGTCACTTTATCCAGAATGGATTTGCAGGATGCCTGAAATTCCGGCGTGGTGAACGAATCCAAAGCAGCATTTAAAGTTTTAATATCTTCAAGCATCTGCGGTTTCGGCACTTTGGAAACTACGGCTACGCCGGTGGCAGTAGCGAGGCCATCCTTAAGCGAAGTATTATTTTCCAGTTTCGGAATCTCCGGTAACGCCAACAAGGTGCGGCGTTTATTAACCTCGGTAAGTACTTCCGCCGCCGAGTGCTGTGCAATGCCTAGCGCCCTTGTAAGTTCTTCCCGAGCTATCCTTTTATTGTTATCCAGCGGATTCGCTTCTTTTTCATAACCATTATAGATTTTATAAAAAAGCGCCCGAAGTGTTTCCAGCTTGTCCAAGCGTAGCAGAGCTTGCACCTCGTCGGAACGATCTCCTGGCTTTGAAATAACATAGCGGATTAGCTGGCGGCGGGATAACACGAATTCTGGATGCTCATTGATATGCTCGAGAACCGCTCTTACCTCGGCATCATCCGGCGTAATCTTGGGCTTGGCGGCATTTTTAATGCTACGGTAGATAGTGACCTGTTTACCGCTTGAAACGATGGTAACAGTCAATTCCACATAAGCCTGATCCGGCCTCTCACAACTATCGACGTGTGGACCATGCTTTGGTACTGACAGATTTCCCGTTCCTTCCCCTGAAAGGCGCGAAATATTGCCTGTGAGAGCAAACTCCACCGCGTCCACGATTCCGCTCTTGCCAGTTCCATTAGGTCCGCAGATGGCAAAATTTTCGCCGTTCAGTTCGAAGGTCTGTCTCCGAACACCGCGAAATTCATTAACAACCACCTTTTGAATGCGGATCACAACACTTTCTCCTCAAAAAGAGCGGAACGTATCAATGCCTCAGTCGGCTTTTTATTCAGGATCGCGCCTTCGAGCCTACGAGCAATTTCTTCAAATCCTTCTATTGTGGCCAGTTGGTTGAGAAAAGATTTAACGATTTTATCACAAACAGTTCCTGCCTCAGTTATTGTATCGCTCATTAAACCCCACACATTCTTTATCTTATAATCTTACACTTACTTGTTAGCTGGCTATTCATAAACACGCAGAAGAGCTAGCTTCATAACTTTATGAGTTCTTGATTTTCTTGTACCATAAGGAGATATTACTCATGAATCGGTAGGAACCTATCGTACCCTATATCATATTACCCCAATGCACAACCATGAGGTGCGTGTATACTATTTTTAGTTGAATTAACCAAGTATTTTTTATGGTGCTCAACTCTTATTTTTATCTTCCAACAATACATTACCCTCTTTGGCGGCATTCTGATAATACATTATCTTTTGCCATACTTCATTCGCCTCCTCTGATGAAGTAAACAACGATTTTGGCAATATAGTACGATAGATTGGGGAGGTCCATATAGAGAAATACCCCTCATCTTCATCAAGAACATAACAAGCTTTCCAGCTACGTGTTGTTATACTGTTATCATCCTCAACCTCAAAGAATGCTGAATTAAAGGAGAATGTGTAGTGCATATCCTTCATTACATCGTTATAAGTAGCTGATCTTTTTTGAGTAATTTTTGTTGCGATCCATATAACACATATATACCAACAACAGAATAGGAATAAAATTGCTGGAATATACTTAGCATTTTCTGCACTCACTCCATAAACATGTAAAGTTGTTATTATGCCTGCAATTATAGGAGCTAAGAAATATTGAGAAATTGCTTTTAAATGCTGCTTCCACCCTTTTGCTTTAGGGTGGTATATTTTCTTAAGATCATCTTTTGTAAGATGTATATCCCATGAAAACTCTTTATTATCCATTAGATGATCCTTTAAATTTCTCTATAACCAGAACGCATAGCCTCTACTCTAGCTATGTATGATCCGCATAGCCTAATATCCTAGAACAACAACGACACCGGAAAACATACGCAACAGGAGTGCTCATTTTATCTAATCCATTATAATATGATATCCACGCCTTATCCTCTTTTTTATATCCAGTAGACTGGCGGACTGCATCAATAGCATCTTGCCCATAAGCCTCAAGCTCTACCCTACCCGCATCACCTAGGAACTCCGCAGCATCACCACAATGGGTAAGCCATATTGCTTGCTGCCATGTAGTAAAGGCTGGCGTTCGAAATGCAACTTCTTCTGCTATACTTCGTGGGATAGGAGGGAAATCACCATAACCTATATTCTCAATATCAACAAACTGAGCTTTAAATTTTTCATGAGCTGAGCCATCCGCAATACACCAGGGGCAAACATTCTGTAGTTCTTTTACACTATAAATAGGCCCAGAGTATATCATCCCACGCCTCTTCTCACATATCTGACATACTTCATGAGACGGCTGGATACTCCCTGTCGTGATAGGATCTGGATGATATTTAAAATAAGGAAGCCTCTTCCTCCTTGTTGACCATGCTCTTAGATACGATGCAACGCATTTAAACAGCCTCATATTACCTCAACCCACTCTAGGAATACTTCTTATAGGACTTAGAATACCATCTTTCATAAGCAATTTTCCCTATATATTAGCCTCATAAACAATACAGAAAACAAAGAGCATTTCAAGAACATTACCTTCAATTTCATTGACTTCTTCTTTGCATAGACTATCCTCACCTGCAGAACTGCGCATGCAGTTCCGGGGCTTAAGAACCTCTCAATCGTTGGCGGCTGGCATCAGCCGTGATTGGTGCACTTCTTACACGAAATGCACCGAAGATGTCGCTTCCTGCCTTATGGCCGGGAGGCGACACTGTATGTTCAAGCCTCGCGGCCAAAGAGTGTCGCGCATGCTTCCAACGATGCATGTTCTTAACTCCCGGTCACCAGCAGTAATGTTGGTGGCCGTTTTGTTGAATAACAAAGGGAGTCTTTATGAACGACTATATATTTCTAGCTGATCTACTAAACAAATACAGCCAGCTTACGCCATGGGTTCAGGCATCGATTGGATTGAGCGTATGCGCTGTAATGTTAGGTACGGTGTATTTTTTTAAAGAGATTATTGTAGTACTAATTCAGCCCTTCCAGAAAACGTCCATTCCCATGGAAGCGAAGAAAGAATGGCGGGATAAATACTATCGCGGAGCAGAAGAAGAAAAGTTATAATAACTTTATATAAAAAGCACGTTGAATTTCTGAACTACTCATTATACTACTTAGATAGCAGCAGAGGGCGGTGCCTTCTCGGTATACGAGCAATGCTCATATATCAACTCTGGCGGTGCCAGTCGTTTCTTGCGTATAAGCGGTGCTTAACGCAGGACTCCCAGAACTTTAAATGAAACTGGAAACGGTATTTTTTCGTCATGGCTTTTGGCGTTGATCCTACAGATCATCCCTATGCAATGACGTCAGCCGTTTGGCATACTTATAGGAGTTGATTATGGAGACTACACTAGTACAGGCAGGCAATCTGTCTGATCGACAAATAATTCTGACCTCGGTCAAGAAACTCAAGCCATATGAGCGCAATGCGCGCACTCATTCGGCAAAACAAATTCAACAGATTATCAATAGCATTAAGCAGTTTGGATTCACGAATCCTATACTGGTAGGCAGCTAAAAAGCTTGGAATGAAAGAAGTGCCGACGCTCCGAATTGACCATCTAACAGATGACCAAATTCGTGCTTATATTATCGCTGATAATAAAATTGCAGCTAATGCACGCTGGGATCATGAGATATTAGCTACTGAGCTGGAATACCTTGTTTCGACCATTGATCTAGATATTGATGTCACTGGCTTTGAAATGGCGGAAATCGATATCATCATTGATGAAGCGCGACAGACAAAAAATGATTCGGCGGATGATATACCAGATCCTAAAAGCAATGTCTCAGCCATTACGCAGCCAGGAGATGTTTGGCAATTAGGAGTACATCGGCTTATCTGTGGCGACGCACTACAGCAAGACACCTATCAAGCGCTAATGGGCACAGAAAAAGCATCAATGGTTTTTACAGACCCGCCTTATAATGTACCCGTCGATGGCCATGTCTGCGGACTTGGCAAAATTAAACATCGGGAATTCGCAATGGGCATTGGTGAAATGAATGAGGAGCAGTTCAAAACTTTCCTACAAACCACTTGCCAGAATATTATAGCATTCAGCAATGATGGATCATTACATTATCTGTGCATGGACTGGCGGCATATCTATGAACTGTTAGCAGCCGGTCGCATCTATACAGAGCTTAAGAACATCTGTGTCTGGAATAAGGACAATGCAGGCATGGGGTCGCTTTACCGCTCAAAGCATGAATTAGTCGCAGTTTTCAAACATGGAGCTAAACCCCATACCAATAACATCGAACTCGGCAAACATGGCCGCTACCGTACCAATGTATGGGACTATGCTGGCGTCAACTCTATGCGTAAAGGGCGCATAGATGACTTGACCATGCACCCGACCGTCAAACCAGTAGCCATGGTAGCGGATGCTATTATGGATAGTACCAAACGTCAGCAGATTGTTCTTGATCCATTCGCCGGTTCCGGCACGACACTAATTGCGGCTGAAAAAACAGGACGCTTGGCACGCTGTATTGAACTCGACCCTCACTATTGCGATGTGATTATTCGCCGTTGGCAGGCATTTACCGGCTTACATGCGGTACATGCAGCCTCTAGAAACACCTTTAATAACCACAAAGAACAAGGAGACAAACATGCAGAATGAATACGAAACAGGATACAGAAAACCTCCGAAAGAAACACAATTCAAACCTGGGCAATCTGGTAATCCGGCAGGACGCCCAAAAAAGTCACGAAATTTCATGAAATTGCTGGCCGAAGAGCTGGATAGTAAAATTCAAGTGAAGGAGCATGGCCTAGAGAGAACCATTAGCAAACGTGAGGCAATTGTCAAAAATATCGTCAACAATGCACTAAAGGGGGATCCACGCGCACAGCAAATATTGTTCAAGCATATTGGAGAGATAGTAGAGATTGAGCCATTCGAAGTACTCCCAGACGATATAGCAGCACTAGAACACTTGCGATCCAACCTTTTGAAAGGAGAAAACCATGACCAATAAATCTGCACAAATCAAAATGCTTTACCGTCATGACTTTGCAAGTTTTATTGCCTTTGCATTCCGAGAGATTTACCCAGGTATACCATATGTTCATAACTGGCATATTGATGTTATAGCGGATTATCTGATACGCTGTACACGAGGCGAGATAAAACGTCTAATCATCAATGTACCACCACGCAGTCTGAAATCATTCTGCGCTAGCATTGCCTTTTCAGCATGGTTACTTGGCAAATTCCCAAATATGGAAATCATGCATGCCCATCATAGCGCTGACTTATTACAGGAATTGGAGAGCAAAACCCAAACACTTATGGGGAGCAACCGGTATCAAGCTCTGTTTCCCTCAGTAAAAATTCTAAAAAGCCAGAAAGATATCTTACTTTCCCATGGCGGTTCACGAAAAGCAGTTACAACCTCAAATGATCTCACTGGCCGGGGCGCTGGAATAATTATCATTGATGATGCCTTATCCGCCAACCATGCTATGGATAAAGCACATCGCGAGAAAATCAATAGATGGTATGATGCAAATATCTATCAACGCCTTAATAATAAAGCTGATGCAGCCATTATCATCGTAATGCAGCGCCTGCATACCGATGATCTTACAGGACATGTTCTCCAGAAAAACGAAAACTGGACTGTATTAAATCTACCTGCTATTGCAGCCGAAGATGAGCGCTGGGAGTTATCAAATGGTATTGTCTATACCCGAAAAAAGGGAGAAGCACTCAATCCCAGAATGGAATCGCACGAACAGCTTATCAAATGCCTGCATACAGTCGGAGCTTTTAACTTTGCAATGCAATACCAGCAAGCAACATATACTCCAACTGGCAACGCTAGCGGTTATTGCGCTGGCTATATCCCTCTTAATAAATGTCCAACACAGCCTAATGGGTTCTTTCAGGTACCCGAAACAACCATTATGTTAAGCGAAATATTTGGTATTGGGCAAAATCCTTTGTACGTAAACCCAGAGAATCTTTACACGGATGAGGAGTGGGAAACTATGGTAAGCGCCCAACAACGGCGGCTAATTGCAGAAGCTGGCTTGACATGGCCACAATAGATTAATTCCACTGGACTTCCTCCCCCAAGCAAGCATTCCTTAGAGGATATAAGCTATTGAGGAGGAAGAAAATGAAGGAGGAGCTTAAGGCACGCTGGCGGGAGGTATTTAATACCCCTCCACCAGCACGCACACGATCGGATTTTTTGCACGGCCATCTAAGCTGGGCAGCACAAGCAAAAGCGTATGGTGGCTTAACAC
This sequence comes from uncultured Rickettsiales bacterium, assembly GCA_964574415.1. Classification (GTDB taxonomy): domain Bacteria; phylum Pseudomonadota; class Alphaproteobacteria; order Rickettsiales; family CAZNNM01; genus CAZNNM01. The sequence goes on along the minus strand of CAZNNM010000012.1, from coordinate 34,595 downwards.
GGAAAGCTACAAATCAACTGAAACACTTGATGATACAGCTACGACAAGGCAATGACTTTACGCCTGAGAATGCACTCCTTATTAAACAAGGTACCAAGCTTATCCGCGAATATCGTGGCGTTAAACATGAGGTCACTACGACCGATACAGGCTTCTATTACGCTGGCAAAGACTACAAAAGCCTTTCCATGATCGCCCGCGAAATCACAGGTACACGGTGGAATGGTAAAGCTTTCTTTGGAGTTGCCAAGAAATGAAAAAGATTCGCTGCGCTATTTACACCCGTAAATCATCTGAAGAAGGACTCGAGCAAGAATTTAACTCACTTCATGCACAGCGTGAAGCATGTGCTGCTTACATACTGAGTCAAAAACATGAAGGCTGGGACTTACTGCCAGAACATTACGATGATGGTGGCTTTAGCGGTGGTACGATGGAGCGCCCTGCCCTTAAAGCGCTGTTAGCTAGCGTTGAACAGGGTAAGATCGACATTATCGTCGTCTACAAAGTAGACCGCCTTACTCGTTCACTGATGGATTTTTCCAGATTGGTGGAAACTATGGATAAAAAGGGTATATCCTTCGTTTCCATTACTCAGCAATTCAACACGACAACGTCTATGGGGCGACTAACGCTTAACGTCCTCCTCAGCTTTGCCCAGTTTGAGCGAGAGGTTACCGGTGAACGTATCCGTGATAAAATTGCGCTCTCTAAGCAAAAAGGTAAATGGATGGGCGGTACTCCGCCTTTAGGATATGAAGCTAAGCAGCAGAAGCTGCTTGTGAATGAAGAGGATGCACAGGTAGTACGCCATATCTTTACGCGTTATAGCATTCTGCAATCCGTCAATCTCTTAAAGGCCGAACTGGATGCTGATGGCTATCGCACAAAACTACGTCTCTTTGAGAATGGCAAGCAAAGTGGCGGTAGGCCCTTCATGAAAGGGAATCTCTATAATATTTTGCAGAATCGGGTATATCTGGGTGAAACCGTTCATAAAGGCACATACTATCCTGGCGAGCATGAGGGGGTTATCGACCCAGCACTCTTTCAACAAGTCCAACATATCATAACGTCCAACCGCATCAAGAAACTCAGCGCCTTAAACAGCCAATCCCCTTCCCTGCTATCAGGCAGGCTCTTTGATGACCAAGGGCACTGCATGACACCCAAACACAGTCGCACACACCGCCGTCATTATCGTTACTACACCTCCCAAGCAATCCTACGAGGCGAAGCGCATAAAGCCGGCAGTTTAGCTAACATCCCTGCTCATGAAATCGAGCAGCTAGTGCGCGTAGAAATTATCGCTCTTCTAAAAGATGAGCGGCGCTTGCAACCCTATCTCCACTCTGAAAGCGTTGAGCATCAGGCAACCTTACTTAAAACAGCTCAAGATATAGAATGGACCGATAGTAATAGCGAATGGTTGTTTATTAAATCTATCCTCCAGCGCATCGACCTTTCCAAAGACTCTGTCACCATCACCTTATGCACTAATCAGCTGATCAAAGCATTACGCGGGGAGTTAGATGGCACCACTGCTAAAACAACCGATCATCCAATTACCATCACCCGTAACATAAGACTCAGCTCAGCACGCAAAGGCAGCAAAGTCATTATCGGCAGCACAACAACACAGAAAAACATGCAGCTCATAAAAGCTATTACGCGCAGCTTCCTCTGGAACGAACAGATTCTCTCTGGAGAGCGAACAAGCATCCAACAAATTGGCGATGAGCATAGCATCAGCTCCACCACCTATATCACTCGCATTCTGCGACTGCGGTTCCTGGCGCCCGATATTATTGAGTCTATCTTAGAAGGAACCCAGCCTGCGGACTGGACTGTGGAGAAGCTGTTCGCTATCAAAACACTTGATTGGCACAAGCAACGACAAACTCTCTGCCTGGTCTAACTTTTACCCAAATCGCACCACGGAATTCCCAAACGGAGAATCTGACCCTATATTGCAGAGAAATCTCCCAAACTCCCCACTCTCCCACTACACATTCCCCAAAAGCAAATAGCCACAATGCCCCAGCAATGCGGGACTTTGGTGGTTTAATCTAACTTATTCAATTGTAATGAAAATTCAGTGGCGGAGTGGAGAGGATTCGAACCTCCGATACGAATTGCTTCGTATGACGGTTTAGCAAACCGCTGCCTTCAGCCGCTCGGCCACCACTCCGCAGTATAACCTCCAGCATGTATAACTGAAGGGATCCTTCTTAAAAGAATGACGTGAAGTTAATGTGCTGCAATCAAAAATGCAATAGAAAATGCATATTACAGCACAAATAATTCTCTAAGAGGTTGCAGATTGTTGATCATCAGTAGGTGGGGCAGCTTTAGGCGATGCTGGCGCTTCAGTTTCTGGAGCGGCCTCTGCTGGCGCGCTTGCAGGAGCTGGATTTGCAGCTGCTTCTTGCTCTGCATATTGCTGGCGCTCGAATTCAATGGCGTTAATCACACGCACATAGTGATCCACATGCTGATAATAATGCTCAGCTTCAATACGGTCACCCGCAGCCAGGCTTTCACGCGCTAGGTTGAGGTATTTTTCCTTAGCTTGCTGTGCTTTTTGCAGGATTTGCGCTGTGTTTCCACCTTGACGTCCACCATTACCGTTACGACGGCGCATACCGTTTTTATTATTGCCGCCATTATTATTGCCACGGCCAAAACTGCGTCGTGCTTTAGACATACGGTCTATTCTCCCTTTGTGGTTGTTTCAATGTATTTTTGCACAAGGAGCGAGAGGCGAAGTGTAGTTAACCTACATGAGCCGAACAACGACGATGTACAAGAATATATTCAAACAACTATAGTTTTAGTGACGGCGCGCCGCTATACAACGTATAATGCCGGCCAAATCTTTTGCTTCTCGTATGATACTGAAACCGTGCTGCCTAAACAGATTTCCCACTTCCATTTCTTGGCCTTGGCCAAACTCAAAAACTACTATACCTTCCGGTGTTAATAGTGGATGAAGGGTGGGTATAATATCGCGGTAACAATCCAAGCCATCTTCACCCCCTGCTAATGCACTGTATGGCTCGTAGCGCGATACTTCAGGTTCCAGTTCAGGAATATCACTCGCTTTAATATAAGGGGGGTTGCTTATAATAATATCAAAGGTCCCAGTGACGCCTGCTGTCCAGCATTCTAAAAGAAAATGCGCGCGTTTTGCAAGGGATAATTTTATAGCATTTTGATTTGCCACCGCTAATGCAGCCGGAGAAATATCCACACCAACACCATAAGCATTTGTATATTCGGAAAGAAGCGTTAGAAGCAAACAGCCTGTCCCCGTGCCTAGATCTAAAATTTTATACGATTTTTGTCGATCGGGACAGAGGTTTAACACCGTTTCGATTAAGGTTTCGCTGTCGGGGCGGGGGTCTAATGTATCGGCGGTAACCTTAAATTCACGCCCCCAGAATTCGCGCCGGCCTAAAATATGCGCCATTGGCTCGCGGGCTAAACGGCGGGTAAGCAATGTTTCGTAATGGGCTGTAGATTCGACTTCATATTCAGGATAAAAAATAATCTGCTCACGCGTGCGGCCCAGGGCTTCTGCTAACAGCAACTCCGCATCCAGCGCATAACTAGGCACACCCGCTTCGCGCAAGCGGCGTTTGGCGTCTAGGAGGATGGTGGAGATAGCGACCATATGAGTGAACTCATTAGATTATAGGGTACGGTAGTAAATACCATTCTTGGACTTGAATGAATTGCTGTCATCGCGAGCATAGCGTGGCGATCCATACGGACTACATAAAGGACAGAAAAATCATCACCATGGATTGCCGCGTCGCTAACGCTCCTCGCAATGACGCCTTATCCCAAATATGACAACAACCTACATCGCCTCAGCTAAACGCTGCACTTGATCTTCTGCAATCAATGCTTCCACAAACTCATCGATATCCCCATTGAGCATAATGGCTTGCAGGCGGTAGAGCGTTACGTTAATGCGGTGATCGGTCACACGGCCTTGCGGGAAGTTATAGGTGCGGATACGTTCAGAGCGATCTCCAGACCCCACCTGCCCTTTACGCGATGCTGCGCGCACCGCATCACGCTCAGAGCGCTCTTTTTCATACAGGCGTGCGCGGAGTACTTTCAGCGCTTTGGCTTTGTTTTTATGCTGTGATTTTTCATCCTGCTGCTGCACGACTATGCCGGTTGGAATATGCGTAATACGCACGGCACTATCGGTAGTATTCACCGATTGCCCGCCAGGCCCGCTGGCACGGAATACGTCAATACGCAAATCTTTTTCTTCAATATGCACGTCCACTTCTTCCGCTTCTGGCAGCACAGCCACTGTCGCCGCTGATGTATGAATACGTCCGCCAGATTCGGTTTCTGGCACGCGTTGCACGCGGTGTACGCCGGATTCATATTTCAAACGCGCAAACACGTTTTTGCCGCTAATGCTTGCAGAGGCTTCTTTATAGCCGCCAATACCGGTATCCGAAATCGAGAGCACTTCAAATTTCCAGTGATGCAACTCGGCATAGCGTTGATAGACGCGGAACAGCTCAGCCGCAAACAACGCCGCCTCTTCACCGCCCGTACCTGCGCGCACTTCAAGAATCGCGTTTTTCTCATCGGCTTCATCTTTAGGTAACAGGGAAATTTTGATTTGCTGTTCGAGTTCTGGGAATTGTTTTTTCAGCTCTTGTAACTCTTCCTCAGCCATTTCGCGCATTTCAGCATCGAGTGAGGTATCTTTGAGCATCTCCTCAGAGTCATTAATACCCTGGCGGACTTTTTTCAATTCCTCGATTTGCTCAACAATCGGGCCAAGATCCGAATATTCTTTGGAATAACGCGCAAAATCTTGGGATGCCAGCTTTTCAGGATTTGCCAGCTTTTGTCCTAATTCTTGATGACGGGCTACCAAGCCCTCTAATTTCTGCTCAAAACTCACGTGGCGCCTATGTTTTTATATTAAACCGGAGGCATATATAGCGTATTTATTGATAGGCGGCAAGGAATATAGGGGGCAGGATTCAGCATTCAGGATTCAGAGCGTTTCTTAGTACTGAAAAATCAAGAAAATTTCTTCTTCTCTGAATCCTGGATCCCAAATCCTGCTCTCTTTACTTTCCCTTCCATTCCTGCGCCAATGCCTCAGCCTGTTGGATTTCGGAGAAAGTCATATATTTTTCTAAGCGGTGCAAAGCTTGTTGGCTCCAGATATAGCCGCGTGAAGCAGCGATGCGGTGCCATTTATAGGCTTGCACCTTATCGGTTTCTACGCCTTCACCGCGCATATAGAGTGTCGCCAGTTGGAATTGTGATTGGGCTTCGCCATATTCGGCAGCGGTCTTGAACCACTTGAAAGCCTTTGCTAAATTCGCATCCACGCCCCAGCCTTTGCGGTACATCTGGCCGACATAATACATCGCCGTAGCACTACCCTCTTCCACACTGTGTTTCTTCGAAGCTTTTTTAAACCATGTGAGGGCTTCTTCATAATCCTGGGTAATGCCCTGGCCTTCAAAATACATGCATCCAAGCCAAAATTGCGCCGCAGTGGAGCCTTGTTTGGCGGCTTTCTCAAACCAGTAAAATGCTTTATTGAAATCTTTAGGCAACGCAAAATCGCCTTGATAATAATTAAGCGCCAATTGCAACTGGGCAGCAACATCGCCCTCTTCGGCAGCGCGGCGGCGCAAATCTAAGGCTTTTTCGTAATCACGCGGAACGCCCAAACCTTCCTCATAGAGGAAAGCCAAATTATTCATCGCTATCAGGTAAAACTTACCTTCGGTTTGCTGGGTAAACTGTGCCTTCATCTGGTAATCCGAAGGCATACCGCGCGAGCTGGGATCAAGGACAGTCGAGTTCTCCATGCGCACAGCATAGCGCTGATTGACCACTTCTTGATACCACGCCGCAGCACGGTGATAGCTTTGCTTCACACCATCCCCATAATGATACATCAGGCCAAGGGTTAATTGCGTCTCTGCATCTCCCTTTTCAGCCAGCACTTCACAATCGCGCAATTCTGCGATACAGCGCTCGATAGTCATAGCAGAAAACGCAGGTTTATGAGGAAAAACTCCTAACACCAATGCAAAAATCCCCACTATTATGCGCCGCTTCTGTGACACGCCGTACTCGTCCAAAAAGTAATATAAACATCAAAGATTAATCAATTCAGGATTGTTGTAATATAAATACAGTAAAATGTCATTACATATATTAATAGAACAATTAACAATACTATCACCTTACATTCTTACGCTTTATTCCCCTGAAGAATCAGCCCCTTACCCGCAATCTCAATAAAACCTTGTAAAAATGCAGAATGTTTCTATACTGTGCCAAGTATTTTTGGGGGCAACGAGGTTGCGTTAAGCGGCCTATTCCAAGTAATTATGACGTTGTTCTGCGCCCCCCTCTACGGCGCCATCATAAAAAATATACAGGTACATTGTATATGGCAAACACTCCTAAGACCGCACTTCAAGAAGCAATTTACTCCTGCCGAAAAGCATTTGTTTTTATTGTCATTTTCAGTTTCGCCATCAACGTATTAGTGATGGCCTTGCCGATCTATAGTATGCAAGTATTAGACCGCGTGATTTCCAGCGGTAGTCTTGAAACGCTTATTATGTTAAGTGTTGTTATTATGGCTGTATTCGTGGCCACAGGCTTGATCCAGGCAGCGCGCTCTATGGCCTTCGTGCGTATTGGCCAATGGTTAGACGATAAACTTGCCACCGGCCTGCTGGCAACCAGTATTTCTGTTTCCTCCCAAAGCAATTCGCCAATGGGAAGTCAGGGCTTGCGGGATTTGAATACTGTGCGCCAATTTTTAACCGGCTCCCCAATGGTAACACTGGTAGACGCACCTTGGGCGGTTATCTATATTATCGCTATTTTCATCATTCACCCTGCTAATGGTATCATTGCTATTGTGGGCGGCCTTCTCATTCTAGGTCTTGCTTATATCAATAACTTAGCCTCCAAAGAACCATTGGCTGAAGCCAATGATGTGGGTATTAAAAGCATGGCGACTATTGATATGGCATCCCGCAATGCGGAAGTGGTGGAAGCCATGGGTATGCTACCAGCTGTGACCAAACTCTGGCAGAAAACCAACCAAAAAGCCATCGGCTTGCAAACCATCGCCAGCGACCGTGGTGCGATTATTTCTTCTATCTCCAAAATCTTGCGTTACTCTCTGCAAGTATTCATTACCGGCGCCGGTGCTTATTACACATTAGAAAACTCACTCTCTGCCGGTGGTATTATCGCAAGCTCGATTCTCCTAGGCCGTGCTATGGCGCCGTTTGATACGGCGATTGAAACCTGGAAACAAGTGATTGGCGCACGCAAATCCTATGAGCGTTTGAATAAGCTGGTGCAGAATAAATATACACGCGATGATAACATGTCTCTCCCTGCGCCACAGGGTACATTATCCGTAGAGAACGTTATTTTTGGCCCAATGGGGTCAAAGAAACCGACCATTAAAGGCATTAGCTTTGCTATCCAGCCAGGTGATATTTTAGGCGTTATCGGCCCAAGCGCGGCAGGAAAATCTACCCTGGCTAAGCTGATTATGGGTGTGTGGAAGCCAACAGCGGGTGCTGTGCGTTTGGATGGTTCGGATGTATTCACCTGGAACCGCTCTGAATTTGGCCAGCATGTAGGATATTTACCGCAAGATGTCGAACTCTTCCCTGGGACGATCAAAGATAATATTGGCCGCCTGCAAGAAGATGCTTCGCCTGAGATGATCGTTGAAGCGGCTCGCCTGGCTGGTGTGCATGAGATGATCGTGCGCTTGCCGGATGGTTATGATACACAAATTGGTGTCGGCGGTTCGATTCTTTCAGCAGGACAACGCCAACGTGTTGGCTTAGCGCGCGCCTTCTACGGCAATCCACGCCTGATGGTGTTAGATGAGCCGAATGCGAATTTGGATGATGTGGGCGAACGCGCATTGATGGAAGCGCTCCATCATGCTAAATCCCTTAGTATCACTACAATTATTATCTCTCACCGCCCTGCGATTTTGCAGGCGGTGGATAAATTGCTTTATGTCAATGACGGCATGGTGGCAGCATTTGGTTCTCGCCAAGATGTACTCACCAAAATCAGCCGCCCAATTACGCCAACCCCGAATGTTGTAAATATCCCGAATGCAGGTGGCAACACTGGCACAACAGGGCAACAAGGGTAAGGAGAGTTACGAATGTTGAAAAATCTATACCATCGCCTTACCGCACGTTTTGCCAAAAAACAGGTGGATGAAAATGGCCAAGAAGTAAACTTACCCGTGGAATGGAAAGACCTTAAACAGCAGGCGTTTAAGAAATCAGAACTGATCGCCCGTGACACGATTCACTGGGTGGATAAATCCATTCACTACATCGCCATGAAAGAAAGCCGCACGGATGACGAGGTGTTAAATTACTCCCGTGGCCCGATTGCGTTTGGCGTATGGGTGCTGATTTTCACGTTTGGTTTCTTTGGCATCTGGTCTGTCACCGCTAAGCTCGATAGCGCTGCTATTGCGCGTGGCATGGTAATCCTTGATGATAACCGCAAAACCATTCAGCATTTAGAAGGTGGGATTATTGAAGAGATTCTTGTTAAAGAAGGGCAAACCGTTAAAGCAGGTGATATCTTACTCAAACTCAACACCACCAATACAAAAGCCCGCTTAGAACTGGTACAATCCCAACTCTTTTCTGCACGTGCTGCTGAAGCCCGGCTGACAGCAGAGCGTGATGATCTGACGGAGATCCCTTTCAACGAAGAAGTGCTGAAAGTAGCAGAAGAGAATCCAGAAATTAAAAGCATTGTGGAAAGCCAACGCCGCTTATTTGCCTCTCGTCAAGCTGCACTTAAAGGCCAGGTTGATATTTTTAATCAACGCATCGCCCAGTTCAACGACCAAATCACCGGCCTAGAAGCCCAAGAAAAAGCGGTGCGTTCACAATTAGCACTGATTAACGAAGAAGTAGCCGTCGTAAAGCAATTGCTCAAAAACGGTAACGCCAACCGCCCTCGTTTGCTGGCATTGCAACGTAATGCGGCTGATCTTGGTGGTAGCCAAGGTGAATATCTCTCCTTAATTTCCAAAGCCCGCCAAAGTATCACCGAAGCGGAATTAAGCATTTCCAATGTGAAAAATGACTTCCTAAACAAAACCGTAGCCGAACTTAAAGAAACCCAAGTTCAGCTTGCTGATTTAGAGGAACGCCGTCGCGCGATGAAGGATGTGATGGATCGTACAGACATTATCGCTCCCCAATCTGGTATTATCACCGATTTGCAGTTCCACACCAAGGGCGGGGTTATTGCACCAGGTGTAAAAATCATGGACATCGTACCGCAAGATGATAAACTGATTATTGAAGCCCATGTGCGCCCACAAGATATCGACATTGTGCGCCCTGAATTGCCAGCACGTGTGCGTTTAACAGCATTTAAATCCCGTAATACACCGCTTTTAAAAGGCGAAGTAGTGCAAGTATCGCCAGACCGTTTCACCGATCAGCGTACGAATGAAGCCTTCTATAAAGCCCGTATTATGGTGGATGAAAAACAGCTGCATAGCTTACGGCATGTGGAACTTTACCCAGGTATGCCTGCGGATGTATTGATTGTGACAGGGTCTCGCACCTTCATGTCCTATCTCATGAGTCCACTCACCGATGTGTTCATTAATGCCTTTAGAGAGCAGTAAACCACTATGGAAGATTTTATTAGCGTACGCGGCGCCAAAGAACATAACTTAAAAGATGTCAGCGTGGATATTCCGCGCAATCAACTAGTTGTGATTACAGGGCCAAGCGGCTCTGGCAAATCTTCTCTAGCCTTTGATACGATTTACGCCGAAGGCCAGCGCCGCTATGTGGAAAGCCTTTCAGCCTATGCTCGCCAGTTCTTAGAGCTGCAAAACAAACCTGATGTTGAATCCATCAGCGGCCTTTCGCCTGCCATTGCGATTGACCAAAAAACCACCTCGCGCAACCCGCGCTCCACGGTTTCCACCGTAACGGAAATCTATGATCATTTCCGCCTGTTATTCGCGCGTATCGGTATTCCTTATTCGCCTGCCACGGGTTTACCCATTGAAAGCCAAACCGTCACCCAGATGGTTGATAAAGTCCTAGAACTACCGCATGGCAGCAAACTCTATCTCCTCGCCCCGATGATCCGTGGCCAGAAAGGGGAGCATAAAAAAGAACTGCTCTCCATGCGCAAACAAGGCTTCCAGCGGGTGAAGATCGATGGCACATTGCATGAGATTGATAATCTGCCGGAAATCGATAAAAACAAAAAACACGAAATCGATGTGGTGATTGACCGTATCGTGGTCAGCGATGACCTCGGCAACCGCTTAGCCGATAGTATCGAAACTGCGCTACGCATTAGCGATGGCCTGCTATTGGTAGAAATCGTTGATGTTCCCGCTGGCACAACCACCTTCAAAAAAGGCGAAATCATCACCCTCTCCGAAAAATTCGCCTGCCCTGTTTCTGGTTTTACGCTCACCGAAATCGAGCCTCGTATTTTCTCCTTCAACAGCCCTTATGGCGCCTGCCCTGCTTGTGACGGGTTAGGTACAGAGATTGTGTTTGACCCTGACTTAATCGTCCCAGACCCTTGCAAAGCCTTGGCCGCTGGCGCTATCGCCCCGTGGTCATTCGGCCAGGCGCGCTATCAGCGCCAAACCTTGGATGGCTTAGCCGCGCATTACGAATTCAGCCTCACCAAACCCTTTAAAGACCTGCCAAAGAAAATCCAGGATGTGATTCTCTATGGCTCTGGCGAAGACGTGGTGAAGATGCGTTATGATGACGGTATCAAAACCTATACCGTCAACCGCCCGTTTGAAGGCGTGATCCCGAATATGGAGCGCCGCTGGCACGAAACAGAGAGCGACGCTTCGCGCGAAGATCTCTCCAAATACCAAAACATCAAAAAATGCCACTCCTGCAACGGCCATCGTTTGAAGATGGAATCACGCTGCGTGAAAGTAGCTAGCAAGAATATCGGTGAACTCTGCGAAATGACCATCTCCGAAGCCGTAGCATGGTTTGATGTGATTGAATCTAAACTCTCCGAGAAACAACAGCAAATCGCAGAACGTATTCTACGCGAAGTAAAGCGCCGCCTTGGCTTCCTCAATAATGTCGGCCTCGACTATCTCACTCTCAACCGCGAATCCGGAACACTCTCCGGTGGCGAAAGCCAGCGTATCCGCCTGGCATCACAAATCGGCTCTGGCTTGAGCGGTGTGTTATACGTGCTTGATGAACCTTCCATCGGCCTGCATCAATGCGATAACGACCGCCTGCTTGCCACGCTCGATAACCTCAAGCATTTGGGCAACACCGTATTGGTGGTAGAGCATGACGAAGATACGATGCGCCGTGCAGATTACCTCATCGATATCGGCCCTGGCGCAGGTGTGCATGGCGGCAATGTGGTGGCATATGGTACGCCAGAAGAAGTCACCAACAATAAGCAAAGCATCACCGGCCAATACCTCAAAGGCACCAAATTCATTGCCGTGCCTGACAAACGCCGCAAAGGCCATGAGGGCAAAGCCATTCAGATTATGGGCGCACGCACCAATAACCTGCAAAACGTAAACGTGAACATCCCACTCGGCACCTTTACCGCTGTAACAGGTGTTTCGGGTGGTGGGAAATCCAGCTTAGTAATCCACACCCTGTATAAAGCCGCTGCCAAACGCCTCAACGGCGCGCATGACAAACCAGGGGATCATGACACCATAAAAGGCTTAGAATATATCGATAAAATCATCGAAATCGACCAATCCCCGATTGGCCGTACACCACGCTCCAACCCAGCCACGTATACTGGCGCCTTTGGCCCGATTCGTGATTGGTATACGGCGCTGCCAGAATCCAAAGCCCGTGGCTATAAACCTGGCCGCTTCTCCTTCAACGTAAAGGGCGGGCGCTGCGAGGTTTGCCAAGGCGATGGGCTTATCAAAATTGAGATGCACTTCCTGCCGGATGTCTATGTGCAATGCGATGCGTGTAAAGGCGCGCGTTATAATCGTGAAACATTAGAGGTGCTGTATAAGGGCAAATCCATTTCCGATGTGCTGCATATGACCATCGATGAGGCCTGCGAATTCTTTGATAAAATGCCGGTCATTAAAGAGAAAATGGTGGCATTACAAGAAGTCGGCCTCGGCTATATGCAACTCGGCCAATCCGCCACCACCCTTTCCGGTGGTGAGGCACAACGGGTGAAACTTGCCAAAGAACTCTCCAAACGCTCAACAGGCCGCACACTCTATATCCTCGACGAACCCACCACTGGCCTGCATGCAGACGACATTAACAAACTGCTGAGAGTACTACATAAATTAGTGGAAACTGGCAATAGCGTTGTTGTGATCGAGCATAATCTGGATGTGATCAAAACTGCCGATTACATCATCGATGTCGGCCCTGGCGGCGGAAATAAAGGCGGGAAAATCGTTGCAACTGGTACGCCGGAAGATGTGATTGCTAATAAAGCGAGTGTGACAGGGAAATACTTGAAGCCGTATTTGGATAAGAAGCGGTATAAGGTGGCTTAAAGAGTCCATCTTATATACCTTGCCTCACTGCATAGTTCTTCGTCATTGCGAGGCCACATAGTGGTAGTAGCTGCGGCAATCCATGCCTATGGGCTTCTCTTCCCCTTATGTAAAATAATGGATTGCAACACTAAAGCTCGCGATGGTGGTGGTATATTTCTCTGTCATTCTTGGACTTGATCCAAGAATCCATCTAAAATACATAGCATTATTCAAAGCCGTATTGTTGCTCTCTATCTAGGATGGATCCTTGGATCAAGTCCAAGGATGACAATGCATTTTTTTTATGCAAAGAAATATAGATACGATAGAATCTATATATAACAACAACTTACCTAATAATATAACAACGCCGATCAAGTCCAAGAATGGCAGCGTATCTTTCTTCTATTCATAACAAAAAAAGCCCAGGCACATTACCTGGGCTTTTTTGTTATTTGCTCACTAAGAGTATCCTCCTAGCGTCCCCCTCTAGCGAACCCTGCTGCTGCTTTCAGTGCAACGCTCGCCCATGACTTTCCCGCTTCTTGTTGCCCTTCTACTGCAGAGGATGGAGATGATAATCCACCTAACTCAACAGCAGATGCCTCTTCCACTTGCACCGCAGACTGGCCAGCAGCTCCACGGCGTGATGCTAAGAAGCCATCAAGAATATCTTTTGTTTTTACAATACCTTTGGTAGCACGGTCAAAGCGCTCAGCATCGAACCCTGCTGGATATACAATCCCAGCCTCATTCTCACGCTTTGCACCACGGAACGCTTCCGCAATATCCTTGCGCGAACCTTGTACACTCAAATTAGTAGGACGAATAGCAACAGTCATAAACTACAGTTTAACTCCCATAAAATCCGCATCTGTTATCACAGAATTTGTTAAATCTACACCGCGCATATCAGAATCTTTGAGTTGCGCTTCGGTGAGGTCTGCATCCATAATATCTGCATTAATCAATACAGTACGACGCATATAGGCTCTTTTTAAGATAGTGTTACGCAGATTCGCACCACGCAAATTCGCGCCATCTACATCAATATATGCCAGATTTGCACCTTGGAAGTTTGCACCTTCCAAATCACAATTTTCTAATTTCACACGCACCACTGTGCTTAAGCCCAGTTCAGGGCGTTTTAATTTTCTGCCTGAAAGATCAACACCTTCCAAATCAACGCCACGCAAATGAATGCGGCCGGCAGAGGCATTCGGCGCTAGGGTTTCAAGCGCTAGGCGGTCTAATTTTGCACCTTTTAACAGGATATTCTCTAGTTCAACCGCAGAAAAATCAACACCACGCAAATCCAAATCGCTTAAATCGAGGTTACGTAATACCGGTGTTATTGGTGTGCGGGAACGGGCTTTTTCGGCTACTTTTTGGCCGATAAGTATAAATAACTCTTCGCGTGTCAACCGCTTAAGGGGCGCAGGCTCACCTTGCGGAAGGATAGAAGCCACTTGGCGCTGAGTCTCTTTAAACTCACTGCTCGCCAGCACGGCTGCTAATTCACCTGTTAACGCTACTTCAGACATCAAAACTTCTTCACACGCTTACAAAATTTATACACGCTTTATATATACTAAATCCACCCAAAAGGCAAAGCTTAAAATAACCCGTATTTGGCTTATTTCAGCCGAAAAATTACTACCACTGATAGCAACCCCTCCAAATATAACTTAGCACTTATCCCATAAATTCAACATATTGACTCACTCCAATAAGTAGAAGTTTTGGGTAATATTAGGTATACACTAGAAATGTTACAGTTTTATTACAGATGTTAAATTTGGTTAATTTTTTATTAAAATAAACCTTAGATATAAAAACCCCCATCTATGAGAGCACCCTAAGTTACTCCAAAGCCTCTTCCACCAACGGTAAAATGCGTTTTACGATCACCGCAATACCCTCCGCCGTAGGATGGATACCATCGTTAAGGTTTAAAGTAGGGTTGCCATAGACATCTTCTAAGAAGAATGGATAGAGGCGCGCATCATATTCTTTGGCCAGTTCAGGATAAATCGCATCAAAGGCCTTAGTATATTGCACCCCTAATTGCTGCGGCGCTTTCATACCGGCTAATACAATCTTCACCTTCTGCTCATGAAAAGCGGCCAGAATAGCACTGAGATTATCGCGCGTATGCGCAGGTGGCAGGCCGCGTAACATATCATTACCACCTAGCACTACCACAGCCACATCTGGCTTAAGCTTCAATGCCGAATCCACACGCGCACGGCCACCTGCGGTGGTATCACCTGAGATACCTGCTCGTAGCACCTCTACATTATGCCCTTTTTCTTTTAGCGCCGCTTCAAGCTGTGCTGGGAAGCTTTCATTCTGGCCGATACCGTATCCGGCTACCAGACTATCGCCAAAAACAACGATTTTTGTTGCGTCAGCCGCAGCAGCAGGCCATACTAGGCCTACAAAATTTCCGATTATAATTCCAAATAAAGCGATGATACGAACCATGATTACACCTCTTGCGCTGTCGTTGAAAAATATTTCGTTCTCGGTCGGATCGCTTACTATTTTACATGATATCACCTTGCAGATCAATCAAGGCGAGACAGTCAGCATCATCGGCCCTTCCGGCTCGGGTAAAACATCGCTGATGATGTTAATGGCAGGGTTAGAAAAACCCAATACAGGAAATGTAGTTATTTCTAATGAAGACATAACGAATTTCTCAGAAGACAGGCTAGCCGCCTTCCGGCGTGATCATTTAGGCATCGTATTCCAGAACTTCCACCTGGTGCCAACCATGACGGCACTGGAAAACGTCGCCCTCCCCCTCGAATTTGCAGGCCATAAAGAGGCATTTGCAGAGGCAGAGGCGATGCTTGCTTCGGTCGGCCTAAGCGCCCGTACACAGCATTTCCCAGCGCAACTCTCCGGCGGTGAGCAACAACGCGTTGCGCTCGCACGTGCATTGGTGATGAAGCCGAAGCTCCTACTAGCTGACGAGCCAACCGGCAATCTTGATCAAGAAACAGGGCAGCATATTATTGACCTGATGTTCAACCTCCACCAAGAACACAACACCACCCTCATTCTCATCACCCATGATAACTCACTCGCCGAACGTTGCGCGCGTAAAATTATCATTAAGGATGGCGCTTTATGCAACTAACCCTTCCCTTTCGCTTAGCATTACGCGAATGGCGCGGCGGCACGCGCGGGTTTCGCATTTTTT
This sequence comes from uncultured Rickettsiales bacterium, assembly GCA_964574415.1. Taxonomy (GTDB): domain Bacteria; phylum Pseudomonadota; class Alphaproteobacteria; order Rickettsiales; family CAZNNM01; genus CAZNNM01. The sequence goes on along the minus strand of CAZNNM010000012.1, from coordinate 18,798 downwards.
TAGGATGCTTGATTCTGGGTGTGGCGGTGATGGCGACAGTATTATCACTCGGCAGTGCCATACGTTATACCATGGCCAAAGAATCGCGCACCTTGCTGGGTGGCGATGTGGAGATTTACCAATCCAACAGCGCCCTCACCGATGAGCAATCACAATTCATTACCCAATACGGCACCCCATCCCTCACTATGGAAATGCGCGCCATGGCGCATTATAAAGAGGCAAATACCTTAGTCGAACTCAAAGCCATTGATGATCACTACCCGCTCGTAGGGACATTGGAAACCTCTCCTGCCCATCTTACACCCTCAGGCCATGATATTATCGTCGCGCGTGAATTGCTGGAGCGTTTTAATGCCCAGATCGGTGATATGGTTACTATCGCGGCAGCCACTTTCCGTATTGCAGGCATTATTGAGCGCGAGCCAGACCGCATCGTCAATGCGTTCAGCTTCGGCCCACGTTTATTACTCACCCATGAGCAACTCAAAGAAACCGGCCTGATGATGCCTGGAGCATTGATACGCTATCGTTACCGTGTATTGCTTAATGAAGATACCAGCGTCAAAACCTTCACCACCGCGCTGGAGAAAACTTTCCCGCAAAACTCCTGGCGTGTGCGTGATGCAAGCGAGGCCAATGAATCGCTCAAGCAATTCATCAACCGGTTAGAGATGTTCTTAAGCCTAGCGGCTCTTGCAACGTTGCTCTTAGGTGGCGTTGGCATTAGCGGTGCAGTGCGTGCATTTTTGGAGAAAAAAGCCACCACTATCGCCATCCTCAAAACCCTCGGCAGTTCAGAGCGCACCGTGTTTCAGACCTATGGTATTTTCATTGGAATTGTCACATTGCTCGGCGTAATCATTGGGTTGGGTCTTGCTATTGCTATCACGGCACTGCTCATTCCTGCACTTTCCACTATGCTACCCACGGCTGGCGGCTTCCGCCTTTATCCTGGTGCATTACTGGGTGCTGGATGGTTTGGTGCGATTACCGTTGCCACTTTTGCCTTCAGCCCAATTGATCGTGGCGTGCAAGTGCGCCCTGCTATGCTGATGCGCGGTGGTGAATTGCGCAGCCCCATCCGCACACAATCAGGAACGCTCTATACGGTCTACGCCCTGATCTTACTTATTGTCAGCCTGCTGATTATTACGCCTAACAGCGCGATTTCCTCTGGCTTTGTGTTGATGGCCGCGGTCAGTTTTCTGCTCTTTCATCTCTGCGGTAAAATCGTGCAATCCATTGCCCGCCATATCACCCATATCCATACCCCCTGGCTACGCCTTGCCATCGGCAATCTGCATAGGCCTGGCAATCCGACCAACACAATCATCATGGCCATTGGCATCGGACTCACCGTGATGGTGACCTTGGTGTTAGTGGAAGGCAATATTCAGAAACGCATCACCGAAACCATCCCGCACGAAGCACCCTCGCTGTTTATGCTGGATATCCAGCCTTACCAGAAAGATAATCTTCTTGCTGAACTTGCTAAGAATCCCACCGTTTCGCATGTCGAAACCACACCTATGGTGCGCGGCACGATCAGCAAAATCAAAGGCCAGACCATTGATCAATTGCCTGAAAAACAGCAAAAACACTGGACATTACGCGGCGACCGTGGCTTTACCTATGCTAGCGCATTACCCCTACATAGCAAAATCGTTGACGGTGAATGGTGGGCGGAGGATTATCGCGGCGCGCCACTCGTCTCTGTCGATAGCGCCCTGAAGAAAGACCTCGATCTTGCCATTGGCGACCAGCTCACCCTCTCCATTGCCGGTGAAGAAATTGATGTGACCATCACAAGCTTCCGCAAAGTCGATTATGCCACACTCAATATCAATTTCGCCCTCGTCCTCTCCCCTGGCGTGATCGAAGACTTGCCGCATACTTTCCTCGCCACCTTGCGCGTGAGCGAAGAGCCGGAGGAAATCAGGCTGGTGAATATGCTGGCGGACGACTTCCCGAATGTCTCTGCCATCCGTATTTCTGAAACATTAGCCCAAGTCAACACCATCATCGGCCATATTAGCATAGCGCTGACGATTACCGTCTCAATCACGCTTATTGCAGGCATTCTCGTACTCTCCGGCGCACTCACAGCGGTGCAGGATAAGCGTATTTATGACACTGTATTATTTAAGCTCCTCGGCGCCAGACGGCGCACTATCATTGCCGCTTACCTGACCGAATGGCTGATCCTAGGAGCCATCACCGCCCTGATCGCCTCCGGCCTTGGCATATTAGGCGCATGGCTGGTGCTGGATGTGCTTAATAACCCTGATTTTTATGTAATGTATCCTACGATTATTGGGACATTAATAGGCTGCTTAGCCATCATATCCCTACTAGGCTTCCTCACCAACGCCCATGCGCTTAATATAAAACCAGCGCCGTTGTTGCGGAATGAGTGATACAGCGTCTTGTCATTCTTGGATCAAGTCATCTTTGTTGCATCGCTCACTGTCATTGCGAGACCACAACGTGGCCGTGGCAATCCAGGGCGGATTTCTCTGTTCTTTAAGTAGGCCCTGGATCGCCACGCTTCGCTCGCGATGACGACACAACAAGAACGCGAGGAAGCCAGGCAACAACACAAAGAATTTTTCCTCTCCCTCTTGTATTTCCCCCGATAATCCTTATATCTAATATCAATACACAACCACTATTCACGAGCATATCACCATGACCCATACCGAAACCCGCCAGTTTGGCGCTGAAGTTGGCAAGATTTTACAGCTTATGATTAACTCCTTGTATACCAACAAGGATATCTTCCTGCGTGAGTTGATTTCTAATGCATCGGATGCCTGCGATAAGCTGCGTTATTTAGCGCTGACCACTCCCGCTCTCTTAAGTGAAGATACGGAATTAGGGATCACCCTCTCCATCGACAAAACCGCCCGCACCCTGACCATCACCGATAACGGTATCGGCATGAACCGCGAAGAGCTGATCGAAAATCTCGGCACCATCGCCCGCTCTGGCACACAAGCCTTTAGCGAAGCGGTGCAAAAAGGCGATATGCAACTCATCGGCCAATTCGGCGTCGGCTTCTATTCGGCATTCATGGTGGCTGATAAAGTCACTGTCACCAGCCGCAAAGCTGGCGAAGAGCAAAGCTGGGCATGGGAATCCAACGGCACGGGTGAATTCACCATCAGCGATGCCGAAACCCTCACCCCACGTGGCACATCCATTACCTTGCATCTACGCGAAGGCGAAGATAATTACATCGATAAACACCACATCAAATTCGTGGTAAACACCTATTCCGACCATATCGGCATTCCCATTCGCTATAATGACACCGAACTAAACAAAGCCATTATCCTCAACAGCGCCTCTGCGCTGTGGACTAAGCCGAAATCGGACATTACCGATGAGCAATATCAGCAATTCTATAAACACGTAGCCCACCAAGCCGATACACCATGGGCGATTATGCATAATAAAGTGGAAGGCGCACTCGAATACACCAACCTCCTCTTCATCCCTACAATGAAGCCTTTCGATCTCTTCCACCCAGACCGCAAAACCCGTGTGAAGCTTTATGTTAAACGCGTATTTATTACCGAAGAGAATATCGACTTAGTGCCATCTTACTTACGCTTCATCCGCGGGATCGTAGACTCCGAAGACCTGCCACTCAATATCAGCCGCGAGACATTGCAGCATAATGCCATGCTCGATAAAATCCGCAAATCCATCGTCAAACGCGTGCTGTCTACCCTTAAGGAGCGCGCAGCCGCTAATCCAATTGAATACGAAATATTCTGGAATAATTTCGGCGCTGTGCTGAAAGAAGGCCTGTGTGAAGCAATGGAAAATAAAGAAGCGATTCTGGAAGTCTGCCGCTTCTATAGCAGCCGCCATCCAAACCAGCTCATCAGCCTGGATGACTATATCGCCCGTATGCCGGAAGGCCAGAATACGATTTACTACCTCATTGGCGATAGCATAGATAGCCTCATGAAAAGTCCACAATTAGAAGGCTTCTTAAAACGCGATATCGAAGTGATTTTGATGACCGAGCCGGTAGATGATTTCTGGGTGAATGTGGCGCCAGAATATAAAAGCAAAGAGCTAAAATCCATCACCCGCGCAGGGATTGAACTGGATGATAGCAAAGAAGAGGAAGAGACAAAAACAGAAGAAAACGCCTCTAGCATCGACCTCCTCATCGCCCAAATGAAGATATCTCTCGGCAGCGTTGTAGCTGATGTCCGCACCTCCAAGAAACTCACCGAAAGCCCAGCGTGCTTAGCGGTGAAAGAAGGTGCCATGGATATGCGCATGGAACGCTTCCTGCTTGACCAAAAACAACTGCCAAGCGCCAGCGCCAAGATTTTTGAGATCAATGCACAGCATCCGGTGATCAAGAAACTCGCCCAAGATGTGAAAGCACCGAATGTGGAAGATACGATCTGGCTACTCTATGACCAAGCCTGCATCGTAGAAGGCCAGCCAATCCAAAACCCTGGAGCATTTTCAGAGCGTTTGAGTGGGGTGTTGAAGAAGGCGTTGGTAGCGTAAGATTCTACCGTCACCCCGGACATGATCGGCGTTGTTACATGGCTCATCGTCATTGCGAAGAGCGTTGATTACGGTGCCTTTTTCTTGTCATTCTTGGACTTGATCCAAGAATCCATCCTAAAACAAAAAGCATTATTCTTTCTTATAAGAGTCAAGCCCAAGGGCGGCAAAAGTGAAAACGCAAGCCCTTATTTGTTTCTCTGCCCACCCACATTTTTACCCGTGTATCCATCAACATAGTTTTGCATCTGTTTCTGCAAAGCCTGATATTCTTGGAGGTCACTACCTGCTAGCTCAGATATAGGCATATGCTTCGTATAGCTTTCTAATCGTTCCACAAACGACTTATAGTCTGCACTCTGCTTAATCGCAACCTTTTGCTCAACTTCTGCTTTAGACATCACTTTTCTCCATCCGTTTTAGGCACGGATAAATAGCATAAGAGAGGCTCAAAACCAAGTTAATTATATAACTACTTCTTAATCCAACGGCTTCCAGGCTTCACTGCCGGTACATCCGCTAAATGAGAGGGCAGGCTATCAGGTTTATACGACTTAATTTCCAGTGTTGTAAGCGAAAATACCGGAATACCGAGCTTTGCCGTCTCGCCACCGCTACGGTCAATCAAGCAAGCTTCTGCCACCACATTGCCACCGTATTCTTTCAAGCAATCGATGGTTTCAAGCGAGGATTTACCGGTGGTAATCACATCTTCCACAATCAAAATCCGTGCATTCTCAGGAATTGAGAAACCACGGCGCAGTGTAAAAGAACCATCCACCCGCTCACAGAAAATCGCAGGAATATCCAGCTGGCGGCCCATTTCATAGCCTACCACCACACCACCCATCGCAGGTGATACAACGATGTCAAACGCATTAGCACCCAGCTTAGCCACAATCTTGTCCGCCAACGCCTTGCACAAACGCCCCGCCCGCTTAGCATCCATCAACACGCGTGCGCATTGCATATAGGTATCGCTATGCAGCCCTGATGACAAAATAAAATGCCCCCGCAAAATCGCTTCGGCCGCTTCAAATTCTTTGATGACTTGGTCGTGATTCATGATGTTCTCTATTATTTGGCTAATGACTTATCGTTTTATGTTGTCACACGCCGATCAAGTCGGCGTGTGACAAAAGAAAAAGCCTAACTAATCCACTCCACATGCACTTCCACCACTGGCTCTTTGCCGATATCGCGGCGGAAGAGGGTTTTTACGGCGGATCGGGTGATGTTTTCGATATGCTCGCTTGCAGAACCACCTTTTTTGCCTGGCTTGCCGCTTGGTTTTAAGCTGCGCAGATTAGCCGCAATCGCTTCTGCCAACGCTTCAAAAATATCACCATCCTCTTCAGGATCAAGGGCGCCTGGCGCGCAGATGATTGGGTCGGTGTATAGCTGGCTCTTATTATCGAGTAGCAGGGTCACCACTACCGCACCTGCACGCTGAATCTTCCGGCGTGCACGCATCACATTGCTATCAGGCGGCAGCAAGAAATACCCATCAATCCCCAAAAAGCCCGAATCCACCTTGCCCAAATGCTCCGGCTTGCCTGGTGCTAAGCGCAGCACATCGCCATTAACCACTTCAAGCGCATGTTTAATGCCCCATTCGCGGGCCAGCTTGGCATGTTCGTGCATATGCACACGCTCACCATGCACCGGAATCGCAATCTCAGGACGCACAAGTTCATACATATGCTTCAACTCATCACGCGATGGATGGCCGGATACGTGTACGAAATGGTCTTTCTCAGTCACCACTTCAATGCCCATGGTCACGAAACGGTTGAACAGGCGGAAAATGCGCTTGTCATTACCTGGAATGATCTTCGAGGAGAAAATCACCGTATCACCAGGCACCAGCTTTAAATTCGGATGCGCATTTTGTGCGAGTTTGTTGATTGCCGCCAATGGCTCACCTTGGCAACCTGTACACAGCAACAGCAACTCATGGCGCGGATATTTCGCTGCCTGGCGGTCATCCAAGAAATCGATATCGGTTAGGTAACCCGTCTCTTTGGCTGCACGTGTAATCCGCCATAGTGAACGGCCCACCAGCACAATCTTACGGCCATTCGCCTGCGCCGCACGTGCAATCGTCTCAATACGTGCAACGTTTGATGCAAATGTTGCCACTGCTACCAAACTCTTATACTGCCCAACCAAATCCACCAGGCTCTTACGCAAATCACCTTCCGAACCTGACCAGCCTTCTTTAAATACGTTGGTAGAATCCCCAATCAGCGCAAGAATACCTTTATCACCATAGGATTTCAGACGCTCCTCATCCGCCGCAGGGCCTACCATCGGGTCACGGTCAAATTTCCAGTCACCGGTATGTAACACAGAGCCATGCTCAGTTTTGATCACCAGCGCATTCATTTCTGGTGCGGAATGGGTTAAATGCACCATCTCAATAGAGAACGGCGCCACTTCAAACGTGCCGCTGGATGCAATCTCATGAATCACGATGTCATTGGCAAAAGATGAACCCGCATCCGCCAATTTTGCTTTCAGGAAAGAGGCTGTAAACGGTGTTGTATACACCGGACAACGCAATTCATCCCACAGATACTGTACCGCACCCAAGTGATCCTCATGCGCATGGGTCAGAATCATGCCGACAATGTCATTGCGGTATTTAGTGATGAAGCTGATATCAGGCACGATCATATCGACGCCCGGCATAAACTCTTCTGCAAACCCAGCACCGCAATCAGCGATCAGCCATTTGCCTTTGTATTGATAGAGGTTGAAGTTCATCCCAATCTCCCCCGCTCCACCTAATGGGATGAAGAGGAGATCGTTTTTATGTTGGTTAAAGTTAATGCTCATGCCTTATTTCTCTCAAAAATTAGCCTCAGACCGTGCATCGTCAGATCCGTATCCAAGATTTCAATCACCGGGGTTGCTTTCGCAAATAAGGGCGATAATCCCCCGGTGGCCACAACTTTCATCGCCCTTCCGTATTCGTGTCGTATACGCGTTACAATCCCTTCAATGAGGCCCACATAGCCCCAATACATGCCGGATTGCATTGCGCCAATGGTGGAGGTTCCTATCACTTTTTCTGGCCTATCAATTGCCACATCGGGCAATTTCGCCGCTGCCATGCGCAGCGCATCGAGTGATAGGTTGATGCCAGGAGCAATCACACCACCTACATAATCTCCTTGTGTATTTACCACATCAAACGTCGTTGCGGTACCAAAATCAATTACGATCACATCGCTGCCGTAACGGTCATAGGCCGCTACGGAGTTCACCAGCCGGTCCGCACCGACTTCGGCCGGACGGTCAACATGAATCGCAATCCCCACATTCACCTTCGGATCACCCACCACCAATGCTTCGCATTGGAAATAACGGCGGCATAATATCTTCAATGGGAATAAGGTTTGCGGCACCACGGAAGAAATAATCGCACTTCGAATCTTCTCACGCGGCACATTTTCCAGCTCCATCAACTGCGACAGCGCCAGAATATATTCCTCCGCCGTCCGCCGCCCATCGGTAGCCAACCGCCACTGCCCTAGCAGCTTATCGCCGTCAAATACGGCAAATACAATATTGGTGTTTCCTACGTCAATGGCAAGTAACATATGTTTAGAGGATTCAGGATTCAGGATTCAGGATTCAGAGACTTTTCCCTGAATCCTGAATCCCGAATCCTGAATCCTACCCTCCTATTTCCCCCGACACCACCACCTTCGTAGTGCCATCGGCTAATTCTAACACTAATTCCCCACTCGGTGTCATGTCGCGCATGATACCTTTCCAGCCGGAGCCTTGAATGGGTTGGTCTTTTTTCCATGCATGTTGCAGCCAGGCTTCCCGTATCGGAGAAAAACCATCCGCCTGCCACGCTGCATAGGCTTTTTCAAAATGGATTAATACCCGTTGCAATATAGAATCGACCGACTCCTGCTCTGCACCTTCTGTGCGCAGGCTGGTGACCGGTTTATTCACCAATTCTGGGAAGGAAACCACATTCACCCCCATCCCCACCACAAGCCATGCAGGCTTTTGGCTTTCAGGCTGGGCAGCGGATTCTACTAAAATACCGGCCAGTTTTTTGCCATTAGCTAGAATATCATTCGGCCATTTATATTCCACCACAGCTGATTCCGGCAAACATTCCCGTGCAGCTTCGCCCACAGCAAGGGCTGCTACGAAAGCCAACTGGCTTGCAACTGCAATCGAACATTCAGGATACAGTAAAATAGATGCATAGAGATTTCCTCGAGGCGAAGCCCATGTGCGCCCCAAGCGGCCACGGCCTGCCGTTTGCAAACGTGCAGCAATCACGCATGATTCCGAACTGGAGGCCGAAAGCGCTAAGCGCTTGGCTTCCTCGCTGGTACTATCAATCACATCATGCTGAAGGATCTTATATGGCATCATGAAAACAGCGTACGAACCGCATTATCAACAAACACAAATAACTGCGCAGGTGCGATGAAGAAAATCACATTAAACACTGCCGCCACGCATGTAATCGCCCGCAATTCACGGTTTTGCTCTTTATCAAGCGGTTGATGTGATTCGTCGAAATACATCACTTTAATAATACGCAAGTAATAATACGCCGCAATCACACTGGTAATCACCCCGATAATCGCCAGCACATATAAACCAGCTTTCACCGCCGCTAAGAACACATATAACTTCCCAAAGAAACCAGCAAATGGCGGAATACCAGCCATGGAGAGCATAAATACGGCAATTGCCATAGCACGGAGCGGATATGTCCGCGCCAGACCCGCAAAGCTTGAAATATCCTCACGTTGATCTTCGCGATGATGCATCATCATAATCGCTGCAAACATGCCCACACTCATGGTGATATAAAGCGCCAGGTAAATCATTACCCCGCGCGCACCTTCAAATGTGCCTGCTGCCAGCCCCATCAATACATAACCCACATGGCCAATGGAGCTATAGGCCATCAGGCGTTTGATATTCTGCTGACGCAGCGCGCCGAGCGCACCCACAATCATCGATGCAGCGGAGACAAATATAATCACCTGCTGCCATTGCGCCACAGCACCTGCAAATGGCTCCAGCAAGAAACGTACAAAGAACGCAATCGCCGCCACTTTCGGCGCTACTGCAAAGAATGATGTCACAGGCGTTGGCGCACCTTCATACACATCAGGCGTCCACATATGGAACGGCACCGCAGAAATCTTAAAGCATACCGCAATCACGATAAACAAGAAGCCCGTTAATACCCCAATCGGCAATTGCGCATTTTCAATCGCATAGGTTTTCGCCAGCACCGCAAAATCGATCGTGCCTGCAAAACCATATACCAGCGATGCGCCGTATAAGAACAAGCCAGAGGTCAAAGACCCAAGCACGAAATATTTCAGACCGGATTCTGATGATTTCGTAGAATCACGATTGATTGCTGCCAATACATAAAGGCACAGACTCTGCAATTCCAAACCGACATAGAATGACAGCAAACTATTCGCCGACACCATCAGCATCATACCCGCAGCAGCTAGCAGCATTAACACCGGAAATTCAAATCGTTGATTATCCACATCACGATGGAAGAAGCCAATTGAAAGCAAAATGCACAAGCCCGTTCCAATCAAAATCAATACTTTGGCAAACAAGGTAAAGCCGTTAGAAACCAGCATACCGTTTAACACCACACTTTCGGTCAGCGTCATGTTAATAGCACTCCCGATTGCCAGCAACACCACAGCCACCGCCAAACGTGATACGCACGCGAAGCAATCACCCTTGGTAAACAGGCCAAATAATAACAGCGTAATAGCGCCGAGTATCATCAATATTTCAGGAAGTATCGGTAATAATTCCAAGGTTTGGAAGCTATTCATAATAGTGTTCTCTCTTCAAAAACTTATTGCACTTGCTGCATTAATTGGTCAAGCGGCACACCTGCACCGTGAGCTACTTGCTCCAGCAAATGCTCTACAGATACATGCAATCCGTTTAATACAAAGGCTGGGTAAATACCGAGCAGCAATACAAATATAATCAATGGGATAAACATCACAATTTCCCGGATAGTAAGGTCATTCAGCAAGCTCACCTCACGATGCACCACCTTGCCAAACACCACACGCGCATAGAGCCACAACATATACGCCGCACCCAGCATCAAACCGGTTGCCGCCAACACGGTAATCACACGACTTACTTGATATACACCAGTCAGCACCAAGAATTCACCCACGAATCCGCTCGTGCTTGGCAAACCAATCGATGCCATCATGAAGAACATGAAAATCACCGCATATTTAGGCATACGCTTCACCAAGCCGCCAAAGCGCTTGATTTCTTTGGTATGCAAACGGTCATACACCACACCCACGCACATAAACAATGCCGCAGACACCAAACCATGGCTGATCATCTGCACGATACCGCCTTCAACCCCTTGGATATTATAGGTAAAGATACCGATAGTCACATACCCCATATGCGCCACAGAAGAATACGCAATCAGCTTTTTCATATCGGTCTGCATCAACGCCACCAGTGAGGTATACACCACCGCAATCGCGCTCAGCCAGAATACCAATGGTGTGAAATACAGCGAGGCATCTGGCAACATCGGTAAGGAGAACCGCAGGAAGCCATATCCACCAATCTTAATCAACACACCCGCCAGAATCACAGAACCCGCCGTAGGCGCTTGCACGTGCGCATCCGGCAACCATGTATGCACCGGCCACATTGGCACTTTTACCGAAAACGATGCAAAGAATGCCAGCCACAGCCAAATTTGTACATTAAGCGCCATATCTGGCAGTTTTTGCATCAGCACCAGCATATCCGTTGTGCCGGTTTGGTAGTAAATATACACCAGCGCCACCAACAGCAAGAGCGAGCCAGCAAGCGTATATAAGAAGAACTTAAACGCTGCATAGACACGATTCTCACCACCCCAAATACCAATAATAAGGAACATTGGGATCAGCATCACTTCAAACAGTAAGTAGAACAGTAAGAAATCCAGTGCCGAGAACACACCGATGATGAAGGATTCCAGCATCAGGAACGCAATCATATATTCCTTACTACGCTTGGTAATCCCATCCCAGCCAGCCAGGATACAAACTGGCATTAACAAAGTGGTCAGCAGAATAAAGAAGACCGAAATCCCATCCACACCCAAGTGATAGGCAATATTAGCCCCTTCAATCCACGGCAAATATTCCACGAATTGGAAGTTAGAGGTGGTTGGATCAAAATTCCACCATAGCATCAGCGAGAGCATAAATGTCGCAATGCTTACCCATAATGCCGTATTGCGCGAATTGCGCAGCACGGTTGCTTCATCACCACGGATAAAAAAGAAAATAAAGGCAGCCCCAATAAGCGGCAGACACATCAAAAACGAGAGTAACGGGATCGTAGTCATCTTCTGTAAAATCCGCTAGTTCAATATGTTAAAATAAGTTCTAAGAATATACCAACTGATAATGCCCACCACGCCAATCAGCATAACGAATGCATAGTGATACACATAACCAGTCTGTAAACGGCTCACACCCGCCGCAAATTTGCGAGAAACCCATGCCGCACCGTTTGGCCCCAAGCCATCGATGATCATCACATCGCCCACGCGCCAGAGGAATTGGCCAATACGCTTAGACGGACGTACGAATAGGAAGTTATACAGCTCGTCGATATACCATTTATTCTGCAAGAAAATATAAACCGGTTTGAAAGCAGATGCAAAGAAGGTCGGCAGCACAGGACGGCCTGCATAGCTAATATACGCCAGCAGAATACCACCCAAACCAGCCCCAAGCGGCAACCATTTCACCCATGTAGGAACATGATGCGCTTTTTCGAGTGTATTATGCTCAGGCAATACCGATAACGCACCGCGCCAGAATTCACCATCGCCATGCACCATGCCAAGACCTGCATAACCAATATAACCCGCTGCAATCGCACCCGCCACTAAGAGCAGCAAAGGCACCATCATAATCGCTGGAGACTCATGCACATGATGCATCACTTCTTCAGACGCACGCGGCTTGCCGTGGAAGGTCAGGAGCAATAAGCGCCATGAATAGAACGCGGTCAAGAACGCCGCACCAATACCCATCCAGTAAGCATAATGGCCAACAGCCGTACCCGCCGCATAAGCCGCCTCTAACACAATATCCTTGGAATAGAAGCCCGCAAACGGCCATACACCTGCTAACGCCAGAGAACCAATCCACATAAAGGCATAAGTCACCGGAATCTTCTTCCAGATACCACCCATATTACGGATATCCTGCTCATCCGACATTGCATGGATCACACAACCTGCGCCTAAGAACAGCAACGCCTTAAAGAATGCGTGGGTCATCAGGTGGAACACACCAGCAGCATACGCTGATACGCCACATGCAAAGAACATATAGCCCAGTTGGCTACAGGTCGAATAAGCAATCACGCGCTTAATATCGTTTTGGGTTAGCGCAATCGTCGCCGCAAACATCGCCGTAGACGCACCAATCACAGTAATAATTGCCAACACAACAGGCGCTTGTTCAAACATTGGGGAGCAACGCGCCACCAGGAACACACCCGCCGTCACCATCGTCGCCGCATGAATCAAAGCAGAAACCGGTGTCGGGCCTTCCATCGCGTCTGGCAACCAGGTATGCAGACCAAGCTGCGCTGATTTACCCATCGCACCGATGAATAACAGACCACAAATCACCGTCAACGCATGGACTTCCTGGCCAAACAGCACAAACACAGCATCTTTCTTAGCCGCCGCTGCGCCGAAAATATCGCTGAACATCACCGAATCAAACAACACAAATGTCGCCATCACACCAAGCGCGAAGCCAAAGTCACCCACACGGTTCACGATAAACGCCTTCATCGCCGCCGCATTCGCTGAAGGTTTTTCAAACCAGAAGCCAATCAACAGATACGAACACAAGCCCACACCTTCCCAACCAAGGAAGAGTTGGATCAAATTGTCAGAAGTCACCAGCATCAACATGAAGAAGGTAAAGAGCGACAAATAGGCCATAAAGCGAGGAATATGGCGGTCATGGCTCATATAGCCGATGGAATAGAGATGCACCACACTTGATACCCAGGTTACCACTACCAGCATCACGGCTGTGAGGGCATCAATATAAATTGACCAGGATGATTTAAAACTACCAGAATCAAACCATTTCAGCAGTGTCAGATGATAGGCCTCACCCAAGAACACCACATTATAGAACACCACACCCGCACAGATAGCCGAAATCACCATCAGGCCGGAGGTTAGAATTTGCGCCACACGGTGGTTAATAACGCTGCACAGCAGGCCAGTTATCACCGCCGCAAGTAACGGAAGAAAGACAATTGCTAAAGGAAGAGCCATGAGTATTCTTAGCCTTTCATCTGATTAATATCTTCCACCGCGATATTGCCACGGTTACGGAAGTAGACCACTAAAATCGCCAGACCGATCGCCGCTTCAGCAGCAGCAACCGTCAACACAAATACGGTAAATATCTGGCCGGATAAATCATTCAGGAATGAAGAAAATGCTACGAAATTGATGTTTACAGATAACAACATCAACTCGATTGACATTAAAATAACAATCACGTTTTTACGGTTCAAGAAAATCCCGCAAATCCCGATAGTGAATAACAGCGCAGCCAAGGTTAAATAATGGGTGAGACCCACATGTACTAATGTATCCAATTGCATTATATACCCTTCCCTGTCTCAACTTTCACCACTTCTACGGATTGGTAACGCTTACGCGATACTTGCTCAGAAATACGCTGACGGCGTACGCCCTCGCGGCTCCGCAGAGTTAGCACAATTGCCCCAATCATGGCAACCAGCAAAATAATACCTGATGCTTGGAATGGATAGATGTAGTAGGTATACAACACCCGGCCAAGCTGCTCAGTATTGGTGACATCCGACGCATTGGCAATCGCAGGCGCCAGATTTGCTTGGTTAGCGCCAGATGAGTAAATCACCAATGCTAATTCCGCAAATAACACCACAGCAAGCACAATGCCCAATGGCAGATAACGCATAAACCCTTGGCGCAATTCCGCAAAATTCACATTCAGCATCATCACGACGAACAGGAACAACACCGCCACAGCGCCTACATACACAATCACCAACAGCATCGCCAAAAACTCAGCCCCTAAGAGGATGAACAAGCCAGCCGCATTGAAGAAAGTGAAAATCAAGAACAGTACCGAATGCACCGGGTTGCGGCACGAAATCACCGCTAATGCAGAAATCACGGTCAGGCTTGAGAAAACATAAAATAATATCGTTGCAAGCATAATACGTTCCTATCTGTATGGCGCTTCAGCTTCAATGCGGGCAGCCAATTCTTGTTCCCAAATCTCACCGTTTTGCAGAAGTTTATCTTTATCGTAAAGCAACTCTTCATGCGTTTCAGTCGCATATTCAAAATTCGGGCCTTCAACAATCGCATCTACCGGACATGCCTCTTGACAGAAGCCACAGTAAATACATTTTGTCATATCAATATCATAACGTGTGGTACGGCGGCTGCCATCCTCACGTTGCTCAGCCTCAATCGTAATCGCCTGCGCAGGGCAGATTGCTTCGCAGAGTTTGCACGCAATGCAACGCTCTTCGCCATTAGCATAACGACGCAGCGCATGTTCACCACGGAAACGATTGCTTAGAGGACCTTTTTCGTAAGGGTAATTAATCGTCACTTTCTTTTTGAACATATATTTCAATGTCAGCGCCATGCCGGAAAATAATTCCGTCAGGAAGAGTGAACGCGCTGTTGTATCAAGCAAAGCCATAGTTAATCCCTATTGTGCTAACGTTGGAAAAGCACCGGTATAGACCATCACACCTGCAATCAACACCACCCAGATCAGGGTCAGTGGCAGGAAAATCTTCCAGCCGAGGCGCATTAATTGGTCATAGCGGTAACGTGGGAAGGTCGCCCGCACCCACAAGAAACAGAACAGAATAAAGCATACTTTCAGCGCCAGCCAGATAAAGCCAGGCACTACTGCAAGCGCTTCAATCCCAAACGGAGGCAACCAGCCGCCTAAGAACAGGATCGAGCAGCTTGTGCTCATCAGGATCATATTGGCATATTCCCCTAAGAAGAACAGCGCGAAAGTCATCGATGAATATTCGACGTTATAACCCGCCACCAGCTCGGCTTCCGCCTCTGGTAAGTCAAATGGGTGACGATTGGTTTCAGCCAGAATCGATACGAAAAACACAATCGCCATTGGGATCAATAATACATCCAAATACCAAGGGCGGTTTTGCTGCGCGAGAACAACTTCGGTCAGGTTCAGAGAGCCGGTTGTCAGCAACACAGCAATAATGGCAAAACCAATCGCCACTTCATAAGAAATCATCTGTGACGCCGAACGAATCGCCCCTAAAAACGCATATTTAGAGTTACTCGCCCAACCAGCAATCACGATCCCATATACACCAAGCGAGGAAATCGCTAGCAAATACAGCACACCAACATTGATATCTGCCAAGACAACCCCATTATCAAACGGAATCACCGCCCAGCCGATCATCGCCAAAGTAAAGGTTACCATCGGCGCCAGAATAAACAGTGCAGGGTTGGCTTTGGTTGGAATCACCACTTCTTTAAATAGAAGCTTTAGCGCATCGGCAATCGGTTGCAGCAAACCAAAAGGCCCTACCACGTTTGGCCCTTTACGCAATTGCATCGCGCCGATTACTTTACGTTCTGCATATGTCAGATACGCCACCGCCAAAATCATTGGCACAGTAATCATCAAAACCCGTACGAAAATCGATATGACAGGATAATCGACAATAAATTGTTTAAACAGTTCTATCATCCTACGCCGCCTCTTTTTTGCTTTGTTCGATCACCGCAGTGCATTCCGCCATCACGCGCGATGCGCGGCTGATTGGGTCTGTCATATAGAAATTGGTAATTACTTCCGTAAATGGCACATTGCTCACCGCACCGCCCTTACCAAAATCGCCCCACGCAGCAGCTACTACTTCATCAATATGCGCCAAATGCGGAGCTACAGCTGCCATGCGCTTGCGCACTTGGCCAAGGCTTTCATAAGGCAATGGTTTTTGTAGCACATCTGACAAATCACGAATAATCTGCCAATCTTCTTTCGCCTGCCCTACTGGGAACACGGCCAGACGCGCCTGTTGCGGGCGGCCTTCGAGATTCACATAGGTTGCGTTTTTCTCTGTATAGGCAGCACCCGGCAGAATCACATCCGCACGATGCGCACCAGCATCGCCATGATGGCCTTGATATACGACAAAGGTATTACCCAAGCGCGACATATCAATTTCATCAGCGCCCAGCAAATACAGCACTTCTAAGCCACCTTGCGATGCAGCATCTACAATCGCTTTGGTTGCCTTACCGTTTTTCTGTGGCACGAAACCAATATCCAAACCGCCTACGCGCGATGCAGCGCGTTGTAACACGTTGAAACCATTCCAATATTCTTTCACGACATTGTAACGATCGCAGATATCATGCACCAGTTTCATAATCGCCGGAGCATCCTCACGCGCTAACACGCCAGAGCCCATAATTACCATTGGATTATTCGCATTTTGCAATGTCTTAGCAAAAGCATGATTGCCTTGCAGGATTTGCTCAAGCGTAATTGCGGTTGCGCCTAAATGCTCTACCGGATAGGTCAAATCCACTTCTGGCCCAACCGATGCTACTATAAACTTACCCGCACGTTGACGTTTACGCAGACGGGTATTCACCAGCGGCGCTTCATAACGTGGATTAGTGCCAATCAACAGACATACATCCGCCTCTTCAATCCCAGCAATTGTGGTGTTGAACAGATAAGACGTACGGTTCACATCACTATACGCACCATCTTGGCGGCAATCGATGTTATCGCTACCCAACGATTGTGCCAATTCTTTTAAAAGCAACATGGACTCTACATCCGCCAAATCGCCCGCAATCGCAGCTACGCGATCACCTGGAACTCCTTGCAGGCGTTTTGCAATTGCCGCATAGGCTTCAGACCAACTTGTCGCCTCCAGCTTACCGTTCTTACGCACCATCGGACGATCCAAACGTTGGACTTTCAGGCCATCATACGAGAAGCGGCTTTTATCGGAAATCCACTCTTCATTCACATCTTCATTGAGACGTGGCAGCACACGCATTACTTCTTTACCACGGCTATCCACACGGATGCTTGCGCCCACAGCGTCTAGCACATCAATAGTTTCCGTATGCTTCAATTCCCACGCGCGGGCTTTGAAGGCATAAGGCTTAGAGGTCAACGCGCCCACCGGGCAGAGGTCGATCATGTTACCAGACATTTCAGAAGTCAGCGCTTTTTCCACATAGGTGCCAACCTCCATGGTTTCACCACGGCCTGTAGCGCCCATTTCCTCAACACCTGCCACTTCCGTGCTAAAACGCACGCAACGTGTGCAGTGGATACAGCGCGTCATCTCGGTTTTGATTAGTGGGCCAAGGTTTTTATCTTTCACCGAGCGCTTATTTTCATGGAAACGGTTTGTTCCACGGCCAAATGCCATCGCCTGATCTTGCAGATCACACTCGCCGCCCTGGTCGCAGATCGGGCAATCCAGCGGATGATTAATTAGCAGGAATTCCATCACCCCTTCACGGGCTTTTTTTACCATCGGCGTATTGGTATGCACCACCATGCCTTCGGCAGCCGGCATCGCACAAGATGCAGCCGGCTTCGGAGGCCCGCCTTCGATTTGCACCAGGCACATACGGCAGTTACCCGCAATCGACAGACGCTCATGGTAACAAAAACGTGGCACTTCCACCCCAGCTATCTCACAAGCCTGGAGAACCGTCATCCCCGCTTCAAATTCAACTTCGTTTCCGTTTACTTTTAGTTTTGGCATGGTGTTACGCTTTATTATTATTTCAAAAACATATACTTGTATTGGCACTACTCTGGTAAAATTATGCCTTCTGTTCGTAAGGCATATGAAAGTTCTTTCTTATATTGCGGAGCTATTTCAACCACCTTAGAGGCACATTCAGCCATTAAATTATGCTTATACTGCCCTCTTAACTGTAAATACCTCTGTACCGCAATAGATTCATCTTTATCAAAGATAATTTCCTTACCTTTACGACGAATCATTTTCTCTACTGGTCGCCGCATATTACGCAATTCCTCTTCTGTAAAGGTTTTTGCATATGCCTCCGTTACTAACTTTTTTATTAGTTGTGGCGAAAAATATTTC
>CAZNNM010000011.1:0-85887 GCA_964574415.1 uncultured Rickettsiales bacterium | reverse complement strand
AATCCCGAATCCCGAATCCCGAATCCCGAATCCCGAATCCCGAATCCCGAATCCTGAATCAAGGAGCCAACCATGTCCATCTACAACAGCCTAACCCAACTCGGCCAAACGGCCAATGCTGCATCTAATCCTGATGAGGCGGTGTTGGAGAAGGTGCAGAATCCGCATCCAGATACGCGCTATGTTGTGCGTTTTACGTGTCCGGAATTCACCTCACTTTGTCCGATCACCGGCCAACCGGATTTTGCGCATATGATGATTGATTATGTGCCAGGAACATTTTTGGTAGAAAGCAAATCGCTTAAATTATTCCTCACCTCCTTCCGCAATCACGGCGCGTTTCATGAGGCGTGCACGGTATCGATTGGCAAGCGTTTAGTGGAGGCTATTGAGCCAGTATGGCTGCGTATCGGCGGTTATTGGTATCCACGTGGCGGGATTCCGATTGATATTTTCTATCAAACAGGAGAGGCGCCAAAAGACGTATGGATCCCAAGCCAGGATGTGCCACCGTATCGAGGGCGTGGGTAGGAACGGCCTTGCCTCTTTTGCCATTGCGAGGAGTCGCGCTGTAGCTTTAGCGAAAGCGGACGCCGTGGCAATCCATCTCTATGGTTTCTCAGTGCTGTAAATACCCTATGGATCGCTTCGCTTACGCTCGCGATGACGGTGGGATGGTTTCCCTGTCATTCTTGGACTTGATCCAAGAATCCATTCCAAATACATAACATTATTCAAAGCCGTATTCTTGCTCTCTGTCTATGATGGATCCTTGGATCAAGTCCAAGGATGACAGTGCTTATATTTTCATAAGAGCAAGAATACCGATCAATTCCAGATTGCATTCCCCCACACAATAGCCTATACCACTTCTCATGGCTATCTTCCAAAAATTCCACTCTTTCTTCATCACCGAACACCACCAATGGGTGACGTGGTTGCCAGTGTTTTTTGGGTTGGGGATTGGGGGATATTTTGCACTCCATAACGAACCATCATTATGGCTAGCAGGCGCTGTTGCGGTGTGTCTTGGCATTGCGACTTATATATTTCATCATAAGAATCTTACCTATCCCTTTGTTATAGCAACAGCACTCTTATGCATAGCCCTTGGTTTCACCATGGCCACATGGCGCACATTCTATCGTGCTGCGCCGATTATCAGCGCTTCTGAACGTGCGTATCGGTTGGAAGCAAATGTCATAGAAATCTCACCCCTTGCCAGCGGCAACCGGCTTATTCTTGAGGATATTGCGGCTAATCATTTAGATCACCCGCCCAAACGCATCCGCATCACAGTACGCACTGCAACGCCTGATACTCTTTCTGTAGGCGATCGTATTGCGGTGCTTGCGGTATTATCTCCACCGCCACCGCCTGTCTATCCAGGCGCTTATGATTTTGCACGGTTGTCGTATTTTGATCAGATTGGCGCGGTAGGTTATGCCGTAAGTCCGGTTACTATTACTCGCACCGCACAACATTCCGCATTAGCCGATCACCTAGCAACCTTACGCAAGAATCTTGTGAGGCGTTCTATTGCTGCGATTGGAGAGGATAATGGCAGCACGGCAGCTGGGTTTATGGTGGGTGAGTATAAGGCAATGGATAACGATTTACTCACCGATGTCCGCATCGCAGGCCTGGCGCATTTGCTGGCGGTATCAGGGATGCATATTACCTGGGCGGCGGTGCTGTTATTCTTCTTAAGCCGGCTTCTCTTATCCTGTTCATCATGGATAACACTTCATCTTAATATCAAGAAATATGCTGCTGCAATTGCGCTGGTTTCGAGTTTTTTATATTTGATCTTAACCGGCAATCCTGTCTCGGGTCAGCGGGCGTTTATTATGACGAGTTTTGTGCTTATTGCCGTCATGTTAGACCGCACCACACATCCCATGCGCTTGATTGCCTGGGCGGCGCTGGGTGTGTTGGCTATTGAGCCAGAAAGCATTCTCAATCCAGGATTTCAGATGTCCTTTGCGGCGGTGATGGCATTGATTGGTACGTATGAATGGGGTAAGAAATGGTTGCATCTCACCGATGAAATGCCGTTTTACCGCAAGGGGTTGCTCTATTTAGGCAGCATCATTTTCTCCTCACTTGTCGCGGGTTTAGCGACAACTCCTTTTGCGGTGTATCACTTTAATAATTACTCCTCATATGGCATTATCGCCAATCTGATTGCGATTCCCATTTCTTCCTTCTGGGTGATGCCTTGGGGTGTGGTGACGTTGGCATTATATCCTTTTGGTCTAGAAAAATGGGCGCTTGTACCGATGTCATGGGGGATTGAGGCGATTTTGTTTACGGCAAAGACTATCGCCTCATTGCCCTATTCGAGCCTGGTTATCCCCAAAATTCCGATGCTAGGGCTGACGCTCATTACATTAGGCGGTTGCTGGTTATTATTATGGCGCACCGCCTGGCGCTATTGGGGATATGCAGGCATTGCCTTAGGAGCGATGACACTGGCATTTACCCATGCGCCGGATGTGATTATCGATGGCGAAGCCAAAGCATTTGCGCTGAAGAATCATACGACAGGTGAACTCATGGTTTCCTCACGGCGCGTGGCGCAATATGCAACGGATAATTGGTTGCGCCAATGGGGACAAAACGACAAA
This sequence comes from uncultured Rickettsiales bacterium, assembly GCA_964574415.1. GTDB lineage: Bacteria > Pseudomonadota > Alphaproteobacteria > Rickettsiales > CAZNNM01 > CAZNNM01. Next base: position 83,257 of record CAZNNM010000011.1, on the reverse strand, counting down.
CCGCTGATTCCTCAAACATGGTGCGATGCATGGGGCTGCGTATACCGTACGGTAAGTATTGTTACTGACCCATTGATCTTAAAAGAAGAATGCCAATCGCGACAGGTGGTAATCAACCTCACGCGGATTGTAACACCATGTGCAAATGCACGGTATGTCGTGCAGCGTTCGGCAATACGGCAGTTAGGAACGCATGCGATATGGTTGGATGGGAAAGGGGATGTGGTAGAGGTGAGGACAGTGGCTGAGGAGCGAGGGAAAAGGCCGTGGGTGAGGTAGCTATTACACTGTCATCCTTGGACTTGATTCAAGGATCCATACTGAACAGAGAGCAAGAATACGGCGTTGAATAATGCTATGTATTTTAAATGGACTCTTGGATCAAGTCCAAGGATGACAAGGAATATAACACCGTCATCGCGAGCGTAGCGCGGCGATCCAGGGAATACTTAAAGGACAGAAATGCCCGCTCTGGATTGCCACGTCGCTAATGCTCCTCGCAATGACAAGGCTACTCTACGCTATCAATCGCCTTCTTAAACGCAAACACCGCTTTCTCAGCACCTTCCGGCGCATCCCATACGGCTGAAATCACGGCTAGGAAATCGGCGCCATGTCGCACGAGTGTGCCGCAATTTTCTGGCGTGATGCCACCGATAGCTACACAGGGAACCACCGTAAAATTCACCCACCATTCCAGAATATCCGGCTGTGGTTTGCCGCGTGATTGTTTGGTTTTGCTAGGGAAGAAGGCGCCGAAGGAGACATAATCCGCCCCTTGCTCAGCTCCTTGCATGGCTAAATCAGGTGAATCATAGCAGCTCACCCCAATTACCGCATCATCGCCAAGCAAAGCACGCACCGTTTCAATCGGCTGGCTTTCACTATCATCAATACCCAGATGCACACCATCTGCGCCAAGCTTTCTCGCAATATCTGTCCGGTCATTAATAATCAACGGCACCCCAAGCGGTTTGCAGATTGCGAGCAAGGCTTCACCTGCCTTCAGCACATCCGCATCACTCACATCCTTCATCCGCAATTGCAACGAAGCCACTTCACCCGTCCCCAGCGCTTGCTTTGCCTGTTCAATAAACGAAGCAAGCTCAAAGCGAGGAGGGGTGATGAGGTAGAGTTGGGTAGGGAGATGGGGCATGATGAGGATCCAGGATTCAGGATCCAGGATTCGGGTAGTCTTTTTATTATCGCTACATCTCAGAGAATAGTAAATCTCTGAATCCCGAATCCTGAATCCTGCCCTCTAACTAAAATTTATCCTGATAAATTTTAACAATATTATCCAACATCGCTAATGCTTCTGCACGTGGGCGTTGGAAGGTGTTGCGGCCGATGATTGAGCCGTTACCGCCACCATCACGGATAGCGCGCGCTTCGTCATAAACATCATCCAAGCTCTTGCTAGCGCCGCCAGAGAACACCACAATACGCTTGCCGTTGAAGCAGGCCTGAGTCACATGGGCGATACGCTCTTTCATTGAACCGATAGCGATTTTTTCTTTTTCATAGACTTTCTTCGCATCACTTTGCTCTAAGAACGTTGTTGGTGGCTTTACTTTAATGATATGCGCGCCAAGCAATGCTGCCATGTGAGCTGCATAAGCGCAAATATCCATCGCAGTTTCACCGTCTTTAGAAATCTCCTCACCACGTGGGTAAGACCAGATTACAACCGCCAGGCCACACGCTTTCGCTTCTTCCGCCATAGCGCTGATTTCTTCCATCATATCGAAAGCTTGATCTGAACCAGGGTAAATAGTGAAACCAATTGCTGAGCACCCCAGACGCAACGCATCGCGCACAGAAGCAGTCACGGCTTGATCTGGCAGTGCGCCTTTAGCGCGTAGGGAGTTGGAGCTGTTTACTTTAAGAATAGTAGGAATCGCACCAGCAAATGTCGCTGCACCGCTTTCCAGCATACCAAGAGGCGCCGCATAAGCGCTCAAACCTGCATCAATCGCCAATTGGAAATGGTAGTGAGGATCATACGCATCTGGATTAGGCGCGAAGCTGCGGGCAGGGCCGTGTTCAAAGCCTTGGTCTACGGGCAGGATCACTAATTTACCGGTTCCACCTAATTTACCCTGCATTAAAATACGGGCTAAATTGGCTTTCGAGCCTGGATTATCACTCTCATAATGGCTCAGTATTTCTTTGACTTTACGTGTTAAACGCATAATGACCTCTTGTGCTAAAAAAATATGTCGCGCTTAGTATTAATGCGATAATGGAGAATTTGCAAGTTATCTGTGAAACTACTTGTGGTTTCTAGCGCAAAACAGTATAATCACTGTGAAATTATTTCTTTAATAGGGGATATTAACTATGTTCAAAAAAATCGTTGCAGCTAGTGTTCTGAGCTTAACATTAATAGGATGCACTAATACTGACGGTTCTCCGCGTTCGTCTGTTAGCAAATCTGATATTGGTACATTGCTAGGCGGCGCAGGTGGTGCGGCACTGGGCGCGCAATTTGGTAAAGGTAAAGGCCAGCTCGTGGGCGTGGCTGTGGGTACATTACTGGGTGCAGGTCTTGGTAACCAAATCGGTGCATCACTGGATCGCGCTGATTTAGCGTATTATAACCGCGTGTCACAAAACACATTGGAAACGGCTAAAACCGGCTCTTCTGTTGCATGGCAGAACCCAGATTCTGGCACATCAGGCACAATTACACCTACACGCACCTACCAAGCTAACAACACCTATTGCCGTGAATACACCCAAACTATTTTCGTAGGTGGACAACAGCAACAAGGCCATGGCACAGCATGCCGTCAACCGGATGGTAGCTGGCAGATTACTCAGTAGTCATCGCTATTTTATAGCTTACTTATTAGAATAAAACCCGAGCCAGTTGGTTCGGGTTTTGTTTTTGTGGGTACATAATTTTTCTTAAGGAGCATATATGGCATGGATATTTTTATGCATAGCCGGTTTATTTGAAATTGGCTGGGCGCTTGGGTTAAAATATACAGATGGCTTCACGCGTTTCTGGCCAAGTGTATTGACGATCTTTGCTATTATATGCAGTTTCATCTTCCTAGCACTTTCCCTTAAAGAACTCCCCCTTGGCACAGCCTATGCTGTATGGACAGGTATTGGTGCGCTAGGGACAGTTATTTTAGGCATTATGCTTTTCCAAGAACCCGCAACAGCAGGGCGCATTATCTGCCTCAGCCTTATTTTATGCGGTATAATTGGCTTAAAACTTGAACATACAATGGGATAATGCAGTATAAATACAACCTTGCATATATGGCCGTGTAAAAAATACAACTCTGTTTACCATTTATACATAATTATTCGCGTAAAATCCATTTTTAACACTGACTTTTTATATATTACACGCTATACTGTTAGGTGTGTTAATTTAATTTATTAATAATCAACCAAAACACAGAGGAGGGGATTATGAATTCTCAACGTTTGAAAGCATTATGTGCTGCTGTTGCATTTACACTCAGCATGATGACCGTACAAGCCCAAGCAGCGAGCGTTGACCGCAATGCCGTTGTTGATAAAGAAGGCGGTTTTGTTCAGGATTCATGGGGCGGATGCGTTCGCACAAAATGGAGCGAAGGTATTGACCCTTGCGCACCAAAAGCAGTTCCACAAGCGCAATACCAACCAGTACGCCCAGCGCCAGCGCCAAGCCTCGCGCAGTATCAGCGTACGGTCTATTTCGACTTCGATAAAGACAACCTGACACCGCAAGCACGTGCTGAGCTGGATTCACTCATCAATGTTATCGCAAACAGCGATGATATCCTGAAAGCGCGTATCGCAGGTCACGCTGACCGTTATGGTAGCAATGAGTATAATGACGAGTTATCTCGCCGCCGTGCTTTAGCTGTGCAAGATTACATGGCTAATAAAGGCTTCTTAGATACACGCGTTGTACAACTGCAAGCATTTGGTAAGACACAACCAGTGAAAGATTGCGACACTCACGAAGCGCGCACTGCACAAATCAACTGCTTAAGCCCGAACCGCCGCGTGGAAGTTTCTCTGGAATACTACCGCTAGTTGGTTCTAGGAATAGAGCATAATACAAAGGCCACGCATCGCAAGATGCGTGGTTTTTTGTTGGTATATGGTTCTTGTCACTGCGAATGGCTGCTTCTCGCGATGACGAATGGTATGCTCTGTCATTCTTGGACTTGATCCAAGAATCCATCTAAAACATAAAGTCCTTCTAAGCAGTATTTTTGCTTCTAGTATTGCGATGGATCCTTGGATCAAGTCCAAGGATGACAATAGCAAAAGACAACACGATGATTGCATTTTAAAAAATGTAGATATGAGCAGATGACACAGAACCAACACATCGACATAATGTAACAAAACTGTAACAAAAATCTCCGTGATTTTTATGTGAAATTTAACTAATATTTTCTTACTTATTAAGAAAAGAAGGAGTGTATTATGTCCAAAGGAAAAGTTACTCAGAATGTATTTAGTTTTCTAGAAGAAGAGATGGAGGGACTTGATGCACGAGAGGCTGAGCTTCGTAAAGATATAGAGCTATATAAAAGTAGTTATACCGCTGGCTTTGATGATGCACTTGAAAAAGATGCGCCAGAAGAAAAAACTCAAGCGCTACCCGTGCAACATGCCGCCCCTGAAGGTAAACCATCGGAATGCTCTGCACCCATCCCGATTCCAAAAGAAACCAATGCGCAAAGAGAACTGGCACACGCTAAAAGACAAGAAAAATTCTTAAAATTGTATGCTCAAAAACCTATATCATCATCAGTTCAATCTAGCAGCAGCTCATGGGTAGATAAAACTTTCTCATTGTCTACAACACCACATCAAACCCAATCTAGCAGCTTTGCTAGTGGTCTAGAGAAGTCAAAATATAATATGAATAATCCAGGGCCTCAGCCAGCCTTTCCTCTTTTCTAAATCTAGTCAGCAGAACCTATAAGAATTATCTCTCCCGCTGAGAAAGAAGCAACCGCTAAACAGCAAAAACAGGCTGCTAAATATGTTGCATATGCATCGAGTGTCTCTATGAACAAGACTCTATCCCACCTATATAATTGGGAAGATCGCATAACTAAACCCACAAAAAGCCCATCTTCACAGACAGAGTGGACAAACAGGCTAGAAACGGAACGCTCTCCTCAAGGCTATCCATCGAGTGTTGGGAGTGGTTCACCAAAATAAATTTGGTGTGGTTTAAGCCGCCCCAAACCGGCGTTCCCTAAGCTGAAACGCCTCAATGGCCCGTTTGAGATGTTCATCATCGAAATCGGGCCAGAGGGTTTCGGTGAAGTAGAACTCGGTATAGGCGGATTGCCAGAGCAAGAAATTGCTCAAACGCTGCTCGCCGCCTGTGCGAATGAGTAAATCAGGGTCGGGCAGGTCGTGCGTGTATAATGCCAGCGAAACTTCTTCTTCCGTGATATCTTCTGCTTTTAATGCGCCTGATGCCAATTGCTCCGCCAATGTGCGGATGGATTGCACGATCTCTTGGCGACTGCCATAGCTTAGCGCGATGGTGAGATGGAGCGCGGTATTATGTTGCGTTAGCGTTTCTGCATGATGCAGGCTTTCCAAAATATCCGGCGCCAAGCGCGAACGCTCGCCGATAATACGGATGCGAATATTGTTTTTGTGGAGTTTTTCTAACTCTTTCCCCAAATAAAAGCGCAGCAATTCCATCAAATCGCTGACTTCAGACGGGGAGCGTTTCCAGTTTTCGGAAGAAAAAGCATAGAGCGTGAGATATTCCACGCCCAGTTTTATGCAGCTATCAATAGCATTCTGCACAGCATCCGCCCCTTTTTTATGCCCCGCTGTGCGCGGAAGGTGGCGGGCTTTGGCCCAACGTCCGTTGCCATCCATGATAATGGCAATATGCCGTGGCATGGCAACGGGCGAGGGGGATTGCGGTCGTGGTGCCATTCCAAACATGGCTCACTCCTCAAACGTGCATAATTTCTTTTTCTTTGGCAGCAAGAGACGTATCTACCTTGCCGACATATTCATCGGTAACTTTCTGAATCTCATCAGATTGGGTGCGATGTTCATCTTCAGAAATATCACCATCTTTTTCTTGCTTTTTGAGCGTATCCATCGCATCGCGGCGGATGTTACGGATCGCTACTTTGCTGCGCTCTGCATATTGGCCAGCCGCTTTCACCAGCTCTTTACGGCGTTCTTCACTCAAATCCGGCAGTGGCACGCGCACCAGTGAACCATCCGATACCGGATTCAGGCCAAGACCAGCAGCAGCAATCGCCTTTTCAACCGCTTTCACCATGCCTTTATCCCAGACTTGCACGCTGAGCATGCGTGGCTCAGGCACGCTCACAGTACCCACTTGATTTAACGGCATTTTAGAGCCATAGGCTTCCACTTGCACGCTATCGAGCAATGCGCTGCTCGCACGTCCTGTACGTAGGCCTTTTAAATCATTACTAAAAGCGCCCAAAGCGCCTTCCATGCGTTTTTTAATATCAGCTAAAAGCGGCGATGCCATTATGAGTACCCTCCTCAATAATCGTGAAACGGCCAGTGCCTCTGATAACATCAGCAAAGGCACCGGGGGTATGGATCGAGAAGACCAATACCGGAATTTTATTTTCGCGCGCCAGCGCAATGGCAGATGCATCCATCACGGCCAAATCGTTGGTCAGCACATCTCTATAAGTCAGGCGTTCATAGCGCACTGCTTCTTTATCTTTCTTCGGATCGGCCGAATAGACACCATCCACTTGTGTGCCTTTTAACAACGCATCGCAGCCCATTTCCGTGGCACGTAGTGCTGCTGCGGTATCGGTTGTAAAGAATGGGTTGCCTGTACCCGCTGCAAAAATCACCACGCGGCCGCGTTCCATATGGCGGATAGCGCGACGGCGGATATAGGGTTCGCATACGCTGGTCATAGTAATTGCCGATAATACACGGGTTTGCACATCCATGCGTTCGAGCGCATTTTGTAAGGCAAGGGCGTTAAGAACGGTGGCTAACATGCCCATATAATCGGCGCTGGCACGTTCCATGCCGATGGTTGCTGCGGAAATGCCGCGATAAATATTACCACCGCCCACTACCAAGCAGATTTCTGCGCCCATGTCATACACGGCTTTCACGTCTTTAGCGATGCGGTCGATAGTAGCAGGGTCTTGACCGTATGTTTGATTACCCATCAATGCTTCACCGGAAACTTTGAGTAAAACACGGTTATATTTCAGCGTAGATGCGGTCATGAAAGTCCCTCAAAAAGTCTAGTCTATTTTTATGCACATGCCAGGTACTATACTGCACCTTTCTTTGGGAGTGTACATAAAAATGGTCGTGTATCTGTTTAAATCTTTCTTTGTCATTCTTGGACTTAATCCAAGAATCCATCTAAAAAATACTAGAGCCTTTGTTTAGGATGGATCCTTAGATCAAGCCCAAGGATAACAAGAATTCAAACTAAAAGGAGGAGAGAAATTTCCCTCCTCCACAAGTCGCATTAACCGTTCACTGCCGCTGCAACTTCAGCAGCAAAGTCAGTTTCTTGCTTTTCGATGCCTTCACCTAATTGCAGGCGAACGAAGTTTACGAGTTTCACTGGAGAACCGATTTCTTTTGCAGTGTTTTCCACCACTTCAGAAATCTTGGTTTTGCCATCGATAACAAAGAGTTGCTCCAGAAGAACCACTTCTTCGTAGTATTTACGGATACGGCCTTCAACCATTTTCTCGATGATGCTTTCAGGCTTGCCAGAAGCGCGCGCTTGCTCAGAGAAAATCGCGCGTTCGCGGTCTAAAGACTCGGTAGAAACATCCGATGTGTTCAATGCTTCAGGACGAGCAGCTGCGATATGCATCGCGATTTGCTTGCCGAGGGCTTGCAACTTGTCTTTATCACCTTTGGATTCCAGTGCAACTAATACACCGATTTTACCCAGGCCGTCTGCAGTTGCATTGTGAACATAGCTCACCACAACACCGTCTGTAACAGACACAACAGCCGCACGACGCAAGCTCATATTTTCACCGATAACAGCGATATGCTCAACGATTTCGCCTTGTACATCACGGCTTGAACCAGGGTAAGGAGCGGTTTTGATTTTCTCAACATCCGCACCCACATTCAGCGCAACGCCAACGATACCGCGCGCAAGCGCTTGGAATTTATCGTTACGGCCTACGAAGTCAGTTTCAGAGTTCAGCTCGATTGCAGCACCTTTGGTGCCAGCAATAGCAACAGCTACCAGACCATCAGCTGCAACGCGGCCTGCTTTTTTACCAGCAGCAGCCAAACCTTTGGTGCGCAGCCAGTCAATCGCTTCTTCCATATTGCCATTGCACTCGATGAGCGCTTTTTTACAATCCATCATACCTGCGCCACTTTTTTCGCGCAGTTCTTTCACACTTGCAGCTGTAATTTCAGCCATAATATACCTCTTATATCTTGAATGCTTTAAAGATAATGTGCGCAAGCGCGAGGCTCACGCACATATTAAATATTACTCACCAGCTGCTTTTTTAGGCGCAGCTGCTTTAGGAGCAGCAGGCTTTTTCGCTTTTACAACGGTTGTAGGCGCTGCTTTTTTAGCCGCAGGCTTTTTAGCAGCCTTAGGCGCTTCTTCTGCTTCAGCAGCAGGAGCTTCAGCTGATGCTTCCTCAGCTACAGCTTCTTTTTTAGCAGCAGGGCGAACAGCGCGAGCGCCTGATTTGCCGAATGTTGGGTTTGCAGATGCACCTACATCTACCCCAGAACCTTTCAGCTCTTCTTGGATACCTGCTAGAACGGCATCAGAGATCAGACGGCAGTATAATTGAATAGCACGTGTCGCATCGTCGTTACCTGGCACTGGGAATTTCACAGATTCAGGATCAGAGTTACTATCCACGATACCGATTACAGGAATGCCGAGACGATCAGCTTCTTGAATTGCCAGGCTTTCTTTGTTGGTGTCCAGAACGAATAACAGGTCAGGACGGCCACCCATATCGCGAATACCGCCCAAAGAGCGTTCTAATTTATCACGACGGCGAGCCAGATCCAGAGCTTCTTTTTTGGTCAAAGAAGCAAGAATTTCAGGGCTGTTCAGACGGTCTTCCAGGCCTTTCAGGGTGCGGATAGAGGCAGAAACCGTGTTCCAGTTGGTCAGCATACCACCCAACCAGCGGTGGTTTACATAATATTGACCGCAACGTTTAGCCGCTTCAGCAATCGCATCAGATGCTTGAGATTTGGTACCAACAAAAAGTACACGGCCATTTTTTGCCACAACATCATGCACAACTTTCAGCGCATGGTGCAGGAGAGGGGCGGTTTGTTGCAGGTTGATGATATGAATATCGCCACGAACACCATATAAATATGGCTCCATACGTGGATTCCAGCGCATGGTACGGTGACCAAAATGCACGCCGGCTTCGAGTAATTCTTGAATGGTAAATTGTGGTATTGCTGACATAATCAGACTCCTTGCTTGTTAATTATAAACCGCCACAGAACAAAAAACCTTATAAATAAGGGCACTTCAAGATGTTCTATGTGTGAATTGCCGCATAATTCGGCTTTGTTCGTATAGTATAAAATGAGAGGTTTTGCAAGTGAAAAATGAGGGGAAGGGGGCAGGATTCAGGATTCGGGATTCAGAGATTTTTCACGCTACTTGGCACTTCTCTGAATCCTGAATCCCCTTTTTCCCTTTACTCCACCCCCCACACGCATTACACTCTATATATAGATAAAAACGTAGGGGACGTTCGACATGGCAATTGCACGTGTTTTTTTTGGATTTTTGCTTGTATCTCTGTCACTTATGCCGCTAGCACACGCGCAAGAAACACCAGAGCCACAACCATCACAGCTTATCCGTCAGGAGATTGCAGATTATCTCAAGCTTCAAAAAGATGCTGGCCTTATTGCTCTACTTAAAGAGAAATTCGGGCATAATTTCAGCAATTTAGACCTAAGTCACTTGGATTTTGAATATGCCGATATGCAAGGCCTGGACTTGCGCGGCGCCAATCTCACCCGTGCTACTCTCAAACATGCCAATATGCAGGGAACTCTTTTGCAAGATGCCAATCTGCAAGAGGCTGATTTATCTGAAGCTAATGCCAGCCAGGCTAATTTCACAGAGGCACAGATGCAAGATGCAGTGCTGGACAACACAAACCTAAATAAATCAATATTTATCAATGCATTGCTTGATGATGCCGCCATGGAACAAGCCGATTTGCGCGATGCAAATTTCACGGGCGCCAGCATGCAAAATGCCAGTCTTTTTAAGGCGAATATTACCAATACAGAATTCCAAAAAGCCAATTTATCCCGCGCAAACCTGCAATCGGTCAATGCGACAGGGGTAAAAATGTTTGGCGCAGGTCTGGCAGGGGCGAATTTGCAAAATGCGATTCTTACTAATGCCTATCTAGAGGGTGTCGATTTGCAAGATGCCAATCTCGCTAATGCCGATGCCACCATGATCAACCTCTTAGGCGCCGATTTACAGGATGCGAATCTTGAAAGCATCAAATTGACGGGCTGTAATCTGAAAGAAGCAACCTTATACGGCACCAAACTCGCCGGCGCGCAAATGGTGCGCTGTGATTTAAGCAATTCGACCTTTAGCGGCGCAAGCCTTGAGGGGAGCGATCTGCGAAGTGCGCGCCTGGGCAAGACCCGCCTTAAACGCACTAAAATCATCGATGCGAATTTTGATATTGCCTTCTTAGAAGGCACAGATTTCGGCGATAGCACTATCACAGGCACCAGTTTCCGCAATACGAACCTTGCAGAATCTTCTTTCCAGCGCGCTACAATTACACAAAGCGATTTTTCGACCAGCAACTTGCGTGGAGCGGATTTCACTAATGCTAAAATTACCCGCACTTTATTTGAAAAAGCGGATTTACGTGGCGTCACCTTATGGCAAACCACATTAAATGAGGTGTGGCTAACCAATGCGATATTACATGGAGCAAGTTTAAATGAGGTGGAGCTTAAATCCACATCGCTGGATTCGGTGGATATGCGCAATGCGATTTTCATTAATGTGAAGGGCATTGCCGATATTGAAGATTTAAGCCGCACATCAGAGTTGATAACATCCATTGCTACCCTTGAAAAAGCAGTGTCGCAAGGTATCGATCTCACGGGCATTAATCTCAGCGGCCTTAATCTCACCAACGCCAATCTTCCGCGTGCGCATCTCAATGGCGCCAATCTAGAAAATACTATTCTCAACGGCGCCAATCTGGAAGGGGCAGAGCTTCGTAAGGCGAATGTCGTTAAAACCCAATTCCGTGGTGCGAAATTGGGCTATGTGGATTTCACTGAAGCATTTATACGCCAATCGGATTTTACCGAGGCTAAACTGCGCGGTGTGAATATTGAAGGTATTCATGGCCTGGGCCGTTATGCACTGAATGAATTAAAGGAACATATTAGCAACGATAACAAATAGAGGGTATTATGACGGATAAAGTAGCGATTGTTACCGGTTCAACCAGTGGAATCGGGCAGGGAATTGCAGAAGTTCTGGCCAGCAAAGGCTATCATATCACCCTCAACGGTTTCGGCGATGCCGCTCAAATCAAAGCGTTGCAAGAGCAGATTGAGAAGCAATATAAGGTTAAAACCTTTTACTCAGGTGCAGATATGTCCAAGCCAGAGCAAATTGAAGCATTAGTGGCTGATACCATCAAAGCCCTGGGCCGTGTGGATGTTGTGGTTAATAATGCCGGCATTCAGCATGTGGATTATGTCGAAGATTTTCCGGTTGAGAAATGGAATTTGATTATTGCGATCAATCTTTCTGCTGTATTCCATATGACACGTGCCATCATGCCGCATATGAAAAAACGCGGCTCAGGGCGCATCATCAACATCGCCTCCGCTCATGGCTTAGTCGCTTCTGCCAAGAAAGCAGCCTATGTTGCTGCCAAACATGGCGTGGTAGGCCTCACCAAGACCGTCGCGCTTGAAACAGCGGAAACCGGTATCACCTGCAATGCCATTTGCCCAGGCTGGGTGTTGACACCGCTGGTGCAAAAACAAATCGATGATAATGCCGCCAATCAAAACATCAGCGTGAAAGAAGCCGAAAAGCAATTACTTTCCGCCAAACAACCAAGCAACCGTTTTACGACAGTTGAGCAATTGGGTGAGTTAACGGCGTTTTTATGCAGTGATGCAGCAGGGAATATTACGGGAACGACGCTATCAGTTGATGGCGGATGGACGGCACAATAGCCTCCCCAATAATAGGGATATTTATACTGTCAAACACCTACTTGAAAAGCCTTTATTTACGATGGATACGCCGATCAAGTCGGCGTATGACAAAGGAAATTCGTCATCTACTCATATAACCATTTTTTTGCAAGAAAGTATTTGCGCTGTCATCCTTGGACTTGATCCAAGGATCCATCATGGACAGAGTACAACAATACGGCTTTGTATAATGCTATTAGTTTTAGATGGATTCTTGGATCAAGTCCAAGAATGACAAAGAATATATAGCACCGTCACTGCCATGTCGCTAGCGCTCCTTGCAGTGACAATGTACCACAGCCTCGCGAGACTTAGACTCGCTCTAAACCTACGCCGTCTTCTTCTGCTCAACCGCCAGCGCTTGTACATCCAGATTGAGGTAAATCAGGATCGCGGCGGAGATATAGATAGAAGAATAGGTCCCCACAATTACCCCAAAGAACATCGCCCATGAGAAACTGCGCAGCACCTCACCGCCAAAGAGAATCAATGCTACCAGCGAGAGCAATACTGTCAGACCCGTCATAATCGTCCGCGCTAATGTCTCGTTCAAGCTAATATTGATGATATCCCATAAAGGCTGTGTGCGGTATTTCAGGCTGTTTTCGCGAATACGGTCGTAAATTACCACTGAGTCATTCACCGAATAACCTAGCACGGTTAACACGGCCGCAATAGAGGTGAGGCTGAATTCAAGTTGTGTGATAGATAAAAATCCAATCACCACAATCGCATCATGTAATAACGCAACAATGGCGCCAAAACCATGCTGCCATTTAAAACGCATAGCGATATATAAGGTCATCCCAATTAATGATAATACAACGGCTAATACACCATTACGCACTAATGTTTCACCCGCTTGCGGGCCTACATAATCCACACGGCGGTATTCAATCGTATCGTCAATGGCGGCGTTGAGTGCTGTTTTAATATGCTCCACAACGGCCGCATGATCTTCACCGGTTTTATCCTGCACGCGGATAACCACTTCATGGTCACCGCCAAAATTTTGCAGCGATGTTTCGCCTAACTCTAGATTAGACAGCGTTTCGCGTAATTGCTCTAGATCAGCAGGTTTTTCTACCGTGCGGATTTCCATAAGTATTCCACCTTTGAAATCAATCCCCAGATTCAGGCCTTGCACGGCAAGAGAAACCACTGTCGCAAGCACCAGCAACCCGCTGATTCCAAACCCAATCCACCGCACTTTCATGAAATCGATGGAGAGTTTATGAGGCAAAAGACGAATAGGAAAACGCATAGTAACTACCTTTTTTCAAATATCCGCTGGCACTATATAAGAAGTGCCAGCGAAATGAAAGAAAAACCTCTATCATGCCCTTTTGCTGTGAGATGGTGCATTACTACGCTCTGCTTGCAGCCGTTCTGCATAGGTTTCATATTGCTCTGTATAATAATGCGCAAGAAACTTTCGCATCTCGCCAATATTCTCCTGCAATTCGTATATTTCCCCTTGCCGCACGTCTGTGCCCTTTTTTATACGGCGATAGGCGGCTTTATCATCCTCTAAATAGCCCTTTTGTTGATCAAGAATGACTGCATAATTCTGCGGATCGGATGTTTGCACTATAGTGCTCTGCTCTAAACGCTCCAGCTTTTTCGTATTAATCGTGAGTTCTTTTTTCAGTGTGACAAGTGCTTCTTGCACCTCCTTCGGAGATAACACACGCTGTGCTTCTGCCTGCGTTTTATAATGTCGCCAAGCAGCAACGCCAAATAACACCAGGCTAGCAAAGGATGCCGTACTAAACCCTGGATTCACCTGCGCCACTTGCTCTACAGTCATGGACTCCATTCTTTGCGCTTGCTTTACAGTGCTTTGTGCCTCTGGCGGCAAGGTGATAGAAACAGATGTTGTACCATCTGCCTCTTGCACAACAGTCTCGGTAAATCCATGCTCATTCACAATCTTATGCGCGGATGCAGGCGAAATAGCATGTTGCTCTGACAATGCCCTCATAGCACGGTCATATTTTTGCCCACTCTCATAGGATGAAAGCGTTTCTTCCTGCACAATAACAGGCGACTGAGCTGGAGTGGCAGGCGTATCCATCCAACGCGAAAAATGCTGCCCTGCCAAACGAAGCCAGTTTACACTTTTTATCAATGGCATAACAGGGATAAATCGGAGAAAATCAGGCTCCAAATGCCCACTTCCACTGGTTTGCGGCAATTCCGGCTCCGGCTTTTGCGTGCTAGGAGAGGGGGTGTCTATAGGTGATGTCGTATTAGATGGCCCTTCCATAGGTGCAGGCGTAAAGGGCGGCTCATACGGCGGAACAGGTGAGGGAACGGGCTCCTCTGGCGAATCAACTGGCTCTGGCCCCGCAGAAGGAGGCTGAGCGGGTGAGGGTACATACACTGGCGCAGGCGGAGAGGCTGGCTCCGACTGCGGTGGCGAAACCGGCGGCTCTTCACTCGGCGTAGGCGTTTGGCCGCCTGATGGCGGTTCCATCGGTGGCGTTTGAGGCTCGCCTACAGGAGGCGGAGATGATGGTATCTCGCTAGGCGAGGGAACAGGCGGTTCAGCGCTTGGCGTGGAATTCGATGGAGCCTCCATCGGCGGCATCGCAGGCTCCTCCACAGGCGGTGGAGTAGTAGGCGTAGAGGGGGGCTCATTAGGCTCCCCAAAAGGCGGCACCTCAGGCTCAGGTGCAGGCTCTGACTCTGGTGCTCCAGGTTCCTCCACAGGCGGTGAAGACGGTGGCTCATTAGGTTCCCCGGAAGGTGAGCCTGTCGGCGGCATAGGTGATGTTTCATTCGACGGTGGCTCTATAGGCGATGGCACATAAGCTGGCGCTGGAGAAGGTGGCGGCGTTGGTTCTGTTTCGTTCGAGGAAGGCGGTATCTCAGGTTCGGGCGTAGGTTCCTCTGGTGTCGGAATAGGCGACTGGGAAGGGCCGGTAATGCAGGCAAGCTCTATACTGGCAGTTCCATTTAGGTAGATAATATTACTCGGAGAAAAACGAATAACAAGACGGCCAGCATTATAAGCGATCATAGCAATACCGCCAGTATCTGCTACTGTCACCAAACCATCGCCATTTCTATCCAGCTCAGCAACCGTTGCACCCTCAGGAAATTGCCCAAATTGGCTAAGATCCAGCACATCACCTGGTACATAGTTATATGTCATAATGCCGCCCGTATACGTATATATACTTCCACTGCATTCCGAACGCTTATTAAACTGTGCCTTTGACATCCTTATAATCCTTTCGTGCCTTTTATATGCCTTCCACTCAACTTCCAATCATCGCGAGCTCGCAATACTTCTAGTAACCTATGAGGGAGTACGTCAACTACTGTTTTCTATAATTATTGCATAATGTATATTATGGAATATAGATAACAACCATAAGAATATATTGTATGTTTTTATTCTATATTATAGGTTGTGCATAATATACGCTAATGCACTATTTTAGCGCGGTATTTCTCTTTATTATGCTTTTGCTAAACCGTGCAGGAAAAATTTTTGCGTTGACATCAGCAGTATTTGCTGCATTGGTATGCACCAAATGAAATTTGAATCAATATCGCAATTAGACTCAGGTTGAATATCCCCCATCACTTCGCTATACTTGAAAAATATGACAGATTACACACAACGCCTTCAACAACTCCGCCAACAATTCGATGCTCATGGTGTCGATGGTTTTATTATTCCGGTGAATGATGAATTCCAAGGTGAATATGTGCCGGCCTCTGCCCGTCGGTTGGAATGGCTTACGGGTTTTAGTGGTTCTAATGGTATTGCCGTTGTGTTGCGTGAAAAAGCGGCGTTTTTTACGGATGGGCGTTATACGCTGCAAGCCCAGGATGAAGTAACAACCAAGGAATATCAGCAATTTAACATGGCGGATATTTCTGCCGCCATATGGGTGGCCGAGAATCTTCCTAAAGATCATATGCTTGGCTATGATCCATGGCTGCATACCCAGCCTGCTATTGCGCGCTATATTCACACCAAACCCTGCGCGAATCTTGTCGATGCCATTTGGCACGATCGCCCTGCACCGCCTTGCACGCCAATCCGCCCGCATCCAGAGCAATATACAGGCGAAAAATCAGAGAATAAACGTCAAAAGTTAGCACAATTTATTAAGAATAATAATGCCGATGCTTTTATACTGACTGCACCGGATTCCATCTGCTGGCTACTTAATATCCGTGGTAATGATGTGCCTCGCACACCTTTTGTGCTGTGCTTTGCGATTGCTTATGCCGATGGCAGTGTCACCCTCTATGTTGACCCGCGCAAAGCAGCAGGCGTGACAGTAGAATCCATACGTATTGAACCGATAGAATCTCTTGAAAAAGAATTAGATAAACTACAATCCTGCATTATCGACTCAGGTGATGCCAGTATGTGGTTCATTGAGCGTATAAAAAGCAAATATATCGACCGCCAAGACCCTTGCAAACTCTGGAAAGCATGCAAAAATGCAGTGGAGATTGAAGGCATGCGCAATGCGCATAAGCGGGATGCGAAAGCCGTTATAAAATTCCTGAATTGGCTTGAAGAACAAGCGGATGTAACGGAAATTTCAGCCTCTGATAAGCTGCAATCCTTCCGCGCAGAACAAGATTTGTTCCAGGATTTAAGCTTCGATACCATCTCAGGTTTTGGCGCTAATGGCGCTATTGTACATTATCGCGCAAGCGAGAAAACCAATAAGAAAATCGAGCAGAACGGCATCTATCTCCTTGATTCTGGTGGACAATATTTAGACGGCACCACCGATATCACCCGCACCATTTCCCGCGGCATCCCCACAACAGAGCAGCGCGACCGCTTCACACGCGTCCTAAAAGGCCATATCGCCCTCGCCTGCGCCACATTTCCTGCCGGAACAACCGGTTCACAGCTTGATGCGCTAGCGCGCTATGCATTATGGCAAGCGGGCTTGGATTATGATCATGGCACAGGCCATGGTGTTGGCAGTTATTTAAGTGTCCATGAGGGCCCGCAGCGTATTAGCAAAATGGCTAATAATGTGGCTTTACAGCCAGGTATGGTGATCTCTAACGAGCCTGGATATTACAAAGCCGGTGAATACGGCATCCGCATCGAAAACCTCGTCGTTGTTATCGAACGGCCAGATTTAAGCCAGAATGGTAAGATTTTCTACAGCTTTGAAACACTCACACGCGTGCCGATGGATCTCAAACTGGTGGATTACAGTTTGCTCAACGCAGATGAAAAGCAATGGCTTGAGGATTATCAGGCGTTTTGTAAAGGATAATCCTTACGGAAATACAGGCACTGTATCCAACCCTAGCTTTTCATCCCATTGATACAGAATATTTAAATTCTGCACCGCCTGGCCAGCTGCGCCTTTGGCGAGGTTATCGATGGCTGAGACGATCACTGCCCGATCTGGTGTTCTGCCGGCAAATAATGCGATATGGCACTTATTCGTACCCGCCACATCCCGTGTGCTAGGTGATTGGCCTTCTGGTAACACATGCACGAAAGCGGAGCCTTTATAGAAAGATTCCAGCGATGCACGCAGTTGTGCCAGGGTGTTTCCAGCTTCCAGCTTCACATAGACGGTCGCCAGCATCCCACGGCTCATCGGCACCACTTGTGGAGTGAATTGCACAGTCACCGCTTGCTTGGCAGCATCTGAGAGTGTTTGTTCGATTTCTGGGATATGCCGATGATTACACACACTATATGCCCGCACAGCCTCATTCATTTCACAGAATAAATTCGCCTGCTTCGCCGAACGGCCAGCGCCGCTAATGCCGGATTTGGCATCAATAATAATATCAGAAACGCTGATCAGCTTGTCTTTCACCAATGGCACCAAAGGCAGAGTTGAACAGGTTGGATAACAACCTGGGCAGGCAATCAGCCGCGCTTTGGCGATTTTATCGCGGTAGACTTCGCTGAGGCCATAAACCGCCTCTTTCTGCAATTCCGGCGCTAAATGCTCATGATCATACCATTTGGCATAAGTTGCCGTGTCATATAACCGGAAATCAGCTGATAAATCAATAACTTTCAGATGATTAGGCAATTCTTTAATTACCGCTTGCGAAGCCGCATGCGGCAGGCAACAGAATACTACCTCTATGTTTTTCCAGTCGATTTGATCAGCAGTCACCACATCCGGCAAGCCAAACCCTGCTAAATGCGGGTAAATCGCACTTATCGGCTGACCAGCACTTTTATCAGCGGCAAGCGCTGCGATCTTAACATGCGGATGTAAATGAAGAATACGCACTAATTCTGCGCCTGTATATCCACTTGCTCCGATAATAGCGACGTTAATCTGGGTCATGATTGGCTCTCTGCATAGGTTTTCGTCCTTATATATAATACCCTCTATGAAATAAGGTCAAGCCTCTCTTTTTATTCATTTATGAAAAAATAAACTAAAGATAGACAATGGGTAATAGTTTGTAAATAAATTTAGTTAATAATGAAAGATAGTAAGAGAACATATTGTTCGATACATAAGGCGTACTCTCACTTACTCATTGAGAATTCGCCTAGGGGAAAACGTTAAAAGGGTGCTATAATATGAAAAACTTACTGATTTTAGGTTGTGCTGTATGTTTGCTAACCGCATGTGCCGGCGAAAGCTCTCCACGTGTCGCAGCGATGCAACGTAAAGATAAACAATTAAGCTGCAAAGAAGCGCTGCTCGAGATGAATGAGGCAGATTTCTACCGCAAAGCTGCTGAGAAAAACCGCAATCCAAACCTCAAAAATGTGCTAATGCCACTGGGTTATATTTCTACTTATATGGACGCTGAAGAAGCCATAGGTGCTGCAAATGCGCGCATGGATTATCTGGATAAAATCTATGAAATCATGGGCTGTGATGCAAAACCGAATAATGGCGGCGCAGATTATGTAGCAGCACCTATGGCAATGCAAGGCGGCAATTACGAAAATGCCAGCATGGGCTATACACCGATCCGTGGGCGGTTAGAGTCAAATTACTAGGAAAGAGAGCAGGATTCGGCATTCAGGATTCAGGGAAAGTAGTATCACACGCCGACTTGATTGGCGAATGGCAAAACCTCTGGATCCCGGATGCTGAATTCTGCACCCTTACTTACAACAACTGCCGCGCCCTAAACGCGGCATTTAATGTGCCGTCATCCAAATAATCTAATTCACCACCCATCGGAATACCTTGCGCCAGCCGCGACACCTGCACATTGGCATCTTTGAGACGTTCGGTAACATAATGGGCTGTGGTTTGGCCTTCCACCGTTGCATTGGTGGCAATAATCACTTCTTTCACTTCTTCTGCAGAAGCGCGCTCCACCAATGTAGCGATATTAAGCATATCCGGCCCTCGCCCATCCAGCGCTGAAAGCGTGCCGCCGAGGACATGATAGACGCCTTTGAACACATTGCTACGCTCCATTGCCCATAAATCACCCACTTCTTCCACCACACACATAATATGTGCCTGGCGTTTGCCGTCAGTGCAGACATGGCAAGGATTATGGTCATCCATATTGCCACAAATTTCACAGGTTTTGATGGCATCAGCCGTAGCTGTCAGCGCATCGCGTAGCGGATACATCAGGCTTTCGCGTTGCTTAATCAAATGCAACACCATCCGCCGCGCCGAGCGCGTACCAAGGCCAGGAAGGCGGGATAGGAGATGGGTGAGTTGGTCAATATGGTTTTTTTGCATCTTTTTGTTAGGATCCAGGATTCAGTATCTGCATTCAGGAAGAAAATCCCTGAATCCTGGATCCCGAATCCCGAATGCTCCTTTACATAAACTGCACCGCCTTCTCAGCGGCTTTCATCAGTGCTTTTGCTTTATTGCAGCTTTCTTGGTATTCGGCTTCAGGGTCGCTATCGGCCACCACACCGCCACCGGCTTGGACATAGATTTTACCGTCCTTCACCAAAGCTGTGCGCAGTGCGATACAGGTATCCATATTGCCGTCCGAAGCAATATACCCTACCCCGCCCGCATAGAAGCTACGTTTTTCTTTTTCAAGTTCATCGATAATTTCCATCGCACGGATTTTTGGCGCGCCGGAAACCGTTCCCACAGGGAATGTCGCCACCAACGCATCAATCGCATCCTTGCCCTCGGCCAATTCGCCTTCTACGTTAGAGCTGATATGCATCACATGCGAGTAATATTCGACGGTCATCATCTCGGTGACTTTCACTGTGCCTTGCTTAGACACACGGCCAACATCATTACGCCCTAAATCCACCAACATGAGATGCTCAGCGCGGTCTTTCTGATCGGCCAGCAATTCTTCTGTCAGCGCCTTATCTTCTGCCGCATTCGCCCCACGTTTACGTGTGCCAGCTAGCGGACGGTTCGTAATCTTCCCATCCCGCAACCGTACCAAAATCTCAGGGCTAGAGCCCACTAGGCTGAAATCACCCAGTGTGAGATAGAATAAGAACGGCGATGGATTCAAACGGCGGCTTGGACATAGATTTTACCGTCCTTCACCAAAGCTGTGCGCAGTGCGATACAGGTATCCATATTGCCGTCCGAAGCAATATACCCTACCCCGCCCGCATAGAAGCTACGTTTTTCTTTTTCAAGTTCATCGATAATTTCCATCGCACGGATTTTTGGCGCGCCGGAAACCGTTCCCACAGGGAATGTCGCCACCAACGCATCAATCGCATCCTTGCCCTCGGCCAATTCGCCTTCTACGTTAGAGCTGATATGCATCACATGCGAGTAATATTCGACGGTCATCATCTCGGTGACTTTCACTGTGCCTTGCTTAGACACACGGCCAACATCATTACGCCCTAAATCCACCAACATGAGATGCTCAGCGCGGTCTTTCTGATCGGCCAGCAATTCTTCTGTCAGCGCCTTATCTTCTGCCGCATTCGCCCCACGTTTACGTGTGCCAGCTAGCGGACGGTTCGTAATCTTCCCATCCCGCAACCGTACCAAAATCTCAGGGCTAGAGCCCACTAGGCTGAAATCACCCAGTGTGAGATAGAATAAGAACGGCGATGGATTCAAACGGCGCAAGGAACGGTAAAATGCAAAAGCTGATGGCTCAAACGGTGCCGTAAAACGCTGTCCAGGTACGACTTGGAAAATATCGCCTGCGCGGATATATTCCTTCGATTTTTCTACCATGGCATGGTATTCCTCACGCATCATGTTTGAGGTGAAGGTGATTTCTTGCTCTTCTTCTACGGCCAAATAATTATAATTCTCAGCCGGTGTAGCAAGCTGGCGCACTACAGTAAACAGGCGCTCTTCAGCATCCTGATAGGCTTTTTCTGCGCTTACCGCAGGGTTATGCCATACAGGGGTCACCACAATAGCGCTGTCTTTAACTGAATCAAACACCACAATCAAACGCGGGCGGACGAAGATGCTGTCAGGAATATCCAGCGCATCAGGATTGATATTCGGCAAACGCTCCATCAAGCGCACCATATCATACCCCAAATACCCAAAAATCCCTGCTGACATAGGCGGCAATTCTGCTGGAATATCAATATGCGAACGGTTCATTAGCACGCGCAATGAATCCAAAGGATTCAGCGGCTCTGGGCGGCCATCTATATAGGCTTTACCGTCTCTGCATGTCCAGATAAGATCGGGATCAAGGCCGATAAACGAATAACGGCCACGCACAGCGCCACCTTCTACCGATTCAAACAGGAAATGATGGGGGCTGAGATGTTTTAACTTTAACATCGCCGCCACAGGCGTTTCCAGGTCGGCAGGTAATGTCATCGAGACGAGTTGATGCTGTTGCTTTTCATAGGCTTCAAAAAACGAAACGCGATCAGGAGATAAAAGCATAGGATTACTCAGCCGCCGGAGCATGGATTTGTTTCATGCGCTCTTCATTCACCGAAATCGGATAAAGCTTGCGCAGGAACATAGTATATTGCTCGTATAGCTCATTGGAAGTACTATTCTCAAGATCCTGAGCAATCGATGCTTTTTCATCTGTATCACCTGTGCTTGGAATCACTTCTTTCACAACCGCCAGCACATATTCACCTTTCTCGGTCACAAATGCATCCGTCGCATGGCCTGCATCTGCTGCAAATGCGGCTTGCACCACCATATCCGGCAAATCATGCTGATTCTTACGGTAGCCAACATCAAGCGGACGCTCCAGGCTTTTCTTGGTTTCAATTACCAGAGAATATTTGGCCGACACATCTGCAAGCGTTGCGCCATTGCGTAATTCTTTAGCAATCGCATTAGCTGTTTCTCTATAGGCCTTGGCATGTTGCTCTTTCTTCCAGCCGTCAATCACAGCACCACGCACCTCATCGATGGTTTTGATGCGTGAAGGTGTAATTTTTTGCACTTCTACTACACGATAGCCCTTATTCTCAGGCAATTCCACTGGTGACGAAGGCTCCTTCTCTTGGCCAGCAAAGGCAACGGCTAGAATTGCCGCCTTGTCTTTAATATCCGGCGAAGCACCTGCTTGGTTTTTGCCATCGAATGTTAGATCTTCGAGGGTTTGGATTTTAAGGTCATAATTAGTAGCGATATCCTTCAACGTTGCGCCGGCTGCAATCTCATCCTCGATTTTGCTCATTAATGTATACAGCCCCTCTTCTGCATGATCTGCGGTTGCATCTTTCACCAGTTGCTCTTTAGCATCCTCAAACGATACAGTATGCGCCGGAAGTATTTCGCTCACTTCAAAAATAGACCAGCCAAACGGCGCCTGCACAACATCAGATGGCGTATTTACAGCCAGGCCGAAAATAATATCTGCCATTTCCGTAGGCAATGCCTCGCGGATCATAGTGCCGAGTTCGACATCGGAAGCTTTCATTTTCGCTTCTTCTTCCGCCACTTTCGCAAAGCTATCACCTTGTTTCAGTCGCGCTAATGCTTTATCAGCTATATCTTTATCCTTAAAGGTCATTTGCAGCACTTTGCGGCTTTCAGGCTTAGTGAACTCATCTTGGCGCTCTTCGTAAAGCGCTTTGAGTGATGCTTCATCGGTTGCGGCACTGCCGATATTCTCCGCCGTAATATCCACATAGCTCGCACTACGGTATTCCGGTGTTGCAAAGCGTTGTTGATTTTTTTCAAAGAATGTTTTGATTTCTGCATCTGTAGGCTCTACAGCAGCGCTTGCCACTACATTTGCAGGAATTTTTACCACATCTACCACACGTTTTTCATTGCGGTAGCTATCCAATAAATCCACCAATGCACTAGAATTAAACGAAACGGAACTCACCGCATCGCCCAAGAAACGTGTTGTAATTCCCTCGCGGATCATGCTGAAATAGGTTTTCTCCGTAAAACCATTGCTGCGTAGCAAGGAATAGAAGCGATCTTTATCAAACTGCCCTTGCGGATTGCGGAATACCGGATCGCGCACAGCCTCGGCAGCTGCCACTTTTGGGCTTAAATTCAGGCCAAGATCATGTGCAGCCAGTGAGAGCAACTGATCTGTAATCAACTGATTTCCCACCACGCCATAAATCTGCAACGCCGCCACTTGATCGTCCGTGAGCGGCTTACCGATAATATTCTGCATACGCGCTTTTTCACGGTTGATTGCGTTACGGTATGTCTCTACAGAAATCTCACGATCTCCCACAGAAATCACCGCATTTCCACGGCTATTACGGAACATATCGCCAATACCCCAGACGATAAAGGATAGCACAATAAGCAGCAGGAATCCTTTAACGATAAAATTATCACTAGCGCGGCGCAAAGTTTTAAGCATGGAACGATACCGGAAATTGAATTGCAAAAACGTTTCTCTTCTTTTATATAAGGCGTGGCGTATCGTCAAGTTTAGTGTTTACAATCGTCCGTCATTGCGATGGCGCATAGCAAGAAAAAAGAAAAAGGTGCTACATGACTCCACTCATCGTCGCAAATTGGAAAATGAATGGCACAATTGCCAGTACGCAAGCGTTATTGCAAACGCTGCCTGCGCATGACAATGTCGTCATCTGCCCGCCCTTTCCTCTCATTTCATTGGTGGCAAAGCTTGGCTTCATCACTGGTGCGCAAGATTGCCATGCAGAAGAATGCGGCGCTTATACAGGCGAAGTGAGTGTTGAATTATTGCGCGATGTGGGCTGTAGCTATGTGATTTTGGGGCATTCTGAGCGCCGTCAGTATTATCACGAAACCAATAAATGCGTCGCAGATAAAGCCCAAACCGCCCAAAAAGCCGGCCTTAAAACCATTATTTGCATCGGCGAAACGCAGGAAGAATATGAAGCCGGCCAGACACTTGATGTCATTAAAGATCAGCTCATAAACTCTCTACCAACTGATTTTAAAGAAGAAAATACTGTAATCGCCTATGAACCCGTCTGGGCGATTGGTTCTGGAAAAGTGCCGTCAGAACAGGATATTAGCTCTGTCCACACATTTATTTCGGAAACGCTGCGAAAGGCGTTTGAAAAAAACCTCCGTATCCTTTATGGTGGCTCCGTTAAAGCACATAATGCGGGAGCTATTATGCGTTTACCCCATGTTGACGGGGTGTTAGTTGGCGGCGCAAGCCTTATTGCAGATGAGTTTAAAGGTATTATATGCAGTTAGTTCTTTTAGTAATCCACTTGATTATTGCTGTAGCAATGGTGATCACTATCCTGTTACAACGCAACAGCAGCGACGGTTTAAGCGGTATTGGCGGTGGTGGAAATAGCGGTGCAATGCAAGGCCGTGCCTCTGCAAACGTGCTAACACGCACAACAGCTATTCTTGCAACATTGTTCATCATTAACAGCCTAGTGCTTGCCACACTTTCATCACGTAGCAGCAGCAAAAGCTCTGTATTAGATAGCGTGATCAGCGAGCAGCAACAAGAGCAAGATAAAACCACAACACAAGAACAACCGGCCACACAGCCAGCAGAAACAACACCTTCTGTGCCTGTGGCGGAATAAATAAACGGTTTCATGCTTGTCATCCTTGGACTTGATCCAAGTATCCATCCTAAACAAAGGCTATAGTATTTTTTTAGATGGATTCTTGGATCAAGTCCAAGAATGACAAGTGAAAGCGATACTGAGTAAAATAAACGTCATTGCAAGTTGCAATAACATAAGTAAACATAGGATACCATCGTGCCAGCACGTTTTATATTCATTACCGGAGGGGTTGTATCATCATTAGGGAAAGGCTTGGCCTCTGCAAGCCTGGGGGCATTGCTGCAAGCGCGTGGCTATAAAGTGCGCCTGCGCAAGCTTGACCCCTACCTCAACGTAGACCCTGGCACTATGAGTCCCACTCAGCATGGTGAAGTATTCGTCACCGATGATGGCGCCGAAACCGATCTTGACCTCGGCCATTATGAGCGCTTCACAGGCGTAGATGCTAAACGTGGCGATAACGTGACCACGGGTAAAATCTACTCCACACTGATCGCCAAAGAACGCCGTGGCGATTACTTAGGCGGCACAGTGCAAGTGATCCCTCATGTAACTGATCTCATTAAAGAATTCATCCTAAAAGATACCGAAGAAAATGATTTCGTCCTATGCGAAATCGGCGGTACGGTGGGCGATATCGAGGCCCTGCCATTCTTTGAAACCATCCGCCAACTGGGCTATGAGATGGGGCCGGATCGGGCAATTTATATCCACCTGACCCTAGTGCCATACCTGGCCTCTGCCAAAGAACAGAAAACCAAACCGACCCAGCATTCTGTGAAGGAATTGCGCTCGATTGGTATCCAGCCAAATATCCTCCTCTGCCGTGCTGACCGTGAATTGCCAGAGGGCGAGAAGCGCAAAATCGCGCTGTTCTGTAATATCCCAGAACATGCAGTCATTGAAGCGCTGGATGTGAAGAATATCTATGAAGTGCCGATTTCTTACCATAAACATGGCCTGGATACGGAAGTATTGCGCTGCTTCAAACTCCCAACAGAGCCAGAGCCTGATCTTTCTCCATGGCAGAATATTCTGGAAATCACAGAAGCGCCTAAGCGCGAGGTGACGATTGCGGTTGTAGGTAAATATATCAGCCTCAAAGACGCCTATAAATCCCTCATCGAAGCGCTAGATCATGGCGGGATTGCGAATCAAGTGCGTGTGAAACTACGCTGGATTAACTCCCGTAACAACAAAAGCAAAGAACAGCTCAAAGCCAAAATGGAAGGCGTTCATGCGGTGTTGGTGCCTGGCGGTTTTGGTGAGCAAGGTGTATCGGGCAAATTAGCGGCGATTACCTATGCGCGCGAAAATAACATCCCATTCCTGGGTATTTGCTTAGGTATGCAACTTTCCACCATTGAGGCTGCACGCAACCTGGCTGGCCTGAAAGATGCCTCTTCCACTGAATTTGGCGAAACCAAACATCCGATTATCGGCCTGATGACCGAATGGATGCGCGGTAGCGTGCTGGAAAAACGTGGTAATTCCGATGATCTAGGCGGCACAATGCGCCTGGGTGCCTATGAATGCGACATTCAGCCTGGCACATTGGCGCATAAGATTTATGGTAGTAAAGTGATCCACGAGCGCCATCGCCATCGTTATGAGTTCAATATTAACTATAAAGAACAACTGGAAAAAGCAGGCGTGGTATTCTCTGGCATGTCCCCTGGCGGGCATTTGGCGGAGATTATTGAGCTGAAAGACCATCCGTGGTTTATCGCTGTACAGTTCCATCCAGAACTCAAATCCCGCCCATTAGCACCACATCCACTGTTTGCATCCTTTATTGATGCGGCCGTGACATACGCAAAAAAGGCAGAAAAAGATTCCAACGTTACCCCTCTGGTAAAAGCATCCAAAAAGGCGAAATAACATGACGCAAAAACATATTAAAGTCGGCAATGTTACATTTGGTAATGATTTACCGTTCGTTTTAATCGCCGGCCCCTGCCAAATCGAATCGCGTGATCATACGATTGAAGTGGCCCATGCGCTGGTGGAAATGACCCAGAAATTGGGGATTGGTTTCATTTATAAGTCGTCCTTCGATAAAGCCAACCGCACCAGCATCAAAGGAAAACGCGGTATCGGCCTGGAAAAAGCACTGCCTATTTTTAACGAAGTGCGTGAAAAATTTGGCTGCCCAGTACTGACAGATATACATAATGAAGCGCAATGCGCGATTGTAGCAGAAGCTGTGGATATACTACAAATACCCGCCTTCCTCTGCCGCCAAACCGATCTGCTAATTGCCGCTGCACAGACTGGCAAAGTTGTGAATGTCAAAAAAGGCCAATTCCTCGCACCATGGGATATGCAAAATGTGGCAGCGAAAGTGCGTGAATCAGGCAATGATAACATCCTGCTCACTGAACGTGGCGCAAGCTTTGGCTATAATACTCTGGTAACCGATATGCGCTCACTCGCGATTATGGGCGAGACGGGCTATCCAGTGGTATTTGATGCCACCCACTCTGTCCAACAGCCTGGCGGCTTAGGTGGAGCGAGCGGTGGCCAACGTGAATTCGTGCCTGTGCTTGCACGCGCGGCTATCGGCGTCGGCATTGCCGGCATTTTCGCCGAAACCCATCCCGACCCCGATAACGCCCCAAGCGACGGCCCGTGCATGATGATTTTAAAAGAAATGCCTAAGATGCTTGAGCAGCTTAAGGCGATTGATGAAGTAGTAAAGAAGAAATAAGGGGGCAGGATCCGGCATTCAGGATTCAGAGGACGTTACTTTCTCTGAATCCCGAATCCTGGATCCTGAATCCTAGAAGAAAGGACAAAAATGGTTTACATCGTTGACATACACGCAAGAGAAATTTTAGATAGCCGTGGTAACCCTACTGTTGAAGTAGATGTAGTGCTGGAAGACGGCTCTTTAGGCCGTGCTGCTGTGCCAAGTGGCGCTTCTACAGGGAGTTTAGAGGCGTTGGAATTGCGTGATGGCGATAAGAGCCGTTATTTGGGCAAAGGCGTGCGTAAAGCGGTAGATATGGTGAACAACGACATCGCCAACGCCATTCTCGGCATGGATGCGACTGAGCAATTGATCATCGATAACGCTATGATCGAACTTGATGGCACCGAAAATAAAAGCCGTTTAGGCGCGAATGCGATGCTGGGAGTATCCCTGGCAACCGCAAAAGCAGCCGCAAATGCGCTCGGCCTACCGCTTTACCGTTATTTAGGCGGTATCACAGCCAATGTAACCCCCGTTCCGTTGATGAATATCATCAATGGTGGCGCCCATGCCGATAACGCTATCGACATCCAAGAATTCATGATCATGCCGGTTTCGGCTGGAAGTATTTCTGATGCCATCCGTATGGGTGCTGAAGTATTCCACGCCCTGAAGAAAAGCCTACAAGATGCAGGCCACAACACCAATGTAGGCGATGAAGGCGGTTTCGCACCAGCGCTGAAAAGCTCTGACGAAGCATTAGGCTTCATTCTGAAGGCGATTAGCGCAGCTGGTTATAAAGCAGGTGATGATATCGTTCTGGCGCTTGATGCG
This sequence comes from uncultured Rickettsiales bacterium, assembly GCA_964574415.1. GTDB lineage: Bacteria > Pseudomonadota > Alphaproteobacteria > Rickettsiales > CAZNNM01 > CAZNNM01. The sequence goes on along the minus strand of CAZNNM010000011.1, from coordinate 54,578 downwards.
GCTTCTACCGAGTTCTACAAAGACGGTGTTTATAACTTAGAAGGCGAAGGCAAGAAACTGGGTTCTGATGAGTTGATTCGTTATTACGAAGAACTGGTAAACCGTTACCCAATCGTTTCCATCGAAGATGCAATGGCTGAGGATGATCATAAAGGCTGGGCATCAATCACCAAAGCTTTGGGCAATAAAATCCAGCTCGTGGGCGATGATTTATTCGTAACCAATCCAGCGATTCTTGCAGATGGTATCTCTAAAGGTCTGGCCAACGCCATTCTGGTGAAAGTAAACCAAATTGGCACGCTGTCTGAAACATTAGAAGCCGTAGCACTCGCACAGAAGTCGGGCTATGGAGTGATTCTTTCTCACCGTTCCGGTGAAACCGAAGACAGCACCATTGCCGATATTGCAGTAGCAACCAATTGCGGCCAAATTAAAACCGGCTCACTCTCCCGCTCTGACCGTTTGGCGAAATACAATCAACTGATTCGTATTGAAGAGCAATTGCTGGGCACAGCGCGTTATGCTGGGCGTAGTGTGTTAAGATAAGGATTCAGGATCAGGATTCGGGATTCAGAGGAAGCCCCCTCTGAATCCTGAATGCCGAATCCTGCCCTCTTCTTTCTAATTGCCAACTCTCCCAAAATACATTATCGTTAAATTACTATGTATTTAACTTATGAACGCAAACGCCGTATCCACCGCATTGCCCTCACATCATTATTTGTGGGGCTGGTATTGTATTTTGCGTATCATGCTATCAGTGGTGAGCGTGGTGCATTTGCGCTTATCACTCTCAGCGACGATCTCGAAAAAACTAAAGCGGAACTAGACCTTGTGCGCGCAGAGCGCATTAACCTAGAACACCGCGTCGCGCTTATGCGCCCTGATTCCCTCGATCTAGACCTCCTCGACGAAGAAGCCCGCAAGACCCTAGGTTATGGGCTGCCGGATGAAGAAGTCTATATGTATCAATCCGCCACCCAGGCTGATTCAGAAAACATCCCACAAGAATAATTATTGTCTCTATCTATTAAGGAATTTCTATGTCTAAATCCGATTCATTAGAAAGTAAACCTTCTGCAGTAGATAGATTAAAAAAATTATCACAGACTATCGCATTAGGCAGTATATATGGTTGGACACAGTTACTGGTCTTTGAACAATTCTTTGATCGCGTGCGCACCGATGTGCAAGCCAATCCACAGCGTACGATTCCTGAAAGCATGAAATATGTATTCAAAAACGGTGTCTATCGTGGTTGGGAAGCTAATATGCTTAACACATTTATTAAACAAGCCTATCGCAATACTATTATCGTACATAGCCTCCCCTCCTCTTGGGCGCAAGAATCGCCCTATACGGATGCATTAGCAAAAGCATTACTCCTTGGCACAGCAGAGGCCGCGTTCACTACGCCTGCTAAACAGCTCAAAACCGTGATGATGACACAGGATAAACAAAAACCTTTTGCGCAGATATGGACTGAGTTGGGAATTAAAGAATGTTATAAACGTGGCATTGGCATTGTCGGCACACAATATACCGCCTATTGGGGGCTGTATGGCATACAACATGCATTCTATACACAAGAGCTGCGTAATTATAACCAAAGCCCTATCATTACCATACCACAGCAGATTATGATCTCTATCTTAGAGGGCTTCACAACCACCATCGCTACTAACCCACTTGATATGACACGCACCAGCATTCAAAAAGAAGGCTCAACCTATAATGCGGGTGTTCTAGCAACGGTTAAAACGCTCTGGAATGAAATTGGTTTGAAAGCCATGTTCTCGAAAGGTGTATTACCCCGCATTATTACCTGCACGTTAGCTACATTTGGCAATAATCTAGTGCGGGATTTTATGACGAAAAACGGGCATTCAACTACGTATATTCCTCAACCCTCCTCGTCTTTTCCATCCTCTAGCACTCAAGATGAAACACCTCTTGATGCAAGCGATTTTGTGAATGAGTTTCATGCACCGTGGCGCTCTTGGTGTCACCAGGTAGGCCGGCCGCTTTCTCGTCATTCTGATGTCGCTTTTGTACAAACAGCAGAGACTGATACCCTGGCTACCTCTCCAACCCCTATATGGCAGCGCTTTGTTCATACGCTAGAAAATACACCAAGCACCTCCTTTACCGAGGCTCTTTTATCGCAAACACAACCTGATGGAATGGTATTCTATACACCACGATAGGCCTGATTTTTGTGTCATACGCCGACTTGATCGGCGTATCCATCCCCAATAATATAGCTATAGTCGGTGACGGGGCTATATTCCTCTGTCATTCTTGGACTTGATCCAAGAATCCATCTAAAACCAATAGCATTATTCAAAGCCATATTGTTGCTCTCTGTCTATGATGGATCCTTGGATCAAGTCCAAGGATGACAGCGCTAATATTTCCATGCAAAAAAATATACATATGAGTAGATGACAGTAGTATGGCTCCCTGTGTCATTCTTATACCCCTCGAATTCTCCACTGCCCTTGTGTGGATCGTGCACGCGCCCAGTGTAAAAACTGGGCAATACTATCCACCTGGTCATCATGGCTAATCGTGGGAAATCCTAGCAACTCCATCTCCAAATCCACCAACCATGGCTGACGTGTTGGGAAAAACACCCTGCCCGCCTCAAATAATGGCGTCACACTGGCAAAACGAGTGACTTTATCGGCTTTTGGCATAATCGGAATAAGCGGATAGGCCGATTCGCGCCGCAAATCCTGCAACAGGCTCTGCCCACTGGCTTTATCCTCAATCAATATCGCATGTGGTTGCCATTTTTCAGCGAGGTTATGGGCGAGATGTTTTAGCTCAGGATATTCCGTACGCTGACGTATGAGATCGAGCAAATAATACCCATCATTCACCACAGCCCACACCGTACACACACTATAATCATTCTTATCCCCTGCCTTAATGGCGGTATCCCAGCTAAGGACGATGGATTCAGGCGTATGTGGTGGTTCGGTATAGCGTTTAATCCAAACAGGCCGGAGCATTCCTTGCTCTTTAGAAACCGGTTGCTGCTGATATTGCGCAGCAAAGGCATAGCTGCCTAATTCCTGTTTGGCGCGCTCCAGAAGCTGGATTCCCTCCCGCCCAGGGTGCAGCATATCGCCTGCTGGGCGTTCTTTTAGGAAATTTCCGAAATGCACCGCAATCGGCTGCTCTGCAATCGCAGGCAAGCATAAATGCTCCCAATTGCCCGGTTGTTGTGCTAGCAAATAGCCGCTCAAATCTTCCTTATGCAAACGCTGCATCACCAGCACGACGACGCCTTTATGCTTATTATTAAGCCGGCTCATAAAGCTTTGTTGAAACCAGTCAATGGCCTGCTGACGCCAAAGCGTACTCATAATTTGGCTGGGATTATGCGGGTCATCGATAATCAACACATCCCCACCCTCGCCCGTTGCCGTGCCTCCCACCGAGGTTGCAAACCGGAAGCCACGCTCTGTTGTCACGAATTTAGCTTTTTCATTTTGCCCCGTGATGATGTGCGTTTTCGGAAATAACCGACGATACCATGGCTCCATCATAACCAACCGGCAATCCAGCGAATGGCGCAAGCTTAAGGTCTGGCTATAACTGGCCGCCATCACCCGCGTTGCCGGATTGCGCCCTAGCATCCATGCTGGCCAGGCTACACTTACGCATACGGATTTCAGCGAGCGCGGAGGCATATTGATAATTAAACGCTGAATATCCCCCCGCGCTGCCGCCGTCAAATATTCAGCAATTGCCTCAATATGCCAATTCGGTAAATAGGGTGTTGATGGGTCTACGGTATGAAAGGTCTTTGCAATGAAGCTACTGAGATCATTGCGTAATACGGCATCATAAAGCCGTATATCCTGTAATAATTCTGTCATATAATTGTCCTAGCGTGAATTCAAAATCTCAGGTAACATTAAAGAGAGATAAAAACGAAAAAGGAGCGTGTATGCGTATTGTTTCATCGGTTGTTCTCCTATCGCTAGTATCGGGCTGCGCTTTTGGCCCTGACGCTATAGAACCTTCCACCAGCGCCGATGCCACCATGAGCTGCACACAACTCAAGCAAGAAATCGCCACTGCCGAGCAATATGAACTCGCAGCCCGTGAAGATGATACGTTCCGTTTTAGCTATATCGCGATTCTTCCAGCGATGGTGTCGGTCTATAACATGCATAAGGCCGAAAAAGCGGCCGAAGAGCGCAAAGTAAACCTCACCACTATCTACCAGCAAAAAAACTGCGCCTACGCAGCACAAACGCCTGAAACACCTACTATGCCTGCCGTTCCCGCCATGCCACAAGGTTTCCAACCGCCTGCAATGGGTGCGCCAGGGCAAGATGATATTTACAGCAATCCATTTGAACAAGGCGCACCTGGCGCCATGCCCGCACCTTATGGCCGGTAGGGTTTCCCGCCCTTGTTTTTTACTCTGTCAAACACCTGCTTGATCGGTATTATTTGCCTGGCTAGTCGTCACTGCGAGGAGCGTTAGCGACGCGGCAGTCCATGCGTAGGATTGCTCTGTCCTTTATGCATGATACATGGATCGCCGCGCTACGCTCGCGATGACGATACAACTATAACTTAGAGAGTCAGGCAACAACACCGACTTGGTTAGACCACGCACCCTCCAAAGTTGTTTACCCCTACCCCCATTCTACCTCACTCTATTTTAGGGATTTTTTAAGGTTTATTCGATAGATTATAGAAAATATAACACTGTATTCTTCTAAAGGATATTCCATGAAAAAGTTCTCAGACCTAAAAATCAGCACTCGCATTAGCCTTGGGGTGGTTTTCTATACGATTATATCCACCATTGTTGTGCTGCCAATTGCCTATAATGATTCTGAAGAAATGATCGATCATTTGATGTATAAACGTCTGAGTACGCATTACACCATCCTCAATCAGGCAGCCAATAGCGAGTCTTTAGAGAACTTACGCAAATTTGCTGAGAACTATAAAGAGAAATACCATATCGACAGCGCGTTTTATTACATCAATAACGCCGATGTAAAACTAGGCTTCTCTACTCTTGGTACAGAACCAACTCTTGGTACTCAGCACTATCTAGGAATTAATGACGGCGATTGTAATATCAAACGCAAGACCATCAATGATGTAAACACCGCCGTATGCGTGAGTGGATTAAAAGATAAAACCGGTAAAATCGTAGCCGCACTTGAAGTGGCTATGGATGCAACCTATTATGAAAATGAATCCCGCGCGCAGCTACAATCACAAGTCATCCAGGGTGCGCTTACTATTCTCTTCAGTATCCTCATCTCACAAGTGATTTCCCGCAGTATTGCCCACCCGATTAGCAAAATCACCGACACGATGAAAGTGTTAGCGGAAGGCAACCACAGTGTGGCCATCCCTTATACCGATAACAAAGACGAAGTAGGCGCTATGGCGCGTGCATTGGCTGTGTTTAAAGAACATGTACAATCCGCCGAAGCCCATACGCAAGACCGCTTAAACGAGCAAGTGAAGCGCGAAACAGAGCAAGCGAAACGTATCGAAGATGTACGCAGTTTCGCTAATTCTGCCAATGCTGCGATCAACTTCGTAACCACCGCAGCTGAAGAAATGAAGAACTCTGCCGTGTTCATGTCCAACAATGCATCAAGCACCACAACCTTAAGCGAAAAGACGTTATCGACTTCTAATCAAGTAACCGAAAATATCCAAACCGTTGCATCAGCAGCGGAGCAATTAACCGCGTCGATTAAAGAAATTGCCTCACAAATTGCGCAATCTACCCAGATTGCTAAACAAGCCGTATCCAACGTGACGCATACTAACGAAACCGTCACCGGCCTTTCCGATGCCGCGAGCAAAATTGGTGAAGTGATTTCCATCATCACTGACATTGCCGAGCAAACCAACCTCCTCGCCCTCAATGCAACCATCGAAGCAGCTCGCGCAGGTGCAGCAGGTAAAGGATTTGCGGTTGTGGCAAGTGAAGTGAAGAACCTCGCTGATCAAACTGAAAAAGCAACCCATGAGATTGCCAACCAAATTAAAGCAATCCAGCAAAACACATTAGAAGCGGTTGATTCTATGCAAAATGTCAGCAATACCATCCTTGAAATTGACCATATTTCTGCAATTATCGGTGATGCTATTGTACAGCAAAACAACGCTGCACAAGATATTTCCCGCAATATCCTGCAAGCCGCTAACAGCACCCAAACAGTGAACACCACCGTATCGGATGTGGTCATCGCTGCAGGCGAGACTGGCCAATCGTCCAGCCAAGTACTCGATCTCTCGCACAAAGTGCTAGATCAAGCCACATCGCTGAAGAATGAGCTGGAGAGTTTTACGAAGCAGACATTGTAGACGCATTTCTGTCAAACACCTATTTGACCGGCATTGTTGCATAGCTCTCGCTCTTGTCATTCGGGACGTGATCCGGAATGACAAGATAATGAACCGTGCAACAACACCGACTCATTCACCATAAAAACTATAAGGAAAACTTCAGCCCGCCTACGTTGCTACACAACTACGGCGAGGCACTCTTTTTCGCACGCTATGCTATAGCTAAATATTGGCTTTGCCAATATGAGCGAAAAAGGTGGTGCCGCTTGTCGGATTTGAACTGACGACCTACCGCTTACAAGGCGGTTGCTCTACCACTGAGCTAAAGCGGCACAAAACAAGTGCAGAGAAAAGGCTTCTAACATCCCTGGCGGGGTATGTCAACAGGGTTTTTTAAAAGGTACTGACTCATTTTGAATTTTTGCTTATTTTGTAGCTCGTCATTCTTGGACTTGATCCAAGAATCCATCTAAAAACCTCAAACCCCTTAAAGCATTATTCTTGCTTTTATTATGATGATGGATCCTTGGATCAAGTCCAAGGATGACAATGCAAAAACACTCGTCATTGCGAGCTGCAGGCGTGGCAATCCATTGTTAGGGCTTTAAGCACAGCATGGATCGCTGGTTAAAGCTAAAAATAGTTTCACTGTTTTCTTAGAGACTTACTACCCCAACAACGCCATAGCCGCCATAATCAGGCCTTTGACAATCATAGTAATCGCGGTCGAGATAATCAATGTCGCAAAAATCCCGCTGATAGTCCCTAAAATTACTAACAATCCGTCTTTTTCGATCAACCCAATCGAAAGCATGGTAATCGCAATGCCTGGTAAGAAATTTCCGAAAGGAATCGGAAGTGCCAGAATCAGCGCTAATATCGCAATGCCAACCCCTATCAACCGCTCAGAATAAAATGCAGTCATAAACGGCAGACGTGGCTTAAAGAATATCTCTACCTTTTGTATATAAGGCATAATTTTGCGCAGAATCGAGGCTAATTTTACTTGCGAGAACTCATAATCCCGCAATTTCTTTGGCAGCCATGGCTGTTTATAACCCAGCATCAACTGCAACCCAAAAAACAAAATCGGCAGCCCTGTTACGGCCGAAAAGCCAGGGATACTTGGAATGGGAAAGGAATTCGGCAAGGCAAACACAAAAATAGCAATCCCAAATGCACGATCACCAAAGGCAGCAATAAACTTTCCTAAGGTGATGTTATCCTCCACCTCAGAATTAATAATAATGTCATTCAATACATCGGATGTCTTAGCGTTCGCGCTGCTATGCATAGGTTTTGCCTCCTCTCTTTATGTAACCGTATTCAGCAAAACTATGCAAACAATTTTTGCAAAAATGTCGCGCTATTTAACAGAAATACAACGCGCTGAAAATAGAGATTTTCTTTCATGCCAACTATGGTATAGTTAAATGAATATCGTTTAAACAATATGGACAGTATGACTTATAAAGCCCGACTTTCTCTTTCTGCCCTTCTGCTTATGACTTGCATTACACCTTTTTCTGCAAGTATGGCTTCAGATTCGAGCCTCTTAGATCATATTTCCTCAACACCTAAACCTGACCGTGAGCAGGTTGAAGCCTATGTGCTAAACCAAAAAGCACAAGGCGGCGCTATTTCCCTGGTCAAAGAATTTGGCCGTAATTTCTCCGAAATTGATATGCGCGGTATTTATCTGCGTGAGGCGAATTTTAAAGGCGCGAATCTTGCTAAAACCCGTATGGATGTGGTGGATTTGCGTGATGCCTATCTCAGCACAGCCGACCTCAGCAACGCAGCGCTAGTGGCTGCAAATTTGCAGAGCGCATTCTTAAATAAAGCCAATCTCACCAAAGCCAATCTCTGGATTGCCAATCTTTCAAACGCCTCTATTGCCGAAGCCAACCTTACTGAAACGAATATGCAAGGTGCCAATATGGTGCGCGTGAATTTGCATAGCTCGAATCTTACCAAAGCCTCACTTTCTGGCGCCAACCTTCACCGGGCGCATTTGCAGAATGCAAATTTCACCAATGCGGATCTTTCTGGCGCTTATTTAGTGGATGCCGATCTTTCTGGCGCTAATCTCTCCGGTGCGAATTTAGCAGGCGCTGATTTGGCTGGCGCTAAACTTCTAGGCACCAATCTTTCCGGTGCGAATTGCAGCGGTGCAGATTTCCGACAAGCTAATTTGCGTGATGCCATATTGCAAAACACAAAATTAGAGAATACCAATCTCAAGCGCGCCCAAATCAATGATGTGCATGGTATTTCTGAAACGGCCCTAGAAAACTTACAAAAACGCACCCGCCAAGATTAATTCCTCAGTATTCAGCGCTTATTAGGGTTATCTTTCTTTATCCCCCTTTTATCCCCGACTTATCCCCCGTTTTATCCACATACCTACTATATATAGTGTTTGACACCCACACCCAATACCACATATAAATAAAATCTTCGATTCTTGATAAAATTTCTCTAGACAGAACTTCCTATATATAGTCTAATAGAGATAGAAAATATCAATATGTAGATAGCGTAGTCACATTCGCTATCGTAGAGCGAGAATAGTAGATTTTCTGAAACCGGAGCGGAATGTACTTAAGTACATGAGCACCGGAAGTCGGACAATCTTCTCTTCGTAGCCTATGATAGTAGAATATGGCGACGCTATCTGGTAAAAACTAGGGGACTATTGCATGAGCCACACACGAACTGCCGATTTCAGCGTCCAAACCGATACGTCACGTGATGCTTTACTCACCAATTTTGGTAAAGCTGTGCTTGCCGATCGTTATTTGCTGGAAGGCGAAACCTACCAGGATTTATTTGCCCGCGTAGCAGCATTCTATGCGGATGACCAAGCCCATGCTGAGCGTATCTATAGCTATATCAGCCGCCTCTGGTTCATGCCCGCAACCCCAATTCTGAGCAATGGCGGCACCACTCGTGGCTTGCCTATTTCTTGCTTCTTGAACGAAACCAAAGATAGTCTGCAAGGCATCGTAGACCTGTGGAATGAGAACGTATGGCTGGCTGCACGTGGCGGCGGGATTGGTAGCTACTGGGGTAACTTGCGTTCAATCGGTGAAAAAGTACGTGGTAACGGAAAAACATCCGGTGTAATTCCTTTCATCCGTGTGCAGGATTCTCTGACACTGGCAATTTCCCAAGGCTCACTGCGTCGCGGTAGTTCTGCGGTATACTTACCGGTTGATCACCCAGAAATCGAAGAATTCTTAGAATTACGCAAGCCTACAGGCGGTGATCCAAACCGTAAGGCGCTCAATATTCACCACGGTATTGCTGTGACCGATGCTTTCATGAAAGCGGTTGAGGAAGATGGCGAGTGGGAATTAAAAAGCCCGAAAGACGGCGAAGTGATGGAGAAGATCAAAGCGCGTGATTTATGGATCAAAATCCTCACACTGCGTATCGAAACCGGTGAGCCATATGTTCTCTTCATCGATAGCGTGAATAACAACCTGCCAGAAAGCTATAAAAAGCTGGGTTTGAAAGTAAAAACTTCCAACCTGTGCAGCGAAATCACCCTGGCGACCGGCCTTGACCATTTGGGCAATGACCGTACAGCCGTATGCTGCTTATCATCCCTGAACCTCGAATATTACGAAGAATGGGAAAAAGACCCGCAATTCATTCATGACGTAATGCGCTTCTTAGACAATGTGTTACAAGACTTTATTGACACAGCACCTGATGAAATGAAACGCGCTAAATATTCCGCCATGCGTGAGCGCAGCGTGGGCTTGGGCGTGATGGGCTTCCATTCTTTCTTGCAAAGCAAGGATATTCCAATGGAATCCGTGATGGCAAAAGTATGGAATAACAAAATGTTCAAGCATATTCGTGAGAAAGCAGATGAAGCATCTCTGCTGCTTGGCGCAGAACGCGGCCCATGCTTAGATGCAGTGGAAGCTGGCTTGAAAGAGCGCTTCACCCATAAATTGGCGATTGCGCCTACGGCTTCTATTTCTATCATCTGCGGAAATTCTTCCCCAGGCGTAGAGCCTTATACCGCCAATAGCTTCACACAAAAAACCTTGACAGGCTCCTTCACAGTGCGTAATAAACACTTGGCGGAACTGCTTGAGAAGAAAGGCAAAAATACCGAGCCAGTATGGTCTTCCATTTCGACTAATGAAGGTTCTGTGCAGCACTTGGATTTCTTATCACCGCATGAGAAAGACGTATTCAAAACCGCATGGGAGATGGATCAACGCTGGCTGATTGAACATGCGGCTGACCGCGCGCCGGAAGTATGCCAGGCGCAATCCGTGAATATCTTCTTAGCAGGTAACGTGCATAAGCGCGATTTACATCAAATCCATTTCATGGCATGGAAAAAAGGTGTAAAAAGCTTGTATTACTGCCGCTCAACATCGCTGCAACGTGCCGATAAAGTATCGCATAAAGTTGTGACCGATGCGGAAGGCAAAGAGACAAAAATTGTAGACCCAATGGCAAGTGTAGCCCCAGTGGTTCAAGCTCCGGCGTCATCAAATAATTATGATGAATGCTTGGCGTGTCAGTAAGAAGCATAACGTCATCGCGAGCGTAAGCGCGGCGATCCAGGGCAGCACCACTGTCCCTAAATGTGGCTCCTGGATTGCCACGTCGCTAGCGCTCCTCGCAATGACAACAAGAGATAGATTAGGAGAACACCATGTCACTATTAGAAGCAAAACCAATATACAAGCCCTTCCAATACCCATGGGCATATGATGCTTGGCTCCAACAACAACGTATTCACTGGCTGCCGGAAGAAGTGCCTTTGGCTGATGACGTGAAAGACTGGAAAAAGAATATCAGCCAATCTGAAAAACACCTGCTCACCCAGATTTTCCGTTTCTTCACCCAAGCGGATATTGAAGTGAACAACTGCTACATGAAAAACTATTCACGTGTATTCCAGCCAACTGAAATTCAGATGATGCTGGCGGCATTCTCTAATATGGAGACAGTGCATATTGCTGCTTACTCACATCTGCTCGACACCATCGGCATGCCAGAACTGGAATACCAGGCCTTCTTGAAATACAAGCAAATGAAGGACAAATACGACTACATGCAACGTTTTGGCGTAGAAACCAAAAAGGATATTGCAACAACGCTGGCGGTGTTTGGTGCATTCACCGAAGGTCTGCAACTCTTCGCATCTTTTGCGATTCTGCTGAACTTCCAGCGTTTTGGTAAGATGAAGGGCATGGGACAGATTGTAACCTGGTCGGTGCGTGATGAAACCTTACACACCAACTCCATCATCCGCCTGTTCAAAACCTTCATCCAGGAAAACCCTGAAGTATGGAGCGAAGAGCTGCGTGGACGTCTCTATGAAGCCTGCGCTACCATTATTCACTTTGAAGATGCATTTATTGAGTTGGCATTCGAGCTGGGTGATATTGAAGGCCTGACTGAACGTCAAGTAAAACAATACATCCGCTACATCGCCGACCGTCGCCTGCAACAATTGGGCCTGCGTGAGATCTACATGGTAGACCACAACCCACTGCCATGGCTCGATGAGATCCTCAACGGTGTGGAACATGCGAACTTCTTCGAAAGCCGTGTAACCGAGTACAGCAAGGCTGCGACTGCAGGTTCGTGGGAAGAGGCGTTTGCATAGACGTTTCTGAAGGTGTAATAGAAAAAACGGCTTGGGATGATATTCGCAGGCCGTTTTTTATTATTGCATCAGGCTATAATTGCGTCATTGCGAGAAGCGTGAGCGACGTGGCAATCCATCGCTACGATTTTTCTGTCCTTTATATAGGCTGCATGGATCGCCGCGATAAAGCTCGCGATGACGAATGCTTTTTGTCATCCCGGACTTGATCCGGGATCCATTGTGATGGCAGCGTGATCTATAAAAATCTAGATGGAAGCACCAGTCTTGGTGGATTCCGGGGCAAGCCCGGAATGACAACGTATAGTGACGTGCACCATTCTTTGTCATTGCGAGGAGCGTGAGCGACGTGGCAATCCAGCTCTATGGTTTTTCAGTGCTTTTAAAACCCCATGGATCGCCACGCTACGCTCGCGATGACGACAAAACAAGATGTTAGAAAGCCACATAAAACACCATTACATCCTAGCATTCCCCTCACTAAACGATCGTGTATGTTTGTCTATACGGTCACGAAAGTTATTCTTGTTAGGCGCGACTCCTTCAGGCATTTCTTTCGCAACCCATTCACCGCTCCGTGGGCTATCTTTTCTGTTTAAACGGGGCGATAACTCTCCCGTTTCTAGGGCTATTTCTGCTAGAAGAGGCTTTTCATAGGCTGATTGTATGCTATTAGGCGCAGGTGATGCGCGCTCCGAATAACTCGTCTGTCGTACATCAGCGCTCATTATCTCGCTTTCAGCCCTCTGCTCTTCCTCAAAAAACGGCCTCTTCAATAACTGTAAACATTTCTCAATGAACCAAAGCCTGCGAGTATTCTCTGGATCAGTCTTATCCCTGATCTTCTCAAGATTTTGTATTGCTTTAAAACGCAACTCGGCCTGTTCTGCAGTTAATCGCATCATAACTCCTATGATAATAAGTGAGTTATTATACTACAGAAGTTTTCTGGATATTTAAGCATTTTCTGCGGATATATCGGATTTATCTTCCTAAACCACCTTTATTCTTTTGAGCCCAATCTAATGTTCTCTGGGTATTTAAGAATGCTCCTTGTGCTTCATTGGCCTTGGATGCCCTGTGTACAGCTATATCATGATCCCAAGATGAAGAGGTCTTCTCCGGAATTCCCGTATCCCGAGGCACAGCACGACCGCCCCAAGATGCAGCACTTTCATTGCTTGTGCTACGTGCAAGGCTTTCATTATTTGCAGCTTCAAGGCGGTCCGTCAGCACACGCTGACGACGCGGTGTTATAGGTGCAGAAGGAGATTTCGTCATTCCTAGAGCTGGAGCATATGAAGAGGTGACTCTAAGTACAAAAGATGGATATTCTTTTGAAAGATCAGGCGTAAACATCTCTTGCCTACGCGTTTCATACTCTCTTCTCCATTCTGGAGTTTCTTTTCCTTCAGAGTCAGAAAGCTCGCTCGAGCTTGAACGATAGGACGATTCAGTTGAATCGCTGCATTCACTGCGTGGACTTTCTGGGTCATTATATTTTACTTCAGACATTATGTGACTCCTTGCTATGCATAAAACAACCGCCATAATACATGATTTTTTTAATAAATCTAGATTTAAGTGATTATAATACAATAATCTTTTTACGCGAGTTATTATGAAACAAGATTACAACCGTGGGCTTATATACATTGCCGCTTCTTCTTCTCTACGCTTCATAAGCCCAGGTAATTTCTCCCCATTGCTCCACACCCAGCGACGGAGTTCATTCGGCACCTCTTGATGCAAGCCAGCATTGACTTTGCGGCATAAGGTCGAGCGTGAGAATGCACCTTCGCCGATGTTAAAAATAAAAGAGATCAGCGCACCACGCTGGTTGGTTGTGAGCGGTATTTTGATATTTTTAGCAAGCGCTTTTTCTGCTTTTGCAATATCTTGCTTCAATATCTTCTCAGCCAGTGTTAATGGCATAGGTAGCGCAAACACCTCCCCCTTTTCGATTACATGGCCATAGCCAATGGTGATATACCCGCCAGGGCAGCGATACGGCGTCGGCGAAAAGCCTTCATAATGTTTGATAAGCTCTAGCGCTTTTGTAGAAATTGTCATGATGATACTCGTTTGAAATGGATGATTTTGCTAGCGTTATTCTTGTGAGCGCTAGCGAACTCTTTGTCATCCTGAACTTGATTCAGGATCCATTGTGATGGTAGTGTGATCTTTAAAATCCAATGGATAGCGCCAGTCACGGTGGATTCCGGATCAAGTCCGGAATGACATTATTAAAGCAATCCCAACGGCGCTGCAAAACACGGCAACCGCACAATATCTGCTGGTGTCTGCTCCGAGGGATTAATGAACCCTGGAATCACGCCGGCAAGCTGTAATGCTTTGCCAACAAGCTCCGAGCAAAACAGCGATGAAAAATCTGGCTCAGCTGCAAATAGATGCAAGCCATCCAGAAAATCCACACCGGATGCAATGGCCTGCTTATTATCATAAGGCACACGGCGCTTATGCATATCATATAGCCAGTTCTGCATAATCTTGAGTGGCTTATCGGGAATACTTCGTACCAAAGGTAACCACCACGCCTGCGCATCACTCTGCGCCATGCGCTCAGTGAGGCGGTGGAGCTGCACTCCTTTTTCAATCACACCCGATACTAAGTCAGGCGAGGTTGATAGTGTGGTAGATTCCATAAGAAGCGGCTGTTTGTTTTGCACATCGATGATAATTGCGACATGCGAATAGGGCGAGCGAGTGACGTATTTAATCACACTCGAAATCACCCCCCGCCCCGAAAAAGCAATCACATCGCCTGCCTTAATGGCAGACAGGAAGTTAGAGAGATTGGACATAATGGGAGCTTTCTGAAAAAAATAGAGAGCAGGATTCGGGATTCAGGATTCAGAAACATAGGAATAAAAAAGGGATAGCTCTCGCTATCCCTTCTCTGAATCCCGAATCCTGGATCCTGAACCCTATTACACCAACGGCGCATCCTCGCGCTTGAACAAATCATATTGATTGAGGTTGGCGATTTTTTTGTGTTTGAAATAATCAAGCACTTGCAGGGAGATTTCGTCCACGCTGGAACGGCTCATTTTAAACTGCAAGGATTCTTGCGTGGCATATTTACGCTTATATTGCACCGATGCCATCACACGGTCATTCACATAAGGTTTTATGTGATCCAGCGCTTTGGTGATATAGTCATTGCCACTAAAGGTAATCATACAACCCGATGAAGTTGACACTGTCTCTGCCCCTTCAAGTGTAGAGAGATAGTTTTTCTCGTCATCATAGCAATGATAGATTTGGCCTTGTAGGTCACGAACTAATAAATGCAATGTGATGGAATCAGAACCATCCACAGGTAGTGAAACACCGACAATAGAATTTGCTTTGGTATTTTGGAAAAACGCCATTAAATCCCCCCTTGAATTTAACCCGCATTAACATCCCGCCTTCAAGCATCAAACAAAAAATTTCTGTCTGCTGAAACATGCGTTTACAGCACTATGCTCTTAGGTGTTCTCCTAATGCAGTTTTATGTTTTTGTTATAATAGCGTATTTGCTTTTTATATAGACTAGGAGCTGGAAGCGAAGTGTAGTAAACCTACATGAGCTAAACAGCGACGACGTATATATAAAAATGAAATATGCTATGTTTTATGTCTCCCAAGTAGGTGCAGTGTACAACACTCAAAACGTTTTTCAACGCTAAAAAGTTGCACTGCAACATCACTTTTTTCTTGCAAACGATGCAAAACAAGAGCTGACAAGAGTTATACACATTTTATGTGGATAAAAATTTTTTTATGCTGATTTTTAACGGAGTTTTAATACTTGAGTGATGCACCTTGTTATAGGCTGTATTATTGCTTTTTATTTTCGGATGGATTCTCGGATCAAGCCGGCATTGTTGCATGGCTATCTAAGCTATTGATAGTTGTCATCCTGAACTTGATTCAGGATCCACTGTTATGGCAGCGTGATGTATAAATATTGAATCTGGAAGCGCCAGTCTTGGTGGATTCCGGCTCGGAGGCCGGAATGACAAGCTGCGAGCCATGCAACAACGCCGGTCAAGTCCAAGAATGACAACGCAAACTTTGTCATACGCCGACTTGATCGGCGTATCCATCCTAAGCAATAAAGCTATCTCACCATATTCCGAAACGCCTGCCACAGAAAATACAACACTGAAGGAATCGTCATCGTAATGATCGATCGCCTAATCATGATTGCCATATCCTCCGTCCCTTTACGCATCCGATGCAGGTAAATCAAATCCGCCTGCATCTCCTTCGGATCCTGAGGTGAAAGGCCCAAACCGCGCAAGGTTTCCTCCACGGTATCGCGCACAATGGTGCGGATGCGGTCATCTGTATGCATAATCTTACACCGCCGCCCAGTTGCTACCATTATAGACATAAAGCTGGTTCTCATCATTCACCCAGAATAACATCCCTTCACGCGGTGCGATGAAATACCAGCCTTGGTAATAATATGCCAACTGCTTCGCCTTGCCAGACCAAGCACCGGTGGGCGATGTATTGACGATATACACATCACCATTTGCTGGCGAGCCTGGAGGGGTATTTAAATCCTTATCAATCACCCCAGTATTCAACACTGCATCAATACGCACCAGCGCATCATTCACCGTCACTTCCTTCTGCGCCTGGTTTTGTGCCACTAAGGTTAGGGATAAATGGGAAGTTGTTGTCATGATTTTTCCTTTCTTATATACTGTTGTTATATAGTTCGAGTATGTGAGGGAATCTTTGTCATTTCCGGATCAAGTCCAAGGATGACAACCCTCATTCAGAACCGAATCAAAAAATAGAGGCCACGTATGAAACTCTCCGCATTCCTCATCCTTCTTACCCTTGCCACCCCAGCTTTTGCTAGCGATGACGCAAGTGTGGATCAAGATGCTTTAGAGAAAGCCCGCCGTATGCAACAGCGTGAGCAGTTGAAGAATAACTTCAACAAAGCCCATCCCAACACAGGCAAAACCATCAATGTGCCAAAAACAATGCAACAGCAGCAACGTGATGCTTTACAGGAGCAAATCCAAAAACGCCGACAGGATATGCTAGGCCAGCAGCCACAATAACTGCATGAAACGCCAGCTTCTCCTTTTTGCTGCTATTCTGATTGAAGGCTATGTTGTACTGGCGTCAGAATTACTGGCCATCCGTCAGCTTTCCCCTTTTGTAGGAAGCGGCACCGAAACCATTGCTATTGTCATCAGCGCTGTGCTTATGCCACTTGCGATTGGGTATTACAAAGGCGGCCAGAGCCGTGGTGTTCTTTCCATCCGCAAACAGCTTATTCATAATATGGTGATAGCCAGCGTTATCTTAGCGCTTGGCCTCTCTTATGTGATTCTGGAATTCTTCTTCGCCATGCTAGAAGCAGCCCATATCACAGATTATACTTTGCAAGCCGCACTGTATTGCCTGGTATTCCTTGTTTATCCAGTCTACTTGCTCGCTCAAACCATTCCGCTGATCAGCCATTATTTCTCTTCCGCCGATCTCTCAGCCATTACAGGGAAAATGCTGTTTTTCTCTACTCTAGGCTCATTCCTAGGCTCGATCTTCTCCACGCTCATCTTAATGAGCACAATTGGCGTGCATAACACGGTGATCTTTACACTGTTCTTGCTGGTGATGCTGGGAATGCTTCTCAGCCGTCATTGGTATAATTATTATAACGGCATTTTAGCCATTGTCCTGCTGTTCACCTATGCTGCTAATAACAGCCAATTAATGGCAAAGCTCAATATCGTCAGCAATAATAATTACAATACTGTCAGCATCCATGATCTGGGTAATAGCGAGCGCGTGTTGAGTATTAACCGCAGCGCTTCCTCTAAATACACGCCACACAAAGCCAATCGTTTTGAATATATGGCCTATATCGAAGACCACATCCTAGCACCATTACCTAAAGATAGCCCTAAAGATATCCTCGTCATCGGCGCTGGCGGTTTTACTGTTGGTTTGGAGGATAACTTCAATCACTATGATTTCCTCGATATTGACAGCGCCCTTAAAAGCGTTGCCGAACAACACCTCCTCCGCCAGAAACTAGGCCCTAATAAGACCTTCTACGCCGAATCTGCACGGCCGTATCTTTATACTAACAAGAAGCGTTATGACGTCATTATCTTGGATGCTTATACCAACGAAATGAACATCCCAGAGCAACTGGTGACACAAGATTTCTTCCGCACCGTCAAACGCGCCTTAAAACCCAATGCTATTGTAGTGTTTAATGTGATTGCGATGGAGGATTTTAGCGATGATTTTAGCGTGAAGATTGATAATACTTTCCGCAGCATCTTCACCCCCATCAACCGGCAGATCATCAACCACAACCCAGACAAGCGGGAGAATATCCTCTATATATATCACCATATTCAAGTGAATGAGGGAGTGTATACGGATGATCGGAATGATTATTTTAGGGATAGGTAGTCGCTTTATAAACGTTGTCATTCCGGGCTTGAACCGGAATCCACCCAGACTGGCGCTAAGAGCCTCATTCTTATAGACCACGCTGCAATAACAGTGGATCCCGGATCAAGTCCGGGATGACAGGTCATTGCGAGGAGCGTTAGCGACGCGGCAATCCACGTGTATAACCTCTCTGTCTGTTATGGTAAATAGATGGATCGCCACGCTATCGCTCGCGGTGACAGCGCTACATCTTTCCTGTCATTCTTGGACTTGATCCAAGAATCCATCCAAAATATATAGCATTATTCAAAGCCGTATTGTTGTTCTCTGTTTATGATGGATCCTTGGATCAAGCCCAAGGATGACAGTGCGAAAAAATATAAATAGGAGTAGATGACGAAGTATGCTTGTGGCAGTTACACCACCCCAACCCCAGCCTTCCCTCGCCCCACAATCGCCGATACCTGATACATCCTCACACTCACACTCGGTTGCGCGCTGCCAAAATCTGTTGTTTGCTGTGCGGCTGTATAGGTAACTTGAGGCGATGTAGCGCTCAGTGTCCGCACCACATTCACCCCATTCAGTATCTCAATCTCATATGCTTCCACAGCCTCCCCAAGCGGCACATCCACATAATCCCGCCATTCACCACTTGTGCGAGTGCGGCGTGTCCAGCTGATAGTGAGGTTATTACTACCATCACGCGCGCCTTTGATATGCACTGGCGAGAATGGCTTGAATGCATTGCCCTGATAGGTAAAACTCTGCGCGGTGGTTTGGCCAAGCGTCGAACCAACCGTGACGGGTTTATAATCGCGTGGCAAACCAATCAGGCTTGATGACATCGCCATACCCGTTAACCCATTCAACAATACAAAGCGCTCACCCGCACTATGCGCGCCAATCGCATCTTCCGTACCCAACCGCCCACGCAATAAACCACGTAGTTGATACTTCCCAGATGCCACCAACACCGCTTCACGGAATTGGATAATCTCATCTCCAAGCAGTGCCGCATTAGCACCATTAAGCAATGCCTCATAGCTCACACTCTCTAGCTCACCCTCGCCTGTAATAGCAAGCATGAACGTGCCTGCTTCATCACTCACCGCTGGCTCTGCACTGCCTAGCGTATCCAATGCTGTGCCGATTACTGCGGCCGTAGGAACATATGCCACCTGGCTATAATTCACCCCATCCGCCGCACGGTAAATCACCGCACCATTCCATCCCGCTTCTACACCCGTAGTAGCACAATAGAGCATCGGAGTATCCGCATTATCTGAAGGCAGTGCGGCTATATCTAATAATGCGAGTTGGGTAGCACCTGGTGTGATCAGCGTATCCGTCGCCGGAGTTGTTTCACCTGGCTGGTTATAGAAGTCATACACACTCACATCCTCCGCCACTGCTTGCACGCGTAGCACGCCATTTGTGCCGAATTGCGTATCAATCACCCGCATGGGATGATTCCCCACCGTAATCACATCGGTTGGCTCTAATCTTGCATAACGTGGAGGCAGGCTGAAACTATACCGAGTGCGCTCCATCCAGGCATTAAACAGTGAAATATCTGCCACATTCTTTGCCTGTTGATCGCCCATAACAATGGGCAACCCCACCGTCACCACTTCTTCACTCTCTGTCACCAAGCGTTGGGAATGCTGATTACCCGTTTGATAATCAGAGGTGCGGTTGATATAAAGTACATCCACTTTCTGAGGCAGTTCCAACTCCTGTACCCGATTAATCATCAAGCGCTCTTTGACCTCCTCTTCGCCCTCCGGCACCAACTCATCCTCATCAATACTCGCCACGTTTAACCCACCGCGCGGTATGAATTTCAGCACATTATCGGATTCCACAGCATCAAAGAAAAACCCACGCTGCAATGCCTCAATCGCACGGCGTGCTGATGTACGATCAGTTAGGATAAATCCATCAACCAGTTCGGTTAATCGACTGACATCGATATCCCCATCCGTCAGCCCTGCCCGCAAACATAAATCCCGCACAATAGCTCCAAGATTCGACAAGCCAAACTTCCCTTGCACCCAATGCCCGGTTTTCCACAACCCGCCATCCGTCCATACATTGAGCAAATCCGGCCAAAACGGGAATGGTCTAGCATCCCACGTCCAGATAAACTTATTCTCAATCATCTCCGAATCTAGCCACTTCTCTTCGGTTGCCGCCAGCGCTCTACGCTGCGCGCGGAAATCGATTCGACCTTGTGAGAAACGTGGAAAATAACTCTCTGAGCTATTCGGATCATAAAATACATTCGGCTGATTCGACGCACCATCCACACTTGGGAAGCCATATTCCGTAAACCAAATTTTCTTCGATTCCGGCACCCATGCCGTGGTGGAACTATCCGGATTCACATGGTTATTCTCCCACCACCATGCGATATTCTTCCATGCATAAGGCGGCGCGAGTGGAGCCTGAATCGTGCGCTCTTCATCGCTATAATAAAAGCTATAACCCTCACCCGATGTCCAGCCATCGATAATTTTCTGCTTGGTGATACTACTCTCCGGCTCATTGGTGAGTGGGAAATAGGCATCGATACCGATAAAATCAATATCATCCGAAGCCCAGAGCGGATCAAGATTATACCAGCCGCCATCCGTATGATGATATTCCGACCAATCCGCCGCATAGGTCAGCTTCACTCCAGGCCCCATAATGCCACGCACCGTACTCGCTAGATTCACCAACGCATCCACCGCCGGAAAGCTATTATCTATATCCTGCACCTTCGTCAGCCCGATTAACTCCGAACCAATCACAAACGCATCGACATGATCCTTCACCAAATCCGCATAATGCGTCACAAAGGCATTATAACCATTGGTCTTGGTGAAAAAGTCGGATACTTCCGAAGGCGTACCCGTCACCCGGCCACGCCATGGCTTCATCTCCACATCCATAAAGAACATCGGCACACACATCACCTTATACCCGCGATTCTGCAACTCCGTGAGATAACGCACCAAACTCGCATCATTCACCGTGCCGCCATAGACCGGATTGCCATTCTCATCTTGAGTAATCAACCGAGCTGAATCGCGGTCAAATCCCGCAACGCTCCAGGCATCAGGTGCTGTCGTCGCCCCTGTATCATATTCCACTCCAGGCAGAATCACACAATCACCCGCATCCATCGAATCGCCAAACCAGGTAACCACAACACCCACCCATTCCACATTCGGACATGTCCGTTCCAATTGATTAAGCGATACGAGCGCATCCGATTTATTGCCGCGATTATTCTGATTTATCCGTCTTTGTGTGCCAACCTGTACAAAATCTCCACCCACATCCTCGCCGCCAATTTTATTCTGCACCACCGTATCATACACAAACTCCCCCGAACCTGGGATCATCATCATAGCCGAGACCACATGCTCCAGTGGCTCGCCGTTAATATCATCAGCCATTACATTGCGCTTAATCTCAAAGGTAAAATTCGGAATGCGGTTGCCATAATCTGCCAGCGGAAAATCTTCAATCACCACATATGTCATCCCACGATAAGCAGGCGTTTTCCCCACACCTTCAAACGACTCAATAAACGGATCGGGCATCTGGTCTTCCGTGCCTTTATACAAACGGAATGCCACACTGCCCGCATTGGTTGGATCCAGCAACTTCGCATCTGCCCAAACCCTTACAATATCATCGATCGGCCCTTCACAGAGCGCTATCGCTAAGCTGATTGAATAGCTATAACTCGTCTGGCTCTGGCTCACACCACCGCCGCCTTTACCGCCACTCGATACAGTTGTCGTATTCGCCGTCTCTTTTATCGGACGCGACCAAATAATATTGCCAGCAACTCTGACATTTCCATAAATAATAGGAATCATCCTACCATAAGTCGAAGTTTGCACCGCCAAATCCGAAAGACGTGGCCCTTCAAGGGCGGGTAGTTTGGTGCTGGAACCAAATAACCAGTTATCAATCATCCGGCCGCCAATAGTAGCCGCCGTTGTAAGTGCACTGGCAGCCAGCGTTGCCGCTAACCCCGTGCCAAAACTTGCCGCAGCCGAACTGGCCGCAGCGGTAAGCAATACCGTTGCCATGGTAAACCTCATTGAAATGTAAAAAAAGGCGCTAAGAACTACTCTTAGCGCCTGTGATTGATGTTAATGATTGCTGTTATGGGCAGTTTATCTCCCAGAAAAACGTACTTGAATACCCTGTCCTTCTTGTTGATAACGCTCACGGAAACTGCGCTCTGTACGCGTTGCATAGTCCTGATCCGGTGCTTTTAAAATACCTTTCTTAGGTTCTTTCTGTAACTGTGCGCGGGTTGCTTTCTTCAACTCTGAATCAGAACACTTCTTAACAGCACTTTCTGGTATATATTGATGGTGTTTTACAATTGGCTCCCTGCTACCAAAGCGATCTTGCAATTGCGCCTCCGCATTGGCGGCCTCACACTGTTCTGATTCTAAGTAACTATCCAGAATTTCCAATGCATCCGGCCTAGAGGAAAGTGTTGCTTCAAAGGCTCGGCACGCCGCTAAATATCGCGCCGTATATGGCGTATCTCCTGCATAGTTTTTATATAATAAATGGCAGAAATGCTTTCGTCCTTCACTATTCAATAAATCTTTTAATTCTTGCTTCTTTGTTGCGCTTGGTAATGCATCTTTTACAGCTTGATGGAAACGCTGCACATCAGCAAAGGCAGGAACAGCAGCTGACATGTAATCTTGTACCCCTTGCACACCAGAGGTACGTAAAGCCTGTAATGCGCCGTTACGATATGCTGCCAGCTCTGGTGAATCTTGGGTTTTATCTCTAAAAAATGCCATCACACGCTGTATAGGATTAAACGCATGCTGGTCATCCGCACGAGGTCTCAATAATGCTAATACCTCATCATACCACGCTTGAAGCTCAACCTCATCCTGTGGCAAATTTACTTTTTCTATGAATAGCTCTAGTTTTTTTGGGGAGTTAAACATGGCTGTAAAATAATTTACAGCCCCCTTCTCCTGTATTTTACTTCTATATTTCTCTCCCTGTATACTTAATAATACCTCCATTAATGGCTCTTCATAGGCTTTCTTTCGCATTGCCTCAAGGGATGTAGCAATATAAGCAGCCAGTTCCGCCGGCTGATCATCACCAGGTATAGTATTGATATGTCTATATTTAGGCGCATATAACCCCAAATTGGCTGCAATTTCTTGCATTTTTCTTTGGAACTCTAAACTCTCGCGCCGAGGGAACACATGCTCAAGATAAAATCTGCGGCCTATTTTCTGCCGTAAATGCTCTGGTATCCATGATCCCGTCAGAAGTGATTGCACATAGCCCAAATGCTCTTCTCTGCTCACGCTAGCATGTGATCTAGAGATAAAAAACTCCACTTCCCCTTGAAGTGTTATACGAACCTCCACCTTATTCTTTTTGGCCGTATACGCATGTTCTTCTCTATACGCACGGTATCTACCCTCTATGTTTTCTTTCAATGCATCTTTATCAATTTTATTCTGTACTCTGTAATCACATAATAACGTAGCAAGCGCTGATCTACCCAGAATGCGTGTTCCTGTTTCCGTCTCAGTTATCAGCTTGCTAAGACGATCAGCCCCCACACATGCTTCAAGATATTGATAGACATTGCCTTCTACGCTGAACACATATTCCCAGGCCCGCATATTGGTTTTTTTATCTTCACCATCTTTATAATCGCGAGGCTCTAGCATTTTTTCTGCATAACGTTCTGCTAAATAATAACGATAATCATCGTAATCCGCCTCAATGCATTGCAGCAATTCCTGTTTATCAATTTCAGGATTAGCTTTAAGAATAGCTTTCACAACCTCTAGAGATAATACCTGCCCCTGATTATAATAACGCGCCA
Source organism: uncultured Rickettsiales bacterium (assembly GCA_964574415.1). Lineage (GTDB taxonomy): Bacteria > Pseudomonadota > Alphaproteobacteria > Rickettsiales > CAZNNM01 > CAZNNM01. The sequence continues at coordinate 30,249 of CAZNNM010000011.1, read as the reverse complement.
AATACTGCTGAATACGGCCACCATCACGCCCTAAGAATTGCCAAAGCTCATCTGCCGTCAGCGCTGTTTTACCATCCCATTTGCCATTATAGTACCATTCAAATGGTATCTGCTCTTGGAATGTTTGATAGGCATTATCTTTCTGCCGTTCATAATGAACCGGGGTCAGAGTTTGCACCCCCAACCGCCTCAGCAAAGCATTAGCAGCGCCATCAATTAACACACTATGCTTCTCCGTGGCCTTGCTTAGTACATATTCACCGTAAAAATAATCATCTAGCTCTATTATTTCTTTGTCAGATAAAAACCCAGAACCTGCAATATCCTTTCGGTGTTTTCTTAGCTCTTTGAGCGGTAGAGCATGTGTTGAATATGTTGGGATAGAATGCCCTACTAATGCAGTTCTTTCCCGATTCTGTATATAGGTTTCCAGTTCTTCTGCGGAGAGTAAATCTTCTTTATTAGCATACCCCACTCTGCGTTTATAACGCTGGATAGTGGCATACCATGCTGCAGTAAATTCTGCCAAATCATTTTTATGCTCGGCAATATAGCGCTTTAACTCTTCCTCAGAATGCCCATATCCTTGCTCTTCCAATAGCTTATAGAGAGCGCATTTTTCGCTATCATTAATAAAATCAATAATGGGGTTAATATAATGACGGGCTGAGTTTTTCAGCCCTAAATCTAACGGACCAGGCATAATAGCATCCCTAAAATCTTTAATGAATGCTGCCTTTATATAATGAGGATAGGCTCTTGTCGATAGATTAAGAACCCATCCTCAAAGAATTTAACGTAGATTACGGCGCATTCCAGGTGGAACCACCCCTTTATAGGCTGTATTGCCTGCTTCTTTCATCTTATCTAACCCTGGTGTTAACGCACGGTCATCAAAGCGTTTGTAATAACCTTTCAAAGATTTATCAGTCTCGTAGAGCTTTTTATCCTCATCGCGACGGTATTGCGCAAACTCACGCTCCCATTTATCCCGCTCAGCCGCTGTTTCAAACGCAATAGGGCGCATCCAGACCTTAATATCATACGGATACTGGTTGGATGAATGCTGATAGGCTGGCAGCACATAGCCAATCTTATCCGCAAAGAAATCACTCACCATTTCAGGCGTATAACGGTCTGTGATTTGGACAGTTGTTGTATGATAGCCTAATTTTTGGCAGATAATAGTCAATGGTGGATGGCCTTTTTCAACTTTAATCGTCTCAGGACTACGCAAACGCCACCAAAAGCCACGTTTATCCTCTAAACGGCATTTAGCATCCTCTGTTTTAGGGGTGGAAACGCGAATATACTGATCCCGCTCATTGACGACTTGTGAACATGATGCCACCACCAATGCCAACCCTACGCATGATACAAAACGCAAAAACATAATACCTCTCTCATTAAAAGCCGCAGACCGCAGGAGACTAGCATACTCCCGAAAGGGTGTAAAGATGTGCGACTTTACGGTATGGGTTCTCTTATCATTCTTGGACTTGATCAGCGTTGTTCATGGCACCTCGTCATTGCGAGGAGCGAAGCGACGTGGCAATCCATGGGTATGACTTCTCTGTCCTTTAAGTAGGCCACTGGATCGCCGCGCTTACGCTCGCGATGACGAGTATATGCCTTGTCATCCTTGGACTTGATCCAAGGATCCATCCTAAACAGAGAGCAACAATACGGCTTTGAATGATGCTATGTATTTCAGATGGATTCTTGGATCAAGTCCAAGAATGACAGTGCTAATATTTTCATGCAAAAAATATAAATATGAGTAGATAACGAATACAAAGCTAGATTATAGCAATCCCCACCTCCCGCCACCGGAAAACCGCCACTATCTTGGCTTTCCAACTCTCATCTAGATAATGCTCCACCACTTTGCGCGCTTGCGCATAGGCATGGATAACCCCCAGCCCGCCGCCTGGATAATCGCTGAGAATCCCAACATGCTGTGGGTTGCTATCAAACCGGAAAAGCGCAATATCCGCAGGACGCATATCACCCTGACTCACTTCCACACAATGCTCTTTTAGCAGATGATACAACCGGTTACCATCCGGCAACCGCCCATAATCTTGCCGGTCATAACGTGCTTCAGGCCGGCCCAGCACGGCGGCAACTCCTACGATCAAGCCAATGCAATCACATCCCACCTGCTTAACCCGCCCCTGATGATGAAATGGCGTTCCCAGCCATGTCCTTGTTTCTTCGATCAATCTATTCATTTTTATACCATTACTAAAAAACATATTTACTTATTAAATAACTTCTGCAATATTCATAACATATTGTTTTATATTAATAATTTACAATCGTAGCGCTAGAAAAAACCCTAGAATGCCAGTACGTATCAAAAAAGGGCATTCTTACTAAAATGGAACAGAATTATGACCAAAATCGCTGATACTACCCCTGACACGAATTTCTTTACAGCAGTTCAATCGTCTATGCAGCTTTCTGAGGATTATCTTCCTAGCGTTTACAGCAGCTTAGTAAGAGGAACTGCATTTAAAGATTTTACAACAGCACTTTTCCCTCAAGGCGTAACTTCCACATCAGAGGACGATTTAGAGGTTCCATTTTTTACACTTGGAAGCGTCTATCTTCCTTTTATTCAATCACATATCAAAGAATATACTACGTGGATCACTGTTGACGAAAACGCATATACACCCGCTGATCTCTTATACCATCTGCGCATTGCGACATTAGAACTCTATAATACGCATTTTTCTACCCTTGTAGACTCTGAAACCAAACCAGTCCTCCAGCTGCACTCAGCTCTTGTTAAGCAGGATGTTGATAGTATTTCCGATACAATTACAGCCTTCCTCTTCCGTGAAAAAAGCGAACTCCTCGGAATACTCCCTGATGCTCAATCTATTGAAGATATTGCTAACTCTGATATAGACGCACAGGAAGCTGTTGAAGAAATAAACGGTGAAATTAATAAACTCATAACAGCTTTAGAGCAATTTGGCCCCATTAATGGCGCTGAAAATGCATTGATACAACAGGCATGCTACTCCATTCTGCAACCTTGTCTTAAAGATGCAAAAACTCATATAAATTTCGTCTTAGAACAAGGAAATAGAGCAACCATACTCCCTGCTTTAAACGAAGTTCTCTTTCATGATGGCGGCCTGCATGGCAAAGCTTTTGATGCCGATGATCTTACAGCGAAAGACGTACTTGCGAAGGCTATTCGTGATGATATCAATGCGTGTATTGCACTGGCAACAGAAAATAGATGCCAAACACTCCAAGACTATAAGCACGCCCTCTACACAGATGCAGTAGATGAAAATCTACCTGAAGAAGAATATGATACTCAAGTAGCTCAGAATTATCACCAGGATTGCCTTGTGGGCATCTATAACGACAACATCGATGCAGCTATTTTTGATCTTTTTGTTCAAAAGTTTGGCGAAGAAGCCCTGCAATATTATACTTTAGCCTTCCCATTAGAAGCTATGGATAGAGAAGTTGCTGTGCGAGAGGAGCGAACTGCATATAACACAGCAGAAAATAACCAAACCTCCTACCCTCGCGGAGAAACGAAAGCAGCACGCACTCAACGCTATGCAGCAACGCTTGCCGCACTTCCTGAGAGCAATAAAGCCCATCCACGCAGCGCTCATTTTCTTACCCCCACCACAGCACATGTTGAGGAACGTTTTTATACAAAAGGTGAATGCATAAAGGATGATGACCAGTTTACATCCAAATCCGAATTTTACGCCACTACCTATAGCGAAGAGCAACAAACTTCTGGTGAGGAGTATAAAGATAGCCTCCCACTTTCAGGCAATATACGCCAAAAAGCATCACCCGTTCCAGTACTCGATCTTTTAGCATTCAAAGCTAAACAAAATTCACAACCCTCCCTAAGCTTTGTTGAAAAAGAAGAGCAACGCCGCTCCTTTAGAACCTATCCTCAAGGTATCCTGAAAAAAGAAGCCACCTCCTCCACGGATAAAACTGCTAACTCTGGCAGAGGTGTAGTGTAAGTGGTACTGCCTTAATCCGTCATTGCGAGGGTGGAGGCGTAAAGAAAACAGTAAAACTGTTTTTAGCCGGAACCGCTGTAGCTTTAGCGAAAGCGGACGACGTGGCAATCCAGGGGCAGATTTAGCAGGCCATGGATCGCCACGCTATCCGCTCGCGATGACGGTGCTATATTTCTCTGTCATTCTTGGACTTGATCCAAGGATGACAAAGCTTGAAAAATAACCAAAATTTCAAAATGAGTCAGTACCTAAGCGTGATATTACTTGCAATATCATTTATTATCCTCTAGGGTGTTTGTTCTTTTAAAAACATAGAGATAACGAAGTATTATGAAACGGCTATTTGCTTTTATTCGTGGCGTTGGGGCTTATGCGTCGCTGGTGCCGATTTTAAAGCGTAACTACCGCTCCCTGTATTGGCCACATGAAAATCTTTCCCGTGACTGGGAACAGGTAGGCAGATATTTAGAGGCCGCTCTTCGTAAGAAAAAAGAAGAGGATAACCATGTCAGAAAATAAGCCTTATTATGGTAGAGACCGCCGCGATAGCCGTGACCGCCGTTCCAGCCGTCCGGCCGACCGCCGCAAATCGCATACGATTCTGCCGCCGGCTTCTGTATTAGATAGTTATGAAGAATTACTGCCAGGTTCCGTCGAAATTCTGTTTGATATGGCCGAACGCGAGCAGAAAAACCGTCATGAACGTGAGCAAGCCCAGTTTGAAGCCCATACACGCAGCCATCGTATTGGCCAGTTCTTTGGCTTTATTACCTCACTGGCGATTGTGATTAGCGTATCCTATCTTGCCCTGCGCGGCGAAGAAGAAACAGCGATCACCCTCGCATTAAGCGGCTTTGGTGCGCTGGTGCTGGTATCGCTGATTTCCTCCCGCAACCGCAAAAAAACCCGCCATAAACACCACCACTCCTCCCCACGCAATAGCAATAATAATCGCTATAATAAACAGGGGAATGATGTGGAAGAGGCGGCATAATTAACGCTTGTGCTTTCATATGCTAGCCTGATTAGCTTTGTTGAATGACTCTTGTCATACGCCGACTTGATCGGCATTGTTGCATGGCTATCTAACATATTGATATTTGTCATCCCGGACGTGATCCGGGATCCACTCTTATGGGGGCGTGATCTACAAGAATGAAACTCTTAGCGCCAGTCTTGGTGGATTCCGGATCACGTCCGGAATGACAAGGTGCGAGCTATGCAACAACGCCGACTTGATCCAAGGATCCATCACAATAATAAAGCAAAAATACTGCTTTAAAAGGCTTTATGCTTTAGCAGTCCAAAATAGCAGCCCTACCCCCGCCGCAACGTCCCCGATGTCTCCAACATTTTATCCACCCCAGGCACATGCGGCTCACCGCGGAAGTTCATTGCATTATTAAACCGCGCGATACACGTTGCAAAACTCTTATCGCACCCTGCCTCCACCGTAAATCCATCGCCTGCTTCAATGACATAAGGCATCGGTAACACCACTATTATCCGGCCAGGAATATACTCTTTTACCTCGATAGATAGTCCTGTATTAGCCCCACTCGTAAAGGTCAGTTTCCCAAAACTAAAATACCCCGCCGGCTGACTTAACCCCGTCACGGCAAAGATTTGCTGGTTTTCTACACTGGCTATAGTTCCTGTATCCATAAAATCCTCGATATCAATCTTACACTTCCCATCCCCCAGTTTCGCCCGACAGCTTGGAGAATATAAATCTCCCAATGTTTGCGCCAAGCTCTGGGCTAAGCCGCGCACTTCTGCCACAAACTGCCCGCTGGTCATACTCACTTCGCCTAGCCAACCCCGACGCAGTTTTAGCTTTCCATCGGCGATATTGGTATAATTTACTTTAAAGATCTCAATCGCAGCAAAATCATACAGCCCCGCCATAATATCCTCTTCGCTAATCGCCTCGCTGGAAAGCATCCCGTCAATATCAAGATTATCGACAGCCAAATCGGCGCTGGTTGCAATCGCACTGCGCGTAAACCCTGTTGCAGCCAGATAGGTTACCCCGTCCACAACAAGATTTTCATTATAATCCGTAAACGCCCGCACCGTCCCATTGGCCAACACCAATTTCCAACATGTCGCAAGCGTCGTAGTTTCCTGCGCGATATGCTGCGCAAGATCGAGTGATAGTGGTTTCATTGTCGTGATCCTTTTCTCTCTATAAGAGGGCCTACCCCCTCACCTCCACCAACGGAATATCTTTCCATGACTGCACACCATAGGTATCCAGCGATGCAGAAAGCCTATCCGTATCAAAACGCACCGGCACATCAAATTCAAAATCTGCCGAAATCACCGCCCCGCCCTCCGGCGCTTCGGTAAATGTCACCATGCCAGTGCTGGTATTAACCGTCACTGGCGTGAGGACTGCATCCACAAACACCAGCACCGAACCCGATACGGGCTTCGTAATCGTCCGCACTTCCGTGGTTGCGCCGCTTGTGTAGCGCTTCACCAGTTGAAATGCCGTTTTACTGCCATCCCCCGTGCCTAGCACCTGGCCGATGGCGTGATAATCGCTCCAATCCTTAAACCGGAAACTATGCGCCCGTCCTTTACGCGCTCGGAAAAAAGCGATGAGCGTTTCCAACTGCGCCTGAGTTTTCACCCCATGCGCCACATTATACCGCGCCCGCGCCTCACCCCAGTTGATATTCCGCTGCTCATAGCCGCTCTGGGTGATTACAATATCGGTGGAATATTCCGGCCCACCGCCCGATCCATAGGAAATATCCTCCGGAAACCGGATGTCATGAAATGTCATATATGCTCCATTGATTAGTATTAGCGTTGTTGTTCTTGAATGCAAATATTTGCGCTGTCATCCTTGGACTTGATCCAAGGATCCATCCTAGATAGAGAGCAAGAATACGGCTTTGAATAATGCTATGTATTTTAGATGGATTCTTGGATCAAGTCCAAGAATGACAGAGGATATACAGCACCGTCATCGCGAGCAAAGCGCGGCGATCCAGGTATCTTACATAAAGGACAGAGAAATCCTACACATGGATTGCCACGTCGCGTTCCGGCTAAAAACAGTTTCACTGTTTTCCTTACGCCTACACCCTCGCAATGACGAGGCGTATGACAAAAATACACCCGTCATCGCGAGCGTAGCGCGGCGATCCAGGGCCTACTTAAAGAACAGAGAAACCCGCCCCAGGATCACCGCATCACTAACACTCCTCGCAATGACGACAAGCTAAAATAAAAAATACCGGCTTTTTACGGCCGGTATTTTGTTGTTAAGTATTTATAATAAAGGCTAACTAACCCCGCCCTTGATCATTCCTAGGCGAACCAGAAGGGGGGGGGCTTAGGCGCATCAGTTGACGAGTTACTATTAAAATCTGATGCTGATAACCTCTGGTTAACCTCATCCAAATTAATGCCTTTTGCATCTGCTATTAACTTCGCAAAAGATGGTGATTGCCCCTTCATATATGATGGAGAAGCAGACTTTTTAGCCCCACCCACAGTCTTCTGCCACGATGGTGGCGTTGAAGGAGGTGTTCCATTCACATGACCATTTGCATTACCATTTGGCGTGCCAGAATCAGGAGGCGTCGGCAATGGCCGTGCTGTTGGAGAGGAATTTGGCCCTTTTTCAAGCTCCTTAACCAACCATACAGGCTTTTTCGCTACAGAAGGAGCAATACTCACCTCCGCCTGGTCACCTAATCCACCATTAGCGTTAGATGGCTGTGGTGCTAATGTTGGCGAATGCAATCCTACAGTCACATCACTCTCTTGCCTCAACAATGCCCCATTACCATTCGCATGAGGTGAAGGTGGTAATACCGACACATACTCCCCAACCGTTACATCCGATTGTTTCTTTGGCGTTCCACCTAACTCAGCAAAGCTTTGTACATATGTACCTATAATTTGCCCGGAATCACCAAGACCTGGCAACACCACCGTTGGCACTCCATTCTCTTCCACCGGAAGCGCTGGCAGCGGCTTATTAGGCGGCGGCGATGAAACTTGCCGCATTACAGAATCCTGCTCTTGTGGCACTGTAGAGCCAGAGCTAACAGAAGGAGGTTCAAAGAATTGAGTTATACTCTTCTCATGCCCATTACGACTTGGCTTCAAGATCGATGGACGCTCAGGCGTATGCACTGGTCCTTCGCCATTCTCAATTCTATCAAACTCATTCTCTAACAAAGACATCTGAGCATCTTCGATTCGCTCACCCATAGCAGCAAATTTTTCTTCAAATGCCTTCAGGCGTGCTTGCGCGTCTGGTGATAATGTTTTTACTGTTCTTATTATCTGCAAATTCCGCAACAATGTCTGCCCACGTCCTGGAGCATCGATTATTACCATAGAACCAGAAGGTATTTCTTCTTCATCACTCTCAGAAGCATCTCTATGATCTTGCACCACCGGCGATGCCCGCAACGCTTTAAACGCATCAACTGCCGTCTTAAAGAACTTCTCCACTGTGCAATGCTCAATCAACCCGATTTGGAATTCCACACATGCAAGCACAGCCTCTGCATCCTGCATATTATTAACCCCTTTAACCAACGGCAATAACACGCTCTCTTTGCTCTTGAAATGCTTCCGCAAACCTTCCTCTTCCATTCCAGACAGATTAGATAGCAAGAAATCTTTTAAAGCACCATATACAGGCAGTAATTTCGCCTGCAATGCATCACTACCCCCAGAAACCTTAATAACCGGCCCCTTATTATGACGTCGACCCGCCACCAGAGGAGATTGAGATGGCGAAGCATCAGATAAGGTCGCTGTTGCAGTAGATATAAACGCATTAGAGGCCGTAGACGGCACTACTGGCAACTTCGGCGAGCTTGGTGAAGGGGATACTGAAGATGTTGCCTTCGCTTTTGTTTCATTCTTTTTCCCCCTCTCACCCTCTGGAGCGGAAAGATGCACCTCATTACTTTTCGCAAATGCCTTAACGCCAGTCTTAATAAATTGCTTAGCTCCAGGAGAAAGCTTTATAAGCTCCTCTTGGAAATCTTTAGATTGTAGCAGAGTATATACAGCATCATATATCTTGTCGTTATTCTTAGATAAAGCAGATATATATTCTGCCTCTACACCCTTATTTTCATAAACTGTTTTAAACACATCAGGGGGCACACTGTAATAATGCCGCAAGGTGTCTTGCAACAATTCCTTAAAATTCAATTGACTATACATACTCTGAATGAACCGCTCCGCTCCTGGGAATACTCTAGAATACGGTTGGATATCTGCCTTCACCTGTATAAGTCCCGTCAATATAGCAATATCATAACCAAAAATTATAGGGAATTGCTCTCTCAATGCATTACATGCATGTACGAATAAATAAGCATACTCCCCAATAGTATATCCGCCATCTCTATCAATTCTTTTCTGATTATAGAAAGCCTCGACTAATGGTAATAAATATTCCCTGACTTGCTCTCTAGATAAAGCAGTAATAAAAGCATTCTCAGGTATTTTGTTTATCTGCTCAGCAATATCTTTATCATATTGTTGAGATAATGTGACAACCCTCGCAAAACCTGTATCTGCTTGCATATTTAACAAATGCGCTCTCTGTTGGACATCCTTAGAATAATGCCCCAGCAACGCTGCCCCTGCCTCCACTTGGACACCAGCAATGAAATGTAAAAACGTGCGGCGCTCTTCAGATAATGTTGATTTTATCTCTGCAACATACTCAGTGATATCCCTCCCTAATTTAGGAGTAAGCTGTATGAAAAGATGATCAATTTTCTTATATATTGGTTTTTCCAAAGATGTCTGTTCTTTAAAACCTTCCTCTAAATCATCTTCTGGCTTTAGTTTCAGTCTTTCTCTTAAATGCCCTTCTTGTTGTACTTTTTCTGGCCCGGATGATAACTGATATTGTGAGTGCAATGCCTGTAGTTCTCGCCTGTTAATAATATACTCAACATCCTGTGCATTATTAGTAAGATATGTCAGCAAGCTCCATATCTGTAAGGAGACAGTATATTGATATAATTTACCCTCATCTACATATGCCCGAGCAATAGAATACTCATCTGACAAGAAATTCATCTTTAAAGGATCATATGCCTCACTCTCCAAATCTCCGGTACTACATGCAATAATTCCACCTCCCCATCGTAAGAAATCTTCTTGAGTTTTATTGCGTACTAAAATCTCGTTATTAATTGTGAGACTATCAAGCAATAGCTCTGTAATATCAGATACTTTCTTTGCTCTATGTGCACTATCTGCTGCTTCTGCGCTAATATTCTTTATACCATAAGCATTCGCAAATGCTTGCTGCACCGCTTGTAAATTCAATAACTGTCTTACAATAAACTTATAATATGGCAAGCTATGCGGACGTTCAGTATCCTTACCTAACTCTTCGCATAACCGACGATATTCTACACGCACTGGTGCAAAAGCCATAAAATGCGGGTGTTTTTGCACCTCTTGACTGCCCGTTGTCATTACATCAAGTAACGCGTTTATCGCTTTTTCATCTTTCCATAATTGATCATTAGGAGATGACCTCATGACTGCATGTAATAAAGCAGGGAAAACGCTTGTTTGCAGGAATTGTTGATTCTTTGCCTTCCGCCAACCATCAGAGCTAATATTCAGCTTAGGTTTTTTATCTCCTGCAGGATATGTAGCCCAGAATGGTATTTTCACCTTATTATCATCCAATAACGTAATAATACGTTGCGTGACAGCCTCAGGTGCAAAACTGATATCTGGCTCTGCCAGCCATGTATGATACAGCTCTTGCAACGCTTCCAATGACGCCGGTATATCACCTTTCTTCCAGTTAACGATTTTGTCCACAACATACTCTAAATCATCACTATCCAATGAGTTTTCTAAATTATGACTCTCATGAATCGCACGACCAGAATCAATATCATCTACGAATCGTGGATGATTACCATTCTGTAGAGCAATAGCTTTTATCAGCTCTAACAAGATACGATGTTGTACAAACCGTGCCTTTTCCTCATCTTTCGCTTGTTTTTCTCGCTCTTTCCGAGCTTTCTCTTTGGCTCTATCCACCTCCAACAAGCTCTGCCGCTTAGCCTCAGCCTTCTTCTCACCTTCTCTTCTGGCCTTTTCCTCTAATTTTCTTTGCTCTGCAGCCTCTTTCTTAGCACGTCTGGCTTCATCTTTTGCTGCTTTAGCTTCTTTAGCTTGCCGCTTTGCTTCTTCCTTTAAGCTTTTGCGGAATGCTTCGTCATCCTGTTTTGGAGGTGTATCCCGCTTAGACTTATCAGAAGACGGCGCCTGTAACAGGCCACCTAAAACTGAAACCAATTGTTCGATTTCCTCAACAGGAGGTTTCACGCCTACAATTGCGTCTAAGCGCCTGTCCTTAAGCACCTCTTGCGTAATATCATCTCGGTTAGCTGTACTAGCTGCTACTGCATCAATCTTTTTCTCTGTGACAATGATAGTTCTGACAAGATTAGAAAGCGCTATAACCTGCCCTGCATCTTTAACCTTATGATGCTCTATCACCGCATTTATCACATCTGCTAATAACTTATCAACAGATGTAAAAATTCTACTAGCTCGATGCGCTTTACCAGGTGTATGGCCTGGCTTTCCAATCTTTGGCTGAGCAACAGAAGTTTCTACTGACTCATCATTACTTGATACTACATCATTTTCTTCGCCACTACGCTGAGCAGAGGAATTATCTTCTCTATCTGTCTCAGATAACACAACAGAGGTTGTTTCTTCTCCACTTATTTCCTCTTCGTCTTGCGCCTGTAGGAAATGAACCCTTGCTTCCGCAAGCTCTTGAGCGTTTTTAATACGAATATGCTCTTTTATAACTTTCAATACATCCAGAACATTCTGACGCCCCAGCACTGTCTTTGTAATAGATGACACATCACGTGCTTGCAACGAAGCATAGACGCTACGATCCCTTTTGCAGACGGCATCCATGCTGTCTTGAATTGCATTCCGTAATTGTTGCAATAATGGGTCAGCTGCATCTGGTATATCTTTTTGCAGATAACGTGCATATGTCTCATTAAAAATTACTGTTGCTACTTCATTTCTTATTATCTTAGTAACATCAGGATCACATGAACGAAGCAGTATCATTAAATACGTAGCTGGATCTGTATCTCTCGATGTTAAGATTTCTTTTTCTGTCTGAAGCCAAACATCCACAGCCTTTGCGACATCCCCACGATGCGCCTTATCTAAAAGAATACCCTGTGTATAGAACGAGTCTACCACCTTATTTCTTAACGCCTCATCAGTCAGCACAACATCTTCTTCATCGGAAGAAGAACCTTCATCAAAAGCTAATGCTCTCTCTTCTCTTTCTCTCTCTTCTTTTAGTCTCCTCAAAGCATCTCTATTTGCATCCACCCCATGTTTTTTGTTTTTACCTTCAGGACGAGGCTTCTTCCCTTCTGATGGGGATAACGGCTCTGCAACGCTAGCTTGCTCTGCAACCTGTTTAGGCGTAACTTTTTCATCTGGCGCTAACGATGGCCGAGGTGGCCCGTTCCTCTTAGCAGAGGTCGAGGATTCTATACCCGTTGAGTTTATATCCAGCATAGACGGCAAAGGCGGTTGTGCTAACATACTATCCGCAGACGTTTCACCACCCTTCTCCACATTCTTCAACTTCGCTGTAGATGGCTTTGTCGCTGTGCGCCACAGTGTTTCTTCTGCTTCTGTCGTTAATACTGGCCGAGGCGCAACACTCAAGCTACGTGTACGCGGAGCATTATTTACCTCTGTTCCTTTCGCGGGCTTATGCAAACCATCTAGTTTCTTCTTCAAGACACATAATGTATCCCAGTCTTTTTCTGTGAATTTTACTCTAGCTGCTTTAGCTTTTGGGCTAAACAATGATGCAATACCCAATAAAACCCTAATGTTCTGCTGCTGTGCTGGAGCAGAAGAAATCTCTTTCCAATAGCCATTCACTTGTTCTGTTACTTCTCTAGCAATTTGATGTAACACTGTGTCTCGGAGCCTCATTAACTCTGTTTGGCCTTTTCCATTCAAAGCCTTAGCAACGGATAATGGCTTAATCTGCTCTAAAAGCTCATTCACAGTTTCTCGGAATTTCACAACTCCGCTTGAATCCCGCTCGTGAATATCAAACGCATATACAAATTCTTGTAATAAATCACTAGCCGCTTTAGCTAATTCCTGTAATTGCATAACATCAGATACGCCAGGAAGATTAATTTTAGCAATGGCTGCTTTTTGATCTTTTCTTTGTTTTGCAGCAGATGTTAATACCTCAGGCAACACTTGGATTGCTGTTTTAACACGCTCTTTATCCTCCACCGCTTCTACTTGCAAAAAGGCCCCATCTACAGCTCCGATATAATGGGAAACAGCTTGCTTAGCTGCATAAATAGTATTCCGCTCTGCAGCATAACCTGTAATTGCTGCACCAAGCATATCAAGATGCGCCAACACTTCTTCTTTATTCTCTGGCGATTGTTTTTTCAGCAATTTATCTACAGCTTTACGATACTTTGCTAAATCTTTATCCAGCTTCTCAATTGCTTCGCCTTTTGCAGGACTCTTAAATACAGGAGCAAGTTTATCATCTTTAGCGTATTGGAAATTATATGCCCTATTAATTGCACGTGCCTCTACGAATAATGCTCCATGCGCCTCTAGGGCTACCAGCATTCCTTCAAAGCCCAAATGCGGCAACCATGCTTCTGCTGCAATGATATGATTCATTACAGGATATAATATATTGGTTACTTCCTCATGAATTTCAGCTTTTGCTTGCGAAAAGCTGCTGATTAAAGTCTTTTTACCCTTTTCAACATCGTGCTTAAGCTTTTCCCATTCTTTTGCATTAAAAGCATCTGGTATTTCTTTATGCAACGTCTTCAGGAATTTCATAGCCTTATCAATAAAGTCCATATAGACATTGCTATATGCACGCGCTTCTTTTGACGTAAACACTACCTGTGTAACAGCACGTTTCTTCCTAACAGGAATGAGATTTGCATCGGTGCTTACAGTTACACTTGCATTTGTATTCGCAGGTGGCGTAGTGGCCTCTTCTGTCGTTGTTGAATCTTCACCTTCAAACTTTACACGCGTTTGAGTTTGCACAGTTTTTTTAGGCTGAGAAGGTGCTTTAGATGAGGTGGTCTTCGTAGGCTCCACTGTCTCAGGTTTAGACTTAACCTTCGTGGGTTGAGGAGCAACTTCAAATACCCCACCATTCCACTCCCCTTGTGGATTCGCCCCAATGTGCTCAACGCCTGAAGGCCTTTTTCTTTCTCCACCCACCCTTTTCTTTCTAGAAGTAACCCGTTGTTCTTCAGAACTGCTATCTGAAGGCACAGGAGGCTGAAGCGTTGCTACCGGCGCAACTGTTTTCTTCACTGAATGTTCTTCTGTTCTAGAAGAGGCTTTCTTTGCCCTACTCAGCGGTTTATCACCAACCTCAGTTCCCTTTTTCGCTGTTTTCTTCACTGAAGGCGCTTCTTCCACATCAGAAGATGATTTCTTCACTGTATGTGGTGCTTGATATACTCGCTCTCTAGAACCATTCTCGCCTACTTCAATCAGCGTAGGTTTACGCGCAGACACCGGTTTTCTTTTAGGTGGCGCATCATTAGCCTTCACTACCTTCTTCTCAGCATGCTTTCTACGATCCTGATCTTTAGGCTTAGCTGCGGCTTCCAATTTTTGGCCATGTGCTGCAAGCACCTGTTCATAAGATGATAATGCAGCTCTTAAATCCTTACGGTCATACTCAAACGAGAAAATACGCTCTTGGCCATCGTCGCCCAATAAGCGCACATTTGCTAATATATCTTCATCCAAAACATCAAGACATGCCTTGAGTTTAGCAGCAAGTTGACGATCCGCCTTATCACGTGTTAACGGACAGCTATTTAACTGCTCTCCCACTTGATATAATTTATGTAATGTACTAATCACTTCTTGAATAGCACGCGTATCATCGCCTGATTTAAAGGCCCTAATATCCCCTACAAGTTTCTGTAATACTGGATTACTTTTTGTAACATCCAGTGCTGAGAACTTTTTCGCGATATCTTGCACAGCTTGCTCTAACTGCTGTTTATTCATAGCATTATTCTGGGCTATCGCCTTTAGCACTCCGCCCAATCCTGAAATAGCTGCAAGCAGAACAGCTGTTTTCGCCTTGTTGACATCCCCCTTCAAAGCCAGACGTTCATCGTCTTTTAATGTCCACCCCAAGAATAACGGCACCCGCAAATCAGCATGTGCATCATTAGCCTTCAGGAAGGTATAGACATCTTCACCTGATATACTATCTCGACCCACTGTTCTGCGTAACTTCTCTTCCATAAAATTCGTTATTTCTGGAAGTATACGCTCACATTCAGCAGTATCAGGAAACATTGACTGACAAAACGTCTTGATCATCTCAGCACGCGTTTCGACAGAGCCTTTTGTTTTTATCTTTCCATACAGTGCCACGATCCGGCTTGTAAGATTCAGCAGCAAATGAACGTTAACTTTATTCCCAAAGTCTCCAAGACCCTTATCTAACGCCTGCGGAGAATCAGCCTCAAGAATTGCTTTCTGGTGCTTCCGCAGTGTCCTCTCAAGCCCTTTTGGCATTGGCTTAGCTGCATGGGAAACGGCCTGTAAACGTGGCAACACTTCTGTAATAGCTTGCTTCTTGGCCTCGAACCTCTTATTAAGAACTTCGCCTATTGCATCTTCAATCTGTTCAAGAACATCACTATGCTCTGGAGCCACTTTTTCAACATAAGGCCGTACCAATGGATTTTGCATATACTGAGCATAACGGTGCAGCGCTATTAGATCATAAATAGTAAGCGACTGAGCCTTTAGCCTTTCAAAATCACCCCCATTAGCTCCCAATTCATGCGACCAGCCTGCTATCTGATGATAGATTTTTATGTGATTAACAATATCTACAATCTGACGTACCACTCGCCCAACGCGCTTTTCAAAATGCTTAGGATTGGTTTCTCCGTGCAATTCCTTAATACTCTTATGCAATGCCAATTGCTGTAGCTGCAAATGTCCTGTCGCCAACAATGAATCTGGATTATCACGCATCAGCATAGCGTCAAGGAGGTTCTTCATCCCCCCTTCTTTATGAGCGAAGTATAGAGATATCACATCCCGATACTCCTCAAATGACAGCCCCGCTGTCTCAAACTGCTCTTTAGCCTTTTCCCTAGCTTCAACAGGATCTTTACCTGCTGTCTTAGCCTCATGGCCCTTAAGGCTCATAAATATCTCAAGAGGACTAAGAACCCTACCTATTTCATGTCTCACTACAGGAGAAAGGTCTTCTGTTGGTGGAACGATATAACCGTCATTTTCCTTAACATACGGCACAGGAGCGACGCGCAGCTCACTTAATACGTCTATAATATTATCTGTTTTCTTTAATTTTGCTACCAGCGCTGTGTAATCCTGGTCTTTTCTCTCAAACATTAAACGCGCTAAATAAAACTGCCATCCACCATGAGTAGTACGTTTTTCTTCCGTATCCAGCACAAGCTCTTCTTCTTTGATTCCCAAGCTCCATGCCATAACAATCGTAGCAGCCCGATAATGGTCATCGGTTGGCTTGAGATTATTCGCCTTATCCTGAGTGAAAGAGCTCTCTAATAGCACTTCAAGTCCAGAACCTTGCTTCAGATGTTCAAGCTTCAGCCTTTTTCCAGGCTTTCCAATTTTTTCAGAGATAACAGCCGCAATCTTATCCAATACATTATACTGTATATTATAGTTGCTCAGCTGTGGATATGCCTCACCGACCAATACTTCATTCAACGTAATATGGTGTCTTCTAGCGAATGCATGGAGCAATAACGTCAGATCCTCTAATGCCTCTTGACCATGTGCGCTGAATATTTCTTCAGGGAATGGATGTTTATTATCTTTTACGATTTTCTTAAAAATATAGGCGACTGCCTGATACTCCCGAATACCATCATGCAATAATGTATTATTTTTTACCAAACTATCTAGGGCTTGATCAATACAATGCCCCTTGGTTTTACCTTCTAACTCTACTTGATACTGCTTTTTATCAATGCGGCTCTTATCCTGTTGAGTTGGAACCAAGACTTTTGCCTGAATCAAAGCATCAAAAATCGCCCCCAGAATAAGGCTACGTGTCTCTTTAGAATAAAAAGCGAAATCCGGAAAATGGCGTTTTATACTGTTTGTAATTTTTGTTTCCAGGCGGTGTTTATAATTACCGGAACGATGGGAAGACACCTCAGGGTCATAAGCCCCTCCGAGTGATAACACATATTTACCACCTTTTGCCGCAATACCATTATGTCCTAGTTCAAAATCAGATGGCAGAACACTAAATTCACCAATCGGCGCCCTATCGACCAACTTATCCGTAGGCTTTTGCAGCACTTCATAATCAACCGCCTGTTGGTATTCCGTATTCCGTGTATAGATACCCGTTGCAAGATACTCTAATGCCGAATTTACCTCAGCCTTATCACGGTTGCTTTCTTTTGCATGCCATGCATTAATCAGCTCTTCTAATTTCCTATAGAGATCAAGGTTTTTTTCTCTACTGATTTCCGTTTCAGCAATACGGAACTCTATTTCCCTTAACGCTTTAGCGTTATCTTTGGTTCTAGACAGGAATTTTGAACATGCATAAAGCTCTGCATATTGGCATAATTCCCTTACTAAACTGGATGATACACTGTCATCTTGGGGAAGAATGGGTTTAATATTAATTTCTAGATTTTTAGCAATTTTTACAACAGGCATGGCATTACTCTATTTTATCTAAGCATTCAGTGGCGGTCATTTTAACAAATTATTAATTAATTTGCAAATATTTTAATAAATTATAATCGTTTTAATGTACTTTTTTTATGGGACGGAGGGCGTATTGTAGCAAATCTATAGAATCCCCCTCGCAGCGCCGCAAAAAATGTAGAAATCAAGCAATTATCTCAACAACAAATACACTAAGCCACAATGCCAATATATTTACCTCTATACCCTTGCAAAAGCAAGCGTTAACGCACTAAAATCATGATAAAATTTACCTAAAATACAAAAAATGCACTTGCAGAATTCCACAAGTGCATTTTTCATTTTAGCCATCGGTTATGAAACCTAGAGTCCCGGACCTTTTAGTGCGCTAGGAAGCGCGGCAGGAAGAGGAGGAACAGGAAGCCCCCCTAAGCCCCCAGGCCCTACTGGAGCTACCACCGGAGGGCCACCAGGCAATACATGCGGTGGGGCCCCTGGCAGTGGTGCAACAGGAGCAGGTGGCTGCGGCTGTTGTTGAGGCGCATTAAAGCCAGCATTCACATCCTTAAAGCCTTTGGTAATATCTCCCAGCGGAATTTGCTTCATACGGTTCGCATCCAGAGTATCATTATACGCATTACCCATACGGCCTGGCGTTTCATTCACACCAAAATGCTTCCGAACCTCACCATATTTCACTGATACGGCATTAGGATCGATAGGATTTACCAACGTAAATACCGCCGGCACAGGTGGCACAGCCGTGCCTGCAGCCCTCGCAACATTTGCAGCAGCCGTATGTTCATTAGTAATATGCTGATTAATCACGACTGCAGCTTGTTGCCCTAAAGCTGTCGGCCGTGTTATATCATGCAAAATACCTTGAGCAATTCCCTCTCCTCCTGTTTTACTGACACGTCCATCTTCCAATCCATGTTTCTTAGCTTCAGCACGTAATGCATTGATAAAGCCCCTATCTTGCAATAGAGCAGCTTGCTGCTTTGGATCTGACGTAATCATTTCTACAACTGTTTGTGCAACAGCAGCAAAACGGTTATTTTGCTCACGTTTATCCTTCGTCACCGCCTCTTTACGCCCGCGATGATGTGGATCAGAGCGCTCCGCTCCCATGATCTTATCAGCAGCCTTTGTCGCATCACCATAAGCCACCTTGTTGATAATATTCTGCTGGCTTGTACCCGATAAATATTTGTCTCGTAATGGCTTTGTCTCACGGAAATTATCCACTGCCGCATTAAAATTCTGGCCCAGTTTATTCACAAGGCTAAATTTACCCAATGTCACCACATTGGCAATGGCCGCAAATGGAGCTATAAGAACATTCCCAAATATTTTGAAACCGGCAAGAATTTTCCCGCCCGTAGCATGACGCCCGCTTTTCAACCCCACCTCATCGGAAACAGCCTTTTTAACATCCGCAACTAACGCCTTACCTTCCGGCGTCATTTGCAGTGGCTGCTGCGGATTACGCGCACCATATAATAGCTCATTAACCGTCTTCCCCTTTGCTTCAGCAACACCTTGAAGGATCTCGCCAATTTTTTGTTGCAGCTTATATCCTGTAGGGCCATCAAACCAATCCACCCTATTGGATTTATTCGCAATGCTATTTAAACCAATGCGATCCCCATAACGGAAACGTCTTACATCCACGCCCTCATCACGGAAATGATGCCCATCTTTTACAACCGCTTCTAGGATCTCACGCGTTGCCTGCTGCTGTGCAAGCGCGCCTGCTACAACCGGATTAGCAGCAATATTTTTTGTTCCTGGCTGAGGATAGGAAGGATCCAATACCGCCCGCAATAAAGCACCATTAGTTATATATTTCTCAAATCTACTTCTATCGATATTGCTATTAGCCCCCGCATCAACCGCCACACCTTTTGCTTTAAGTTCATCAAGCAGATTAAACATAATCGCCTGTTGCGCCTCTGTACTCAGATGCGGGAAGCCTGGCACGTATTGTTTCAATGCCTTAGCAACCTGGAAAGCAAGCCGGTCTTTATAACCATCTGCGGCCATACGGCTAAAGCCCTTACGAGATGGTGCATCTTGCCGTACTACATCCACCAATGCTACAGCCGCATGCATGAACGGTGTTTTGATGTCATTATCACGGCTACCAACACCACCGCGTGCTGTCACATAACCAAATTTCGACTCATCTAACGAAAAGCTTGAAATCGCACTGACATCATAACCAGCACGATATATCTTCTTATACCCAGGATCGGTCGGTTGCAACTTACCTTGATGATTTTGAAGATCAAGCAATGCATGGCTTTGGCTTGCACCCTGGAGTAAATCCGTATAGAGCGAAGCTTGGCCTGTATACGCAACTCCAGGATGATCCTTCTGCCACTGAACTTTATGCTCTTCATTGCGCGTTTTCACCTGATCCCAGAACGCATTCACGACTTCCGGCATCACATGTTGGAATAACGTATCTTGAGCATGTTTTTTCTTATAGGCATCCAACTCATCCAGAAAACCTTTCATTTCAAGATCATCAAAATGTAGCTGTAGCGCCTCTTTTTCTGGCCCAGCTGGCATTGCCTTTAAATACGCTGGAATGGCAGCTACGCTCTGAATAGGCCATACCTGCGGCGCGCTAGGAGGAACAGCACGGCTATTCTCATGCTCTGCAAATACCTGCAATTCCCAAAATAAGCGAGGAAACTTATTTACAAGCCCTTCTAATTCACGGATAGAATCAGGCTTTTGAGTAATGGCATTACCATTAACATCCAACCCCCAATCATCCAATCCCGCCGCATTACGGGAAAATATCTCTACCTTACCATCCTTATTAACTACGATCTCAAGAGCCATTTTTTCCTCCGCTTCTTAAAATTCTTTGTATTCTTAACGTCCCACACTGCTACTAGCGCTAGCCGATGCACTCATATTCTGCCAATTCACATCCCTCGCACCATACACTAATTTTGCACGATCAAGAGCTTCTTTTTTCATATCATCTGATACATTGGGAACAGCAACATACGAAGCCGCTTCTATTCCTCCCAAAAAAGCATCTAATAGCCCAAGCATATCCGCTTCTTTAATCGCCTTTACATTGCCTATTGCTAGTTGCATAAACATCTTAATAACGGCTGGGTCTGTATCCGACAATATTGTCTCACGCTCTTCCTCATCACCCTGTGCTATAATATCAAATGCCGCATTCATAATAGCCACAGTTGCCTGCACATTAGCACGACCTTCTTTTGTATGGGCAAATTTTTCTTCATCTCCGTTCCATATAGCATTTGCTATCTTATACAACGAGAATTCACCTACTATCTTAGCACGGTATGCATCAACAACACGCCCTACCACAGCCGGCCGGTTTTCATCATCCAAGTATTTCGGATCAATGGCTTTAGACGACCCGATATGCGATTTACCCACCTGATCGACAATTTGCTCTGCTATCACCGTTAAGAAATTTTTTTGCGTCTTTAAAGGAACATAACCAGATCCTGCATTCTTAGGTTTAGGCTCATCAACCTCAAAATCATCGTTAAAATCACTAATACCTATCTTTAAAATGCTCGCAGCTTCCTGAAGCAATTTATAGATATTCACAGCCATATCATCTTGCTGCACGACACTTGTTTTAATTGTTTTTACTTGAGCCGTACCTTTTAACTTCAGCGCTTCCTCATACACTTGTCCAACACAGAAATGTATATCGCGTTGCTCTTTTACTAATTCATTTTTATCTAGAACATCTGTTTTCAACCAATCAGACAGCGTATTATTACCATGGCCAAACTGTGCTTTAAAAACCGTTTTATTTACACTAACGGGATTCTGATTAAACAATTGTACTACTGTCTCTACCCACTCATGGATTCTCTTCAGAATAAGCTTCTGCACATTTTGTTCATATTGCGCAAAACGCGGGAATTGCTCATCTATTGCGCCAGCCAATGCTTTCTGAGCATCCCTGATAGAGTCAGACGATGTCTTTTTACCCCAGAAACCACATTGCTGCATCACCACACCAGCGGCGTGTTCTGCTGCAGTTTTTGCTTTAAATGGGCTTACTGTCTTTGGCACACTGATAAATGTTGCAATAAAGCTTTGCGCGCCACCATATGTTGCAGCCTCACGCACCTCACGCTGAGCATCAAATAATTCTTTTGCTTCATCGGCCAGCTTCTTAGGAGCAAGAACCTTGCTAGCATTTGTTTTTGCCTCAAGGTCTATAAAATAATTTTTATAGGCTATGTTAAGCAACTCTACATTAGCAGATGATTGCTGATGTTTTGCCGCAAGCTGAGCCACTGCAAAATGCATATCAATTACTACTTGGTGTAAATAATCCGCCTTAGCAGGATCAATAAATTTGATTGCGGTATGCAGTTTGTCGATCGTATTTTGTGCATACGGATCAGCTTTAAGCGCATCAATAGCCTCTCTATAGATCGCAGCATTCGCTAGATCAGTAGCCTCTCCATGCTTCAAATATGCCATTAATACCATAGCATTTGCTGCATGCGCATTAATCACATTCTGCAAAGCACGCACCACAGGCGGCACAGGCTCTAAGCGCCCCAAATATCCCTTCACCGGCTTGCCGCCATTAAGAGGATCTTTCCATTCTTCACCTTTTGCTAAAGGCTTAAATGTAACTTCGCCTGTCTTTTTACTGACAGATGTCTTAAAAGATGCCGTCAGGAGGTCTGAACGTGCTTCTTTATCATGTTGCTTTACAAAGCTGATCAACGGGTCTTGGCGTTGTGTTTCCAGATTATAGTGATTAATAACCTCTCTTCTTGCCGCCAAACACACCCCTTCAACAAGCGAGGCACCATCCATTGTTTGTTGTGCTTGCTTAAATTTCTGGACATCGCTGATAAACCCCTCCATACCCGCTATAAGGAAGTCATGAGCATCTTTCTTAGATGGAGGAATAGCATCCGCAATCTTTTGTAAAAGCACATCACCAAGCAATAGCCCACCGTTCACAGTCTCATCACCATACAATGCGTCAAGGGCTTGATCTGCGGCATCTCCCTTTGCTTTTGTGGCATCCCACAAAAATGCCACTAACTCGGCCAAGAATACAGCATGTTTTTGTAACACTTGATCATTAAATGCCTTCACCACTGCAGGAACACCAGGTCTAGCGCTCTTTTTAGGCGCAATCACAAATCCTGCATCGTCTACTGTTACCTTTAATGATTTTGCAAAAGCTTGCACCTTTTGATCAGGAGTCTTGCTGTCCCAAGCCGTTTGCTTAGCATGCTCTGCTGCATGCGCTTTCAAAGCCGCCACGAACGGAGTCTTATCAGCAACCCGCCAATAGTGATCCGCAATGCTTTGTTGGGCTGTATGCACCATAGCATCAATAAGCTCCAGCGTCCCATTTCCGGCTTCGCTTGCGTTTCCTGGCTGTGCTTTAAATGCCTTAATATCCGCTAAGAAACTCTCCAAACCAACGCGTACATATTCTTTCTCAGCAGCTGCTGGAAATCCAGCTAAAACTTTTTGCATTTCATCTGCAAGCTTACCTTGCATAAACACATCCGCCGCAATATGCTGCGCATTACCATTCACACACCCATTCCACAATGTCCCAAGTACTTCCCCTAAAAACGCAGCATGTTTATTCAACACCTGCGCCGCAAAATCAGATATAACAGACGGAAGGTTTTCATTGCCTTTTGTTGCTGGATTAGTCCACTTCGCTGCCTTTGCTGAAGGCGCAAAACTTATTACACCACCATTAGATATTTGAGCCTCAATAGATCCTTTATATGCTTGGATACGCTCTTCTGGCGTCCTTAGCCCCCATATAATCGCTGACTCTTGCTTTGCATCCCTAGCTGCAATATTTGCTGCTTGCGGAATGACCTCTTTGATTAACTGTGACAGACCAGCCGCATCACCAAATAGCGCAGCAAGATCATACCCAGACAATGGAAGATTTTGCTTGAATTTGCCTATGAATCCACGCAACTCTGCATTAAATTTCTCTACATCAGCCTGTAATTGCGTTCTTAGCGCATTCTTTCTATCATCATAATCGTCATCATCCTCTTCCCACCCCAAAGAGCCCAACACATCTTCAAACTCTGCATGGGCAACTACATCTGTAGCAGAACTATCCGCCAAAACATTCGCATTGCCATCTGCTATTTCCTTCTCACGCACATATTCCACAGCACGCAATACGGCACTATGCTTCCAAATAATTCCCTGTAATGCAAGCATCGCAACCGGTAAATATGTTTGCTCATATTTAGGTTGCAGCCCATAAGGGCGCTCACCATTTGGCATTTGCCAATGAATCTCTAATTGACCATTTGCATTCGCGGCAACAACCCAAGGCATTCTTTATAACTCCATTACAAAACTCTGCTAGTTTGCACTATATAACATGAATATTACACTATTATTACAATGCACTAAATTCCTTAAACTTCCAATCCCTGACCTCGACCTGGCTGACGTGCATCCGGCACTTCGGGTGAGGATAACCGCCCCAAATCCGAAGCACTGGCAGCCTGGGCAGATTCGCCGATAATCCGGCCAAATGTCCCCACGCCTTTAACCAAGCCACTGGAAAACTTATCAATACTCTCGCACATATGCTCAAGGTCATTGATGATTTCGCCATTGAGGCCACTTTCTTTTTGCATTGCCTCTTGCTCGCGCTTTGCCTCTACTTCTTTTTGCTCGCCCTCAATTTTTGCGCGATGCTCTTCCATTTCGGCGATCATTTCAAAATAGCGCTCGGTCTGTAATTCTTCAGGCGATTTTGCTTTTTGCGCTTGTTCATGCATTTTAGCGATGAAATCCAGTGTTTTAAGGATAGCAGCCATTTGCGGATCATGCTTAAGCTGCTGCTCCACAATCTCCTCGCCCACGCGTGCAGCGGATTTGGCCACTTTTCCAAATAAGGATTTGAAATCCTCCATAGAAATATTGCCCTTTTTCAGCTCTTTCACAAGCTTACCGCCCATTGCTCCCAATGCCGCCGTTGCAACGCCAGCGCGGTCGGTCGGAGACATATTCTTAAATGTCTCACCCGCATCCCGTTTGCCATTATAATCCGTGAACAGGAGAACCTTTTTATCCACCTCTTCCATCATATTTTCGGCCTTCTTTGTGGCCATGCCTGGAGTGACCACAGGTTCCACTCCTGCTGCCAATGAGGCCTCTTCCGAAACCACTCCGTTTTTCAAAAGGGTTTCACCATTTTTATGGGTACGAACAAGTGATTGAGGATCAAGACTGTTTTGGATCTCGTTTGGCATACAGCACCACTAATTTACAAATTAACCTATCGTATAGTATAAAAGATATTTCCTTAAAAATCACTTATGTTTTTATGACAAATTTATTACAACAAGGCAATAATTAACTCACAACCCCAGCACTTTCCAATACCACAGAAAATCCTTCTTCTCCAGACACTTGTCCATTTCGCTGATACGAACTCACAATAAATAACCCTGTCAACACGTCCCCATTACCAAATAGCAACTGATAGTTACGCGCCGTTTGATCAAACGCATAGCTCTGCAAATCCTCTTCGACTGCCGTATCACTGAACACCCCTTCTGCATTGATAGATAAGGATTTTATGCCAGAACCAGACAGTAAAACCCGCCATGCACCCGCTTCTACATTATTCGCCTCTATCACCTGCCCCGTAAGCTCCATCCGAATAACCCTTAAACTTCCAATGGTTAACCCGCCAAGTTTTAATAGAAATCTATCACCCGATTGCATCACCATAATTACACCTCCTCCACCAACGCACTAAACAACAACGTCACCTGCCATGTCAGCCCATCGCTGAGTTTTCGCAAATTGCTGTTATTAAAATACAAATATACCAAATTTGCCCCATCCAACACCAAATCCGCCCGGTGCAATATGGCCTTAACCTGCTGTAAAATAGCAAGAGCCTCTTTTGTTCCGCGATGACGACTGAAAATATGCAGCTGCATATCAATTTCCGCCGCCACTTGCTCAACCGTCGAACGATCGAGCGACCGCATCTCTCCAATCACCACATAAGGCACCGCCACATCCTGTGGCACATGATTATACACACCCGCCACCATCGCCATTAAGTCCATATCGGCACTTAATGCCTGATATACAGATTCTTGCAACGCCAATACTGTCATACGGCCCCTCCTTCGCGCACTAATAATTCCAATTTTTCCTGTGTTTCATCAGGGTCAATTACCCCCATAATCGCAAATACGCGCCCGCCATAAGACATGCGCATATCCGCCCGAATATCCGTCCGGTAACGAATTGTCACCCGTGCATAGCGGTATAATTCCTGTTTATAGATATCACTGCGCTCATCACTCTTCTGCCCCGTCACCGGTTCGATACACGCCCATACCGTCACCACATCATCCCAGGTAATATCATACCCGCCCGCCTCATCCGGCATCGGGTTTTCCTCCTGGAATGTTACGCGTTTGGTTAAACGCGAGGCTAAATCCAACACCATTTACACCCCCATCACACGATAAGGGGCATAAAGCGTCTGCGCGGTATCGGGCAATGGCGCGCCGAGTGCGCGGTGTTCATAAAGCGCTGCGATATGGCTCAGCATCCCCTGTTTTACCGCCGCAGGCACATCACTCGCCGCCTCGCCATAACCTGCCTCATAGGTAATCTCCAAACGATGCGCAAATGGCGTTATATCGCAGATCAGCGTATCATCGGTTTGGCGTAAGAAGTAATTTTGGCTATCAAATTCCGTAGGCGTCCCATCCCGCTCTACCCGGTTTACTGATATAACAGCCTGCACCGGCCCACGCAATAATGCTGTCTCTTCAGAGAGATAATCATCATAGCTCAGTTTCCATATCTGGTTGATAAGGGATCGCCGCAGATAATGCTCTGCCGATTGCCGCGCTGCCACGATTAAACTGGTCAGCAACGCATCCTCCGCCGAACCATCAATCCGCAAAAACAATTTCACATCCGCCAGCACAAACGGCTCTATCGCCGGAGGTGTTACAAGCATCAATTTATAAGGACGAAAAGTCATAGGGTTACCTCGATGTATTGAGAGTTGATAATAGCATCCAGCATTCGGGATTCGGGATGCAGAGAAACACCCCTTCTCTGCATTCCGAATCCTGAATCCCGAATGCTTTTCTATTGCCCCCCAGTAACGAATCCATTATGATGATCCGCAAACTGTGGAGGAGTCGTTCTATGAACGTAAAACTTATTGCGCTGGTTGCAGCGCTTGCGCTGAGCGGATGCCAAAATTTGCCTAAACCGGCCAGCGCCGATCCTCAGCAAACGGCTAGTAATGCTTCCGCAGCGCCCCATGCTGGCCCAACCGTTATGGCCTCACCTTCTGTGCCAGTTGCAACGCAAAGCCTTCAACAACAAGCCCAAAACAAAGAACGTGACGAAGCGCGCGCTGCTTGGGAAAAAGCAGAGGCCATCAAAGTAGCACAAAATGAAGAAGCCGATGATGCCACCTGCCGTAATAAAGGCTTTAAGCCTGATCTATGGGAAAACCCGAATACCGAAGCTTATTACGACTGCCGCATCACCATCGCCCAAAAGCGCATCAGCGCGCCTTCTCCCGCGGCTCAATATAAGCCAGGCCGTGTGCCAGCCGTGTTGGTGAAGTTCTATAAAAACGCCGATCAAGCCCGCAATGCCTTTAACACACGAGACTATCAAGATCATTATGCCTGCATGTCCAAAGGCCTCTATCCTGGCCCGTTTGAAGCACCAGGCACAGCAGCCTATCTCGATTGCCGCGCACAATTAGCCGAAGCAGCGCTTGGCCCTAAAGTTGCAGCTATTTTCCGTGAAGATGCAGCCAAAGCCCGTCAAGTTGCTAGCGGCCATAATGTCTGCACCATGCGTGGATACAAAAAAAATACCGCTGCCTATAAGACCTGCCGCAGCAATTACGATCAATCCCGCACATGCCTTGGTAATGTAAATAACAAATTAGCTGCCCGCGAAACCCGCGACCGTCAAGATTGCCAAACCCAGGCCGAGCTGGATTTCCCAGATCACTTGACGCGCGCCATCACCAAAACAGAAAACTCCACCGATGTAAACGGCCGCACCAGCCGCAACACCGTCACCGAGCCAGCACCTTACACCAGAGCCGAACTCGAAATCGCCCGCATGAAAGCCACCAAGCTTTGCATGAACAAAAACGAAAACGAGCGCAACTACTACCGCCAGCAATTAGAATACGAATGCAAATTCTCCAACCCAATGCCTACAGCAGCCGCTAAGGCAGCAGAGAAGAAACAGTAGTTAGGATCCAGGATTCAGAGAAAAATCTCCCTGAATCCCGAATCCTGAATCCCGCCCTCTGACTACGCCGCCAATTTCAATAACTTAATCGCATCAAAATTAGTCACATCTCCACCAACGCGTTTGGTAGTATAGAACTTCACGAACGGCTTATCGGTAAACGGATCACGTAGCACACGGATGCCGGTGCGGTCTACGATTTGATAGGCTTGCGAGAAGTCACCAAACGCTACAGAAAGGCTATCAGTTGCTGGCGCAGGCATATCTGCTGCTTGGATCACCGGCACACCAAGCAAAGTATCCGGCGCACCGAGCGCCAGGCCTGGCTGCCATAAATATTGATCCGTTGTCGCCTCTTTAATCAAGCGCACCGCTTGCACTGATGCACGATTCATCAAGAAATGCGCATGGGTAGCATAGCTTTCCTTCAGGGAATAATAGAGCATCACCAGGCCATCCGCCGTAATCACGCCATTAGTGCCGGATTCAATCTGCTCAATTTGCCCCCAGCTAGTGCCCGCCGCATAGGTCAGAATCCCTTTTGGCTTGCCGCTACCATTACCGCTAATAAACGATGCATTCTCCATGCGGCCAAAGATATCCGCCAATTTATCCGCCAGCCATGCTTCCACATCCACGCTGGAATCATCGATTAGCTTCTGAGTCGCCTTAGGCTGTGCATATAATTCATGCACCGGAATCGACTTTTTGCCCAGTTGCGGCGTATCGGTATCGCTGCGCGCTGCAGTTTCCGAAACCCATCCAGCGCCCGCCTCATCATAATCCTCAATTAACTCCAAGGAATCACTGGAGATTGTGGCAATTGATGCGATCTGACGCATAGGGGATGTTTCAAAAATAGTACGGATAACACGGTCAGAAATCGGAGCCGTGACCAAATAACCGCCATCAGGGTCTGAACCGACCGAAAGCGCCTTCTGCTCTAGATGTGCGAGGTTCATCTCTACGCCTTTGCGTAAGTAATGGCAGAATGCCTCCTTATGCTCTTGAGCAAAAGGCTCTGTGCTTTTATACCCCTCAATCCCTGCACCTGGGCGTAGCATAGCTGTTTCTACACGGGCAAGGCGATCTTTATAATGATCCAGCGCATGGTTGATTTTGCCCAAATGGTCATTCGTAAGCGGGTCTGCTGAGCCTTTACGCTCGATTTCCTGCAAACGACGGTCATTCACCGCTTTAAATTGTTCCCAAGCAGAACCGAGCGCATTTACGCGCTGTGTAACTTCAGATATAGTCATGATTAATCCTTTGTATAATAAATAAAAAGAGAAGAAGAGAAATAGGGTACTGACTCATTTTGCAATAACTGTTGTCATTCTTGGACTTGCCGCGTCCGCCGTAGCTTTAGCGAAGGGGGAATCCAAGAATCCATCCAAAACATAAAGCCCTTATAAGCACTATTATTGCTCTATTATTACGATGGATCCTTGGATCAAGTCCAAGGATGACGACGCTTAAAAACACATAAAAATTTCAAAATGAGTCAGTCTCAGAAATAGATAGCATGGATAATAGGTAAGTCTCGCCGTAGCTCGTTAGAGCATCGGAGGAATCGGTGAATCCATCTAAAAAGATATAAAGCCATAATTTAGGATATATACGCCGCTCTTGCCTTCGCCAAGGCGACGGCAAAATTTACGCAAATCGGCGTATGACAGAGAAAAAAGCATTCACGAGAAGCGCCAACAGCGCAACCACCATCCGCCCCAGCCTTGACGAGAATAACCCTTAAGCCAATGCCCGAATCGCGCGGCCTAGCGCGCAGTGTAGTGCGTGCATGTCATAGTCTTGCAATGCATCCTTCACCTGCGTCACATTCGCCGCAGGGTTGGAGGGAAAGGTTACCAGGCTCACCTCCCACAAATCCACATCCGTCAGATAACGGATGCGGCGATCTGCATCGTAATGGTATTTTACCGCAGTATAACCAATACTTAGCCCTTCCAGCGCGCCAGAGAGCAGCAGCGAATGCGCCTCCCGTCCACGCTGGACATCCATTTGCAACACGCCCTCCACATAAAGGCCATGCGCATCTTCTTGTAGAGTAGTAAACACGCCGATGGGCTCATCGGTGTGATGCTGCCAGAGTAGCTTTACAGCTGGATTTCCCGTTGCT
>CAZNNM010000010.1:0-86426 GCA_964574415.1 uncultured Rickettsiales bacterium | reverse complement strand
AAGGATCCATCCTGAACAAAGAGCAAGAATACAGCTTTGAATAATGCTATGTATTGTAGATGGATTCTTGGATCAAGTCCAAGAATGACAGAGAAATATAGCGTCGTCATCGCGAGCGATAGCGCGGCGATCCAGGGCCTACATAAAGGACAGAGAAGTCCGCCCCTGGACTGCCATGCCGCTAATGCTCCTCGCAGTGACGGTGAGACAGGCAACAATGCAGGTCAAGCCCAAGAATGACAATGGTTAGCCATAGAGAGTATTGCCAGTTTCTCATTTTACCATTAGGATGGGGAGCCTTATTGCCCTTAAGCTTATACCCCTCAAAGAGAAACCATCATGGCGTCAAAAGAACGCATCTATATTTATGACAGCACCCTCCGCGACGGTGCACAAACCTATGGGGTGGATTTCTCTGCAACCGATAAATACGATATTGCCAAAGAGCTGGATCGGCTCGGCATCGATTATATCGAAGGTGGCTGGCCTGGGGCGAATCCTACTGATGATGCTTTCTTTAATGACCTCCCCGCACTCACCAATAGCCGCATCACCGCTTTTGGCATGACACGCCGGCCGAGCGCCAGTGCGGCTAATGACCCAGGCCTTAATACACTTATAAATACGGGTGTAAAAGCCGTCTGCATCGTTGGCAAAACCTGGGATTTTCATGTGGATATGGCACTTAGCATCCCACGCGAAGAAAATATCCGCATGATTGCTGAGAGCATCGAACACCTCAAGAATAAAGGCTGCGAAGTATTATTTGATGCTGAGCATTTCTTTGATGGTTATAAAGCCAATAAAGACTACGCCCTCTCCTGCGTGAAAGCTGCTTATGCGAGTGGTGCGCGGTGGGTGGTGTTATGTGATACTAATGGCGGCACGCTACCGCATGAGATTGAAGCCATTGTGCGCGAGGTAACACCATATATTCCTGGCGATCATTTAGGCATTCACTGCCATGACGATACCGACCATGCCGTCGCTAACTCACTGGCCGCCGTGCGTGCCGGTGTGCGGCAGATTCAAGGGACGATTAACGGCCTGGGCGAGCGTTGCGGCAATGCCAATCTCACCACCATCATCCCTACCCTGATGCTTAAAATGGGCTATGACACAGGCATCAGCGAAGATGGCCTCAAACACCTCACCCGCACTTCGCGCTTCTTAGACGAACGCCTGAACCGTCAGCCCAATCCTTATGCAGCCTATGTCGGCGCATCAGCCTTTGCGCATAAAGGCGGGCTGCATGTATCAGCCGTTGCGAAGAACCCAACCTCATATGAGCATATTGATCCTGAACTGGTGGGCAATCAGCGTAATATCGTAGTCTCCGACCAAGCTGGCCGCTCGAATATCGTGGCACGCCTGAAAGACATCGGCATGAATCCCGATGATTATACGAATGACAAGATCACCCATCTGGTCAACGAAATCAAACAACGCGAAAGCGAAGGCTATGCCTATGACAGCGCCGATGCCAGCTTTGACTTGCTCGCCCGCAGGACACTGGATCGTGTTCCGGCCTATTTCAACCTCTATAACTTCCGCGTCATCGACGAACGCCGTTGGAATGCCAAAGGTGAGCTGGTAACGCTTTCCGAAGCCACCATCAAACTCATCATCGGCAAAAAGAAAATCATGACGGTGGCTGAAGGTAACGGCCCAGTGAACGCGCTTGATAATGCCCTGCGCATCGCGCTTTCCAAACGCTATAAGCCACTTTCCGATATCCGCCTGCACGATTATAAAGTCCGTATCCTCACCCCAGGCGCAGGCACGGAAGCGCTCATCCGTGTGCTGATCGAATCCGGTGATAGCCAGGGCAACCGCTGGACGACCGTAGGTGTTTCCACCAACGTGATCGATGCCTCTTATAACGCCCTCAACGATAGCATCACCTATAAACTCCTGAAAGAAGGTGTGCGCCATGACGAGTGATTCTCCACTTCTACAAGCCTATAGCCGCCTGAGCATTGAAATGGTGCGTGGCGAGGGTGTGTATTTATATGATAGCACGAATAAGCAATATCTGGATTTCGCCACCGGCATCGCCGTCACTGGCTTAGGCCACTGCCATCCGCATGTCGTTAAAGCCGTGCAGAAACAAGCCGAAACCTTATGGCATTGCTCGAACCTGTTCACCGTGCCAGAGCAAGTAAGACTTGCCAAGCGGCTGATTCAGCATACATTTGCGGATAAAGTTTTCTTCTGTTCAAGTGGATTAGAGGCGGTAGAAACCGCCATCAAACTCTTGCGCAAATTCCAATCCACCCAAGGGCGTTACCGGATTATTACCCTGGAAAACGGCTTTCATGGCCGGAGCTTAGGCACATTATCCGCCGGCGGAAACGCCATTGCACGCGAAGGGTTTGGCCCATTGCTGGAAGGTTTTGACCGTATTCCGCGCCATGATATTACTGCGCTTAAGCATGCGATTACTAAAGAAACCGCTGGTATTTTATTAGAACCCATTCAAGCCGAAGGTGGCGTCTATCCACTGGATACCGACTATCTACGCACCCTCCGCCAATTGGCCGATGAAGCTGGCATATTGCTCTGCTTTGATGAAGTGCAATGCGGTTATGGGCGGACAGGTAACCTGTTCCGTTACCAGCAAATCGGCGTAACACCTGATATTCTGACTGCAGCCAAATGCATCGGCAATGGCTTCCCACTGGCGGCCTGCCTCACCACTGATCGTGTTGCTGCGGTTATCACACCAGGCACGCATGGCTCCACCTATGGCGGCAATCCTATGGCTATGGCCGCAGGCAATGCTGTGCTTGATGTGATGGAAGAGCCAGGATTCTTTGAGCATGTGGCAGAATGCGGCGCTTATTTTAAAGCAGGTTTAGAGGCCTTACACAGCCGCCATCCCGATAAGATCAAGGCTATACGTGGCGTTGGCATGTTGTTAGGCGTAGAAGTAACAGGCTCCGCCCGCGAGATTATGCTACGCGCTTTAGAAAACGGCCTGGTCATCACCCGCGCAGGCGGCGATAGCGTGTTACGCATCCTGCCGCCACTGATTGCAACGAAAGAGCATGTGAATGTGGCGTTAGAGCGGTTGGGGCGTTCTTTATAGCTCTTGTCATCCTTGGACTTGATCCAAGGATCCATCCTAACCAGAGAGCAAGAATACAGCTTTGAATAATGCTATTTGTTTGAGATGGATTCTTGGATCAAGTCCAAGAATGACAGAGAAATATACCACCGTTAGCGCGGCGATCCATCTAGCCTACATAAAGGAAAGAACCATAAACATGGATTGCCACGTCGCTACCGCTTCTTGCAATGACCAAGAGCCATACCATAAAACCGGTATTCAAACACTTTACAAAGCCTTAAACCGCGCCAGCTGGTATTCAAATACTTCCATCAACACCATCAGCGCCTTGCCTCTCTCTGATTGCAAATGCGGGTCTTGGTGGAGGATGTATTCGGCATCTTTACGGGCCGTAGCCAGCAATTCGCCATGTACGGCAAGATCAGCAAAATGAAAAACAGGCATACCGCTTTGCTTGGTGCCAAGAATATCGCCACTGCCACGAATCGCCAGATCTTCCTCAGCAATACGGAATCCATCTTCCGTATCACGCATGACTTTCAACCGTGAGCGTGCTGTTTCGCCGATCTCAGGGTTATAGAGCAAAAGGCACCGCGAAGCCTTGCTGCCACGGCCTACACGGCCGCGTAGTTGATGGAGTTGAGATAGACCAAAACGTTCGGCTTGTTCGATGATGATAATCGTAGCATCTGGTACATCCACGCCCACTTCTACCACGGTCGTTGCCACCAGCACCTTAATCTCCCCATCCCGAAACGCCGCCATCACCGCATCGCGCTCTTCCGCTGGCATCTTGCCATGCACCAGGCCAACTTTATTTTCCAGCCTGCTATACAGCATAAAGAAACGCTCTTGCGCAGCGGCGAGGTCTATGGCTTCGGATTCTTCGATTAACGGGCAAATCCAATACAGCTTCTCACCATTTTCAACGGCACGCTCTACAGCTGTGAACATTTCATCCAGTTTAGCAAGTGAAATAAGGCGGGTATCGATGGGCTGGCGACCCGCAGGTTTATCGGTCAGGCGGGAGACATCCATATCGCCATACATCGTCATCGTAAGCGTGCGTGGAATAGGTGTAGCCGTCATCAAAAGCGTATCTACACGCTGCCCCTTCTCCGAAAGCGCCATGCGCTGTTCTACGCCGAAGCGATGTTGCTCATCAATGATGACAATACCAAGATCCTGGAATTGCACCTGTTCTTGGAAGAGTGCATGAGTGCCGATAGCGATATGGATAGAACCATCCGCCAATCCTTCTAAAATCTCCCGACGCTCTTTAGCCTTCACACGCCCTGTCAACAAGGCCACACGCAGGCCTAAAGGCGCTGTCACCTTGCCAATCCAAGCCGCATGTTGCCTCGCCAGAATTTCAGTCGGCGCCATAAGAGCAGCCTGTTTGCCTGCTTCTATAGCATTGAGAATCGCAAACAGGGCAACGGCCGTCTTGCCACTGCCCACATCCCCTTGCAATAAGCGCATCATGCGTAAATCGGATTCTTGATCGGCATTAATCTGCTTAATCACCTCTTGCTGGCCCTGGGTGAGTGTGAAGCCGAGATGCTCAAGCACTGTTTTGCGTAAGCTCCCATCGCCTTTAATCGAAAGCCCGCCGGTTTTATGCACCCGCTCCCGCGTGAGCTGCAAAGCAAGCTGGTTGGCGAGCAACTCATCATACGCCAAACGCTGCCGTGCAGGCGCAAAAACCTGAACATCGCGCTCTAATTGAGGATGATGCACCGCATAAAACGCCTCATGCCAGGCAGGCCAGCGTTTTTGGGCAATGAAAGCAGGATCAAGCCATTCCGAGAGATGCGGCATAGTATCCAGTATTTCACGGATAGATTTATGCAGCATTTTAGAGGTTAAACCACCGGTGAGCGGGTAGACAGGCTCATTCTGTTGCAACCGGGAAGCAGCATCCGCAGGCAAGATATAATCCGGATGCGTCATCTGGAAATGGTTATAACTCCATTCCACTTTGCCACTAATAATCCGCTTCTGCCCAGGCGGCAAAAGCTTTTGTACTTGATTCGGGAATGTCTTAAAAAACACCACCGTGATATCTCCCGTTTCATGCATACACTGCACGAGATAGGGCTTTTTACTATACCGCGACACCCGCGCAGGCGGGCGGTGTTCGCCGACAGTGATGGTAATCGTAATCACACTCCCATCCACCACGTGCCGCAAATCACTAATCGGCGGGCGGTTGATGATGCTGACCGGTAGATGAAACAGCAAATCAATCACCCGTGAACCTAGCAAACGCTTAAAATGTTCCTGCGTTTTCTCGCCCACACCGTTTAGCGTTCCGAGCGAACGGAAAAGCGAACGAAGAGGGGAGATGGTGGTGAGGCTATCTGTCATGGGAGTATAGTATAATGTGGTGGCGGGGATGGCAATGGGGATGTGGATAGAAGGTTGCAGGATTCGGGATTCAGGATTTAGAGGATGTTTTGCTTCTTTATCGAAACATCATTCCAGCGAAGGCTGGAATGACACAAAGCCTAAAAACCCTCATTTCCTCTATTTGGCACTGACTCATTTTGAAATTTTGTTTGTTTCTCAAGCTTTGTCATCCTTGGACTTGATCCAAGGATCCATCCTAATAATAAAGCAATAATAGCGCTTATAAGGGCTTTATATTTTAAATGGATTCTTGGATCAAGTCCAAGAATGACAGAAATTATTTCAAAATGAGTCAGTACCCTCTATTTAAGCACTTCTTCACTTTTATACCTTATGATATAGTATTCATAAGGATAAAAAATGAGGGATTTTGAAGATTATGATACCGTCACTCTTTGAAAATAGCGGCCTTTACTCGGCTGTGGAGCTACAACGCGCCAGTTTAGTGCCTGCCCGCCTTATGTTTAAAACAGGGCAATACCTCAATATTAACCCTCTCAATCCTTTTGCTTACACTGGCTATGGCCGCTCACTAGCAGCGAGTTTTGAGCTGTTTGAACGTGTCACACGCAGTTATGAGAAGCCGGAATTTGGCATTACCGAAACGACGGTTGATAATAAGAATTATGCCATTGAAGAACAAGTTATTATCGATAAAACCTTCTGCAAACTTGTCCGCTTCCGCAAAGAGACTACAACCGATCTCAAACAACCCAAAATCATGATCGTCGCCCCGATGTCTGGGCATTATGCTACACTGTGCCGTGGTACAGTGGAAGGCTTGCTGCCTTATTATGATGTCTATATCACTGAATGGCGCAATGTGCGCGATATTCCGCTGGCAATGGGTGCGTTTGATCTGGATGATTATATTGATTATGTCATTGATTTCATTAAAGCATTAAATGGCGATGTTCACTTGCTAGCTGTCTGCCAGCCTGCCGTGCCAGTGCTTGCCGCAACGGCCATTCTGGGCGCTGAAAAAAGTGCTTATGCACCTCGTTCGATGATATTAATTGGCGGCCCGATTGATACCCGCCAAAGCCCAACAGAAGTCAATAGCATGGCCACCGAACGCTCTATGTACTGGTTTGCTACCAATGTGATCACACGTGTACCAGCCAATTATGCAGGCGTCATGCGCCGTGTCTACCCTGGTTTCCTGCAATTGACAGGCTTTATGGCCATGAACCTCAAACGCCATGTGGGCGAGCATGTGAATTTATTCCGCCACCTCGTGAGCGGAGATGGCGAAAGCGCAGAAGCACATCGCAAATTCTATAACGAATATCTGTCTGTGATGGATTTACCAGCAGAATTTTACCTGCAAACCATTAACACCGTTTTCAAAACCCATGCCTTGCCTAAAGGCGAGATGGTGTCGCGTGGCCGTAAAATCGACCCAACCGCCATCACCAAAACCGCATTAATGGCCATTGAAGGCGAAAAAGACGATATTTCCGGCATCGGCCAAACCAAAGCCTCGATTGCCTTGTGTAAAAACATTCCAACTGACAAGAAAACCTATCTTTTACAAGAAGGTGTAGGCCATTACGGCCTCTTCAACGGCCGCAAATTCCGCGAGGTGATTGTGCCTAAGATTGTGGCGTTTACGGATAAGGCCTAGTCTCTCTTTGTCATTCCGGGCTTGACCCGGAATCCACCCAGACTGGCGCTACGCACTCCATTCTTATAGCATCGTGCAACCATAACAATGGATGCCGCTCTCGATTTCATCGAACCGCCAAGTCCGGCATGACAAAAATAAAAAATCTCTGGATCCTGAATCCCAATTCCTGCCCTCTAGAACATAAATTCTCTTGATTTTTTACATCGTTCTGCAACAATACTCCCCTCTATTCATCCAATATTGAAGTATATATCATGAAAAAGTGTAAAGTAGCCGTTGTCGGCGCCACCGGTAATGTTGGGCGCGAAGTGTTGAGTATTCTGGCGGAACGTAAATTCCCTGCAACAGAAGTTGTGCCTCTGGCCTCCCGCAATTCCATCGGCAAAAAAGTGAGCTTTGGTGACGATAAAGTTCTGGAATGCCAATGCCTTGATGATTATGATTTCCGTGGAACAGATATTGCGATTTCTTCTCCAGGCGCATCTGTCTCCAAAGTCTTCGCCCCTCGCGCAGCAGAAGCTGGATGCATTGTGGTGGATAATACATCTTATTTCCGTATGGATGCCGATATTCCTCTGGTTGTGCCAGAAGTAAACCCGGAAGCGATTGCAGATTACAAAAAACGCCACATCATCGCCAACCCAAATTGCTCTACAATTCAAATGGTTGTTGCACTTAAACCTCTGCATGAAGCAGCAGGCATTAAGCGCGTGGTAGTGTCTACTTACCAATCCGTATCCGGCGCTGGTAAAGAAGCGATGGACGAGCTCTATAACCAAACCAAAGGCAATTACACCCTCGAAAAATTGCCGCCGCAAAAATTCAGCAAACAAATCGCTTTCAACGTGATTCCGCATATCGATGTGTTCTTGGATGATGGCTCGACCAAAGAAGAGTGGAAAATGGTGGAAGAAACCAAGAAAATCCTGGGTGCGGATATCCCTGTGACTGCGACTTGCGTGCGCGTGCCTGTGTTTGTCGGCCATTCAGAATGCGTGAACATTGAGTTTGAACGCCCGATTTCTCCAGAAGAGGCGATGGAGATTCTTTCTGATGCGCCTGGTGTAACCGTGTATGACCGCCGCGAAGCGGGTGGTTATAGCACTCCAGTAGAATGCGTGCGTGAAGACAATGTTTTCGTCTCCCGTATCCGCAAAGACCCGACTGTAGCAAACGGCCTCAACATGTGGGTCGTTGCCGATAACCTCCGCAAAGGCGCAGCGCTTAATGCCGTGCAAATTGCGGAAGAGTTGGTGAAGAAATATTTGTAATTATAACCTTGTCATTCCGGGCTTGACCCGGAATCCATGTAGATAGGCGCTTCCAACGTAAAATAGAGATTACGCTGCCTTCACAATGGATGCCGGATCGAGGTCCGGCATGACAAGAATAGTATTGTAGGTATCCTATGACCTCCGCCTTATTAAAACTCCTCCACGAACGCAAATACTTCCATCAATGTACCGATGAAGCAGGCTTAGATGCCGTGCTTTCAGAACAAAAAATTCCGGTCTATATTGGATTTGACTGTACAGCAACCTCCTTACATGTTGGTAGCCTCGTACAGATTATGATGCTGCGCCATTTGCAGCAGCATGGCTATAAGCCTGTGGTATTACTCGGCGGTGGAACCACCAAAATCGGTGATCCAACAGGTAAAGATGAGGCGCGTAAAGTCTTATCTGCAGAGGATATTGCCCGTAATATGGCAGGTATTCGTAAAGTCTTCGATAAATTCATTACCTTCGGTGATGGCCCAAGCGATGCAATTGTGGTGAATAATGATGAATGGCTTGGAAAATTGCAATACCTTGATTTCCTCCGCGATGTCGGCCGCCATTTCTCCATCAACCGTATGCTGACATTTGATAGCGTCAAGCTCCGTCTCGAACGTGAGCAACCGCTCAGCTTCCTCGAATTCAACTACATGCTCTTACAAGCCTATGATTTCGTAGAACTCTACAAAAACTACGGCTGCCGCCTGCAAATGGGCGGATCGGATCAATGGGGCAATATCGTCAATGGCGTAGAGCTTGGCCGTCGCATGGGTACGCCTGAGTTATTCGGCTTGACCACGCCACTCATCACCCTCGCCTCCGGTGCTAAAATGGGCAAAAGTGCTAATGGCGCGATTTGGCTGGATGGGGATATGCTATCGCCGTATGACTACTGGCAATTCTGGCGCAACACCGAAGATGCTGATGTGGGCCGTTTCCTGCGCCTCTTCACCGAGTTACCACTTGATCGCATTGCTGAGTTAGAGCAACTCAAAGACAATGCCATCAATGACGCCAAGAAAATCCTGGCCACCGAAGCCACCGCCCTCTGCCATGGCCGCGAAGCAGCCCTTGCTGCTGAAGAAACCGCTCGCAAAACCTTTGAAGAAGGGGCCCTCGGGGCGAATCTACCCGTTGTTGAGATTCCCGCAGCAGAACTTGCCGCCGGCATCCCCGCCTACGACCTCTTCAAACGCGCAGGCCTCGCCGAATCCGGTGGCGAAGCACGCCGCTTGGTGCGTGGTGGTGGTGCGAAAGTGAACGACGTGGCCGTTACCGATGAAAACCAGCCTATTACAAGCGCTGCACAGGTGGATGGCGTTATCAAGCTTTCGGCTGGGAAGAAAAAGCATATTCTCATAAAGCCATTATAGACACAATACATATTATTATCTATAAAGGATACACTTATGCACTAACGCATAAGAACCTGCCGTTATGGCAGGACACAGGTATGCTAACGCGTATGGCCTGCTACGGCAGGGTTTTAGTAACTTTATGAGGGGAGACTCTTATGAGCGAAAAAACTCTGAAGAAGGTAGCAAGGCTATTACAACTAGCCTTGCTACTGTTGGAGATCGTGAATAAGGCTTTAGAGCTTTACGCATATTTCCAATAATACCCGGAGAGGTGATGAAATTCATCGCCTCTCTACCTGTGAATATAGAGCATTCTCTCCCCTTTGTAAAGAAAATCTACTATAGACACCTATAAAAAATGTTTCTATAACTCATTCCACTTATGCACTTACGCATAAGAACCTGCCGTCACGGCAGGTATACAGGTAGATCACCTGAATAGTCTGCTACAGCACGGCAGGGTTTTTTCAACCTTTATGAGGGGTAACTCTTATGAACGAGAAGACTCTGAAAAGAGTAGCAAGACTACTGCAGGTAGCCTTGCTACTGTTGGAGATCGCGCATAAAGTCTTAGAACTTTACGCGTATTTCCAATAACCACAAGGAGAGGTGATGAAATTCATCGCCTCTCTACCTGTACTATACCCCATTCCCTCCATGCTGTAAAGCACATCAGGGGAGAAAGTTTCTATAATAACATTTATGGAAGTAATTTAAGGACTTGCTGGGCTTTATCGTAGCCTTTTGCGGCAGATTGGGTAAATAAGGATTTAGCCATGGCTGCATCCTTCTGCACGCCTTTACCCTGTAAATACAGCACTCCAAGGTTAAACAAGCCTTGAGCATTGCCTTGAGATGCTGAATGTTCAAGCCAGAATTTTGCGGCCGGATATTGCCCTGCTTTGACATAGAGCAACCCTAATTGTGCTTGCGAAATAGCATCATTACGCTCCGCAGCCGCCTGCCACCAGCGTTGTGCTTCGATGATATTACGCTCGGTTCCCATGCCTTCATAATACATGCCACCTAGCAGACCTTGCGCATCGATATCGCCCTGCTCGGCGGCGGCTTTGGCTTGGTTAAAGGCAGACACGTAATCGCCCGCTTTAAGCGCCGCATTAATGCGCAGATTTGCCTCATTCATAGACTGTGCAGGCTGTGCAACAGGCTCCTGCTTAGGAGCCAACATCGCACAACCTGTTATGCCTAATATTGCTATGAGGGCAAAAGCGCGTTTCACTATGCGGCCTTTTTAGCTTTCTTGCGTTGCTCGATCACCGCTTGCGCAGCCGCCAGACGGGCAATCGGCACACGATATGGCGAGCAAGAAACATAGGTTAGGCCCACGCTCTGGCAGAAATGCACAGAAGCAGGATTACCGCCATGCTCACCGCAGAT
Organism: uncultured Rickettsiales bacterium; assembly: GCA_964574415.1. Lineage (GTDB taxonomy): Bacteria > Pseudomonadota > Alphaproteobacteria > Rickettsiales > CAZNNM01 > CAZNNM01. The sequence continues at coordinate 75,278 of CAZNNM010000010.1, read as the reverse complement.
ACCCATTTTAATATCCTTACGGGTCTTGCGTCCACGTTCAGCCGCAATCTCGATCAACTCGCCCACACCTTCGGTGTCAAGCTTCACGAATGGATCCTGCTCTACGATGCCTTTTTCTTTATAGATGCCCATGAAAGAAGCCGCATCATCGCGCGAAATACCAAAGGTAGTTTGCGTCAAATCGTTGGTACCGAAGCTGAAGAATTCCGCTTCTTCGGCAATCTCACCTGCACGCAAAGCTGCACGTGGTAATTCGATCATCGTACCTACCAGATATGGCACTTTCACACCGCTTTTCGCTGTAATCTCAGCCGCAATACCATCAATGAGCGTCTTCAGAATTTCAAGCTCTTTCTTGCTCATCACCAGTGGGATCATGATTTCAGGCACAACGGTTTCTTTGAGTGTTTTGCTCACTTCTACCGCCGCTTCAAAAATCGCACGCGCTTGCATCTCGTAAATCTCTGGATAGACGATACCCAAACGGCAACCACGGTGGCCGAGCATTGGGTTGCTTTCATGCAATTGGCTTGCACGGTTTTTCACTGCTTCCACGCTCACACCAGCCGCTTTCGCTACATCCTGCATATCCGCTTCCGTATGTGGCAGGAATTCGTGCAATGGTGGATCAAGCAGACGGATGGTTACAGGCAAACCGCTCATAATGGTGAACAGCTCTACAAAATCGCTACGCTGCATTGGCAGAAGTTTTGCCAGCGCTGACTTACGGCCTTCTACATTTTCCGCCAGAATCATCTCACGCACAGCTACAATACGCTCCGCATCGAAGAACATATGTTCTGTACGGCAAAGACCAATACCTTCCGCACCAAACTTACGCGCTGTCGCGGCATCGGTTGGGGTTTCAGCGTTTGCACGCACTTTCAGCTCACGAATACTATCTGCCCATTCCATAATCTGTGCGAAATCGCCAGAAAGCTGTGGCTGAATGGTTGGCACTTTGCCGAAGATCACCTCACCGGTGGAGCCATTAATGGTAATCACATCCCCTTCATTCACCAGCACACCGCCCGCCATGAAATTGCGGTTTTTGTAATCAATACGTAAGCCGCCAGCGCCGCACACGCATGGTTTACCCATACCGCGCGCAACCACCGCTGCATGCGAGGTCATGCCACCACGCGCGGTCAGAATACCTTCTGACACATGCATACCATGAATATCTTCCGGGCTGGTTTCCACACGTACCAGAACTACTTTTTCACCTTGTGCTACCTTCACTTCCGCATCTTCAGCAGAGAATACAACCGTACCCGATGCTGCACCTGGAGACGCCGGCAGACCACGGTCGATCACACGGCGATGCGCTTTAGGGTCAAGGGTTGGGTGGAGCAATTGATCGAGCGATAACGGGTCAATGCGACGCACCGCTTCTTCTTTCTCGATCAAGCCTTCACTTACCATATCCACCGCAATCTTAATCGCAGCCGCAGCCGTACGCTTGCCGGAACGGGTTTGCAAAATCCACAGTTTTTTGTCTTGTACGGTGAATTCGATGTCTTGCATGTCTTTATAGTGATTTTCCAAATGCTTGTAGATTTTCACCAGCTCTTGGTATACATCCGGCATCACCTCTTCCATCGCAGGAAGGTCAGAGCCATTTTTCTGTTTGCCAAGCAGAGTAATCGCTTGTGGAGTGCGGATACCCGCCACGACGTCTTCCCCTTGTGCATTCACCAGATATTCACCATAGAACATATGTTCACCGGTTGATGGGTCACGTGTGAAGGCCACGCCTGTCGCGCTGTCATCACCCATGTTACCAAATACCATGGATTGCACGTTCACCGCTGTTCCCCAGCTTTCTGGGATATCATGCAGGCGGCGATAGGTGTTTGCGCGGTTATTCATCCAAGAATCAAACACCGCACCAATAGCGCCCCAAAGCTGCTCATTCACATCTTGCGGGAATGGCTTGTTTAGCTCTTCTTGCACTTTGTCTTTGAACTGTGCCACGAGGTCTTTCAGGTCATCTGCTGTCAGATCGGTATCTAGGTTGATGCCACGATCTTGCTTTTTAAGATCCAGAAGTTCCTCAAAATGGTAGTGATCAACACCCAGCACCACATCGCTATACATCTGGATGAAACGGCGGTAGCTATCATAGGCAAAACGCTCATTGCCGCTGCGCGCAGCCAGGCCTTTTACGGTAATATCGTTCAAACCGAGGTTCAGCACCGTGTCCATCATCCCAGGCATAGACGCACGCGCACCGGAGCGGACAGACACCAGAAGCGGGTTCCCAGCATCGCCAAATACAGGACCAGAAAGGGTTTTTTCGACTTTGGTGAGCGCGGTTTTCACTTGCTCTTGTAAGCCAGCAGGCAAGGTGCGTTGATTCGCGTAATAACCTGTACAAGCCTCTGTAACGATTGTAAAACCAGGAGGAACAGGGAGACCCAATGAACACATTTCAGCCAGGTTAGCACCTTTACCGCCTAAGAGTTCTTTCATAGTGCCACGGCCTTCGGCTTCACCGTTACCGAAACTGTATACCCACTTGGTCATCGTATTGTCCTCTACTAATTTTAACACCGGAAGATCTTCCTTCGTTAGTATGAAAATTCTGCCAGGCTATGTAGCAGATTTTGATTCGTTTGGCTAGGGAATTTTGGAAGAGAGGGCAGGATTCAGGATTCGGGATTCAGAGATTTTACCCTCTGACCCCTGAATCCTGAATCCTGCCCTCTAACTTACCCCTCAATCACCGAGAAATTCGCCACTTGGTTTAAGAAGCTACGGATTTGCGATAACGCCAGCAACCTATTGGTACGCAATGCTTTATCATCCGCATTTACCGTCACCTTGTCAAAGAACACATCCACAGGCTTGCGCAATGTAGCCACTTCCGCCATAGCATCGGTAAAACGCTCGGCTTTCAAGGCGGATTGGATGGTGGGGCGCAGTGCGTCCAACCTATTAACCAACTGCTTTTCCTCATCTTGTTGCAAGAGCTTTGTGTCCGGTGCGGCGTTATAGCTCTTGCCGTCTTTTTTCTCTTCAATAGCCACAATATTGGTTGCGCGCTTATAGGCTGCCAATAAATTGATACCATCATCGGTTTTCAGAAGTGAATCCAATGCGTTAACACGATTAATCAAGCGCACCACGTCATCTTCATTGCCACCATCAAACACCGACACGATTAGATCATGGCGAATCGATTGTTCTTTCAGCGATACTTTCAAGCGGTCGCCAAAGAATTCCAGCAATTCGGCAATTACTTCTTTTTTGCCTGCTGCTTGAGGATAAAGCGCCAAGGCTGCTTCCAATGCCTCACGCAGAGGGATACGCAATTGATTTTCTGTAATAAGTCGAATAATCCCAAGCGTTGCACGGCGTAGCGCATAAGGATCTTTCGAGCCCGTTGGCTTTTCACCGATAGCGAACAAGCCCACCAGCGAGTCAAGCTTATCCGCCAATGCCACAGTCACCGCAACCGGCTCTTTCGGACATTGATCATTGGGCCCAAGCGGGCGGTAATGATCACGAATCGCATCGACAATAGCTTGAGGCTCTTTCGCTTTTGCAGCATAATACGCCCCCATAATCCCTTGTAATTCAGGGAATTCACCGACCATTCCGGTCACTAAGTCCGCTTTGGCGAGCAATGCTGCGCGTTTAGCAGTCGCTTCATCGGCTTTAGTATAACGTGCCAGCGTAACACTAAGCTTCTGCAAACGCTCCACTTTCTCTGCTACCGTACCTAAGCTTGCATGGAACACCATGCTGCCCAGATCTTTCACACGGTCTTCCAACTTTACTTTCTGATCTTGGTTCCAGAAGAACGCCGCATCTTCCAAACGCGCACGGAGCACGCGTTCATTACCCGCAATAATACGCTTACCACCATCGGTCGCCGTAATATTGGACGTAATCAAAAACTTCGGCGCCATTTTTCCCGCTTTATCAAGCAGAGAGAAATAACGCTGATTCACGCGCATAGTCGTCACCAGCACTTCAGATGGCACTTCCATAAAACGCTGTTCGATATCGCCCATCAGCACCACAGGCCATTCTACCAGACCTGCTACTTCATCGAGCAATCCCAAATCCTGCTTTACGGTCAAACCTTGTGCAACAGCCTGTTGATTAGCCTGATCTTGAATGATTTTCTTGCGCTCTTGTGCATCCAGAATCACGAATGCATCACGGAGTTTCGCTTGATAATCAGCAAAATCCTTCACTGCAAAACGCCCCTGTTTGCTGAGAAAACGATGGCCTTCCGTCGTATTAGCTGCCTCAATATGCGCAAAGCGCACGGGCAACACAGCGCCATTAAACAGTGCCAGAATCGATTGCAACGGCCGCACCCAGCGCACTGCATAACCACCCCAACGCATGGATTTTGGCCAGACGAAATTGGTGATCACATCCTGGATAATCTCGGTTAGCACTTCCGCGACCGGACGGCCCTTTTGCTGGATCACCGCAAAATAGAACGCACCTTTAGGGCTATCGCGCTTTTCCAACTGCTCAAGTGTCAGGCCAGTAGAGCGCAAAAAGCCTTGCAGCGCATCTGCCGGAGCACTCACGCTTGGGCCTTTGCGTTCGATGGTTACATCATCTTGTTTTTCTGGCACACCGTCTAACACCAGCGTGATACGGCGTGGCGTATAGAAGAAGCGCGCTTTGCTTGGACTAATATTAACTGCTTTGAGGCGCTCAGTAATCTGCGTTGTCAGCGTTTCCGCCGCTTGCGCTTGCATGCGGGCAGGAATTTCTTCGGAGAATAATTCAAATAATAACTCAGCCATGTTTCACCGCCTTGTTATCTTTATCCACTAATACGACTTTCGGCTGATAGATTTTCGCCTCCGCCTCATTCATGCCTACATACGCACAAATAATCACCAAATCACCCTTATTCACCAAATGCGCCGCTGCGCCATTAACGCAGATTTCGCCAGAGCCGGCAGGCGCTGTGATGGCATAGGTTGTGAAGCGTTCGCCATTGGAGATGTTATACACATCCACTTGCTCATGCGGCAGAATGTTGCTGAGCTTGAGCAAGCCTTCATCCACCGTAATGGAACCTTCATAATGCAAATCCGCATCCGTCACTGTTGCGCGGTGGATTTTTCCTTTTAACATCGTTAATTGCATGATTGTTGCGCCTCCCAGGCAGTGCAGCAGGATTTTGCCAGCGTGCGTACGCGAGCAAGATAGGAGGCACGTTCCGTCACCCCAATCACCCCACGCGCATCTAATAAGTTCAATAAATGGCTGGCTTTTAAACAATAGTCATAGGCCGGTAACGGCAGATTCTTCTCGATCAGCATCAAGCAGCTTTTCTCCGCATCGCCAAAATGGCGGAAGAGAATATCCGGATCCGATGCATCCAGCGCAAAAGCAGAGAATTCTTTTTCGTTTTGATGGAACACATCGCCATAGGTCACACCCTGGCCATTCCAATCCAAATCATACACGTTTTCAACGCCTTGAATATACATGATGAGGCGCTCTAGACCATAAGTCAACTCGCCCGATACCGGCGCGCATTCCAGGCCGCCGACTTGTTGCATATAGGTAAATTGCGAGATTTCCATCCCATCACACCAGACTTCCCAGCCCAATCCCCATGCACCAATGCTTGGATTTTCCCAGTCATCTTCTACGAATCGAATATCATGTTCAAGCGGGTCTACGCCAATGGCAGCCAGGCTATCGAGATAAAGCTGTTGGATATTATCCGGCGAAGGCTTCAGGATCACCTGGTATTGGTGATGCTGGTATAAACGGTTTGGGTTATCGCCATATCGCCCGTCTTTGGGGCGGATGGATGGCTGAACATAGGCCACATTCCAGGGCTTAGGCCCTAATGCGCGGAGTGTTGTTGCTGGATGCAACGTACCCGCCCCCACTTCCGTCCCATAAGGCTGCACAATCACACAACCATGCTGCGCCCAAAAGCGTTGTAATGCAAAAATAATACCTTGGAAAGATGTATCTTTTGTCGACATAATACCTACCTCACGCCGCAATTTAGCGCGGAATGGGGGAGGATGCAAGGGGTTTAGGATTCAGGATTCGGGATTCGGGATTCGGAGGCTTTCTTTATATAGAAAAATCCCTCAAGAAACTTCTGATTTCTAAGAAAGAACCTCGATCTATTTGCCGCCCTCTGAATCCCGAATCCTGCCCCCTAATATCCCATACACAAATACTTCACCTCCAAATACTCCTCCATCCCCAAATACGAACCCTCTCTGCCAATGCCAGATTCTTTCACGCCACCAAAAGGTGCCACTTCATAGGAAAGTATACCCTCATTAATACCCACCATCCCACATTCCAGCGCCTGCGCTACGCGCCAGATGCGGCCGATATCGCGGCTGTAGAAATAGGATGCTAGGCCATACGGCGTTGCATTCGCACGGGAAATGGCTTCGTCTTCATAGTCAAAACGCTCAATTGCCGCTACAGGGCCGAAGATTTCTTCTTGGGAGATGAGCATGTCAGAGGTGATATCAGTAATGATGGTTGGTTCAAAGAATGTGCCACCCAAGCTATGGCGCTTGCCGCCTTGCAGCACACGGGCGCCTTTTGCGATAGCGTCTTTAAGCAGCGCCTCTACTTTCGCCACCGCATCTTCATTAATCAACGGGCCTTGCTGGATACCAGGCGCTAGGCCATTGCCGATTTTGAGGTCTTGTACAGCTTTAATGAGTTTTTCGACAAATGCATCATAAATCCCCGCCTGCACAAAAATCCGGTTGGCGCAAACGCATGTCTGGCCGCTATTGCGGAATTTGGAGGCTATTGCTCCGGCGACTGCTTGCTCAACATCAGCATCATCAAATACGATAAACGGTGCATTACCGCCCAATTCCATGGATATTTTCTTCATCGTACCTGTACAGGTCGCCGCCAGTTTCTTGCCAGTCTCAGTCGAACCTGTAAAGCTGAATTTACGGATTTTTGGATGCGTGGTCAGCGGCTTGCCGATGACGGAAGCACTGCCTGTTACTACATTCAATACACCCGCAGGCACACCGGCTTCTTCGGCTAATGCTGCCATAGCAAGTGCTGAGAAGGGTGTATAAGAAGAAGGCTTGACGATCATCGTACAGCCTGCTGCTAAAGCAGGACCAACTTTGCGGGTGATCATGGCAGCAGGGAAATTCCATGGAGTTACGGCAGCTGCAACACCAATCGGTTGGCGTAATGTAATGAGCTGCTGATTGGCTTTCACCGCCGGAATCACATCGCCATAGCTACGTTTGGCCTCTTCTGCAAACCATTCGATAAACGAGGCTGCATAGGCAATTTCACCGCGCGATTCGATAAGAGGCTTGCCTTGTTCAACCGTCATAATCAGCGCCAGATCCTCTTGATTGGCCATCATCAGATTATACCATTTCCGCAAAATCGCTGCGCGTTCCTTGCCCGTTTTTTGGCTCCACATAGGAAAAGCAGCATGGGCAGCTTCAATGGCCTGGTTGGTCTCTTCTTCGCTGATATCAGGCACAGTGCCAACTAACTCACCCGTTGCAGGGTTATGCACCTCTATCACCTTGCGGCTACCCGCATCAAGCCACTGACCATTGCTATAATAACGTTGTTTAAACCAGGGTGATTCGTTGAAGTGCATGAGAGACTCCTTTTTAGATAGTAGGATTCAGGTTGAAAGCAAGGCGGAAACTATAACTTGTCACTCTTAGACTTAATCAGCGTTGTTGCATGGTTCTCGCTTTTGTCATTCCGGGCTTGACCCGGAATCCACCAAGACTGGCGCTTTCACCTGGATTCTTCTCCATTACGCCACCATAACAGTGGATCCCGGATCAAGTCCGGGATGACAAGTATCAATAGGTTACGGAACCATGCAACAACGCCCCGCCAAGTCCGGGACGACAATGTGATACCAATCTACTCACACGCCTCTGGCGATAACGTATCCGTATACACCCCAGCAATCCCCTCACCTTCCAGGCGCTTTGCTGCTGGGCAGTCATTTACTGTATGAGTGTAAACGGGAAGGTCGCGTTCTTTGGCATAGTTGATCAATTCTGGAGAGATCACCTCTGGTGGCACAGTCAGAATAAACGGTTTAATATCCTCTAATTTTGCAATCACTTCATCGGCACCCGCATTAGGATAATAGCGGTAGAGCGTCCAGATAATGTGTTTATAGCCTAGCTTGCGTGCTTTTTTATATTCGTCGGGCTGATATATCTGCGGTAGAATGCGGTCTTGTATATCATCATCCACTGTATCACGAATCATTGCCAGCGCATCGAGATTGGTGTGCTGTTCATCCGGCTTCACATCCGTCACCACCAGCGAACGCGGATGTTCGCGCATCCAGGCAGCTAAGCTTTCTAGCGTACATGGCGTCAAATTTGCTTTGGTTGGCGAAGATGTGAACTCTTCCAATGTCAACGGCGCTTGCTCAGGTGGCAAGCCAAACATATCTGTAAAGTTCTTGTTCCAGCCATGGATACAGACCAGCTGATTATCTTCTGTCCAGGATAAATCAATTTCAAATACCACAAATCCTTTATCATAATTGCTGTCTAGGGCTTCGATACTATTCGTATAGATATTCCCATTAATCTCCCCGCCGGCATGGGCAATGCGGAGTAATTCTTTATCCAAAGGAGCTTTAAGCGCTGGCAAAGGTGCTGGCGCTGGGCCTTCCCAGAATATGAATATAGCTAATACAGCTAACGCAAGTAATGTAAAAAAGCGATACGGCATGGTAGTCCTATTCCTTCACACCCACAGCTTTGAGCGTTTTCTTGAGCAAGGAATCTCCTTTTACTTTACCATCTTCTACATCCATTAACAGCGGTGGCACGTTGCCTTCCAGCAATTTATATGCACGGTCATACCATATATTAGAAGGGTAGTTATATCCTAGCACTGCTGCATATTTTTGCGCTTCATTGAGAATACCTAATGTGACATAGGCTTCCACCAAACGGTATAATGCCTCAGGCACATGGGTGGTGGTTTGGTATTCTTCAACTACTTTTTTGAAGCGGTTGATCGCCGCTAGCGTATTACCTTTTTTGAGGTAGAAACGGCCAATTTCCATTTCTTTACCGCCCAGATGATCATGCACCAGGTCAAGCTTTAAACGCGCATCACGGGCATAATCGGTTTCAGGATAACGCGCCGCCAGTTCTTTAAGTGCTGATTGGGCTTGCTCGGTGATTTTCTGATCGCGGCGGATATCGGCGATTTGATCATAATAGGAAAGCGCCTTCAGATAATAGGCATAAGGCGCATTTTCATTACCAGGATGCAATTCCAGGAAACGGTTTACGGCCAGAACAGCATCATCATATTTACCATTCTTATAATACGAATACGCCGCCATCACCTGCGCCCGCACCGCCCATGGCGAATAAGGCGTTTCGCGCTCTACTTTTTCAAACGCTTCTGCAGCAGGTTTATAGCGCTTTTCTTCTAAAAGATTAGCCGCATCATTATACAGATCTTCTGCCACGGGTTCGGCAGCAGCCTTTTCTTCTTCAGCTTTTTCTTTAGCCTTATCGCCCGCGCAAGCGAAGAGAAGTGTGGAACACGATAATGCTATCAGCAGTTTTAAATACGTATATCGCATATATAGGCCTCTAATTAGTATCACCCCAGTAACGCATTTTTCACCATATGCCGGTCAAGCCGGTGAATGACAGCACACATCATGGAATGACATATTACTCCGCCTGATTAATCCCACAAATAGGCTGACTAGTCAATCAACCTATATGCAGGAAGTGTGATGAACTCGATAAAATGTTCTGCTAGCACGATTTCTTTCAGCAAGTCTTGCGCCTCTTGCAAGCGTGGGATAGCCAGATGTGCGCTTTCTTCTTTGAGGATTGTGAAGAACATATCCGCTGTGATCTTTCTGCCATCGTCAAGTATACCTTTAGGATATTTGATCCATTGCCAGAGTTGCGTGCGGGAGATTTCGGCCGTGGCAGCATCTTCCATCAGATTAAAAATCGGCACACAACCACGGCCATCGAGCCAGGCAGCGATATATTGCAAGGATACACTAATATTATTGCGCAATCCTTTTTCAGTAATCGTGCCTTCCGGAATGGTCAGCAAATCTTTCGCCGTGATGTTTACATCCTCGCGTCGTTTATCTACCTGATTGGCATGGGGCATATAGCGGTCAAACACCTCCATCGCCACTGGCACTAAGCCAGGATGCGCAACCCAGGTGCCATCATGGCCATTGCGCGCTTCGCGTTCTTTATCCAGACGGACATTTTCAAGCGCCTTGGCATTGGCTTCAGGATCGGTTTTGACAGGAATATACGCCGCCATCCCGCCCATCGCATAGGCCCCGCGCTTATGGCAGGTTTTGATGAGTAATAGCGAATAGGATTCTAAAAAATGACTCTTCATCGTCACCTGTCCGCGCTCTGGCAGCACCCATTCGGGGTAGTTATGGAATTTTTTGATGAAGCTAAAAATATAATCCCACCGGCCGCAATTAAGCGCAACGATATGGTCTTTAAGCGCATAGAGAATCTCCTCCATCTCGAAGGCAGCTAAGATGGTTTCGATTAATACGGTTACTTTAATCGTCCCCACCGGCAGGTCAAGTGCCTGTTGTGCAAAGATGAAAACATCATTCCAGAGGGCAGCTTCTTTATGGCTTTCCATTTTAGGCAGGTAGAAATACGGGCCAGAACCTTTTTCCAGCAAGGTTTTCGCATTATGGAAGAAATACAGACCAAAATCCACCAATGCTCCAGGAATTGGCTTACCCTTATAAAGCATATGCTTTTCCACCAAATGCCAGCCACGTGGGCGGACGATGAGAGTGGCAACCGTGTCATTGAGCTTATATTCTCTGCCTTCTGGGCTTTTATAGGAAATGCTGCGCGTAATGGCATCGCGTAAATTGATCTGCCCTTCCATCGTAGCGGCCCAGGTCGGCGAATGGGAGTCTTCAAAATCGGCCATAAACACTTTAGCACCTGAATTTAAAGCATTTATCACCATTTTACGATCCACAGGGCCGGTGATTTCTACGCGACGATCGGTTAAGTCCTTTGGAATGGCGCCCACTTTCCACTCTCCTTGACGGATCGAGGCCGTTTCGGGTAGGAAATCGGGCAGCTCTCCGTTGTTAATCCGCTGCTGGCGCGCGGCACGGGCGGTTAGGAGTGTATCAACACGCCCTGCAAATTGTTCGGCTAATTGTTCTACAAATGCCAGCGCATCAGGTGTTAAAATCGTCTGAAATTCGGCAGTTACATTACCTGTGATCTCAATTGTCATTGCTATTCCCCTTCTTCAATATTCTTATTGCAGAATACCGCAAGTTTATCTATAACCGGAAGCGGAATTATTTCTCTCACGTTAAAAGGAAGTATACTATGTCGTCCTCGTCAGGTTTTGAACTTAATAAAATCGCAGGTGCCGTATTATTGGCTGGTCTTATCGCGATGGTAGTAGGGACAGTTGCCGATGTGCTCTATAAACCCCATGTTGACCCTGACAAACGCGGATATAAAGTAGAAGTTGCGGAAGAACCAGCAGCGGGCGGCGCAGCGGCGAAAGAAGAAGTAATCGATATTCCTGCCTTAATGGCGGCTGCAAATCCTGAAAAAGGGGCAGCGGTAATTAAAAAATGTGCAACATGCCATGATTTCTCTAAAGGTGGCCCAAACAAAATCGGCCCAGAACTCTGGGGCGTTGTTGGCCGTCCAAAAGCCCATAACCCAGGCTTCACCTATTCTGAAGCAATCACCAAACATGGTGGCAACTGGGATTATGAATCGCTCTTCGCATTCTTAAAAGCGCCCGCTAAATATGCACCAGGCACCAAAATGTCTTTCGCAGGTATTAAGAAACCTAGCGATATTGCGGATTTAGTGGCGCATCTGCGTACGCTTAGCGATACCCAATACCCATTGCCAACCCCTAGCGCAGCACCTGCAGCCGAAGCTGCTCCTGCTGCTGCACCAGCGCAGTAATAGGATATATGACAGAGACATCCAGCCTATTGGAACATAGTGAGTTTATCTGGTTAGCGCTGGGTGTTGTCTGCGTATTACTTGAAGCCTTTTCTATCCCCGGCATTGGTTTCCTCTTCTTGGGATTTGCTTCTATTTCGGTGGGTGGTTTGATTCTTGGTAATGTGATTGAGGCTACCGACCTTGGCCAGCAAATCCTCTGGCTCGGTATTTTCACCGTTGCTTGGGCGGCGTTATTGTGGATTCCTATGAAACGCTTCCGCATGAATAAACAGGCTGGGAGCTTCAACAATATTATCGGTAATACTGCCAGCGTAGCACAAGCCCCACTCGTAAAAGGCCGTGAAGGCACGATTCGCTGGTCTGGCACGATTGTGAAAGCACAACTGGCAGAGGATGCTGCTGTTGACCAGTTAGAGGTTGATGCCAGCGTTGTTATCACGGATATCCAACAATCTATTTTTATCGTAACCCCTAAATAACTGAGGATTTTATGATCACTCCAGGTACTATATTTGCAATTGTTCTTGTGTTTATTCTGGTGATGGTTGTCCTCAAAGGGGTGAAGATTGTTCCACAACAAGAAGCATGGATCATCGAAAAACTCGGCCGTTTTGACCGTAAATTAGAACCTGGCCTGAATATCCTGATTCCTTATATCGAAATCGTTGCTTACAAGCATACGCTTAAAGAACAAGCCATTGATGTGGGCGAGCAAGCGGCTATTACGAAAGATAACGTGACCCTGTTAATCGACGGCGTACTTTATGTACGAATCATCGATCCAACCTCGGCTTCTTATGGTGTAAACGATCCTTACTACGCTGTTATCCAACTCGCACAAACCACCATGCGTTCCGAGATTGGTAAAATGACCCTCGACACCACGTTTGAAGAGCGTGAACGTTTGAATGCGAATATTGTAAATTCAATCAACGAAGCGGCAACTGCTTGGGGTATCCAGTGTATGCGCTATGAAATCAAAAACATCACCCCTCCACAAAGCGTACTCAACGCGATGGAAACCCAGGTGGCAGCTGAGCGTAAGAAGCGTGCGGATATTTTGGAATCCGAAGGTAAACGCCAATCGCAGATCAACATCGCAGAAGGTGAGAAACAAAAGATCGTTCTGGCCTCTGAAGCGGCACTTACCGACCAGGTGAACCGTGCGAAAGGGGAAGCAGAAGCGATTCTTGCCGTTGCGGAAGCGACTGCAAAAGGGATTGAAGCCGTTGCGATTGCCACCAGCAAACAAGGCGGGCATGATGCAATTGCGCTGCGCGTTGCTGAACAATATGTCAATGCATTCAGCCGTTTAGCGAAAGAATCAAATACGATTCTCCTGCCAGCCAACACAGGCGATGCAGGCTCGATGGTGGCACAGGCGCTTTCGGTGTTTAATACTATTCGCCAGCAAAGCTCCACTTCTGCAACAGGCCCGTGGGAAACGAAATAATGCGCTTACGCATTCTTAGCGTTCTTGCTCTTGTTTTTCTACCGTTTGCAAGCCTAGCGGCAGAGTCGCCCGTGCATCATTATTATGGTCTCTCTATGTTTGGAGACCTTAAATACGGGCCGAACTTCCGTTATTTTGACTATGTAAACCCACGCGCGCCTAAAGGCGGAGAAATACGCTATGGAATACCTGGTTCATTTGATAGCTTAAATCCCTATATCCTTAAAGGCGTTGCAGGCGGCGCGCCGGCATTGGTGACGGATACATTAATGCTACCCTCTGCAGATGAGCCGTTATCGCAATATGGCCTGGTAGCAGCATCCGCTGAAATGCCGGAAGACCGCGCCTGGATTATCTTTAACCTCCGTCCTGAAGCCCGCTGGAATGATGGTACGCCGATTACGGCCGATGATGTGGTTTTCTCCTTTGATATACTCAAACAAAAAGGCCATCCAACCTACCGGATTATTTATGCGGAAGTCGAAAAAGCCGAAAAACTTTCGCGCCGCAAAGTCAAATTCACCTTTGCGCATAATGGTAATCGCGAATTGGCGTTATTGGTCGGGCAATTGCCGCTGATTTCTAAAGCCTATTTCTCGACACATGAATTTGATAAATCAAGCCTAGTGCCCTATCTCTCAAGCGGCCCGTATCAAATCACCGCTGTGCAGCCTGGAAAAAGTATTACCTATACGCGTGTCAAAAACTATTGGGGCCGTAATCTTCCGGTGAATCGCGGGCGTTATAATTTTGATACGATTCGCTACGATTACTACCGCGATTCCACCGTGGCAGTGGAGGCCTTTAAAGCCGGCGCTTTTGATATTCGCCAAGAAAATATCGCTAAGATTTGGGCAGGTTCGTATAACGTGCCAGCCGTGAAAGATGGCCGCATCCAGAAAGTGGAAATCCCGCATGAAGTACCAGCAGGTATGCAAGCCTTCATCCTTAATACCCGCCGCCCCAATTTCAGCAACCGCTTAATCCGCAAGGCGCTTAGCTATGCGTATGATTTTGAGTGGAGCAATAAAAAGCTCTTCTATGATGCCTATCGCCGTAATGACAGTTATTTTGAAAACTCTGAATATGCATCCACAGGCATTCCAGAAGGCAACGAACTAGCCTTACTGGAGCCATTTAAAGACCAGCTTCCATCTGAATTATTTACCACACCCTTTACTGTACCCAAAACCGATGGCACCGGCAATATCCGCCCCAATTTGCGCATCGCTTATGAGCTTATTCAAGAGGCAGGCTGGAAGATTGTTGATGGCAAGCTCATCAACCCAGAAACGGGCAAACCAGTGGTGATCGAGTTTTTGATCTCCCAATCCGAATTTGAGCGGGTGATCGCACCGTTTATGCGCAATCTTTCCCGCTTGGGGATCACCAGCAAAATCCGTGAAGTCGATGCTGCCCAATACCAAAAACGTATGGATGCGTTTGATTTTGATATTGTCGTCGGCACTTTCGCACAAACCTCTTCGCCTGGTAACGAACAAATCGACTATTGGCATTCCAGCCGCGTGAACGTGAAAGGCAGCAATAACTTGGCTGGCGTGAATGATCCGGTTGTAGATGCGCTGGTGAAAAAAGTCACTCAGGCACAAAGCCAGGAAGAGTTGCTGACCACGATTCATGCACTTGATCGTGTATTGCTGTTTGGCTATTACATCGTGCCACAATGGCATATCAACTACCACCGTGTGATCTACTGGAATAAATTCGGCCGCCCTAAGATCAACCCGAAATATGCGCTGGCGGTGGATAGCTGGTGGTATGATGCTATCAATGCAGCCAAACTCAAAAAATCAGGTAGACCATGAGCCAGAGTATTCGTGTTGTAACCTGGAACGTCAATTCCGTAAAATCGCGCTTGCAGCATGTGCTGGATTTTTTGCGTGAGCAATCGCCGGATATCGTGCTGCTGCAAGAACTCAAATGCCAGACGGATGCCTTTCCCTATATGGAAATTGAGGATGCGGGTTATAACGTTGCCGTGCATGGCCAGAAAACCTATAATGGCGTAGCTATTTTGTCTAAAACACCGATGGATGATATCATCACCGCTCTCCCCAACAGCCCCTGCCCTGAGCAAGCGCGTTATATTGAAGCAGTGGTTTCCTTACCTGGCTGCGCCGTACGTGTTGCATCAGTCTATGTACCCAATGGCCAGGATGAAGGTTCTGAGAAATTCCCGATGAAACTGGCTTTCCTGGATGCCCTCCAGGCCCATGCACAACACTTGCTCTCTTACGAGGAAGCCCTGGTTATTGGCGGTGATTACAATGTCGCCCCTGAAGCAATTGATGTCTATGCCCCTAAAGAGCTGGAAGGCACAATCTGCTTCCATCCTGAAGAACGCAAGCGCTTCCGCGCATTATTGCATAATGGGCTGACCGATGCCTATCGCACTATCCACCCGCAAAGCATTCAGTATAGCTGGTGGGATTATCGCGGTAGTAGCTTATTACATAATAAAGGTATGCGCATCGACCACCTCTTGCTTTCGCCGGAAGCTGCCGATATGCTAATAGCCAGCGATGTAGACATGGCCGGCCGTGAAAAGGAAAAAGCCTCTGATCACGCACCCGTTTCCTGCACATTAAAACTATAAGGACGTATTATTATGACTGCACTGATTTACCAACCTGTCAAAAACCCTATGCAATCCGGTGTAGCCAATTGCCAGCACTGGGTATTGGAACTTGACCGCACCGATAGCCGCTTCATCGAACCTGTGATGGGCTGGACAGGTTCCAGCGATACCACCACCCAATTAAGCCTTTCTTTCGTCACCAAAGACGAGGCGATTGCTTACGCAAAGCGTAATGAAATTGAGTATCAGCTGGTATTACCAAAAACCCGCAAGATAAAACCAAAATCTTACGCTGAGAACTTTCAGCCGCGTTAAAAGCTGCTACCAGATGATCTCTCATTAGAGGATCGGTTGCTGCTATACGAACCAGATACCCAACCATTACTTCCTCTGGATTGCACTGATAAAGCATAGTCTGGAGTAACAGAACTGCTAGCTGTATACGAACTGCCGGAAGGTGTTGGCATCACTCCGTCCGGTGGTGTTATCCGCTTTTCCTCGGATAGACGCCAGCTATGGCTGGATGATGGGATAGGAATAGAGGGCGAAGATGTACGGAGGGGTGAAAGTAGCTGCAATGCTTTCTGCTCATCAACACGCTCTTGCTGGCCTGCACAGTATTTATTAATACCATCTAAAAGAGCCATTTCCAACGTCTCGAGATTGCCTACGTTAAACTCTACTTTTTTCTTCAGCATACCCTTTTCTTTAAAGAATTTCTTTTCTTTAAGCGATGTAAACAATGCATCATGAAAGGCTGTAACTTCACGTTCGAGAATATCATCAGCAGAGACATTCATATCAGGATTATTCTGTATCAACCCCCATACCCCATCACGAACCTGTTCATATAACCTACGTCCATGAGGTGTACTGATATACGTGCCTGATGTACTGGTAATAAGATCATAGCTACCTCTAGCTGCATCATAACTTGGGCTAAGAGCATTCCATGCCGCTGCTTTTGTTGCAACTTTCTTACCTGTATCACCCCATAATGCCAAGCTAACTGATTGCAGTGTCATGGATTGTGGAATAAAATGCTGAACCGCTAACCCCAACCCGCCTCTTCCTTGAATATAGGCCTTTAAAGCCCTTTCAATTGCTTGTGTTGTAAGCGGATCAGGAGTGCCAATAAATGCCTGTGCTAATGTGAACTCTAGAACTTCCGTCTTAGAGCTACTATCCTTATTAAATACGTTCAGATCTTCTGTAATTTTCTCCGCAACCACAGGGCGATCATCAAGATAGGCTGTAACTTTCTTCTTATCAGCTGCTATAAACTGCAAAAATGGATATTTCTCGTCCATGCATCGTCCTCCTGTAGAATGCTTTCTTATTTACCATACATAATCTACCTATCTTGGCAAGCAGCTTCATTCTAACGAGGGGATCGCCTTTCCGGTACTGGCTTATTTTG
The DNA here is from genome assembly GCA_964574415.1 of uncultured Rickettsiales bacterium. Taxonomy (GTDB): domain Bacteria; phylum Pseudomonadota; class Alphaproteobacteria; order Rickettsiales; family CAZNNM01; genus CAZNNM01. The sequence continues at coordinate 57,831 of CAZNNM010000010.1, read as the reverse complement.
GAATTTTTGTTTGTTTTCACGCATTGTCATCCTTGGACTTGATCCAAGGATCCATTGCAATCATACAAGCAAAAATACAGCTTATAAGAACTTTGTATTTTGATGGATTCTTGGATCAAGTCTAAGAATGACAAGAATTATTTCAAAATGAGTCCGTATCATGAAACGAAACCTGTTGCCCTCCTGCTCGTCTTGTTGTAAAACTGAGCGCAATATGTGCATATTTTTAGTCTAGATGAAGGCCTATTGTGACATCACAAAACACCACTGCTGAATTGATCCCGATTTCCATTGAAGAGGAGATGCAGCGCTCCTATCTCGATTATGCGATGAGCGTGATCGTCAGCCGCGCTATTCCTGATGCGCGTGATGGTTTAAAGCCGGTACACCGCCGTATTCTCTATGCGATGTATGAATCGGGCTGTGATTGGAACAAAGCCTACCGTAAATCGGCCCGTATCGTCGGTGAAGTAATGGGTAAATACCATCCGCATGGGGATGGGGCGATTTATGATGCATTAGTGCGCATGGCGCAGGATTTCTCTCTCCGCCTGCCTCTGGTAGACGGCCAAGGGAACTTCGGTTCCATGGATGGCGATGCGCCAGCGGCGATGCGTTATACCGAATCACGCCTAGCCAAAGCTGCGCATAGCCTGCTTGATGACATCGATAAAGACACCGTCAATTTCCAAGAAAACTATGACGGCTCTGAAAAAGAACCTATCGTTATCCCAGCCCAATTTCCTAATCTGCTTGTCAATGGTGGTGGTGGTATTGCGGTGGGTATGGCGACCAATATTCCTCCGCATAACCTTGGCGAAGTGATTGATGCTTGCTGTGCCTATATCGCCAATCGCGGTATTTCGGATGAAGAATTACTAGAGATCGTGCCTGGCCCTGACTTCCCAACGGGTGGTATTATCCTTGGTCGCAATGGCTCCCGCTCAGCGGTGACCACAGGCCGTGGCTCCGTGATTATGCGCGGTAAAACTGAGATTGAAGAAATCCGCCAAGGCCGTCAAGCTATTATTATTACAGAGATTCCATACCAGGTGAATAAAGCCAAAATGGTGGAGCGTATCGCAGAATTAGTGCGCGATAAGAAAATCGAAGGTATTGCGGACTTACGCGATGAATCGGATAAATCCGGCGTGCGCGTGGTTGTTGAGATTAAACGCGATGCGATGCCAGAAGTCGTGCTGAACCAGCTTTACAGCTACACACCGCTGCAAACGTCGTTCGGCGTGAATATGCTAGCGCTTGACCATGGTCGCCCACGTTTGATGAATGTGCGCGATGTGGTTGCGTCTTTCATTGAATTCCGCGAAGAAATTATTACCCGCCGTACGAAATTCCTGCTCAGCAAAGCGCGCGACCGTGCGCATGTGTTGATTGGTCTATCGATTGCAGTGGCAAATATTGATGAAGTTATCAAGATCATCCGTGGCGCGCCTGATCCTGTTGCTGCACGTGAAGCGTTATTGGCACGTGATTGGCAGGCAGATAATGTACAGGCATTGATTGATCTGGTAAGTGACCGCAATAACCGCATCGTTGATGGCAAATGCCGATTCACCGAAGCTCAAGCCCGCGCAATCCTCGATATGCGCCTGCAACGCTTGACAGGTCTTGAGCAAGAAAAGATCAATGACGAATTGAAAGAACTTGGCATTGAAATCAGCAATTACTTAGGTATTTTAGGCTCCTACGACCGCATGATGGGCATTATGCGTGATGAGTTAATCGCCATTAAAGAACAATTCGCAACCCCACGTAAAAGCGTGTTTGAAGATAGCGAATTCGAGCATGATATTGAAGATTTGATCCAACGCGAAGACATGGTGGTTATCACCACTATGGGCGGGTATATCAAACGCGTGCCACTCTCCACCTATCGCGCGCAGCGCCGTGGTGGTAAAGGCCGCTCTGGTATGAGTATGCGCGATGAGGATATGACTACCGATGTGTTCGTATCCAATACTCATACACCAATGCTATTCTTCTCGAGCATCGGTAAAGTATATAAACTCAAAGTATACAGACTCCCGCTCGGCAACCCACAAGCCAAGGGCCGTGCGCTGATCAATATTTTCCCATTGATTGAAGGTGAGACGATTACAAACGTCATGCCACTGCCAGAAGATGAGTCTTTATGGGATGCGCTGAATATTATGTTTGCAACCGCAAAAGGTAATATTCGCCGTAACAGCCTGTCAGACTTCAAGAGCGTAATGTCCAACGGTAAAATCGCGATCCGCCTGGATGATGATGACCGGTTGATTGGTGTGCAGACCTGTACCGACCATGATCACATCCTGCTTGCTACCCGCGAAGGTAAATCCCTACGCTTCCCTGCTGAAGCTGTGCGCGTGTTTAAGAGCCGTACATCAGATGGTGTACGCGGTATGAAGCTGGCAGATAAGGATAAAGTGATTTCTATGTCCGTACTACATGGCGCTGAGGTAGAGGATACTGAACAACGCGATAGCTTCCTGCGCATTCCGCTGGAAACCCGCTTAGAGATCGCTAAACGTGCCGAAGAAAATGCTGAGATTACAGATTTGCTGCAAGGCGTGGAAACCACTCTGCCTGCTGAACAAATCGCAAACTTGGCTAAAGGCGAAGAGTTTATTCTGACAGTGACCGAGAATGGTTACGGTAAACGCACCTCTGCTTACGAATACCGCATCACCAACCGTGGCGGACAAGGCATTGTAAATATTGTAACGTCCGAACGTAATGGCACGGTAGTAGCAAGCTTCCCAGTGGAGGATACCCACCAAATCATGCTGATGACCGATAAAGGTAAGCTAATCCGCTGCCCAGTGCATGATATCCGTATTGCGGGCCGTAACACCCAGGGTGTAACGATTTTCCGGACTGCCGACGAAGAACGCGTTGTTTCTGCAACCTTAATTGCCGATGCTGGCAATGCAGAAGAAGACGGCGTGGATGATGTTGCTATGGACGAAATCGCAGCGACATCAACGGAGGAATAATGGCTACCTTACATACGGGTATTTACCCAGGCACCTTTGATCCTATCACCAAAGGGCATCTTGATATTATTTCCCGCGCGCTGAACGTGGTGGATGTGGTGATTATCGCAGTGGCAGCCGATACGGCCAAAACCCCCCTCTTCTCGCTTGATGAGCGCAGAGAGATTGTGGAAGAAACTATTGCTATGCTGCCTGCCGATAAGCGCAGCCGCGTAAAGGTCATGCAATTCAGCGGCTTGCTGGTAACTTTTGCCAAAGAACAGGGCGCATCAGTGATCATCCGTGGCTTGCGGGCGAATGGCGATTATGAATATGAGTTCCAGATGTCCTGTATGAACTCCCGTTTGGAGCCGAGCCTGGAAACCATTTTCCTGCCCGCCTCCGAACACACCCAGTTTATTGCCTCCCGCTTCGTAAAACAAGTAGCAGCCCTTGGCGGCGAAGTATCTGAATTTGTGACAGAAAATGTTGCAAAACGACTAAAATCACATTTTTCTACCCGTAAGGCATGAAAAACATTGACAAAACTACTATGGACGGTATATTCACCTCCTCGAACAAACTTTTATTAGACAGTTAGGCATATCATGTTTGCGATTATCGAAACTGGCGGCAAGCAATATAAAGTGGCCGCAAATGATGTATTAAAGTTAGAATTGCTGGAAGGCGATGCTGGCGAAACCGTTACTTTTGACAAAGTATTGATGGTTGGTAAAGACGGCAATAGCGTGAAAATCGGTGCTCCAGTAGTAAGCGGTGCAACAGTGACAGCTGAAATTCTGGAACAAAAACGTGATGATAAGATCATCATTTTCAAGAAAAAACGCCGTCAAAATTATCGTCGTAAAAATGGCCACCGTCAATATATCACGGTTGTGCGCATTAAAGACATTGCAGCGTAATTAGTATTTAGAGGAGATTCAACATGGCTCATAAAAAAGCAGGTGGTAGTTCCCGTAACGGTCGTGATTCGGCGGGTCGTCGTTTAGGTGTAAAACGTTACGCTGGTCAACTCGTTCTGGCTGGTAACATCCTGGTTCGTCAACGTGGTACAAAAGTATACCCTGGCGCTAACGTTGGTATCGGCAAAGACCATACCCTCTTCGCATTGTCTGAAGGCATCGTATCATTCGCTCGCAAAGCCAATGACCGCCTGTATGTGAATGTAACTCCAGAAGCTGTTGCTAACTAAACTTCTGCATTCATAGCAATGATTTTAAAAAGGGGGTGCTTAGCGCTCCCTTTTGTTTATGAGTGCATTGTCATTGCGAGGCCACCATGACCGTAGCAATCCAGGAGCAACACTCTCCATTCCTTTAAGTAGGCCCTGGATCGCCGTGCTTCGCTCGCGATGACGTTTATAAGAATTATAACTTATCTCCAACCAGGTACCTCACCATGCATTTTATCGATGAAGCCAAAATATTCGTAAAAGCCGGCGATGGCGGGGCGGGGTGCGTGAGCTTTCGTCGTGAGAAATTCGTGGAATATGGCGGGCCGGATGGCGGTAATGGCGGACGGGGTGCGAGCATTATTCTCGAAACCGTTGCAGGCCTTAACACCCTCATCGACTTCCGCTACAAACAACATTTCAAAGCCCCTAAAGGCGAACATGGCAAGGGTAAAAACCGCCATGGCGCAGCACCCGATGACATTATCATCCACGTCCCCGTCGGCACGCAAATCTATGATGAAGATGATGATGCATTGATTGCCGATATGACCGAAATCGGCCAGCGCCTGGTGCTGGTAAAAGGCGGTGATGGCGGTATGGGCAATGCGCATTATAAAAGCTCCATCAACCAATCGCCACGTAAGGCTACACCTGGCTACCCAGGCGGCGAGCGGTGGGTGTGGCTGAAACTGAAGCTACTCTCCGATGCTGGATTACTTGGCCTTCCTAATGCAGGCAAATCAACTTTCTTAGGTGCTGTATCACGCGCGAAACCTAAAATCGCGGATTATCCTTTCACCACATTAAAGCCCCAGCTGGGCGTGGTTTATATTGACGATAAAGAATTCGTCATGGCCGATATCCCCGGCCTGATCGAAGGCGCACATCAAGGCATTGGCCTGGGCGACCGCTTCCTCAAACATGTGGAACGCTGCGGCGTATTGCTGCATTTGGTAGATGGCACGCAAGAAAATGTTGCCGAAGCCTATACCACCATCCGCAATGAATTAGCCGCCTATAGCGAAGAACTGGCTGAAAAACAAGAGATTCTGGCGCTTAATAAATGCGACGCTATGAGCGATGAGGATATAGAGCAGAGAAAACAGGAGCTTGCAGACGTTTCTGGGCAGAAAGTACATGTTATTTCCGGCGCTACTAACCAAGGACTGACAGATGTATTGCGATTATTATACAAAGAAATCAAAGAATTCCGCCAAGAATTGGAAAAAGCAGAGCAAGACCATACAGAAGAAGAGGTCACTCCTTACAACCCGCTATAAAAATTCGCTTTATGTGCATAATTCCTTTGACTTATACACCAAAATCGACTATTCGTAGCACCCTAATTTAATATCATACAAGGTGAGTTCACATGGCAACAAAGATTCGTTTTGCACGTGGTGGTGCAAAAAAGCGCCCTTATTACAGACTGGTAGTAGCCGATTCTCGCGCTGCTCGCGATGGTGATTTCATTGAAAAATTGGGTACATACAACCCATTGCTCGCAAAAGATGATGCGACACGCTTCACATTCGATAAAGAACGCATCGCATACTGGATCAGCACCGGTGCTCAACCTTCTGATCGCGTGTTGAAATTGCTTGAGAATGCTGGCGTAAAAGTGCCTTACAAGTCTTCTCCTGATAAAAGCAACGCTCCTAAGCGTGGCCCTAAGAAAGAAGCTAAAAGCGCGTAAGTAAGCATTTGCTTTCATCGTGAAATATAGTAGATACCGGCTTTATGCCGGTATCTGTTTATGTGGCTAATGATTTTGTTTTGGATGGATTCTCGGATCAAGTCCGAGAATGACAAAATGCACACTGTCATCCTTGGACTTGATCCAAGGATCCATCTAAAAATTATATTCGAGTACCTACTATGTCCACCTCACCTTTAGTTTGCATCGGCGTTATCACCTCCGCTCATGGCGTGCGCGGGCAGGTGAAGGTGCATTCTTATACCGAGGATCCTGAAACCCTCTTCTCTTTCGGCTCTCTCTTTAACAAAAACGGCAGCAAATCCTATACACTTACCCCACAAGGCGGTGGGAATGATGCGGTATTTATTGCGTCTATTAAAGGCATAAATAATCGCAATGAGGCCGAAAAGCTGCATGGCACCGAGCTTTATATCTCCCGCGATTTATTGCCCGATACGGAAGAGGAAGAATTCTATTATACTGACCTCATCGGCCTCAAAGTCGTACAAAACGATGGCAACGTCTTCGGCACCGTCAAAGCCATTCAAAACTATGGCGCAGACGATATTATCGAAATTACTCTAGCCGATAGCACCAAAACCACCCTCCTCCCCTTCACCAAAGCCATTTTCCCTGATATCCGCCTCTCCGAAGGCATTATCACCTTCACTCCTCCCGATGTCCTCATCGCCAAGGAAGGCCATGAATAATGGTGTGGAATGTTACCTTACTCAGCCTCTTTCCTGAAATGTTCCCAGGCCCGCTAGGGCATTCGCTGGCAGGCAAGGCGTTGCAGGAAGGGATTTGGGGCTATGATACCATTCATATCCGTGATTTTGCCACGGATAAGCACGGCACAGCGGATGATAAGCCCTTCGGCGGTGGCGTCGGTCTGGTAATCCGCCCCGATGTATTAGGCTCAGCAATTGATGCTGCTATCGCTAAAAACCCTGGTACCAAGCTCATTTACCCCTCCCCGCGCGGAAAAGTGCTAACTCAAGGTAGAGCGCGTGAAATTTCGCAACTACCTCACGTTACTTTTATCTGCGGACGCTTCGAAGGGATTGACCAACGCATCATAGATGCGTATAATGTTGAGGAATTAAGCATTGGGGACTATATCCTCTCTGGCGGCGAAATGGCTGCCTTGGTGATGATGGATGCATGTATCCGGTTATTACCAGGGGTTATCGGCAAAAAAGAGGCGCTGGATGAAGAAAGTTTCGGGTCGGATAACGATTTTACTGGACTTTTAGAATATCCCCTATATACAAGACCATCAGAGTGGCAACATCGTAGGGTGCCCGAAGTATTGCTTTCGGGTCATCATGGCGATATAAAACAATGGCGGCTTGCGCAAGCTGAGCAAATCACGCAGCAAAGACGGCCTGATTTGTGGACTATATATAAACTGCGCAATGGCGCTAAAGAAAACGATAGGTAGGTTATTATGGCTAACGTATTACAAGCATTTGAAGATGCACAATTAGCGAAATTATCAAACGGCAAAACCATTCCTGAGTTTTCCGTGGGCGACACTGTACGTGTTAGCGTGAAAATCGTGGAAGGTACAACGGAGCGTCTGCAAGCGTTTGAAGGCTTGTGCATTGGCCGCAAGAACCGTGGTCTGCATTCTGCATTCGTAGTGCGTAAGATCAGCCATGGTGAAGGCGTTGAGCGTACATTCCCGCTTTACTCTCCACTCGTTGACAAAATCGAGCTGGTACGTAAAGGTGTTGTTCGCCGTGCGAAACTCTACTACCTCCGTGAACTCCGCGGTAAAGCAGCTCGTATTCGCGAGAAAATGGATTTCACTAAAGGAAAGAAGGCTGCAGGTAACTAATCTACCTTGCTGGCATTAAAGAATACCAAACCCTTTAGGAATCCCTCGCGCAGAGTATCTTCCTAAAGGGTTTTTTTATTACTGATATACATGTCATCGCGAGCCGCATACGCGGCGTGGCGATCCAGGGCCACCTTAAAGAACAGAGAAGCCCATCCCTGGATTGCCACGTCGCTATCACCCCTCGCAATGACAATGATAAAAAAAGGATAAAAACATGAGCAAGCCTCGTACGTTATTTGATAAAATCTGGGATAGCCATTTGGTAGACCAACAGCCTGATGGCACAGCATTGCTGTATATCGACCGCCATTTGGTGCATGAAGTAACCAGCCCGCAAGCTTTTGAAGGCCTGCGTATGTCTGGCCGTAAAGTACGCCGCCCGGATGCAACGCTTGCCGTGGCTGACCATAACGTGCCTACCACCGATCGCGCCAAAGGCATCGAAGACGAAACCTCGCGCATCCAAGTACAAACATTGGATGATAACTGCCAGGAATTCGGCGTAACCTATTTCCCCTTGGACGATAAACGCCAAGGCGTGGTGCATATCGTAGGTCCAGAGCAAGGCTTCACCCAACCGGGCATGACTATTGTATGCGGCGATAGCCATACTTCTACCCATGGCGCATTTGGTGCATTAGCCTTTGGTATTGGCACCAGCGAAGTAGAGCATGTACTGGCGACACAAACTTTGATCCAAAAACGCGCAAAGAATATGCGTATCACTATCGAAGGTGATTTAGGCGCAGGCGTGACTGCGAAGGATTTGGTGTTAGCGATTATCGGCAAAATTGGGACAGCCGGCGGTACAGGCTATGTGATCGAATATGCGGGTAAAGCGATTCGTGATCTGTCTATGGAAGGCCGTATGACTGTGTGCAATATGTCCATCGAAGCAGGCGCACGCGCTGGTTTGATTGCACCGGATAAAACCACATTCGAATACTTAAAAGGCCGCCCAATGGCGCCTAAGGCTGCTGAGTGGGAGAGCGCGGTGGAATATTGGCAAACCCTGCCATCCGATCAAGGTGCGCAATATGATCGCGAGATCACTCTGAACACCTCTGAGATCACACCGTTTGTGACCTGGGGAACCAGCCCAGAGGATGTATTGCCGATTAATGGCGTAGTGCCAAATCCTGCTGATCAAACCGATCCTCAAAAACGCCAAGCCGTTCAACGCGCGTTAGACTATATGGGCTTAACCGCTGGTACAAAGCTAAATGCGATTCCGGTGGACAAAATCTTCATCGGCTCATGTACCAATGGCCGTATTGAAGACTTGCGCGCCGTGGCAGAAGTGGTGCGTGGCAAGCATGTTGCAGGCAATATCAAATTGGCGATGATTGTTCCAGGCTCTGGTTTGGTGAAACAACAGGCCGAGTTGGAAGGCTTAGACAAGATCTTCACCGATGCCGGTTTTGAATGGCGCGAGCCCGGTTGCTCTATGTGCTTGGCGATGAATGCTGATAAGCTAGAGCCAGGCGAGCGTTGCGCATCGACCTCCAACCGTAACTTCGAAGGCCGCCAAGGACGCGGTGGACGCACACATCTGGTAAGCCCAATTATGGCAGCAGCAGCCGCTATCAAAGGCACGCTGACGGATGTGAGAGAGTTGTTGTAATATAAAGGGGGACAGTGAACGGCAAACGGGGATCAGGGTTGACCTTTCTGTCACTGTTCACCGTTCCCTGTTCACCGTTCACTTAGGTAATCTATGACCCAAAACAAATACGGCCCATCCCATTCCAAAGACGCGAATAATTTTTATTATACTAATCGCGTTATTACTCACCCGGCGGTGACGATCGGGGATTATACCTATGGCATACCGACCGTACGTTGGCTCACAGGCGAAGCAAAACTCACGATTGGCAAATTCTGCTCGATTGCACCGGAAGTGACATTCATGATGGGCGGGAATCACCGTGCGGATTGGGTGACTACCTATCCCTTCCCTGCGCTTAAGAGCGATTGGCCGAATGCAAAGGGCAAAACACCGACGACTAAAGGTGATATTGTCGTGGGTAATGATGTATGGATTGGACTGGATGTGACCATTATGTCTGGCGTCACCATTGGCGATGGCGCGGTGATTGGCGCTAAATCGGTTGTTGCTAAGAATGTGCCGCCTTATACTATCGTCGCCGGCAACCCTGCCCGCCCGATCAAAAAACGCTTTGACGATGCCACCATCGCTCGGCTCCTAGAGCTTAAATGGTGGAATTGGGATATCGAAACCATTCGTAATAACGTGCATTTATTATGCAGCGAAAATATCAACGCTTTATTTGAACAGATGAACGTAAGAGGATAAAACCATGCAACCATTTACCACCTTAACGGCGATTGCAGCACCTATGCCGATTTTGAATATTGATACGGATATGATCATCCCGAAACAATTCTTAAAAACCATCAAACGCACCGGCTTGGGCAAAAACCTGTTTGATGAAATGCGTTATGATATGCAAGGCAATGAAATTAAAGATTTCGTGCTGAACAAAGATGCATACCGCAAAGCCAATGTGATTGTAGCAGGCGACAACTTCGGTTGCGGCTCCAGCCGTGAACATGCGCCATGGGCATTGCTGGATTTCGGCATTCGCTGTGTGATCGCGCCAAGCTTTGCGGATATTTTCTATAATAACTGCTTTAAGAATGGCATTCTGCCATTGGTATTGCCGAAGGATCAAGTAGAGCAATGCATGAAAGCGGCTGAAGCGCAGGCGACATTTACGGTAGATCTGGTGAATCAAAAAGTGACCACCAGCAATGGCCTGGCTTTCAGCTTTGAGATTGATGCATTCCGTAAAAAATGCTTGGTAGAAGGCTTGGATGATATTGGCCAGACATTACAACTGAAAGACAAAATTGCTGCCTTTGAAGCAACCCGTAAAGGCACATTGCCATGGTTGCATCAGAAGGATGCGCAAGCGTAATATTCACTCGTCATTGCGAGCGAAGCGCGGCAATCTAGGGGGACATGGCTCTCTGTCCTTTAAATTGGCCCTGGATTGCCGCGTCGCTTCGCTCCTCGCAATGACATTATCTTACTTTAAGGATACTTATCATGACCCAAAAACACATTCTCATCCTCCCAGGCGATGGTATTGGCCCAGAAGTTACTCAACAAGCAGAGCGCGTGATTGCGTGGTATAACCAGAACCGTGGCACCAACTTCACCACATCCCATGCCCTCATTGGTGGCGCTGCTTATGATGAAACCGGCAATCCATTACCCGATGAAACCTTAGAGCAAGCTAAGAAATCCGATGCCGTATTACTCGGCGCAGTAGGCGGCCCTAAATGGGAGCCTTTGGATATTTCCGTTCGTCCAGAAAAAGGTTTGCTCGGCATCCGCAAAGCCCTCGAACTCTTTGCCAACCTCCGCCCGGCATTGGTATTTGACGAGCTGGCTGATGCGTCCACCCTTAAACGTGAAGTCGTAGCAGGCCTGGATATTATGATCCTGCGCGAGCTGACAGGTGATATTTACTTCGGCGAGCCACGTGGCGTGGATACACTGCCAGACGGCACCCAAAAGGGTTACAACACCATGGTCTATACGACGCCCGAAATCCACCGCATCGCGCGCGTGGCATTTGAACTGGCGCAAAAACGTAATGGTCGTGTGTGCTCTGTGGATAAAGCTAACGTTCTGGTATGCACCGAATTGTGGCGTAAAGAAGTGCAGAAGATTCATGATGCAGAATATACCGATGTGGAGCTGAGCCATATGTATGTTGATAACGCTGCGATGCAACTCGTGCGTAATCCAAAACAATTTGATGTAATGCTGACTGGAAATATTTTCGGTGATATCCTCTCTGATTGCGCATCGATGCTCACCGGCTCACTCGGTATGCTACCTTCTGCATCGCTTGGTGCAGCGGATGCGAAAATATGCAACGCGCTTTACGAGCCAGTACACGGTAGTGCGCCAGATATCGCAGGCAAAGATATTGCCAACCCAATTGCAACTGTCTTAAGCCTCGGCATGATGCTGCGTTATTCGTTCAATTTAGGTGCAGAAGCGGATATGCTTGAAACCGCTATTCGTAACGTACTTGCAGCCGGTATCCGCACCGCTGATATCATGCAAGACGGCAAAACCAAAGTCGGTACGCAAGGTATGGGTGATGCGATTCTGAAAGCGCTGGATGCATTGCAGCAGCAAGGGGCGTTTAAGAAGGCGGTGTAAGGTAGAGGGCAGGATTCGAGATTCAGAGAAGAATAAAACCTCTGGATCCTGGATCCCGAATCCTGAATCCTCCCATAGACATCTCCCCAAAAACCGTGTATTCCTATCTCAGATTGATTTTTCACTCTACGAGAAGGAATAGACAATGAAACGGGTTTTAGCGGCAGCACTTCTTTTAACTTCAGCAACTGGATGTATTCCTGTAGTAGCAGGCGGCGCAGCAACAGGTGGATATGTGGGCGCGCAAGAGCGCTCGGTGGGTACGTCGATTGACGACCGTGTGATCTGGACTGAAATCAAACATTATTTCTTACAAGCTGACGTCTATGAACTGCTCAATGCAGTCAACGTAGAAGTCAATGAAGGCCGTGTACTGTTAACTGGTAGCGTCATCAATCCACAAACCCGCCAACGCGCTGTGGAACTGGCATGGCGCCCTAAGGGCGTGAAAGAGGTGATTAACGAAATCCAAATCACCGATAAACAATCGATCAAAAGCTTCGCCACCGATAGCTGGATCACCAGCCAGCTCAAAAGCAAAATGGTGCTAGATAAAAACATCCGCTCGATCAATTACAGCGTCGAAACCATCAATGGAATCGTTTATCTGATGGGTATTGCTAAAGATGAGCAAGAACTCAATGCAGTGACCAATATCGCAAGCACCATCCGTGGCGTATCCCAAGTAATCAGCCATGTGCGGATTAAGCAAGCAGGAGAATAACCTATGTCCCTCGCTGTTGCGCTGCAGATGGATCCGATTGAGCGGATTAAAACCGCCACGGATTCCAGCTTTGTCTTAGGGCTAGAAGCGCAGCGGCGGGGATATACGCTGTATTACTATAACCCAAGCGATATGTCGCTTGAAAACGGCGAAGTCATGGCTTGGGTGCGCCCGATTACCTTGCGCCAGCACACCACAGACCATTTCACCCTGGGTGATGCTACCCGCATGAATTTGCGTGAGATGAAGGTAATTTTGCTACGCCAAGACCCGCCTTTTGACATGCAATACATGACCACCACCTATCACTTAGAACGACTGCAACCGCAGACACTGGTTGTCAATAACCCTACTGAAGTACGCAATTGCCCGGAAAAACTCTTCGTCTGCGATTTCCCTGAGTTGATGGCCCCTACTATCGTCACACAAGATATGCGCGATATGGAAGCCTTTCGCAAGGAACACGGCGAAGTGGTCTTAAAACCGCTTTATGCTTTTGGGGGGAAAGACGTATTTCATGTGAAGCCTGGCGATAGTAATTTTGAAGGCATGGTGGAGTTATTCTTACGCACCTATAATGCGCCTATGATCCTACAAAAATTCCTGCCTTCGGTGGCACAGGGCGATAAGCGGATTGTGCTGGTGGATGGCAAGCCTGTTGGGGCCTTAAACCGTATACCTAAACCTGGGCATATACGCTCTAATATGGCCGTTGGCGGCACACCAGAAAAAACCACGCTCACCACCCGTGAACTTGAGATTTGTGAAGCGATTGGGCCGGAATTAAAGCGGCGTGGGTTGTTATTGGTAGGGATCGACGTGATTGGTGGGAATTTGACAGAAATCAACGTCACCTCACCCACAGGATTACAAGTTATCAATAGGTTAGATGGAATTACGACAGAAGCATTAGTATGGGATGCAATCGAAACCCATCTCTAAATCAATGAAATTTTTACTTTCTTAAGCTATACTATTTACGAACGGTTCAAAAGGAGTCTTTATGTTGGCTTTCATACGTATAATCAGTGCTCTCATGATTCTGATGATGGCATCGGGCTGCGCGAATCTGTATATGCTGGAACATAAAAAACGTGAAGGTACAGCCTATAATAAATGGCTGACGTGGTATTATACCGATTATGCACGCACCGCTAAAGAATCTGGCGTGCCAGAAGATCAGGAACTATCAAAAGCCTTGGTTAAGCGCGGTTGGTATGCAGCGGGAGGTAATCAAATTGACGTGATTAACCCGAAAAGCCTGAAATTAGACCAGCGTTCACTGGAAGATATTATCAAAAAACGGGATGCATTACATAAATCCATCACCCCTATTTTACGGGTGCGTAATTTTATGCCAAATATGAGCGCAAAACTCCATGCATCGTATGATTGCTGGGCGCTCGGCGAGCAGGCAGGCGAGTTTGCGCAAGGGGCTATGCAGGAATGCTATCAAGATTTCAAAGAAACGCTCATGATTATGCAAGGCATCAAGCCTTTCAAAATCTATTTTAACCGCACAGGCGCCACTATCAGCGCAGCCGATCAACGGGCGATTAAAACCTTTGCCAGTAACTTCTCTGCATTAGGAGACGGCTACCGCTTGCTTATCATAGGCCATAGCGATTTAAACGGCACACCAGAGCAAAACCTTGCAGCATCCAAGAAACGTGCTGAAGCTGTTAAAGCCTTATTCATGAAAAACGGCATTGCAGAGCTCACAACTGAGGCTTCTTATGCAGGTGATCATGAAGCTGTTTCTGTTGGCACCGACGAAAAACAGCAGAGCCGCAACCGCCGTGTTGAAGTGTTTGTAGCTGAGTTTCCGGTAGAATAGGTTACGTTGTCATACGCCGACTTGATCGGTACTGACTCATTTTTGTCATCCCGGACTTGATCCGGGATCCACTGTTATGGTAGCGTGATCGATAAGAATCTTGTTGGAAGCATCGGTCTTGGTGGATTCCGGATCAAGTCCGGAATGATAAAACAAAAAAACACATAAAAATTTTAAAATGAGTCAGTACCGATCACGTCGGTGTTTGACAAAAATGAAACACCCTACAACCATACTAATCATATTGGCACCTAATACATAGTCTTAATAGGCACACCATGACCCAACACAACCCCTTCCCTCTTTTCAAAGAATGGTACGACGAAGTACAAAAAACCTCGCTCGAAGAACCCACTGCTATGACACTGGCCACCTCCACAGCAGACGGCCATCCTTCGGCACGGATTGTGTTGCTGAAATCCTATGATGAGCGTGGATTCTGTTTTTTCACCAACGCCACCAGCCAAAAGGGTAAGGAGCTGACCAGTAATCCTTATGCGGCTTTGTGTTTCTATTGGATGGCACTCCACCGCCAAGTGCGCGCGCAAGGACGGGTTGAGGTGGTATCGGAGAAAGAATCCGATGACTATTTCGCCTCCCGCCGTCGTGGCAGCCAGATTGGCGCTTGGGCATCCAAACAATCATCCGCTATGGAAACCAGTGATGATTTGGTCAACCGTGTAAAAGAAGTCACCACCGAGTTTGAAGGCCAAACCATCCCCCGCCCACCGTTCTGGCATGGCTTCCGCCTGGTGCCAGACCATATCGAATTCTGGCAAGAAGGTGAATACAGGCTGCATACGCGAATCGTTTATACACGCCAAAATGGAAGCGATTGGACTATTACGAGACTCTATCCATAAAAGCCATTTTCCGCTTGCGTTTATAAATTAACCTACCTAGAGTACCTCTGTTTTTTACCCTCAGAGTGTACGACCATGGCCCTTACGCAGAAACTTATTGATAGCTACAGACAACTCATTCAAGGATATTTAGGGGGGATTGAGGGATATACCCAGAATAACCTTATCCCTGGCACAAAAGGCCTAGGTGGTACCGTTGATGAACAAATCGCAGCATTACATTTTCTGCTTAACCGCAAGAGCGGCTCTGTTGTAGCACAGAGTCTGCAAGAGCATATCTCACGTATCCAAGAGATCATTGACTGCCCTGGAGATTATGTAGAGCAGGAGGAAAATTACACGGAATTCCAAATCATCATCTATGAAGAAATCGGAAGACATCTGCAATTCCTGCAATCCCTTACACCAGAGCAACAAACGGCTTATACTCAACAATCCATCCCAAAATCTCTACCGGCATTCTCCAGAGAGGCCACTCTGCGTACAGACTTGTTTAATAAGAATCGCATTCGTTACCTTAAAGATTATGGGCATATAACGCAGAAACAGCTAGAAAAACTCTCTACACCTGTCCTAAAATTGCTTAGCACCGCAGATGGCACTAGCACATTCATTGCCTTCCCACGACCTATCTCTGCTGATCAACTAGCCCTGGTTACTCCTAAGCAATTTGAAGCTATTATTGCATGCGCAATACTGGATTTTGATAAGGCCCATACACTCTCTAACTTGCAATGCGATGGTATATTGGAGGGAATATCCTATAGGAATGTATGCCATCCTTTGTTTAGCGAAGAGATTTATTATAGTGTTTTCCATTACGATGATAGAGAACGCGCCGATAGTCTCTGCACCACATATATTCTTAATGAAGCTAAAACACGTTGCCAGAAACTACAAACCCTTGCAGAAGAACAATATCTTGATGCATGTAATGTTGATTTAGATACCATTCACCCCGTCTGGCATCTCGCACTCAGCCAACTGGAAGCGCATCATATGGCCGGCATGTTATTAGGCCTTTCCTATGATGCCGTATTAAAACTTACCCCTGAAAAAGTGCTGCTAGCACGTGCTTATACTATTCTGACCGATCAGCCTCTGGATGAGACATTACAAGCTATGGCGAATTATTCGGTATCAGCCATTTTCCAAAGCTATTTCCAAATAGACTACACTCCCTTCCAGCAGCGCAATCCCGACAAGGATAGGTTTAGCCCTGTCTTACTACAGCAGCTTTATTTTCAGAAATCGCCTGTTTTAATGAAACAATTAGAAGCGCGCGATGCCTCATGGCAAGAGCGTGTTTCTGATAAAACAGGACGTTCGCGGTCGTTATCTCTATAATAATGCAGATGAAAATGGTGCCCACGGCCAGAGTCGAACTGGCACGGGAGGATAAGTCCCGACGGATTTTAAGTCCGTTGCGTCTACCGGTTCCGCCACGTGGGCACACTAATGCGGAGAAACGGCAATCTACAGCCTTGCAACATAATACGCAAGTGCTAATGTAGAGATCATGACAATTATCGCCATCTTACCCCCCCGCGAAGGTTTTAGCCCCACTCAGTTTGGGGCCGTAGCGCTTTGTGTGAAGGATTTTTGTGCTTATAGCCGTTTTTCCAAGGATATTCATATACTTGGCGGTGTAAAATGTGAGCCATTTGCGGGCCTCACCTATCAAGAAATCCCGCCTAAGAGTCTGTTTTTCTCCTGTTATATCAAACGCTGTGCGGATTATATCCGCAACCACAATGCCAGCCTTATTGAACTCCATAACCGCCCCGTTATGGCGAAAAAGCTTGCGGCATGTCATGTCCCGATTGCATTGCATCTGCATAATGACCCGCACACTATGGCCGGTGCTAAAACAGCGAGTGAGCGGAATCAGTTGATGGAATATTGTGCGGCGGTCTATTGTGTGAGCGAATATATCCGCCAACGCTTTGTAGACGGGCTGGATGCAGGCCATCATGATAAAGTTCATACCGTTTATAATGGGCTGCATATCCCTGAGACTATTCCGTCCAAAGAACATTCAATTATTCTGGTCGGCCGCATGGCGCCAAAGAAAGGGACGCTTCCTTTCTTGCACGCTATAGAGCAACTTGATGACCGCCTGGGAGATTGGCATGTTACCCTCATAGGCGCTCATAAAACCAGCGGGCCAGAGCAGGCCTATATTCAACAATGCTTGGATATCATTGCTGCCATGCCCCACCGCATCACCTACCACCCCCGCTTGCCGCATGATCAGACCATGGAACATTTCGGCAAAGCCAGTATTGCTGTCATTCCCTCCACCTGGGAAGAACCTTTTGGGCGCACAGCGCTGGAGGCTATGTCACGCGGCTGTGCGATGATTAGCTCTGTGCTTGGTGGGTTAGATGAGGTGATTGGAGAAGCGGGTATCCGGTTGGAGTATATCACCGCTGAAGAAATCGCCGCAGCGATTCTCCCATTGATAGAAAATACATCCTTACGCCAAAACTACAGCACCCAAGCCCATCTTGCAGCCATGCGCTTTGCGATAGAGGAATGGACAGGGAAGATGGATGAGGTAAGGGAAAAGGTGGCGTTGGGTGGATAGATACACTGTCATTCTTGGACTTGATCAGTGTTGTTGCATGGATCGCCGTCATTGCGAGGCCACAACGTGGCCGTGGCAATCCATGTGTAGGATTTCTCTATCCTTTATGTAGGATACATGGATCGCTAACCTATTGATATTTTTTATCCCGGACTTGATCCGGGATCCACGGTTATGGGAACGTGATCTATAAGAATGTAGCTCTTAGCGCCAGTCTTGGTGGATTCCGGATCAAGTCCGGAATGACAAGAGCGGGATCCGTGCAACAACACCCGCTTACGCTCGCGATGACGATAAAACAATAAATTAGCGAGCCATGCAACAACACCGGGTCAAGCCCGGAATGACAAAAAAGCCTTACCACCTCACCACCAACAACCCGACCGTCACAATCAATCCAAACAGGTTATTCGATCTAAACCGTGTTTTACAATTCTGCTTATCATCACAATTCAACGTATACACCTGCCAGATAAGCTGCATCACAGCTGCTAACCATATCGGATAGAAGATATCTTTCACATGCGCATGGAAGGCGGCGAGGAAGAGTAATATGGCCGTTAGGCTATAAAACCGCCGCACCCATAATGGCGTCCGCTCGCCTAGTTTTAATGCGGTGGATTTCACACCAATCAACTCATCATCTTCTTTATCCTGATGGGCATAGATTGTATCATAGCCAAGCGTCCAGAATATACCTGCAACATAGAGAAGGATTGCAGGCATCTCCATCTCACCACGCACGGCCATCCATCCCATCAAGGCACCCCAGTTAAAGGTAAGACCGAGGAATAATTGTGGCCAATAGGTAATCCGCTTCATGAGCGGGTATAGGCCTACTAATACCAGCGATCCAATACCTAATAGGATGGTTTTGGTATTAAACGTAAACAGGATCACCGCACTGATAAAAAGCGGCAATAGCAAAAACAGCAAGGCCTGCTTCACCGTCACCTCACCTGATGCCAGCGGACGGGTGCGGGTGCGTTCGACTTGGGCATCGATCTTACGATCGAGAATGTCATTCACAATACACCCTGCTCCGCGCATCAACACCGCACCGATGGTAAAGCCAATCAAAGGCCACCAAGGAATACCTCCCTCGGATGCCAATAAAATCCCCCACCAGCACGGCCATAAAAGCAGGCCAATGCCAACAGGCTGATGGAGGCGCATGAGGTGGAGATAGGGGGTGAGTTTATTAGATAGCTGGTGCATGTGACAAATCAGACCTTGGGAATGGCTTTATTGTACGTGTCAGCTCTTTATCCAACTCTTTTTTTGCTAGTCGCAGATCGTAATCTGCCTGTAAATTAAAAAAGAATCGGTCAGACATCTGAAAATATCTTGCTAAACGCAAACTTGTATCCAACGTAATCGCACGCTTACCATGCACAATTTCATTAATCCGCCGAGCAGGAACACCGATATCTTTGGCTAAACGGTATTGTGTAATACCGAGCGGCTCCATAAACTCTTCTAATAAAATCTCGCCAGGATGGGCGAGTGGGATATTTTTTGCCATGGTCATCTCCTAATGATAATCCACGATTTCTAAATCGTAAGCATTACCTTCTTCAAAACGAAAACATATGCGCCAACGAATATTAATGCGAATACTATACTGACCTTTACGCTTTCCATCCAACGCTTCCAAATGGTTAGAAGGTGGATTATAAAGATCGTATATTACCTCCGCTGCATCAATCATCCGCAATTTAGTCAATGCCTTTACTAATAGTTCGTTTGGCACTTTGAGCTTACGCGGTTTCTCAGCATGATATATACGCTCTGTATCAGCACACAGAAAATCAACAATCATCTATTTTCATATTATTGAGACTAACACACAAATATAATAACGTCAAACGTTATTATGTTAATTTATATTATTCAGTAGGTTGATTATTATTCACAAACCCCATCAAAAACTCCTTCACCCCTGGCACTGTCCAGTCTACCTCGCCCACAATTCGCGCCACTTCACGGCCGGAGGCGTCGATAATGAGGGTGGTGGGGAGTGATGGGATGTAGAGGGCATCAAATACGGCTTTTTTGTCATCACGATAGATTTCCAGCGTATCGAGCTTATGGATTTCATAGAAGGATTGCAGGAATTCAATGGATTTAAAATCCTCAGAAATCGGCAAAACCGTAATCGGAATATCCTGATCATGCAGCGCTTCCTGTAAAGCGGCAAGTTGTGGCATTTCTATTTGCGAGGCAGCATTCCAGCTGGCCCAGAAATTAACCACTAATACCTGGCCTTTAAAGGTTTTCAGCAGGATTTTCTCGCCTTTGGCATTTTCAATCAGCAATTTTGGTAAGAATTTTGGCTCAGGGTGGATGGAGCTTTGCAGCTTCAGCAACACCTGATCTGCACGGTCGAGTGTATTTTCACCTTTACCAATGAGTGAATTTGCGTCAAATTGGTTGGCAAAAGCGGTATGACTCAGGCATAATGCCAATACTGTAATAATAACACAGTATATTTGCTTTTTGTTTACGCTAGGAGCTGGAGGCGAAGTGTAGTAAAATCTACATGAGCCGAACGGCGACAACGCGTAAGCAAAAATGAAATATACTATAATTCGTAACATAGGTGCATCCTCTGGTGAGGAATATACTATAACCATGACCAAAATACCACCAAAAGCGACAGCCAATAGCATGTGGGGCGGCCATTTTGCAGCCGGGCCTGCGGCCATTATGGAACAGATCAACCAATCTATCAGCTTCGATAAGAAACTCTACGCCCAAGACATCGCCGGCTCCAAGGCACATTGCCAGATGCTAGTGAAGCAAAATATCATCACCAAAAGCGATGGCGATGCTATTCTCAAAGGGCTGGATCAAGTGCTGGCTGAAATTGAACGCGGTGAATTCGTGTTTAAAACCGAGCTGGAAGATATTCACATGAATGTCGAATCACGCCTGAGTGAAATTATTGGTGAGCCTTCGGGGCGTTTACACACCGCCCGCTCGCGCAACGACCAAGTAGCTACTGATTTCCGCCTCTGGGTGCGCGATCAGCTGGATGCGCTCGATGCTGCACTTAAAGAACTGCAAACCGCCTTTATCACCCGTGCTGAAGAGCATGTGGATACAATTATGCCAGGCTTTACCCATCTGCAAACGGCGCAGCCTGTTACTCTTGGCCACCATCTGATGGCCTATGTAGAGATGCTCCGTCGTGACCGCTCGCGCGTGCAGGATGCCCGCAAGCGTCTTAATGAATGCCCACTTGGCGCAGCAGCGCTGGCTGGAACCTCGTTCCCGACCGACCGCCATGCCACAGCCAGTGCATTAGGCTTTGACCGCCCGACCGCCAACTCGTTGGATTCTGTATCTGACCGTGATTTTGCCATTGAGTTTCTGGCCATTGCAGCTATGTGTGCGATGCATCTTTCGCGCTTTGCGGAAGAGCTGGTGATTTGGGCGAGTGCAGATTTTAAATTTATTACGCTATCGGATGCCTTCACCAGCGGTAGCTCAATCATGCCACAAAAACGCAACCCGGATGCCGCCGAACTCGTGCGTGCAAAATCGGGCCGGATTTATGGCTCACTGGTTGGCCTGCTTACCGTCATGAAGGGACTCACGCTCACTTACAGCAAAGACATGCAAGAAGACAAGGAACAAACCTTCGATGCTGCCGAAAGCCTCGCGCTCTGCGTGCGTGCGATGACGGGGATGGTCTATGACTTCACCGCTCATAAGGATAAAATGCGCGAAGCAGCAGCGCGTGGATATTCCACGGCAACCGATATCGCCGATTGGCTGGTGCGCAGCCTCAATATCCCCTTCCGCCAAGCACATCACATTACGGGACGCATTGTGCGTAAAGCAGAAGAAAAACAGTGCCGTTTGGATGAGCTTAGCCTTGCGGAATTGCAAGAGGTTGAGCCGCGTATTCATGCTGATATCTTAAACGTGCTAACGGTGGAGCAATCCGTTTCCAGCCGCCAAAGCTTCGGCGGCACCGCACCATCGCAAGTCCGCCAGGCAATTGCCCATGCAAAGAAAGAGTATCTATGAGAAAGATTTTACTAAGCATTGTGACGCTATCCTTACTAACAAGCCCACTCGTGGCTTGTGGAGTGAAGAAGGATTTGGTGCGTCCGACAGCGGAGAACACTCACTAACCGTCATCGCGAGCGTTAGTGCGGCGATCCAGGGCCTACCTCAAAGAACAGAGAAGCCCTCCCCTGGATTGCCACGTCGCTTCGCTCCTCGCAATGACGTTTATACTATTACAACAAGGAGACCCACGTGGATCATTTTAGCTATAAAGACAACGTCCTTCACGCTGAAGACATCGCCCTCACCAAAATCGCCAAAGAAGTCGGCACCCCGTTTTACTGCTATTCGCACGCAACGCTAAAACGCCATTATCAAGTTTTCGCCGATGCGTTTAAAGGCACGAAAACCACGATTTGCTTTGCTGTCAAATCTAACTCCAACTTGGCGGTGTTGAAAACCTTAGAGCAACTCGGCGCAGGTGCCGATGCGGTGTCTGAAGGTGAGATTCGCCGTGCGTTGGCTGTGGGGATTCCTGGCCGTAAAATTGTCTTTTCAGGCGTAGGGAAAACCCGTGAAGAAATGGCGTTTGCGCTGAAGCAGAAGATTTTCCAGTTTAATATCGAGTCCGAACCGGAACTCCTTGCGCTTAATGAAGTGGCCGAATCCTTAGGCGTGATTGCACCAATTGCCGTGCGCATCAACCCGGATATCGATGCAAAAACCCATTATAAAATTTCTACCGGCAAAAAGGAAAACAAATTCGGCATCGAATGGACTGCCGCACGCGAGATTTATAACAAAGCTAAGGCCCTTAAAAACATCGATGTACAAGGCGTATCCACCCATATCGGCTCACAGCTTGTAGACTTAATCCCGTTTGAGCAAGCGTTCCGCCGTATTAATGATCTCGTACAAATCCTTCGCATCGACGGCCACCACATCCATGTACTGGATCTTGGCGGCGGGCTTGGGATTCCGTATGATATGGAAGAGCCGCCATCACCTAAACATTATGCCGAAGTGGTGCTGAAAGCCACGCGCGATTTGAACTGTGAATTAATCCTCGAACCTGGCCGTTTGATTACGGGAAATGCAGGGATTTTGGTCAGCGAAGTGATTTATAACAAATCCTCCGAAACCCGCCAATTCCTCATCATCGATGCCGGCATGAACGATCTCATCCGCCCAACGCTTTATGAAGCCTATCATGAAATTATCCCTGTGCAGAAATCTGCTACGCCTAGCAAAAGCTGGAAGAAGATGGATATCGTAGGCCCGGTATGCGAATCCGGCGACGTATTCGCGCTGCAACGCGCGATGCCACCACTTCACCCTGGTGAATTAGTAGCAATTCGCACCGCGGGTGCTTATGGCGCCGTGATGGCCTCTAACTACAACACCCGTCCACTCGTGCCAGAAGTTATGGTGCAAGGCAGCGAATATGCGGTGGTGCGTAAACGCCAGACTTACGATGAACTATTAGCAATGGATAGTGTTCCTGCATGGTTAAGCAAATAGCGCTTTTAGGAGGCCTATGCCTCCTATTATCGGGATGCATGTCTTTCGCCGTTGGTAGCGTGATCGGAGCCACGAGTGGCTATTATGTCAGCAAAAAAGCCGCCGATGACGACACCCTCGCCCGTGCAGTCAAACAGGAATTTAGGCTCAACACCTATTTACGCCCCTTCGGCCTGGACACCTCCGCCAAAAATGGTGTGATCACCCTTTACGGCTTCGTTCCCTCAGAGCAAGCTTTGCAATATGCTATTGAAGTAGCAAAGAAAGTGGAAGGCGTAACGGCTGTGCAGTCACAGGTGTTGATTGCACCGTTGCAGTAATGTATATTTCACACAATAATTATTGTCATCCCGGACTTGATCCGGGATCCATTGGTATGGCAGAGTTATTTGTAAAAATATAACTGGAAGCGCCAGTCTTGGTGGATTCCGGGTCAAGCCCGGAATGACAAACACCACAATAAGGATAATATCATGTCTATCGCTACTGAAGACAACAAGCCATCAAACCAATATACCGTAAAAGCATTTAGAACTCTCCTAGATGCGATTGGCAATGATGCTCAAAAACGTGGATTAACAGAAGAAATTCTTGCCTCCCTCTTAGCTGAAAAACACTAATGGACACCACCCCACCACGCTCCCTCCTCAAACGTATCCTCCCAAAAACGCTCTATGTGCGTTTCTTGCTGATTATTATTCTACCGACTATCATCACCCAAGGCATTGCTACTTATATGTTCTATGAACGCCACTGGAACAGTGTGACGCATCACATGACCAATGCACTGGTGGGAGAGATTGTGATCGTGACGCATATTGTGCAAAAAGCCTCTCCCAAAGAACGTCAAGCTTTTTTGAATTTCGTGCAGAGCCATATGTATCTGCGCGTGACCTTTGATGATAAGGCGGTGCTTGCCAAAACCTATGATAACCCATGGCCGGAATTTAAACCGCTGAAGCGTACGCTGGCTAAAGCCATTCGCTATCCGTTTTCGATTAATTATACCAATAAAGACCGTGATATCGCCATTCAGATTGAGCTGGATGATGGTGTACTCAATATCAAAACCTCCCGCAAACGCCTCATTAACCCGACCACCTATATTTTCATTTTATGGATGACAGGTAGTGCGTTCTTGTTATTAGTGATCTCTATCCTCTTTTCCCGCAACCAAATCCGCTCGATTAGCCGTTTGGCTGCGGCGGCTGAGGCGTTTGGTAAGGGCCGTGATATTGAGAATTTCAAACCGGAAGGCGCACGGGAGATCCGGCAATCAGGAGCGATTTTCTTGGAGATGAAAGAGCGTATCGAACGCCATATTTCCCAACGCACCGAAATGCTCGCCGGTGTATCGCATGACTTACGCACGCCGATCACCCGCATGAAACTGCAACTCGGCATGATGGATGATAGCGATGCCACACGTTCACTCAAAATGGACGTATCCGAGATGGAGCAAATGATTAAAGCCTATCTTGATTTCGTGCGCGGCGATAGCACCGAGAAAACCGAAATTGAAGAAATCACAACACTGCACGAGCGCTTTAAAGAACATTACTGCCATCATACCAATATCCACTTCCATACCGAAGGTACAATCGACCATACCATTCACCTGCGCCCCTTTGCCTTTAAACGTGCTGTGTGCAATATCATCGATAATGCACTCCGCTACGGTACCGACGTGGATGTTATCTTTGCGATCGATAAATACTCCCTCTATGTCACCGTCTCCGATAACGGCCCTGGCATTCCAGAAGCGATGCGCGAGGAAGTATTCCGGCCGTTTTTCCGCTTGGATGCCTCGCGTAATGCTGAGACAGGGGGCGTGGGCTTAGGGCTTTCCATTGCTCGCGATATTATTAACAGCCATGGTGGGAAAATACTGCTTGATCAAAGTGCCTCCGGGGGGGTTAAAAGTCACTATTGTTGTGCCGTTTTAGCAAAGTATTATAGGCTCTTCGTCATTGCGAGGAGCGATAGCGACGTGGCAATCCATGGGGATAACCTCTCTGTCCTTTATGTAGGATGCATGGATCGCCGCGCTTACGCTCGCGATGACGACATAATAATGACGTAAAAGAACAGAAAGTATTAGTATACAGTGAGCAAAGCATCTTTTTTCACCCGACTACGGGAATTACCGATCCTGCCCGCCGGCTTCACGCTGTTTTGCGCACTCTATTACCTCACAGATCAGGCACGCCCGCATCGTAACGTCTTTTATCTCGGTGTACTCATTCCTTTCTTCTTCCTGATGAAAAAACGGTATTATAAAGCCCTTTTCTCCTCACCAGCCTTCTGGCTGACCAGCGCACTTGTTAGCTGGCTCTGCGCAAGCCTGGCTTGGGGGCGAAGTATTCCGGCTGAGGAAGTGGCTAATACTTTGCGCATTGGCATCCTCACCATCCTCTTCTTCTGCGCCAGCTTCATGGCTTTTTATAGCCGCCCGCAATTCAATAAAGAATTCGCCCTGTGGGTAGGCCTGGCTGCAAGTGTGGGGACGGTGTTATCCATGCAGAGTTTTTACAGCATTTACCCTTTCCCAGGCACACGGCTGGAAAGCATTGGCACTAGTGGCCATCCTATCCGTTCCGCGACTTTCTATGGCGTCATCTTCCTCTGCGTGTGGTTCAATCTGTTTATTGACGCAAAAAATAACCGTGAGCGGTTGATGGGGATAGTGTTGCTGGCCTTTATTGGCACTTTTATCCTGTTCACCCAAAGTCGTGGCCCAATGTTGGGGATTGGGGTTATCCTCTTCCTTGGTGCAATACTCAAACGCCAATGGTGGCTAGCGCTGGCTTTGTTGGCGGTTCCGCTAGCCTATCTGGCTATCACATCCCATGATCCGCATAGCTTCGTCGCACGGGGTGATTCCTACCGGTTTGAGATCTGGGAAGCAGGCATAAAACGTGTGATGCAACACCCATGGCTAGGCTATGGATTGCTGCCAGAACAACGGTTTAGAATGCATGACGGGATGTTCATCGTCCACCCGCATAACATCTTCATTGCCAACCAACTCTACGGTGGCGTTATTGCCTCTGTATTACTTTGCATTTTATTACTACTATGCACGTATAATGCCTGGCTTTATTTCCGTCGAAGTGGTAACTTCCTGCTCCTGGGTCTTGTATTTTTTATTGCGGTGTCGGGTACTTTCGACTATAGCACATTGATACGAAGTACAAATATTGAGTGGATGTTTTTCTGGATGCCGCTGGGAATGATTGCGGCTTATCAGAAAAAATACGAGGGTTAACGCATTTATGCACATTCTACACACCATTTTTACCAAAGGAATGGCGGGTTCTGAGCGACATGTCGCAGAACTGTGCAACGCGCTGAGCGATAAGCATGATGTATCGCTGATGATCCGTAGCGATACCGATGCCTTCAACACCGGCCATTCCATCCGTAACTGGCTGGATGCCCGTGTGAATGTCGTGACCATTCCGCGCAAATTTGCGCGTGCGGTGATTTGGTATCACCTCTGGCGCTTAAAGCCGGATATTATCCATACCCATCTTGAGCGCAGCTGCCGCCATTTGGCCAATCAAAAGATTTCGGTGCCGAAAGTTGCCACACTTCATATCGACTACCGCCCTGAATACCAGAACCATGAAGGGCTGATCTGCATTGCGGATTGGCAACGTTCGATCATTCCACACGATTATAAAGGCAAAATTTTCACCGTCGGTAACTGGACACTGCCTTACCCCAAACTCCCTGAGGAAGAAATCGCCCATCGCCGCCGTACACTTGGCGTCGGGCCGAATGATTTCTTGATTGGTAGCGTAGGCCGTTTGGCACCAGAGAAAGCCTATGATGTGCTGATTAAGGCCTTTAACCAGGCGAATTTACCAGATACCTCGCTGGTCATCGTAGGCGATGGTAATGCACGCGCGCAATTAGAAGAACTCCGCCAGAATAACCCTCGCATCAGCCTACTAGGCTTTGACCCAAATGCGCGGGATTATTTTCAGCTTTTTGATGTATTTGTTTCGCCTTCCCGTCATGAACCGTTTGGTTTAGTGATTCTGGAAGCCATGGATTCTGAACGTCCGATTATCTGCACACGTTCTGAAGGCCCCTCTGAATTCCTCAAAGATGCACCGATTACCTGGGTGGATATTAATGACGTCGATGGCATGGCTGAAGCACTCAAAAAAGTCCACGCGGCGCGCCAAACCCATCAGACTTATAATATGGAACCTTTCTCCATCAACGCCCGCACAGCCGAGATTGAGGCAATTTACCAAGAGCTGATTGCGAATAAAAAGGCAGGCTGAGGCCACCATGAAAACCATCCTCGCCATTGAGACCAGTTGCGACGAAACCGCTGCCGCGGTGATCCGCGAGGATAAAACTATCTTATCGCATATCGTACTTTCCCAATTGGAAGAACATAAGCCTTATGGCGGCGTTGTGCCGGAGATTGCTGCCCGTGCGCATATGGATCATCTGGATGCCCTGATTCGCAAGGCCATGCACGATGCAGGGCTTAAGAGCTATAACGAACTGGATGCCATAGCCGTCACCGCTGGGCCTGGCTTGATTGGCGGAGTGATTGTAGGCGTGATGACAGCCAAAGCCATTGCGGCTGTGGCGCAGAAACCCTTTATTGCCGTCAATCACTTAGAAGGTCATGCACTCACCGTGCGTTTAACCCATGATGTACCTTTTCCTTATCTCCTACTACTCGTCTCTGGCGGACATTGCCAAATCCTCATCGCAGAAGATATAGGGCGCTATCATAAACTCGGCGGCACAATTGATGATGCTGCGGGTGAAGCTTTTGATAAAGTAGCAAAAATGCTCGATATGGGCTATCCTGGCGGGCCGTTGGTGGAGCGTGCGGCACTACAGGGTAATCCCCATCGCTTCACCTTTCCACAACCATTAAGCAACAAACAAACCTGTGATTTCTCCTTCTCAGGCCTGAAAACTGCTGTCAAACGCGAGATTGAGAAGCTTGGAGTGCTTAGTGAGCAAGATAAAGCCGATCTCTGCGCCTCGTTCCAATATACGGTAGGGCAAATCCTGCTGGATCGTATGGCACGGGCAATCACACAATGCAAAACCACCCATCCATCCTTACAACATATTGTTATTGCAGGTGGTGTTGCCGCAAATCGCTATTTGCGTGGATTGTTAGAACAATTAGCGCAAGAACATGGATTGGAATGTATCGCGCCGCCTTTAGCGCTCTGCACCGATAATGCCGCCATGATTGGCTGGGCGGGGATGGAGCGTTTGCAACGCGGATTAACCGATTCCCTCGATTTCGCCCCACGCGCCCGCTGGCCGTTGGATAACGGGGAATTTTAATAGATCAGTAATTATTTATCAGTAATATATAGGATTATGGGCCCTTTTTTCACGATCGTTTTACTTGTTTCTCTCGCTTATGCTGGCATGGCAGGGTATCTCTATTTCAATCAGCGTAATATCCTTTATCTCC
This sequence comes from uncultured Rickettsiales bacterium, assembly GCA_964574415.1. GTDB lineage: Bacteria > Pseudomonadota > Alphaproteobacteria > Rickettsiales > CAZNNM01 > CAZNNM01. The sequence goes on along the minus strand of CAZNNM010000010.1, from coordinate 28,884 downwards.
CAGAAAAAGCACTCAAAAGCCCTATGGAATATGGGCTGACTGGGTTTGAAGAAATCAAACTCCGCACCTCAGATGCATTCGCCCTGGTGGCCTGGTATAGCCCGCCTGTGCTTGATAAGCCTACTATCGTCTATTTCCACGGCAATGCCGGCCATATTGGTGACCGCAGCACGAAGCTGGCGCATTTCCAGAAAGAAGGCTGGGGGATTATGGCGGTGAGTTATCGTGGCTATGGCAATAGCGAAGGCACGCCAAGCGAAACCGGCCTGTTTGAAGATGCCCGCACTGGTTTGAACTATATCATCAAATCGCGGAATATACCGGTAGAAAAAGTTGCACTTTATGGCGAATCCCTAGGTTCTGGCGTTGCAGTGCAAATGGCGACGGAATTTCCTGGGCTGAAGGCTGTGATTCTGGAAGCACCGTATACTTCCGTTGCTGACCGCGCCGCAGAGCTTTACCCTTATATCCCCGCCCGCACGTTGCTTAAAGACCACTTTAACTCGCTTGAGAAAATCCGCAATGTGAAAGCACCCGTGATGATCATCCACGGTACAGAAGACCTCACCATCCCTGTCCATCACGGCCAAGCCATATTTGGCCATGCCAATGAGCCGAAAAAGGCCTATTTCTTGCCAGGAATCGGGCATACGGATTTTAATGTAGAAGTGATCACGCAGTATGTGCGTGAGGCGTTGTGATAAGGGGCTAGGGAAGAAAAACTTATTAATATTACCGTCAATGTTTTTATTTGAACTGGTATGGTTTTCTGTAGAAAATCCCTAAACTCCAGCCCCGCTCTTCCCTACTTCGGCATCTCCAGCCCCATATAACTATACATCTCCGGATTCTGGATCCAGTTCTCTCTTACTTTTACAAAGAGAAAGAGATGCACCGTTGTATCAAGCATCTGCTCTAAATCTTTACGGGCTTGGATGCTGACCTCTTTGATGATCTTGCCTTGTTTGCCGAGGATGATCTTCTTATGGCCTTCGCGCTGCACATAGATGGTCTGATGGATTTTAATGCTACCATCTTTGCGCTCTTCAAACGCTTCGGTTTCTACGGCTAAGGAATATGGCAGCTCTTCATTTAAGCGCAGGAAGAGTTTCTCGCGGGTAATCTCTGATGCAATAAAGCGCTGCGGCGCTGTGGAGATTTGGTCTTCAGGGAACATCCACATACCTTCTGGCACATGGTCGATGAAATACTTGGTAATATCGATGACCCCATCGCCATTTAATGCAGAAATCATAAACACATCGGTAAATATCCCTTGCGCATGTAACTCTGCCGTTTTGGCGAGCAAATCTTCGCGGTTGATAAGGTCAATCTTGTTGAGCAGCAAGATGGCCTTCATATTACGCTCTTTAAAACCATCAATAATGATCTGTGTATTAGGACATAGGCCACGACGGGCATCCACCAGAATCGCCGCCAAATCCGCATCGCCCACTTGATCCCAGGCGGATTTCACCATGGCTTTTTCCAAACGGTGTTTTGGGTTCGGCGCGAAAATACCAGGTGTATCGATAAACACCAACTGCGCTTCGCCCTCGGTGACGATACCGGTAATCGCACTGCGCGTGGTTTGTACTTTAGGTGATACGATGGAAACCTTACTGCCCACCAACCGGTTCAGCAATGTGGATTTCCCGGCATTAGGTGCGCCCAGTAGCGCGATAAAACCGCATTTTGTAGCCATGCTATCTATAGTCCTTCTGCGATAAGATGTGATAATAATTGCTGCGCCGCATCGCGCTCTGCAATGCGCTTAGAGCCAGCTTGGGCTTGGAATACAGGGCATCCATCCACCACGACCTCAATGGTAAATACCGGTGCATGGGAAGGGCCTTGTGAATTGACTACGCGATATAAAGGTATCGGCTTACCCCTGCCCTGCGCCCATTCTTGCAGCGCAGTTTTAGGGTCTTTAGGCGGTTCCTTCATAGTTGCCGCGCGTGGGTGCCAATAGTGGCGCACCAGCTCTTGTACGGGCACTAAACCACCATCCAGATAGAGCGCGCCGATAATGGCTTCCATGGTATTTTCTAGATTCGCTGCATTCTGGCGGCCACCGGCATTTTGTTCGCCTTCGGTCATAATGATATATTCACCCAGATTCAGCTCACGCGCTACATCCGATACCGCCTGCCCGCAGACCAGCGCCGCATGGCGCCGTGCGATATCGCCTTCGGCTTCATTGGGATATTCTTGCAGCAAAAACTCCGCCACCGCTAAGCCCAACACCGCATCGCCTAAAAACTCCAAGCGCTCATAATTGAGCATAGCACTATCGCTGCTAATGCTTGGATGCGTTAGTGCCTCGCGGAGGAGGTCTGGGTTTTTAAAATGATAATGCAAGGCGGCATTGAGTCTTTCCATATGAAATTACTCATTATGGGCATAAACATGCGAGAACACCGTTGAGCCAATACGATCCCAAATCTGCCAGAATGGCCCGCTTGAGGAGAAGAAAATCACCTGCGCTTTGCCAACCAAATTCTCATCCGGCACAAAGCCTACATCGCTGTAAACGCGGCTATCGGTCGAGTTATCACGGTTATCACCCATAAAGAAATACATGCCCTCTGGCACATGGTAAATACCTGTATCATCGAGCGAACCAGAACGCACCTCATCCAGCACCAAATGCTCAACACCATTAGGCAAAGTTTCGATATATTGGCGTATCACTTTATCGCCTTGTTGTTTATCAATAAAGTTATCAATGCGCTTTAACTTCACCGCCTCACCATTAATATACAATACACCATTACGCATCTGAATAGAATCCCCAGGCAGGCCAATCAGGCGTTTGATATAATTGGTTTTCGGGTCGCGCGGTAATTTAAAGACAATCACATCACCACGCTCTGGTGTACTTGCAAGCACACGGCCATCAAATAATCTAAAACCAAAAGGGATAGAATAGCGGCTATAGCCATAACTGTATTTGGAAACGAAAATATAATCACCAATCAGTAATGTCGGCTTCATAGAACCGGATGGAATATGAAATGGCTCAAACAAGAAGGTCCGCACGATCATGGCCAATAATACGGCAATCAAAAAGGACCGTATCAAGCTCCATAAGCCTTCTTTTTTAGGTGCTGACGAAGCAGTAGAAGCAGTGGCCATCATATTATGCAGCATCCTGTTTGCGGTTGGTGATTAATGTCTTTCCTGTCATGCTGGCAGGTTGGGCAATGCCCAGAATATGCAGGATGGTCGGGGCAATATCACATAATTTGCCATTTTCCACCGGCATATCTTTATACGCCTTCCCCACCACAATAAACGGCACTACATTAGTGGTATGCGCCGTATGCGGTTGGCCGGTTTCATCATCATGCATTTGCTCTGCATTGCCATGATCGGCGCTGATGAGCATCACGCCGCCCTTAGCTTCTAATGCTTTTGCCACACGACCCAAACACGCATCCACAGTTTCCACCGCTTTAACCGCAGCATTCAAGTCACCCGTATGCCCTACCATGTCGGTATTCGCATAATTAACCACAATCACATCATAACGCTCTTCAGCAATCACTTTTTCAAGCTGAGCAGTGATTTCAGGGGCAGACATTTCCGGCTGCAAATCATAGGTCGCTACTTTTGGAGATGGTACTAAAATGCGCTCTTCGCCCTTAAACTCCTGCTCACGGCCACCGTTGAAGAAGAACGTTACATGTGCGTATTTCTCAGTTTCTGCGATGCGTAATTGCGAGAGGCCTTGCTCTGCCAACACCTCGCCCAGCACACTATCCAAACGCTCTGGCGCGAAGAGCAGTGTGAGATGGTTATTGAGTTCCTCTGAATATTCCACCATGCCGAGCTTCACCGCAAAATGAATCACCCGCTTACGCTCAAAACCATTAAAGCTTGGATCCACCAACGCATGCAACATCTGACGTGCGCGGTCTGCGCGGAAATTAGCCATGATAATAGCATCACCATCGCTCATCCCATCATAATCACCCACCACTGTAGGCATCACAAATTCATCGGTTTTATTCTTCTGATAGCTGGTTTCAATCGCCTGTAACGCACTTTTCGCACGCAAACCTTCTGCCAGCACCATGGTATCATACGCCAGGCTCACCCGATCCCACCGCTTATCACGATCCATCGCATAATAACGACCACTGATCGTCGCGATATAGGCATACGGCTTAATAGCGGCTTCAAAATTCTTGATATATTCCACTGCGCTGGAAGGCGGTGTATCACGGCCATCCAAGAAAGCATGTACGGCTACGCGCACTCCAGCTTTACCAATAATCTGCGCCAGTGCTTCTACATGTTTTTGGTGCGAATGCACACCGCCTGGGGAAATCAGCCCCAGCAAATGGCAGGTACGGCCGGTTCTTTTTAATTCAGCAATAAGCTTTTGTAACTCTGGATTCTGCGCCAGGCTACCATCTTTAATCGCCTGATCAATGCGCGGAAGGTCTTGCATTACGATACGGCCACTGCCGATATTCATATGCCCTACTTCAGAATTGCCCATCTGCCCTTCTGGCAAGCCTACCGCCAGGCCAGAGGTTTCCACCAGCGAATGCGGGCATTCTTGCATGAAACGATCCCAATTCGGGGTTTTTGCGTCGTGAATGGCATTATGATCATGATGATCGCTCTCGCCCCAACCGTCTAAAATACAAAGAACAACAGGCTTCGGGCGGTTTGATGTCGAATGTGTCATGGTAAACTTTAGGCTTAAATTAAAAATATATCCCCTGATGTTATAAGGAAAATGAGGGGAAAAAGCTAGTTGAAAATGCGAAAGGATTCAGGATGCAGCATCCAGGATTCAGAGGTTTTTATACCCCGGATCCTGAATCCCGAATCCTGCCCTCTTATTCCTCGTCTCTCACCTTCAACTTCTTCTTCCGTTTTCCCGATGCAATATAATGCACGATTTTCGCCAAACGGGTTACATGGTCGCCCAAACGCTCAAAGTTTTTAGCGGCAAAAGCAATTTGCATATAGGAAGGAACACCCGCCGAATTAGCTATCATCGCATTCTGTAGATTGGTAAACAGCCCATGATACAGCTCATCAACCCTATCATCCTGTTGCCAGACATGCGCAGCTTTATCAGGATCAAGCTCCTTAAAGGCCACCAGCAAATCACGCACCATCTGCGCTACCACCGCAGCGACTTCACGGAAATCTGTAATAGATTGCTGGATCACCGGCGCTTCAGCACGATCAATACGCTTCACCGCATTACGCGCCAAATCGCCCATTTGCGTGAATGATTCGGTCATTTTCAGCACCGACGTAATAAACCGCAAATCAATCGCCATCGGCTGACGCAGCGCCAGCATGGCTGTTGCTTGAGTATCCACCGCTTTTTCTGTTTCATGAATACGCTTTGTAATCGCCTTGGATTGCTCTGCATAGAGCTCTTCAGGATTCTCAAGCGACTCCAAGCTAATCGCAATCAGCTCCAGCACATTCGCCGCCATTGCCTCAATAGCACTACCAAGCGCCTCTAATTCCTCATCATAAGCGCTTACTGTATGCGCCACACGTTGATCAGTCACAGATCCATCTCCTTGATTAAATACACCTATTACTTTCACTATCCGCAATTTTCATAAGGAATGCAAGTAAGGATTCAGGATCCGGGATCCAGGATTCGGAGATTTTCTATACTTTATGATACGGATGCCCCGTCTGAATTGTATAGGCACGGTAAAGTTGTTCGGCTAGCAGCACGCGCACGAGCATATGCGGCCAGGTCATTTGGCCGAGGGAGAGTTTTATATCAGCGCGGTCGAGGACGGCTTTGCCATGCCCTGCTGCACCGCCGATGAGGAGAACGAAATGCCTTGTGCCTTCTTCTTGCAAACGCTTCAGTGTGGAAGCAAAGGCTTCGCTACCATATTGTTTGCCATGCTCATCAAGTGCAATCACCTTTGCCCCAGGCGGAATGGCCTGCAGGAGCAAGGCAGCTTCCTGTTCTTTTAACTGGGCATCGGGTAAGGATTTGCGCACCTCATATTCCTTAAACTCCACCGTCCATGGCAAGCGTTTAAGATATTGCGCAATAAGCTCCTGCTCCGCGCTCGAGGCTTTAAGTTTGCCGATCGCGGCGATGGTGATATGCATGATTCTATAGGGTGATAGAGAATTATTAGCCTTATCCCTTTTATAGGATAAAACTCCTGAATCCTGGATGCTGGATCCCGAATCCTGGTTACGCCAACTCCACCACATGCTCAGGCACAGCCACCTGCCACATTTTTTCGAGATTGTAATATTCCCGCGCTTCTGGGCGGAAAATATGCACAATCACGTCGCCAGCATCAATCAACACCCAATTACAATCCCCCATGCCTTCGGCATGAGCGTGATGGTAACCTATGTCTTTGAGATGGTGGAGAATATGGTCAGCGATAGCGCCAACATGACGGTTAGAAGTACCGGAAGCGATGATCATTGCATCAGCAATATCGGTTTTACCGGCTAAGTCTATGTCTACCACATCTACCGCTTTATGCTCATCCAGCAATGCTGAAATGGTTTGCCGCAACGGTGATGCCGATAGACTACGTATATGGTTCGTTTGTATAGCAACCTCACTGTGTCTAAGTTAACGAAGTCATATATACTAAATATAACATAATTACCAGTACTAGACTAGTTATTTCGCAGTAAAGTTGCAGAAGCAGGGTGTTTTTTGATCGGAAGAAACGTCCAGGAAGGTGTTTTTTGTGTAATATATCGGATATTTGAATAGCATTTCCAATAACTTACTGCCATTCGACTGGCTAAGGCAGGTTGAGAGGCTACGGCGCGGTTACACACAACCACAGGGACGTCCTGCAATATCTCCCGCCAACGGTGCCAGCGGTGGAATTGCACCAGATTATCCGCCCCCATAATCCACACAAATTGAACGCAAGGATAGCGTTTTTTCAATCGCTTAATGGTGTTTACGGTATATGTGTCAGGGAAATATTTCTCAATATCCGTCACCGTAATCCGCGGATGCGCCGCCACTTCCCGTGCCTTTACTACCCGCTCGGCTAGCGAGGCCATATCACTCAGAGATTTCAGCGGGTTCTGCGGCGATACCAGCCACCACACCCCATCCAAGCCCAAACGCTTCATCGCCTCAAGACTAATATACCGATGCCCTTCATGCGCCGGATTAAACGATCCGCCAAGTAGACCGATGGTGAGGCGGGCATGACTGCCTGGGGTGGGGAGGGTTTGCATATTACACCCTTGTCATTCCAGCGCAGGCTGGAATCCAGCACAACGCTCGTGAGCATAGTGAACTCAGTATTTTTGCTTTACTGTTAAGTGGACGGGATCCCAGCCTGCGCTGGGATGACAGGCATTTAATGCAAAGCAAGATTCTCTCCTGGATTGCCACGGCCTAACGGCCTCGCAATGACGTCTTTCACAGAAATTACTTGCATAAAATCATGTAATGACTGTTGGAATAAAGGCAATATCGCAGGAACATCCTCTAAAAGTGCAATGCCATAATCTTCTAAAATGGCATTCCACTTCTCCAAAAACTCAAACCATATCTCAGGATCAGCAATCAGTCCCTCTTTTGCCGCCTGACGGAATACAGGGCGTGGGCTATTTACATCTAGCCCTCTATAATTAAGAATCCGCTTCATTGTCTTCCAGGCTAGCTCATAGCAGTATTCAAAACGCTGTATACAAGCATCCCGTAACATATCATCTGATGGCACGTGCGATGCCCTGTTCAGCGCCTCATCCAGAGAATGGCTTGCTGCCAGCAATGCTGATATATCGATTGAATGCTCTATCATCATCACCCAGCTCGCACCTGCCCATCACCCTTGACTACATATTTATACGTCGTCAATTGCTCCACGCCCACAGGCCCGCGTGCATGTAAACGGCCCGTGGAGATACCGATTTCAGCCCCCATACCAAATTCACCGCCATCGGCAAATTGGGTGGAGGTATTATGCATCACAATCGCACTATCGATTTCTTTGAGGAACTTAGCAGCAGCTACTTCATCTTGCGTAATAATCGCATCAGTATGATGGGAGCTATGGTGGTTGACAAAGACAATCGCCTCTTCCAGCGAATCTACCACTTTCACAGCGATAATCTTATCCAGATATTCCGTATCCCAATCTGCATCCGTTGCAGGCTTGACGCGTTTATCAAGCTGTTGCACAGCTTTATCACCCCGAATCTCACAGCCGCCTTGATATAAACGCTCTAACACGCGTGGCAAGATTGTCTCTGCAATGGCCGCATCAACGACGAGCGTTTCGGTTGACCCGCAAATGCCTGTCCGGCGTAGCTTTGCATTATAGACAATCTCTTCTGCCTTTTTGGCATCAGCCTTAGCATGTAGATAGGTATGGCAGTTGCCATCTAAATGCTGGATGGTTGGAATCCGGCTTTCTTTAATCACCCGCTCACACAAGCCTTTGCCGCCACGTGGCACGATGATATCGATATATTGGCTCATAGTCAGCATAATCCCCACCGCTTCACGGTCTTGGGTTGGGATAAGCTGTACAGCCTCCTTCGGCAAACCCGCTGCCTCTAAGCCAGCATGGAGGCAATCCACAATCGCCTTAGACGAATGCACACTCTCCGAACCACCACGCAGAATCGCTGCATTGCCCGATTTTATGCATAATGCACCCGCATCCGCCGTCACATTCGGGCGGGATTCATAGATAATCCCGATCACACCGAGCGGAACTGCCACACGGCTGATCTTTAATCCATTAGGACGCTCCCACTCGGTCAGTGTTTTACCCACCGGATCAGGCAGACCCGCCACTTCTTCCATACCTTTCGCAATCGCCTCAACGCGTTGCGGGTTAAGCTGCAAACGATCCAGCATCGCCGCATCCAGGCCTTTGGCCTTGCCGGCGTCCATATCTTTGGCATTGGCTTCTAAAACCGCATCACTCTGCGCGCGCAGTAGCTTGGCAGCCTCTAGCAAGGCTTTGTTTTTCTGCTCGGTTGTGGCATTCGCCATAGCAGAAAATGCCTGCCGCGCCTGCTTGCCGATCTGACCGAGCTCGGCTACGAGGTTGTTATTTACCGATTTTAAGGCGGAAGTCATGATAATTTGTCCTTTCATTGGACAGTATTATACAGGATTTGTGACGTTTTGTCAGTAGTGAGGTATCGCCCTCTACTTCACCGTCACCACTAAATCATCCCGTGGAATCAGCTCATCACGGCCGCTAAAGCCTAGGATTTTCTCGATCTCTTTACTGTGGCGGCCTTTGATAAGTTGGGTATTGCTGGCGGAATAGGCGATGAGGCCACGGCCTACTTCTTTGCCATCTAAGGTGCGGATAATCACTGCATCCCCACGCTGGAAATTACCGCGCACTTCTTTCACGCCAGCAGGCAGTAAGCTTTTATTCTGCTTAAGCGCCTCCAGCGCGCCATCATCGATGATGATTTCACCGGCTGGATGCAATGTACCGCTAATCCAGTTTTTCCAGGCTTTTGCTGGGTTTTTCTGGGAGATGAACCAAGTCGCGCGGCCGCCTTCTTGCAAACGTTTGAGCGGATGATCGGGCTTGCCCGCAGTAATCACCATATGGCACCCACTCTCAAGCGCCAGCTTAGCTGCTGCGATTTTTGTAGCCATACCGCCCGTGCCGACATTGGAGATAGCGCCTGCTGCCATATTCTCAATTTCTGGCGTAATTTCATAGATTTCTGGTAGAAGCACCGCATTTGGATCAATCTTCGGATTGGCGGTATAGAGCCCATCAATATCGGATAACACCACCACTACCTCACCCGCTATCATCTGCGCCATACGGGCGGATAGGCGGTCATTATCGCCGAAACGAAGACCTGCTGTAGCCACCGTATCATTCTCATTCACAATCGGCACAATCCCTTGTTGGAGCAAGGTTTCCATGGTGGCTCGAGCGTTGAGATAGCGTCTGCGCGTCTCAGAATCATGGACGGTGAGGAGGATTTGTGCAGCGGTCATGCCATAGCGAGCAAAACTCTCCTGATAATAGCGCATCAACTCCACCTGCCCACAGGCAGCGGCAGCTTGTTTCTCTTCCAGTTTCAACGCCTTATTTGAATTTTTGAGATATTTCCGCCCAAGCGCTACCGAGCCGGAGGTAACAATCACCACCTTCTTGCCTTTTTCGCGTAGTGCAACAATATCATCCACCAAGCTATCCAGCCACTGGCGCGATTCCGGGTTATCCCCTAAATCCGCAAGCAAAGCTGAGCCAATTTTGACGACGATTTTCTGGGCTTTGTTAATATCCATAAAAGTACCGTTGATTATGTAGTTCTAGCCTGTATAGTAGCGTGAAATGCTATAAAGTAAAGCTTTCGTCATCGCGAGCGTAGCGCGGCGATCCAGTCAACGCTTAATCTGGATTGCCACGGCTCTAAAGAGCCTCGCAATGACAAGGATATATAATGGAGTTTCTTGAAATGCCTTTGGCACAAGATGAATTACTACGCTTAATAAGGCAGGCCTTCCCTAAGGCAATGATTGAAATTGAAGATACAGCAGGTGATAATGATCATTATGCGATCACTGTGACATGCTCTACTTTCCAAGGAAAAACCCGTGTCGAACAGCATAAAATGGTATATGCTGCCCTAGAGGGAAAAATGGGCGGCGTGTTGCATGCGCTGCAATTGAAGACGAAAACATTATAACATAAAGCATGTCATGCCGGACTCCGATCCGGCATCCATCTATCCACTTGAGAGTATGTTGAGAGATGGATTCCGGATCAAGTCCGGAATGACAAGTACACAGAAGGAGAATAAAATGACCGAACCCGTATTTGACCGAATCAAACAGACCGTAGAAGGCAATGATGTTGTCCTTTTCATGAAGGGCGATGCGCGCTTCCCTCAATGTGGATTTTCTGGCGTTGCTGTGCAAGTGTTACAGCGCCTTGGTGTGACATTTGAGACTGTGAATGTGCTCTCAGATGCCGAAATCCGTGAAGGCATTAAACGCTATAGCGACTGGCCAACCATCCCACAACTCTACATCAAAGGCGAGTTTATCGGCGGAAGCGATATTATGCGTGAGATGTATGAAAGTGGTGAGTTGGAGCAGGTGTTGAAGGATAAAGGCGTTGCAACCACAGCATAATTGTCATTCCAGCGCAAAGTTTGCAAATGTAATGAGCGCCGTATTATTGCTTTATGTTTAAGAGGATTGGATCCCAGCCTGCGCTGGGATGACATCGAGAGAACATCACCATGCCCACACAAGCTATTCAGATTACCAACCTCATAAAAACCTACCCCGCCAAAAAGAACGGGCCAGAGAAACATGCGCTGAAAGGAGTTAACCTGGAAGTGCCACGTGGGTCGTTCTTCGGATTGTTAGGCCCGAATGGCGCAGGGAAATCGACCATGATCAACATCATGGCAGGCCTCTCTGTGAAAACATCTGGCACGGTGCAAATTTGCGGGCATGATATCGATACCGATGCGCGTGGTGCGCGTTCGGCGATTGGGGTGGTGCCACAAGAGCTTGTGCTTGATCCGTTTTTTAATGTGACAGAAGCGCTGGATTTCCATGCGGGTTATTATGGCGTGCCTAAAGCACAGCGCCGCACGGAAGAAATCATCGAAGCACTCGGCCTCAAAGACAAAGCCAAATCCGGCGCACGTTCCCTTTCTGGCGGTATGCGCCGCCGGTTGCTGATCGGCAAGGCGCTGGTGCATAATCCGGAAGTACTCGTGCTTGATGAACCCACTGCCGGTGTGGATGTAGAACTGCGTGAACAATTATGGGCCTATGTGCGCAAGCTTAATGCCAATGGCACCACCATTCTGCTCACCACCCATTACCTCGAAGAAGCTGAAGAACTCTGCGATCACATCGCCGTGATTAATCATGGCACGATTGTGGCCAATGATAAAAAAGCGAATCTATTACGCCTGCTCGACCGCAAACAACTGGTGATTTTACTTGCCGAGAAGCGCGATAGCATTCCTGAAAGCCTGAAGCAGTTTGATATTACCTTACAGGATAACGAAAAACTGGTAGTGAATTACCAATCCAGCAAAACCAGCATCAATGATATCTTACAGCAGATCAACCAGGCAGGTCTTGCGTTTAAAGACCTCTCTACTAAAGAACCCGATTTGGAAGATATTTTCAAACATCTTACCAAATCCGCCTAAACTGTGGATTTTTTAGCACTAGTATAAATAAAAATATTCTTTCTTAATAATTAGAAGTTTTTCTCATTACCAAATTTATCAACTTCTGCTATCGCTTTCCTCTTATTATATCATGATGAGGGGACACACATGAGCAAGAAACGATTCTTTCTGACTACTACGGATAAAACAGCCACATCATCCGAAGACGAGCAGTTTACACCACCACAAGAGATACCAGTTTTTTTCAACAGCTGGTCAAACACTCCTTCAAGTAGCACTAGCAGCACTACAGCATCTCCTCTGCTCTCGCCTGTTCCTTCGCAACCTTCAACCCCCTCTCCTCCTTCTTTTTCTCCACCACTACTGCGGGCAAAAGGCGGATCATCGAACAGACCGCGCCCTTCTTTTTCATCACCTTCCTTACTACAAATGACAGATGGCCCTCTGCCTTCATCGCCACCTAAAAGGGCAAAACGTGCGGAATCGAGTGATAAGATATCTTCAGCTTTTCTCTCTCGTCTCCTAGCTAGCGATCCTGCGCCCCTTGATACAGAAAAGGAACCCAGCCCTTCAGGGCCTACACAACTTCAGCTCACATTTGATCAAGAGCTGCCGCCTCTGCAGCAACTGGCTCCAACACCTAAATCTCCCAAAGGCCTGTTTAAGACCTCAACATTTAAGCAAGCACGGATTGCCTGTAGAACACTTGTTACACTTACAAAACCTGATGGTAACATTGTAGAAGTCCCCGCCAATCGCATTAATCTTAATGGACAGAGCTATATCACCGCTGAAGGCCCTTATACAACCGACCAAGCCGATGCATTCTTTTCCATGTTATGGCAGGAGAACGCTACGTGTTTTGTTACACTTATTCCTTATCCTCCCAAAAAAGACGACCTCCATCAGGGCTATCGCAATCATATTGATCATGAAACCTTCAGGGCGATTCCAGGATTTACTTTTTCCACTCCAATACTCATCCCCATCACACCGTATCTTGAAGCATTAGCATACAACATCACCCATGCAAGCGAGGTGCGGGCTATTACGCATATTCGTTATAAAAGCTGGCCTGATCGATCACCTATTTGCCAACGTAATAATGAGCTGGATCCAGAAGATACACCCTATAAAGAAGCAGCTAACCGACTCCATATATTAGCCGGATGCATAGAACAGTTTAAAGGTAACGGCCCCGTCATTGTAAACTGCAATGGCGGTGTATCACGTAGCCCTGCTACTATTTTTGCACATCAAATATGCACAAAAGACGCTGATGATCTTGATGCGTTGGTGGCCTTATTCCAACAATCTGCGCCCTATGCGCCCGTGAAAGAGATCACAGAAGCATTAAAAAAACTGATTGCTCGTAAGCAGGAAAATACAATACCAGGCCAGCCATCCGAACCTCAACAAACCGAACCAGAATCACCACGTTCTTGGGGCAATCGCATGCAAGGCCAAATGCCTTTACCACAGCCATCAAACTCATGGGTACAAACACCTCAAACAGGCTCTACGCCGTTTCGATAAAAAAAGGGAGCCTAGGCTCCCTTTTTACATACTAATATTTGTACGTATTAGAACTTCAAATTCACACCGGTTTCTACGGTCTGCGTATTATAGTTCTCCATGCGCACTTTACCGCCAGATACATCGGTGAATTCTAAATCACCCGGCACATGCAAGAAGCGGTAGCCTAGCACCCATTGTGTTTGTGGCAGAGCATCTGGCTCATACATGACACCGCTCATAAGTTGATATGACATGCGTGTATCGCTGTCGCTATCAATACCGAGCGTTGGAGAATCTTGGATTTTCACACTGGTGGCACCAAAACCAGCACCGATATAGGGTGTGAAATTAGTATCGTTATTGAGGTCATAGACTGCATTCACAAACGCGCTTTTGCCTGATGTATCACCTTTGCCGCCTGGCACGTTTTCATCGATGTCATTCCGTTGATAGAGGAATTCCCCCTCTAAACGCACATTGCTCAGAACACCTTTTTCTACTGGCAGCAGATAACCCACTTTACCCGACAAACCATAACCTACATCATGCGATAAATCACTGCCTGGCTTTAAATCATAATCGGATTGGTATACACCACCAACCGTACCCCCCACATACCAACGCGGAAAGCGCAAGCCATCCGCCATAGCAGGGCTTGCAACAGCCATTAACAGGCCTAAAGATAAGGAAAAACGGGCGATAGACATAAGAATATCCTTTATCAGAGTAATAATAATACCATTATTATGTATAGTACAAATACTACAGTAATTCAATCTCTAAGCACCACTCCACGACAAAACGCTTGCTTTTCCTCTGGAAAGTGCCATTAATACAGGCTCTATTGCTTATACTACCGTCATTGCGAGGAGCGCTAGCGACGCGGCAATCCAGGAGCGGATATCCCTTGTTCTTTAAGGCAGCCCTGGATCGTCACGCCTTCGGCTCGCGATGACGGAGATATAAGCCACATCATATGAAATGAGCATACGTTATGGGACGGATTTTATCAGGCGTACAGCCAACCGGAAACTTGCATTTGGGCAATTATCTGGGCGCTATTCGTAACTGGGTGAAGCTGCAACATCAGCATGAATCGCTGTTTTGCATTGTGGATCTGCACGCTATCACCGTGCCGCAAGACCCTGTCGCCCTGCGTAATGCTACGCGGGAAGTGGCAGCGGCCTATATTGCTTGCGGCATTGACCCTGAAAAATCGATTATCTTCAACCAATCCATGGTGCCAGCCCATACAGAGCTTGCCTGGATTCTCGGCTGCATGACCCCAATTGGCTGGCTCAACCGGATGACCCAGTTTAAGGATAAAGCAGGAAAAGATAAGGAAAAAGCCGGTTCAGGCCTGTATACTTACCCCGTCCTTATGGCTGCTGACATATTGATTTATAAGGCAACTCATGTGCCAGTGGGCGAAGACCAGAAACAGCATCTGGAACTGGCCCGTGATATTGCTGGTGCCTATAACCGCCGTTATGAGCAGGACTATTTCCCTCTGCCAGAACCGCTGATTATGCCCGATGCCGCCCGTGTGATGAGTTTACGCGATGGCACAAAAAAGATGAGTAAATCAGACCCTTCGGACTATTCTCGCATCAGCATGACTGATGATGCCGATACGATTTTGCAGAAAATCAAGAAAGCAAAATCCGATATGCTCCCAGGCGTCACTTATGACCTGACGAATAGACCTGAGGCATCAAATCTACTTGAAATTTATGCAGTTTTGACGGATACTCCTCGCTCTGTTATAGAGGATCGTTACCGCGATAGCGGCTTTGCCGAGTTCAAAAAAGACCTGGCCGAGGTGGCGGTGGAGCATTTAAAGCCCATCACCGATACCCTGCGCCGGTTACAGAATGACCCCTCTTATATAGATAACCTATTGAAAAAAGGATCAGAAAAAGCAAACGCGATTGCAGAAGCCCATTTAAAAGAAATAAAAAATACTGTTGGATTTCTGTCCGTTTAGCTTTATATATCTTCGTGACACATAATCTCTTGGTGACACGTCTCCTTTGTGGTATATTAATTAGTAAATTACTCCCATGGTTCAATTAGCTACAAAAGCCCCAATGGCCTATAGTGAACAGATTATCGACCCTTCTCTAGACCTGCATGCAGAAATTCAGCGCTTGCGTAAAGAGATGAACGCGGTCATCCTCGTCCATTATTATCAGGATGAAGAGATCCAAGACCTCGCCGATTTCATTGGCGACTCGCTGGAACTATCGCGCAAAGCCGCTGCGACCAATGCGGATGTGATTGTCTTCTGTGGCGTGAAATTCATGGCCGAAGTGGCGCATATCCTAAGCCCAGACAAACTCGTGTTACTGCCTGATATGCAAGCCGGTTGCTCGCTCGAAGATTCCTGTCAGCCTGAAGCCTTCAAACGCTTCCGCGAACAACATCCAGACCATGTGGCATTGACTTATATTAACTGCTCGGCAGAAGTGAAGGCGCTTTCCGATGTGATTGTAACGTCCTCTAACGCCGAAGCCATCATCCGCCAGATTCCAGAGGATAAACCTATCCTCTTCTCGCCAGACCAGCATCTGGGCCGTTATTTAATGCGTAAAACCGGCCGTGATATGCTGTTGTGGAATGGTTCGTGTATTGTGCATGAGCAATTCTCAGAGCGTGAGCTGATTAAGCTTAAAACACGCCACCCAAAAGCCCATATCATCGCCCATCCCGAATGCCCAGAAGCGCTGCTGCGCTATGCGCATCATATTGGATCGACATCGTCACTGCTGAAATTCACACAAGACCATGCGGGTGAGGAATTTATCGTGCTTACTGAGCCTGGTATTATCCACCAGATGCGTAAATTCTCACCTGGCAGCACATTCTATGACGTGCCAGGCGCTTCTGATGGCGGTTGCGCATCCTGCAATAGCTGCCCGTTCATGCGATTAAATACACTGGAGAAACTTTATCTCTGCATGAGCAATAAATCTCCGGTGATTACACTACCCGAAGAAACCCGCCAGCGCGCCGAGCAATCACTCCGCCGTATGCTAGAAATGTCACCCCCTGCCAGCCAACTTTCACAAGAGGCTAACAGGGAGCGGAAGATTCGGTAAAACCCGACTTACAAAATCTGACAGCTCTCGCCACACCGGCGTGTACGCGCTCGCCAGTTTTCTGGTTGTGAGGCTTGCGTAGTTTTCTCTTCACGTACATTATTTTCAGGCTGCTGTGGCTTTCTACGGCGAAGCTCTCCTGTTTGCCAAGAAGGCTCTGTAAGAACACCTCCTTGTGCTACCGCATTCTGCGCAACGATAGAAGTGTCTTCCTTCTCCGAGGGAGTAGCTACTATTACTGGGTTATTCGCCCCATCCATGCTAGCAACAGCATTATCTACAACAGTAGGAATATGTACCTCAGGGAGTACATTCTCATTAACCGGAGTAGCCGCTGCCGCAGCAGCAGTGCGGAGCATCACCTCTATACCACTTTCTTTATCCTGATATGAAAACACCGACTCACCATCATCACCCAGATGCTCAGTCATATCTAACTCCATCTCTCTACGTCTTGCTTCGGATTTTTCTTGGGCTTGCGCTATTCTCCATTTTATGAATGGCAGGTTAATTCCCTTTACAAGCAGCATGGTTTGATCCGGTGACATTTCACATGGAATGCCTTTTCGATCAAGCATAGTATATGCAAATGGCACCGTCATGAACCCTCCCGAAGCAGCAGCTGGACGCTTTATCACCGCATCGACCATTTTCCCACCGCGCACCACACCTGCCTGCACAGAGAATCCAAACATAGGTAAACTCGTTACGGCAGAAAGCGGCTCTAAAAGAGAATTATTATCTTGCATACTTTGATAATCCTTACGTGAGAATGTCCGATCACCCGCAATATAGTTCCATAAACTCCGTCTTACGAGATTAGCCCACACTTCTGGCGTATCACCACGTTGTGAGCAATCGAGTATCTTAATACCTAATGTCTCATATATATCCTCTTGATGCATCACCTGCGGCGCATTCTCCCCTACGCCACAAAACGTGAACACTGTACTATCTGCCCCCAAATGCAACCGAATGCCCTTTATATGTGCAGATCCTATTAAGCAAATCGATGGTTTTAACTTAATACGCCATGCCATTACTGCATCACGCGCAGGCGCTGCCTGAATAATGCCACCAATATCACGTGTAAAGATATTGCGGTCCCAGTTTTGATCAACATTATCAAATGGAATCTTTAACTGCTGTATTTGCACCAAAAGTTGCAGAAGTACCGTATCCGATTCTAGCTTTCTCTCGAGATCAACACGCTCTCTCACCATCTCAATAATAGATTGCATGGCAGGTTGCGCCGTATCAATTTTCATTCCAGGATTATCTTGAGCTAAGCAAAACTGTATCGCTTTATCTTCTATTACATACCGCTGTTCATAAAAAAGATCATAAGCTTTGGTATCTTGCAGACTTAATACGCTTACACTAGCTTGTCTGAGAAGCTTGAACACCCCCTCTAATTTTAATCCTGACACTGTCACAGCTGCAATCTTCTCATCAAGCTTTGCAATCATCTCCGGTGCATCATGCTTGACCGATTGTTCCAAATCTCTCACTTGCTGACCCAACGTTTTAGAGTGGTTCATCTCCCAACAGATTCGATATCCCAATTGCTTAAAATCTTGCACTAACGCTAATAATATCCGACGCATTGCCGGATTCGAGTGCATTTCACCTGCAAGCAGGTGAGGTAAATTTCTAGGTTCTTTGGTGAGTTGCAGTTTTGACATGATATTTCGCTCCCGATAAAATTGTTATTTTATTTACTAATAACAGAGAGCAATGTCAATACCATATAAAATACAGATATTTAATGTAGAAACCCTGTTAGCCTGCGTTTTTAAGAGGCTAACAGGGACAAAGGTGAAGCAGGTATTACCGCTGCTGTGTCGCCAGTAACTTCTGCGCCAAAGCGTTCCGGTTCTGTAGTAGCTCCACTTGAGACAAAGCTTCATATACCTTATAGAGAGCAGGTTGCTCTAAATCCTCTACTATAATGCATGTACCCTCAGTTATCGCTTTACTAATAGCAACCAAAATCACCAAAATAATCTTTATGAAATACAATATGTTAATAAAAATATACTATATTATTAATATTGTAACAATACTTTAACACAAGCTTGCTATCCTCAATAGACTACGTTGAAGGAAAGGTGTGCAGTATGGCTCGTGATATACCCGATAATAAAAACGGTTCTACCCCAACGACACCCGCCCCTAACACTGAGTCTGATCTCCAAAAATATGCGGCTGAACGGAAGTTGCGGGATGAGTTTGTGGCGGCGAAAAAGCGCAATGCACAGGCGCGTGCGGCAGAAATTCAGGAAAGTAGCGATGATGATACCCAGGATCAAACCCAGAATCCTGTGCAAGAAGAGCCTATTTCTACCGAATTAAGCCCAGCACTCTCCGCTGACACATCAGATAAAGAAGAGAATAATCAGCCTATTAACGTTGAATCTAAACCCACTCCTGAGAGCGCCATCACCCCCAATCCCAATATTCACATTGATGAAGAGCATGAAATAGAACGTGATAAAGCACAAACCATAGAGGCTAGTAAAGAGGCCGAGGCAGGTATTAGTACAGCTTCTGGCCCTGTGCTTAATACCGAAAAGAATATCGTCCTCAGCGATGAATACCGCGCGGATGAGGAGCCTGAAACTTCTTTGGCGGAAGATCAAGAGGCCGAAACACTTGTCTATGCTATTAAAAACTTCCGCATTGACCTCGATAACCCTGAAAGCTCCGTGCTAACACTGCAAGGCCTTCTGCTTAAAGCGCATAGTTTAATGGCCAAAGGCGCATTGCCGCCTGCTGCTATGGGACGTATTACGGCTGCCGTCATGGAAGGTGGCAATAAAATGACCACCGCTAAAGCCGCGGTTGAGCATGAGGAAGAACGTACCGAACGCCTTACTGAGCGCACTGAACAGGCCGCACAAAACGCCCTGAACGCTCCCAGCGCCTTTAAAAAGCATTTTAACAGAGCACTCCATGCTGGTCATCATCATGATGAAAATGGCGAGGAGATTGATGACCATAAAAAACATAAACATCATGATGTTAATGACCCTAACCATCAACATCTAGGTTTCAACATTCATGATCCACAGCATCATATTCCAGACCAAGAAGCAAAGAAACACTCTCTGGATCATCTCCAGACAGCTGCGTTAAAGGATCAGGCACGCGATGTAAAGAAAGCGCTGGCTAAAGACTCGAAGAAAGATACTTATTTGGGTGACGAGATCCGGGCCCGTAAAGCCGTTAAGGCACGCGCGAAACAGCTTGAGAAATCAAAAGAGAGTTTTGAATCTTTTACAGCCAACCTCCCCGAAGAGCAAGCTGCGAAACTGCGCGAGGAACAAGCTGCGAAACGCCAGAAACGTGAAGAACGCGATGCCAATTTTACCTCTGTGGATGACGAATTCAACGAGCTAGGCGTGAGCAGTTTCTTTGATGATGCAGATGCAAGTGCTGAAAAACATGATGCACGTGCCGAGCGCGCTAAAGCGCCGCAAAGCCTGTTGGATGATCCTAATGTGGAGGATTTAGGGTTAGACACCCTGTTCCAGGAAACACCAGAGCAGAGCTTTGACGATATCGTAGAAGAAGCGGGGCTGAATCTCGCTAAGGCACAGTTTAGCCTGGAATCTGGCACGACACTTTCCTCTCATAAACACGATGTAGACGATGATATCCCTGACTTAAGCAGCCTCTTTGCAGAGGATGACCAGCAAACCCTGGCCAATGTCAGCAAGACCCTTTCAGATCATAAAGCATCGTTAAATACCCAAAAAGAGGATGAAAAAACCCAGGAAAGCCACGCGGAACGGATACAGCAGTCCAAAAGCCCGCAAGGCCCTGCATTATAAACATTTAAACGGTTGAAATGTATATATACATGTGTATAATTGTTACGAATTTTAGTCTAAATAGGTGGTACGGAATATGTCTGTAAAATTAGAAGGTCTCTATAGAAAGCTCAAAGAATATTATGCTGATCCTACAAAATATGCAGCAGAGATCGCTAAGCTCAATAGCGAAATCGCCGAGCTTGAAACAGAACTCAAAATTCATGAGCAAAAGAAGCAAGATCCTGCCACAGGCACAACGCTTACCTATTCACCTGCAACGGGTACTTTTGAAACCCCAGACCAGCAACAGGAACGTGAGGCGGCTACAAAAGCAGGAAAAAAGTCTGAGCAATACCAGGACTGGCAGCGCAAATTCCAGAAAGAACCCATTACTCATAATGAATGGTACAATACCGAACAAGTGAAATTCCTCACCGGCCAAGATGTGCCAGCAGGCAATAAAGAATTGGGTGAGTTCTTAGCAAAAAATGCTGGCAAATTGCCACTGACCTTTGCTTATCTGATGGTACCCGATGCGAATAACCCAAGCCTAAACCATTTCGTGACGATCAATATCTCTGCGAAAAACGAAGTGACCTATCTGGATTCCAACGGCGCCTTAATCCGCCCAGAAGATAGAGCAACCATTGCCAGCAAGCTGCCAGGCGCAAGCTTCCATTACCGTGATCACAACGGTGAAAAAATCACTGAAGAGCAAGCTCAATCAAACCCTACCAGCGTTTTACGCGTACAGTTTGATGGCCATAATTGCGGCATGTATAGTTCTGAATTGACCAATCTGTTTGATGCGGCTAAGGGCAATGAACAAAACATCCAGACGAGCATTCGCAACATCAAACAACTCTCACCTGATGCTCAACGCCAGGAACATTCAGCGCGTTTGCAGAATGGTATTTCTAAAGAAGTGGCTGCAATTAAAGATGTCATGCAATCGATGCAAACGGATTTACCAGAAGCAAAGAAACCTTCGCATGTTGAAGGCATTCAACACAGCAGCTCGACGCAGATTCGCCGTTAAACGATTGCCTCTTTTATACTGTCATTCTTGGATCAAGTCGGTGTTGTTGCACGGGTCCCGCTCTTGTCATTCCGGACTTGATCCGGAATCCACCAAGACTGGCGCTTTCACCTAGATTCTTCTATATTACGCCCCCATAACAGTGGATCCCGGATCAAGTCCGGGATGACAAATAGCAATAGGTTAGCGATCCATGCAACAACACCGATCAAGTCCAAGAATGACAGAGTAATATAACACCATCATCGCGAGCGAAGAACCACACACCAAAGATACCCACTACCGCCCAAACACCGCCACCAACTCCAAATGCCCGCTCCAAACGAACTGGTCAATGCCCACGGCATGGGTCAGTTTATAGCCTGCTTGCAGTAGGATTTTTGCATCAGTAGCAAAACTGATAGGATTACACGATACCATAATAACCACTGGCACTTTACTTTTAGCAATCTGCTCTGCCTGCGCCTTCGCACCATTGCGTGGTGGGTTGATGACGATGGCGTCGTAACGGTCTAACTCTTTCGGCAATACCGGCTGTTTCACCAAATCCCGCGCGATACCGCTTACACGGCCTTGTAGCTGATGCTGTATTGCCGTGCGGTTAATCGTATCTGCCATGGCTTGGCTGCCTTCCACCGCAAAGACTTTTGCTTTCTCATGCATAGCAAAACTATAGGTTCCGCATCCCGCATACAGATCAATCACCTGCTTTGCTTTCACCGGAAGATGCGCAAGCACTTGAGCTGTAATGGCCTGCTGGCCTTGCTTTGTGGCTTGCATAAAGGTTCCAAGCGGCAATGATACAGCCACATCACCCGTCTGCATCTGCACAGGACAACGCTCGATAATAGGCGTGAGTTCCTCTCCACGTTGCCAGGCAATACGTGCTATATCCTGTTCTTTAGCATAGCGGCTGAGATATTCCAGCTCCTGTAAACCAGGCGCTTTGGTAAGACTTAATACCACATCCAGCCCTGAATCACTGGCCGTTACTGCAAGTGTTTCATAGGAAATAGTTTTTAGCAACGCTCTGAATTCGGGCAGCTTTTGGCTAATCGCATCATCTAACACAGGGCAATGCTCAATCGCCACTAGCTTATGGCTCTCTGGTTGATAATAGCCCAGCTTGCCCTGCTGTACCTTAAACACCGCCCGGCGGCGCGATGCAGGAGGAATGGTTATCAGCGGCGCAATCACCGCCTCATCACCTCCTGCCCGCTTAATGGCCTGCGCTAACATCGATTGCTTAAATGCCTGATAGGCATGTGCAGAGACATGCTGCAAACTACACCCACCGCATACCGCAAAATGCGCGCAAGGCGCTTCTTGACGGTCAGGGCTTGGAGTAAGAACCTCCACAATCCGCCCGCGCGAAAATTCTTTGCCGGATTTCTCAATCACCACCGATACCACATCCCCTGGCGCCGCATACGGCACAAAGACTGGCTTTCCCTGATATTCGCCCACCCCATCGCCTAAACCACCGAGATGGGTGATGGTGAGGGTAATAGTATTATTCGGTATATTCATATAAAAACTCTGGGATTTCTAAGGGCTATGCAAGGTCTAACCGCTTACGGGCAGAGAGTCAATTTCTATAATTATCTCAGTTTAGCTTTTCTCACGCCACGCATTAACACCTCCACTGTAACAATAATGTAATATAGCCATGGTATATTGCTTAGGTTATTAACATTCTTTGCACGAGGAAAGACCATATGGAAAACAAACTTTTTACAAAAAAAATTGAAGCCGATAAGGAAGCATCACAAGGCATTTTTTCATTGTCTCATTATACACAGACTGTCAAAATCGCCCCCGTTGTAACCTCGACCTATCGCACCGTAAATTTTGCCACTCATCCTGATCATCTCTTATTTTCAGGTGGACTCAGCGCCTGTGTTGTGCTGCTGATTAAAAACTATAACCCAAACACACAGCAATACGACAACATCACCACCATGGCACATTTCTTCCCCAATAACGCCTATGATGATAGCACCGCTGCACATAATATCACAGAGGCATTGACGGACTTCCAGAAAGCAGGCGGCACCCTTACCAAGCAGACAAGCATTCAATTATTAGGCGGCATACAACAAATCGACCTGCAACAACCTTATAATACCACCGTCAAAGCTATCCTAGAAGACGCCCTTAAAGCACTTACACTTGACCAGCAATGCACCGTCAAAATATTCAACGGGCCATGCCTTAATACCCACCCTACAGAGGGGCTGTATCTTTTTGTCCATAAAGAGGGAACACAAATCACCAAAACAGAGAATGCCATACCTCAGGATGCCATACCCCTTGCCACCAAATGCGCCACATTCCCTGCTGATTTTCTGAGTACCATAGCTATCGCCTTACCGCAAAGCTATCAGGCATTTAACAAACAATGGAGTACCCTCATCGCAAAAGATGCACAGATAAAGAACGGTATGTCTTTACATTCCATGGAAGAAGCGATTGGAATATTCCAGACCCTACAACAATTACGCTAATCACCAAGGCGTGATAGGATGATATTCCTATTCTCCTATCACGCCTTCCGCCCAAACACCCATTCATCCTCTGATGAGAATTTCGGCATAAACTTATACCCCTCCACTGCAAATTCTTTCATCTGCTCAGGCTTTGTCAACCGGTTGCGGATCACAAAATCCGCCATCAACCCACGCGCACGTTTGGCAAACAGGCCGATGATTTTATAATCACCGTCTTTATATTCCTTAAACTGCACCGTCAATACCGGCGCCTTTAATGCCTTGCGGTCAACGGCTTTAAAATATTCCTGTGATGCAAGATTAATGAGCGGCTCGCCACCCTCTTGCATCGCCTCATCCAGCGCTTTGCTGATGCGGTTACCCCAATGCGCATATAATGTTTTTGGCAATTTCGTACCCATTTCCAACCGGTAAGGCTGCATCAAATCCATCGGACGCAATAGCCCATATAGGCCAGAAAGAATGCGCAGATGGGCTTGCGCGAAGGTGAAATCTTTATCCTTATATTCTGAAACGGCCATGCCCTCATACACATCCCCTTTAAACGCCAGCAACGCAGGCTTAGCATTATCAGGCGTAAACTCCTCAGCAAACTGCGCATAACGCTCAACATTAAGCTGCGCAATTTTCTCACTCACACCCATCAACTGCATGAGCTTTGGCACCGTATATTTGCGCATCACTTTCACCAGTGCCTGAATATCCTTTTGGAACTGCGGTTGCGTTGCCAACAATGTATGCGGCATAGCCTCAAAATCGAGGGTTTTAGAGGGAGAGAGAACGAGTAGCATCAGTAACCTTCTGTAGAATAATAAGAGCGCCACTATATCGCAGCCGGTACCAAAAGTACACAGGAAGAGAAAACAGAATAATAACAGCAACTTACATAAACATTAACCAATAATTAACCTTATTCCTCTATACTAATAAACACGTTTAGGAATAACCGTGAGCGTCATGCTCACACAGGAAGGTAATCATGCTTAGCGCTGCTCTTGCATCGAGCATATCCGGCCTACGCGCCGCGGAAACCCGCCTTGCGGTGAGCGCGGATAATATTGCCAATTTCCAGACCACCACCGCCACCACAGAAAATGGCGAACTGGTCAACCAGCCTTATACGCCTAAACGCGTTGAACAAACCAGCACAGAACCAGCTGGCACCAAACCTTCTGTGAGCCTGCTAGATCCAGCCAGCATCCCTTTCTTCGACCCATCCAGCCCCGTTGCCGATGAAAACGGTATCGTACAAACACCGAATGTTGATTTCGTCGAAGAAACCGCCAACCAACTCTTGGCTAAACAAGCCTTCCAGGCAAATATCAGCATGATCCAACGCTCACAAGAGACGTTTGATGAAGTGTTGAATATCATTTCCTAATAAAATCAGTTGCACAGCTTTCCCTAACTCTGCTATAACCACCCTACCCTTCTCTTAAGGGCGGTTAGCTCAGTTGGTTAGAGCGCTACGTTGACATCGTAGAGGTCGGAGATTCGAGTTCTCTACCGCCCACCACTTGGATTTTCTTAGCGAAGCGCTTGCAAGCTTAGAAAAGCTGTTTTCCCCCGTAGCCTTGGCGTATGCGGACTGTGCATCAGGTTCGAGAAAAACCCTTAAAAAATACATCAAACTATCCAACTTTCTGATATACATAAATATCTTGTCAGTTCGAGCTCTCTATTGGTTAGTTATGAATAGTACAGATAAAAAATCTAATCTTCTCTCTGAAAATGCTCCTACAAATATTCTTGCACTTTACAAAGTTGGTAAACGTGACGATATAGAGCAGCTACGCAAAGGGAAAATTTATGCAAAACACATTGGTTATTTTAAAGAATTGGCAGATAATAACGTAAGAGGCGATATATACGAACAAAGTACAGGTATTTTTCAGCTAGGTAGCTTTAAAGTTACAGTTGGTGATAGAGAGTTATCAGATTTTGCTGGGCCTGCTTCTATATATGACCCTGAAAAGGATAATTTTCAGCTTACGCATTTATTTTGCGTTTCTGGCATATACGATATATCACAAAACATATCAGAAAGTATAAAGGACTTTGGAGATACTGTTTTACTTATCCATCCAAGACCTTTTATTAATCAGCTATGCAATTCTCTTGCTATAAATAAGAAAAATATCGGCATGACAAGACACTCTTATGGAGTAGTAAAATATATTGATAGCACATTATATAGTGGCGATATAGATGCCTTCACAAAACTTGATGATTACTCATGGCAAAGTGAATTTAGATTTGGTTTTAAATGTGTATCAAAAATAAATTATCCCCTAGAATTTGATATTAGTGATTTAAGCGCTATATCACAAATTGGCACTGTTGACGAGTTTCTAAAAACTACATTTCAGTTGGTTAATGATTAGAATTTTATCACGTCCAAAGGTTCGGATAACGTCCACCACGGGCAACCATCCTACGTTCTGGTTTTAGTAGTCTGAACTTTTAATTTTATCCTCACTGTACATTCTTAAACAGCACGCCTTCCCCAATCACATCACGCTTAGCATCCAGATAAATCGCAGAGCCGGAGAGCGTCGTAAACGCCAGATTATGGTCATTCCACTCCGTATCACTCTGGCTCGCAAGCGTACCACCGCCAGCGATGCTACCTGCCGTAACACCCGCCGCAACTGCCATACCAGTACCCGTCAGGGCCACAGCACCCGTAGTAGACGTCGTCGTCAACGCAAGCCCTGAACAACCCGCATACACACATGATACAGCCGTAACAACCGCCGCAACGCCTAGGCCAACAAAGTTCGATTTACTACGCTGGTGGATCTCCTCCTGCACAACCGCATCCAGGATAATATCCTGGCCAGACTTCAGGTAAATAACACCCGTGCTGTGCTTTAGATCAACCGTCTCGCCCTGCTTAACCACAACATTCCCAGGGCCGCCCTCCGCATTATTCAGCGCTCCAGCAGACACAGACGTCCCAAGCAACTTGATATCCCCCGCCTGCGTCTCCATCACAATATTCCCAGCGCCAGACGTAATATCAGCCCCACCAATAACAGCCTTCGTATGCAAGCTGCTGCTCTTCATGAAGCCGCCTTGCTTGTTCTTCGTGATGTATTGGTCAGATACGGCAGTCGATACGATGTGGTTCTGCGCAAGTAAGGTCACATCACCATAGCCGCCTATGCTCGAGCCTTGGTTGATGATGCTATCACCCGCGATCAGCGTCGTCTTCCCACCCGAAGCCAGCGTACCGCCCACAAACGTAATCGGGTGGTGATACCCGCTATATAAACTTATACTCTATTAACAGCTAGAAAATCTATCAACTGCCAAAGTTTGATTTTGAACATAGCAACAGCAATATCAATACCATAATACTGTTTTATTTTAGCTTGCAATATCTCATCATCCTCCATTGTAATATCATAAAGACATGCTTCATCACTTATAAACCATGGCTTATCCTCTTCTTCAAACAAGGCATCACAAAACTCGTTTATGAGCGATTGACGTTCTTGAATATTCGTACTATCTGCCATTTGAAATTTTTCTTTATCCATATATTCCTCTAACGCAATGCGATAAACCTTCCATTTGCTATACCATTAGAAACTTGATTTGGCCGTATTGGCCCCACAGAAATAATTCTAAGAGGGGCATTAGGTGAAGTACGTGTTACAGTAATTCTTAGCAATACTCCTTCAACTTCCTGTATAATACTAACATGTCCGGTACTAGTATCAATATAGCGTTGAGCAGAAGGGCTGCGCACCAGTTCACGTAATGCATTTGCATCAAGACTTCCTTGTAAATTCTGCATCCGAGGATCTTTTAATTGGTCGTTTACACGATCAGCAACTTCATACTCACTATTTTTAATTTCTCTATCTGTTGGATTCCAATCCTCCGGATCCTGATCCGGATCATTTGGATCCATACCTGGCCCGCCAGCAGCAACGATACTTCCGCCTTTCACATTTGCCACACCAGGCGTCGTTGGCTTAACCTTATCATCTTCCATCAACACATAAGCAGTGGCCGCAACACCCGCAATCACAACAACTGTCGTTGCAACCACTATCCCGCACCCAACACTCGCTATACACGCCGTAGCTCCAGCCGCAAGCGTGCCTCCACCAGCGGTTGCACCACCTGCCGTAGCAGCCTCAGGCAATAATGTCACTGCCAACAAGCCAAGTGCAGCCAACGCATCTCCACGGATCGTCACCGCATCACCACCACCAACCTGTAATGCCATCTCACCCGTCGAACTTACTAATACACTAATATCCGCATTCTCAGACCCATCCAACACGCCACCCAATTTACTAGCAAGCGCAGCTCGTGTCTTCTCATCTACCTTAACTTCCTTATAATCCTTCCCATCAAACACATATTCATCACCAACTTCACCAGCACTGATAATCACCTTCCCATCCGCCGTCTTCGTCGTAATTAAACCTTTAGACTTCGCCCAGTCCGTCGCCTTCTTCACATTCTCAGCCACTTGCGCATTAGCCGCAGCAACCGCCTCCGGCGTCATATTCAGCGGTACAGTGATCTCTCCCTCACTCTGACTCACAGTGATGGTTTGTACGGAGTTGATGTCCCGATTAATCCCTTCAGCGCTAAGTACGCTCAGGTCTTGATCATCTCCGTTCGTAATATTAATCGTCCCATTCCCAATAGTCGCATACGTCGTACCATCCGTATCCTTCCCATCCTTACCAGCATTATTAAAACCAATACCCATACTC
>CAZNNM010000009.1:0-87806 GCA_964574415.1 uncultured Rickettsiales bacterium | reverse complement strand
GATCTCGGTTCGGTGTGGGCGGACGGCAGCAACTGGAAAACAGGGCATTGGGTGCAAGGCAAGCTGGGGCTATCAAACCTCGGCCAGATCGTTGCCGATCTACTGAAAAAGGTAGGCTACGACACCACGATGTATGATACCAGCCGCCTGACAGATATTGTTTCTGGCTTCATCATTACGAACCGCCAAACGGTGCGTGCTTGCCTTGAACAACTGTCGACCGCTTACTTCTTTGACATGGTGGAATCAGACGGCTTGTTGAAATTCATCAAGCGCGGCAAGGTTTCCAACACCACGGTGGATTTTACCGAACTGGTGCCAGGTGATGATGCGATCAACACTTTCAGCATTACCCGCACGCAGGAACTGGAATTGCCACGCCAGGTGGATGTGATTTATCTGAATCGCACGGCGGATTATCAGGCTGGCACGCAGTCCTCACAGCGGCAAACCGTCAAAGCGGTGGATTATGCCACGGTGAACCTGCCGATTGTGCTTTCTGATCAGGAAGCCAAAGTGGTGGCTGATGTCACGCTCTATAACGCCTGGGTGGGACGTGTGCAGTATCAATTCACTGTGCCACCGAAATATGCGCTGCTCGAGCCAACTGATGTGATTACCGTTACAAAGGACGGCGCAGCCTATGTCATGCGGATCAATTCCACCAAGCTGGTGCGAAACGGGATGCAGGAGGTTATGGCGGTTGCAGAAGATGTCAGCAGCTATGATTTCTACAATCCCGCTGGCACTGGCACACCGAACTTACAGCCACCAACGAGCATTTCTGCCACCAGGCTGGAATTGCTTGATCTGCCCGCATTCCCAACGGATGCGGTAACGGATGCTTATCTGCGCTACGGCGTGGTAGGTTTGGGCGGTGATTGGACTGGCTCGGCGGTCTACCGCTCGGATGATGGTGGCTCAAACTATGCGCTGATGCAAACGCTTACGGCGCAAGCAACCATCGGCGCGGTGCTGAATATCATCCCCGCTGGAACGATTTATACATGGGACGATAGCACGACCATTGATGTGCTGCTTACCTTCGGCCAACTGCAAAGCGTGACCGACATTGCCGTGTTGAACGGCGCGAATGTGTGTGTCATCGGTGATGAGGTGATCCAGTTCCAAACTGCCACACTGCTTGATGCTAACAAATATCGCCTCTCGAATCTGCTACGCGGGCGGCTTGGCACAGAATGGGCGGTAAACGGTCATATTGCGGGCGAGCGTTTTATCATGCTGACGAACGCATTGGCGCGTGAGCTTATGGCTTCCTCTGGCTGGAGCATTAGCAAGAAGTACAAACCTGTGACGGTAGGCTCCACGCTTGGGGCGACAACCACGCAGGACTTTACCTATGCGGCAAGAGCCTTAAAGCCCTATGCGCCCGTGCATATAGTGGGTAGCCGCAACACAGGTGGTGATCTCACCATCAGCTGGAAGCGGCGCACACGGATCGGTGGCGATTGGCGGGATGCAGTGGACATTCCGCTCTCCGAGGAATCAGAACGCTACGAGGTAGAAATCATGCAAGGCGTAACGCTCAAGCGCACGATTACTGGCCTAACATCGCCCACAACCATCTACACCGCCGCACAGCAAGTGACCGATTTCGGATCGGCACAAAGCGGTGTCAGCGTGAAAGTCTATCAGCTTTCCGCAGCCGTCGGGCGTGGAAATGCAGGCGTTGCTACGCTTTAACAAAGCGGTGGCTGGTTTTGTTGGCGATAGAAACCAGCCACAGCATGGCAGGCACTTCCACCAACACACCCACAACCGTTGCTAAAGCTGCGCCAGAGTTCAGCCCGAACAGGCTGATGGCAACCGCAACGGCAAGCTCGAAAAAGTTAGAGCCTCCGATCAATGCGGCGGGTGCGGCTACGTTATGTGGGAGGCGGCTTTTACACATCCACACATAGGTCAGTGCAAACATCAGAATGCTTTGCAGCAAGATAGGAACAGCAATCATGCCGATGACTAGCGGTTTTTGCAGCAGCATTTCAGCTTGGAAGCCGAACAGCAGAACGACGGTGGCAAGTAGCCCTAGCACGGAATACGGCTTCAGGTGATCGAGGAAAGAGGTAAGACGGGCTTCGCCTTTAGCAAGCAAGCGTTTGCGGGTGATGTAGCCTGCGATAATCGGGATGATAACATATAGTGCCACGGAGAGCAGCAGCGTTTCCCACGGCACAGTAATATCGGAAATGCCAAGCAGCAGCGCGGCAACGGGTGCATAGGCGAATATCATCACAAGGTCATTCACCGATACCTGCACCAGCGTGTAATTGGCGTTGCCGTTTACCAAGCGACTCCATACAAACACCATCGCGGTGCAAGGAGCCGTGCCAAGCAGGATAAGTCCTGCGATATATTGCTTGGCATCTTCGGCAGGGATAAACGGCGCAAACACATGCTGAAGGAACAATACACCAAGAGCAGCCATGCTGAAGGGCTTAACAAACCAATTGATGAAGAAGGTAATCAGCAATCCTTTGGGCTTCCTGCGTACTTCGCTGATGGTGGAGAAATCCACATTGACCATCATCGGGTAGATCATCACCCAGATGAGAACTGCAACCACCAGATTAACGCTGGCATATTCAAATCCAGCAATCATTTGAAAGGCAGATGGAACAAGATGCCCAAAGCCAACACCAGCGGCAATGCACAAAGCAACCCAGATGGAAAGGTAACGCTCGAAAAAGCCAAGAGGGGAATTGCTCATAATGCACCAATTTCATTCAGTTTTTGCAGGAGTTCTTCTTGAGTCATTTTATCGAAGGGCAAACGCAGAAAAGCCTTCGCACGCTTTTCCAGCATCGTGAATATACGATCAAACTCGGCTTCAATTTCTGCTGGCGTTCCCTGATAATGTGCGGGGTCAGGAACGCCCCAGTGTGTTTTGATGGGCTTGCCAGGGAATATCGGGCAGACTTCGCCAGCGGCGTTGTCGCAAACGGTAATCAAGATGTCGATGGGCTGGTCTATGAACTCATCCCATGATTTGCTGCGATAGCCTTTGTCACTCATGCCATGCCGCTTTAAGGTGGCAAGGCTCATCGGGTGAACATTGCCCGTCGGAAAACTGCCTGCGCTGAAGGCTAGGATTTTATCTTCACCGTAGTGGTTAAGCAGCCCTTCGGCCATGACGCTACGGCAACTATTGCCAGTGCATAGAACGAGAATTTTTAACATTAGCAGCCTGCCTTTTTCTTTTTGCTGGTGTCACGCACACAGCAATTTTCTTTGAGATAATCAATCAACTCGCGCATTGCATCGCGGTTGGATGTGTAAATCATCTGCCGCCCAGTCTTACGCGAAGAAATCAGCCCCGCTTGCGCCAAGTGCGACAGGTGAAACGACAGTGTGTTGTGCGGAATATCGAGTGCTTCACTCAGTACACCCGCCGCTGCACCATCATCGCCGTACTCAACCAGCAGTTTAAACACACGAAGGCGTGTTTCCTGAGATAGTGCCGAAAAAGAAGCTAAAGCCTGATCGATTTTCATCCGTCCATAATAGTGGACGGATGAAACATGTCAATAACTATGGACGAATAAGGAGGAACTATGCGGTGGTGAAGGTCATGCAGTTTTCCGCTGACATGCCGTGGCTGCTATGGACAGCCGAAGACCAGGCAATCTTCGCTGGCATCATCAGCTTCTACTTCGGCCAGCGTGCTATGGCAAAACTACGGGGTGGAAAATGATGCATATCTCCAAAGACGGGCTAGACCTGATCTGCCGCTTTGAAGGGTTCTCGCCAGTGATTTACATTTGCCCAGCAGGTTATCCCACCATCGGCTACGGTCACCTGATTACCGAAGCCAACAAAGAGCAATTCTTGGACGGGGTGGACGAGGACGAAGCCTTGGAACTGCTCCGCAAGGATGTGGCGGTCGCAGAACGTGCCGTGCTGCGCTTAATTAGTGTGTCACTCACGCAAGGGCAGTTTGACGCACTGGTGTCGTTCACCTTCAACCTCGGCAGCGGTGCGCTTCAACGCTCCACGCTCCGCCGCAAGGTCAACCGTGAAGAACACGACGATGTACCAGCCGAGCTCATGAAATGGGTATGGGCTGGTGGCAGAAAACTGAAAGGACTAGCCAATCGCAGAAAGGCAGAAGGTTCAATGTACCAAAGTTAATTTGCTACTATCTTTCTTGAATCACTCTGATATATTTTCTGCATCGTACAATCGGATAAGTGTCTCGCAATTTAATCAGGAATAATAAATGTTTAAGACCATACACAAAAAATTTGAAAAATCGGACACTGATCTGAATAAACTGCAGCTCGAAGAAGGATTCTCTCGTTATTTATTAGTGCGAACACTGGAGCCAGATCATCTAAAATTTTTGATTAATGAAACCGTAGGTGTTGTAAGTGGTTCTAGAGCAGAAACGCTCTATGAAGAGTTGTACAATAGTCAGTGCTCAAACGAGCGCATCATCGAATATATCCGCTCTGAGTATCCAAAAGTAAAACAAGTCAGACAAGAACAGGAAGAGCATCTTCCAGCCATAGTAAGCAACTATGGTAGCATCAAATGCGGCGTTAGAAATGACAACTTAAATGATGCGGTGAAATTTCTAGTCCGCGACAAATCAATTCAGGATAAAACCATCCTTGAAGAGAGAGTGGACGCTTTGCTGCTCGGAACTATAAAAGGATACATTATGTGGCAGTATTATAATCAGGCCACTAATGACCTCATAGAGCATATTTTTAATGATCATCCTAAAGTGATACCAACCCTCAGAAAGATCAAATACGTCGATTTTATGATGCAAATTGACGGAAAAATAATCCCGTTTGACTTAAAGATCACCCATATATCAGATGATTATTTCGACCTTTTCAGTAAAGGTCTGCGTTCTGTTGATGCAGGTAGCGATGAGTTTAGTGTATTGGAAGCACCCAGTGAGATTGATCGGATTAAAGATCATTACAAGAAATACAAAAGTGAGCTTTCTTTGCCTAACTTCGGTGGTTTAAAGAAGACAGAAATTTTGTCAATACTAGAGGGGCTCGATCACACTCCTACAAAAGAATTTTTAGAAAAAATTTATGCAGACAGAGCGAGAATGGTTGAAGCACTTCCTGAAAATTTAAAATCCCTGGAGTGGTGGAATTATAAGTTTCAAGGTGAGCGTCTCTTTAAAAACAACAATCGATTTTTTGTATTCTTAGCTTACAAAGATTCATACGAAGATGCTCGCCCTCTTAAAGGAAATCTAGAACTGATTAAAGAAAAGGTCTCTCTTAAACTTGATGAAGTTCATTCAGGACGCCTAAACACGATAAGATATTATTACCAAAAAGATAAAGGGCTCGAAGGTTCATATCAGGTACAATCGACGTCTGTGATTGTTATCGGCTCTGCAGGACAATCTTGAGCGATTATGCTGCGATTGACCAAAGATCTCCATCACAAAAACTAAAGTGCGTATTCAATACTTCGATTATGTTTATTTCATCAAAAACTATCCTGCTATTGAATAGATGCTTTAGGACATAAATGTATAAGTCATTCGTGTTAGCTGGTCTTTTTGAGAGAAACTCAGAACAAAGTTCTTTTATTAACCCCTCTGCTTCTTTTTTTCTTAGATGAGTAGAGGTGGCATTGTTCACTTTTTGGAATGTGATTAGAAGGTCTCCTTTGACTGTTTTGTTGCGATTTAACTGCCTTGGCGCAAATGTTTTTTGGCTCAGCCATTCTGCGTC
Organism: uncultured Rickettsiales bacterium; assembly: GCA_964574415.1. Lineage (GTDB taxonomy): Bacteria > Pseudomonadota > Alphaproteobacteria > Rickettsiales > CAZNNM01 > CAZNNM01. The sequence continues at coordinate 82,077 of CAZNNM010000009.1, read as the reverse complement.
ATGAAAGGAGAATCCTGCCTTAAGGCAAGCGTTAGTTAGGGCGTACCACTCATCCCCCGCTAGCGAGTGGAAGGTGATACTGAAGAATTTTCCTGTCTTCAAAACCCTGTGTATTTCAGCAATACATTTATTCATTTCAAAGGTGTAAGAGCTTATCCGCTTTTGTCTTTCTTTGCTGTCGCTGATTACCAATTCATTTTCGTAGTCAACCCTATTTTCAAATAGCCATGTATTCCAGATAATGCTCTGTTCAAAATACGGCACTGTGTCCCCATAAGGAGGATCGGTAAAAATGAAATCAACAGAATCATCGGGATACTTAAGTTTTTTTGCATCTCCTTGGTCTAGGATAAAGCCGTACTGTTCACCGCCTAGTTTCTCGAATTCGGACAGCTTAGATAAAGAAATGGGCTCATGTGCGATAGAAGAATAGTAATCTTTTTTGCCTTCGCAAATTTTGTGTACCCTGTTCTCAAAGTAATGAATAACGTTGTTCTCTAGATATGTTTCACCGATATAGAATCCTGTCATCCATGCGCCAGGAGCCATTTCTCCACGACTTTTAATGGGCGGGACTAATCTTGAGCAATTTGCAATATTTGATGTAAAGGCTAAAAGAAGAAGGTCTCGAATTTTTTCGTTTTTAACATTTTGTATGCCCTTGAATAGGCGGGCGTGAAAATACAAAGACCTTTTGGTAAATAAATCATCAGTGGTCATTCCATCAAAAGCACTAATGCGACCATTTCTCATGAGTTTAGAAACTGGATGGTCAGGAATCAATGCACCATTTTCTTTCTCAAGAAGAGCTTTACATTCATAAGGTGTGAATTGCTGCTCAAAGGCACTTCTGGTACATGCACATGTGACTTTATTCTTGATTGGTGAGTTATCTTTGGTTCGCAAGGTGCTGACTACCGTTGCCAGTCCTCCGCATTTATTGCAATGCGTTGTATACCAGAAGTCATGTTCTTGCTTTAGCGATTGTATAATTGACTCAGCTTCTGACCTAATATCTTTTATGTTAGTTTGAAGCGCAAATAGTTGCTTTTGGATGAAGTGTGCAACAGGGTTCAGATCGTGTGATATTACATGGCGTTTGCTTAAAAGTGCCTCACACGCAAAAACACCATATCCTGAAAAAGGGTCCAGGACAACATCCCCAGGAGAAGAATACTTTTGAATCAAGTCAGATAAATGAGGGGACGGTTTTTTCCCCCAATATTTATGCATCTCGTATCTGGCTTGTTTTTGTTTCATTTTATACCCTCTTTTCAACACTACCGCTTGGAAACGAACAGATAGCAAGTTGAATTATTTGTTTTGTCGTTTTTTGTTTGGGTTGCCTTGCCGTTCAATCCATTTTTCTAACTCTTTCTTTTTAAACCGCCAAGACCCTCCCACTTTAAACCCTGGCAACTCACCTTCAGCAGCTAGGCGGTAAGTCGTCTTCTCCGTGAGTTTAAGATACTCAGCGACTTCACGAATTGTCATTATGTCAGTGTCCATTGAGGATTCTCACCCTGATTCTTTTGTGAGAAAATAGGGGAAAATTTTCTACATAGCAAGCATTGAATCCATTGCGCTTGGTTGCGAGTCGGCTGCCAACGCATAGCGTTGTATTTGTGACAGCAAGTACGGTTTTTCAGAGAGGCTTGTTTTTGCTTATGTGCAGGTTATAACGGGGGTGTTGCGGTGAGAACTACCCACCGCCATTCATTTTTAACATAATTTTCTCATGAGCCATCCATCTGTCAGCATGTGGGCAACAGCCCAATCGAAGCCGATTTTTTCCAGCAAAAGCCCAAAATTTATTCACTAATTCAAGAAGTATAAATACTCCATAGATAACAATAAAGTGACTTCCGGTATAAGCAGAGGTATGTCACTCTTTACTTATTGGAGGATATTATGATTGATATTATTTGTTTAATTCTCTGGGCTATTGGTACAGTTTATATTATTTGCGTTATTATGTAGCAAACGCATAAAGACAAAAACAAAATTCATCTTATATAATGACCTTGAAAAACAACATTATACAAGAAAGGAAAAAATGAAACCATACACCAATTTTTAATCTATAAATACACCAGAGATAACACATCAATGGAGTATAATATGTATAGCGGGTTTAGTAAGAGCACCAAAATCAAGCTTTGGATCATTGATAAAATAGCTGTTGCTTTTAAGTTAGATTTACACTTTAGAGGTAGGCCGATTGGACATTATCCATTACATAAACAGGATGAGTTCATTAATATCCAAGATATACTTTAAGACTACTAAAAATCTTTCCTGACCCTACCAATGGCATTAGTACCATTGATCTCGGCAATAACATATGAATCAGTTTTAGTAATTGCCTTTACTAGAACAGCATTTATCTGCTCAATAGATGTACCATATACAATCCATGTACTATGCAGTATGTGCTTGCCACGTAGCTTTTTTAATGCTGTCTCAATTTTATCATATGCACTATCACCTTTCTTAAACAGATCAAAAGCAACAACATATGCAAACACCTGTTTTATTTTTAGATCATTAGATTTACTCATAAAACCCTCTCTTTCTCAGAGAACAGTATGTAGCTGATATCTTTAAATTATATTAACTCAGAGGAATTTCCTTATGTCACAACCACACGTAATCACAGCCCTAGTCAAGAAGCACAGCGAGATTGAAGGCGAGATTGCATCTCTTCAAGACCAAATCCAATCACTCACAAAACAAAAATCTTATATCTCCCAAACAATAAAAATCTTCGATCCCACCTACGACCTCCGTACCATCAAAGCTAAGCAACCACATACAAAATCCCCTATTTTTGAACACGGAGAATGCAATAGGTTGATTCTAGACTGCTTGAGAAAAGAACAGCCCATCTCTACAGATAAGATAGTTGAACATATTTTGGAACATAAAGCACTACCAGTTACAGACCAAAGAACAGTACAAAAGGCAGTAGTAAAAGCCCTGACCAATAAGCAGAAGCACGGTATCATCAAACTACAGGATAATGAATGGGTGGTACTAGCCTAACATGCCAGGAGTTCTTTTGACTTCTTATTTTTCTGCCAATAACCACACCAATCCTTATGAGTAATGGTTCCCATACATTTTCTTGTAATATCGTCAAAGATTTCTCCGTTTGAGAGACGGCGAGTATCTTCACGATAGGCAATTTCATTGGCATAGTTATAGAGATACAGATTACTGATATGATGCATTTGACCATAGATCATGCGTTTGAACCGAGAAAAGTAACTCTCAGCCAAGTTGTTAGTTGTACCATCATCTGCCCGATATTCTTTTTGGTGATTAACTCTACGTGTATCAAACCTAGCATGTAAGATATCATATGCCTTATTGTCATCGGCATTAACCATAGCATTGGTCTTTAGATATTTTTTAGTGAGGTTATCGATATCTGTTTGATTCTCTGACTTTATGACTGATGTGAATGTTCTTTTAGCCCCAATGTTAGATTCCTTGTCCTTTTCCCTCATAACGATGACACACCGTTCATTAGGGTTTTTATTCTCCAGCAAGCGTCTATCAACTCTATTTTCTTTTTTGTTATGTGGACGGACATAACCATTAACATAAGTACCATCGATATGAACTTCTCCTGATAGCGGTTCATTGTTCCTTTGCATTACCAAAGATTCACGAATTTTATGCGATAGCACAAATGCTGTTTTATACTGCACATCTAAATAACGTGATAGCTGCAACGCAGGCAATCCTTTTGCAGAATTGGCATAGGCAGCAATTGCCGCTAGATAGACCTTTAACGGTAGCTTATGGAAAGCAAAGATGGTTCCTGATGTAACGGAGAATGTATGGTTACATGCTTTGCATCTCCATTGCTTGCGTGTTTTAATGAAATAGTGTTTGGCATGTTTCTCACATAATGGGCAGCCCACTTCTTCTCCATCACCCCATCGTATCCTCTTGAAGGTTTCAAAAGCCTTGTCCTCGGACATACTGAATATTCTTCTCAATGACAATGATCTTGCCTTGGACATTAGTAAGAAATGCTGAGTCATAATAATCCCTCATAAACACATAGTTTCATGTGCAATCATTAAGCACATAATTTTATGTGTTTCAAGTAAAATAACACATATAAGTATGTGCCTTTGAATTATTATATTTGTTTTATTTTATAAAAGTCTTTACTGTCACAAACATTGTGACAAAGGGAATAAGCATGACCTACGAAGATTTTAAAAAAGAGCTAGAACGTGCTGGATTATCTATCAAAGATTTTGCAGCATTCATGAAGCAAACACCTAACTCTATTACCAATCATGCAATAAATGGTACTATTCCTGCGCATTTGGCTATTATTGCAGCGCTCTTAGCGGATATGAAAGCAAAAGGGATAGACTATCGTGAGACGTTCTCGCGGATTCAGTTTGAAGCCAGCAAACCACGTGGGGGATCATCTTCAGGGAAGATTATTTCTTCTTGAAATATAATATGTTCTCTATGAGATGTTTGCAGTGTTCCAGACTCTCAATATCCATTTCCATCAACATTTGATCAATAGATTTTTTTAAATTTTTTGTCTCACCATGTTCATTGCGTTCAATGGTGTCGGGAAGAAAGTTAAAGAAATCTCGTAGATTTACGCCGCTTTTATAGCATATTTGGTAGAGTGTGCCTATGCCTGGCATTACTTTGCCACGCTCAAAATTTGAAATTGTTTCGATACTTTTTAATAGCTCTTCAGCTAACTCAACTTGAGTTAATCCCCTGTTCTTACGAAGTTCTTTTATTCTAGAACCAATTTGTTTTTTTAAATTTTCCATTCTTGCATTTTGGCTGTACATAATGCGATTGACAATCGGCATAATCTTGCGTATCTATAAGTTATAATGATGTATAGTTACTATAATTGATTCTATATTTCTCCTTATAATGATGTTTAATTTCGGGGTGCGTATGAAGTATTGGCTCTATTTTATTTTAAATTTTTTCGTTTTATCGCAAGCTCATGCTGCTGATATGAGTGAAACGCTGTGTCGTAGTCACCAACCTCTTATGTACAATGCCTTACGCTTTAGAGAGGCTGGCTTACCCATCTCACAAGCAAAAGAAACTGTCAGTTCAGCAATTGACACAGATATCCGTCTCTATGCCTTTCTCGCAACCTCTATTGATGTGGCATACAAAGACCCATCACTTATGCAAAAAGGTTTAGACAACGGTAACTGGTTATCCGCCTGCGCTGAACATGTAAGAGGATATTAGTCACTAATCAATTTCATAACCAAAGGAGAAAATCATGAGAACTTGGAAAGCTAAAGTAAAAGTCGCAGATGGCTCGCTAATTGAAGTGCGTGTTCAAGCTGCTGATTCCAGCAGTGCAAAAAAGCTACTAGAAGCCCAGTATGGCAAAGGTAATGTGAGAGGGTTTCCTATGGAAGTTAGGTAGGATTATAAATGTAAAAAAGGCAGTCGGAAGACTGCCTTTTTAGTTATTCATTTTTATGCTTGGTATCAGCATACATCTTTCTATCCTCAGAGGACGATAATTTATGAGAATACGGCCATAGATACTTATCTAAAAGATTTGTTAAATCTTCAATTCCACACTTTCGTGCAACAATTATCATAAGAATTAACTCTAAAAATACGGTGGATAAAACAAATGCCCATCCTTCAGATTCTCGGAGGAATAAAATATTTAATAAAATTACAGTAACAAGAATCCAACAGAAACGCTCTTCTAGCCTACTATCAGTTTTATTTTCTGTTTGCTCTCCCAATTTTTCGAGTGCTGAATTATCTACATTTTCTGTATCTGAATTTTCTTTAAGAAAATCATATTCAGCGCTATCATTCATTTCTTTAACCCCTTATATTCCTCTAGAATATCCATGCTTGGAATGATAATCCCTTTCTTGCCAGGTACGTAGTGTTTTTCCCACGCCCCTCCTTTGCGGTGTGTAAAAGCAACTAAATTCCCAGGCTTTAAGAATAAAAGATGTTTAGCTGCCATTTGGAGTTCTTTGCATTCAGGACTATCCTCTTTGACATCAGGGATATGAAAAAATCCTGTTCGTATAGGATTCCCTCCATATTTTTTAAACTCATGATATAGATCTGGTGCGACTGGGCCATAATCCCATGCTTCAAAATGCGAAGAAACTAAGAGTTCCCCATTATTTTTACCCATATATATCATATTGGCTAAATACAATATCTTTTGTAATTGGAGATTAGTTACACTCCAGTTACCTAGTTCACATATCTTTTTAGCAGCACTGAATATGGAGACTGTCATAATCACCTCTAAAACAATAACATACCGTTTTATATTTATTGTATTGTATGTATTATATTATACTCAATAAGGAAATATCCGGTAGTGGTTTTTATTGTAATTACAACAAAATTAGTCCGTTTCATAGTGATTTCTCTATGATTAGTAAGTTATTGAATTTTAGTTAATTTATTTTTGTGTGTTTGCTACATAATACCGGATTTATCTAATCTTTAACACACGCACCAATACGTATACCTTTTTCTCTTGGAGCAAAATAACCTAGCGGTATAACACCTTTATGATGGAGTTCTATGCGCATGGCTTTAGCTATGTAATTTAGCACCCATAACTTAATTTGTGTGCTAGTATCAACACCGCAATTACCACATTTTCTCCAGAAAGATTTTTTGCTTTTCTTAGCCATAAGTACTCCATTGATGTGTTATCTCTGGAGTATTTATGCTCTGAGAATTGGTGTGTGATTTGGTCATTGATGTATTCTGATTATAGGTTGATGTGTTTGTTTTATATCATCAAATCAGGGGTTCTGTCTTTGGGAATATACTGGAAAAAAACGATCGAAGCATCAAAGTGAAGATCATGTTATTATCTTTCGCTATGCTATGAAATTTCATGATTCGTTTAACAAAGCTACTCAGCCGAATCGCATTATTATTGTATGGCGTTATGAGCCAATAAATACATCCGGAATGATGTCTCTTGAAGAACAGCAACTAATGGGCTGTATGGAAGATGCACTTGAGGAAGTGATAGAAAAAGATGGTTTTGCAACATTAGCGATAGTGTCAACAGGGGATAGATTGCGTGAATGGACATATTATGCACAATCAGAAAATGAGTTCATGATGCGGCTAAACCAGGCTTTAGCTAATCAACCTGTCGTGCCAATTGAAATTCATGCAGAATATGATCCTACTTGGGTTGTTTATGAAAAATTTGTAGCAAGGGTAAAAGCATAAGCTTTAACGTCCTGCGGGATACCTCTTCCCCGCCCCAAAAAAACCAATTTAACACGTCACTACCCCATGTTATGCTATCTCTACCCATTCACCTAACATGAACCACCCCACACTCCAAAGGCCACCCACATGAAAATCCTTATCGACATTGAAGAACTCGAACGCACTGGCGTTATTACTCCTGAGTTATCTGCCACACTCCGCGCGCATGCGGTGCGGGATACGGGGTCGGCGGCTATTAATATGCTTTTGGCGTTTGGGGCTATTGCTATTGCGGCGGGGCTGGTGTCGTTGGCGCCTTCTTTGGGGGTGGCGGCATTTTTTGGGATTGGGTTTATTGTGCTGGGATGGTTGATACAGAAGCAATATGCAGCGCAATGGGGTAAGCTGGCTAGTGTGTGGATGGTGACGGGAGCGTTGGTGTTATCGGGCGCTGTGGGGGTGATTACGGATCAGCCGTTTGTGACGCCAATTATTGCGGCGGCCATATTGGCGGGTGTGAGCGTGCTGGCAGAGAGCCGGTTATTAATCGCATTGGTGCCATTGGCAATAGCTGCGGCGATTGGGGGGAGTACCGGCTATTGGCATGCCTGTTATGCTATCTCGATTGAGGAGCCTACATTGACAATAGTCCTCTTCAGTGCGCTGGCTTATGGCGCGTGGCAAGTGGCCAAAACACAGACGGGATTATATCATAGTCTGGCCGTTGTTTTTGCGCGTATGTGTGTGATCCTAGTGAATTTTGGGTTCTGGATCGGGTCGCTATGGGGCGATACGCCAGGTAAATTGTGGCATAACCCTGCTGCAATGGATTATTTTAACGGCGCAAACCAGCAAATCCCCGATACGGTGTTTATTCTAGGTTGGGCGGTAACGTTGTTCTTAGCGGGTGCTTGGGGTGCTAAACAGGGGCACCGGTTTATGGTCAATACAGTCGCTGTATTTGGCGCTATCCATTTCTATACGCAATGGTTTGAGCATATTGGCTTACATGCAATATCAGTCATTATAGCAGGTATCGTTACGATTGTGTTCGGTTTAGGGCTGTGGCGGTATAATCGCAGGGTGCTAAGCGTTGCTTAACGGGCGGGTGCTTAAGGCAAGGATTAGCTTATCATCTGAGTGATCCGGCTGTAGCACGGTGCTGCTACAATGATAGGCTGTGGTTGGGGTGGAGAGGCTTTGGAAAATACTTCTGCCTGCCATTTTGGCGATGGCTTCTTTTTTTGTCCAGAGGTGGAAGAATAGCTCGGTACGTTTTGCTTCAGAAGGTTCCTGGAGATAAGCCTCATATTCTTCCGCAGAAAAACAAGACTGGACAATCTTCTGCTCATTTTTCCGTTTTTTGATGCGTTCAATATCAACGCCAATCTCTTGGTTGCGGGTGACGGCCATGCACCAATAGGAAGCGCTATGGCTGATATTAAATGTGATATCCGAATGAGAAAGACTTGGTTTTCCGTAAGAGTTGTTATAAAACGTAAGATGATCAACCGGAGTACCCGTGATAGCAGCAAGGATCACACGGCGCATGATAAAGGAAAACGCGCGCATTCGCGTTTTTTCGGCAGGTGATGACTGTGCTAAGGCTGTGTGAATATCCTGTGGTAGAAGGGTAGAGGCGTAGGCCTCTATAGTATGGGCGCTATGGGTCGAGCGAATATCGTATAGCCATAGCGAGACGGTAGGATCATGAACGAAAGCGAGCATGGGATGAAAGATACCATAGAGTACGACTGCGATGCAATCATTTGATTTTTATATCCATCAATGGGCGGCATGTTCACCGTCGATAGGTTGCATCAGCAATGGTGCGCAGCTTGCTGCGCCAGGTTCTGAAGATGGCTGGAAGCCTGATACATCCTTCCTGCCTAAATTATTTGCACGGCGCTTAAGCCGGTTAAGTAAAATGGCGCTGTTTGCTAGTTATCATCCGCTTGTAACGGCGCAAGGGGTGAAGCATATTCCATCCGTATTTTGTTCGCGCTATGGTGAGTTTGAGCACACTTACAGTATCTTAGAGGCTATATTCCAGCAGGAGGTGGTGTCACCTATGGATTTTAGCCATTCCGTGTATAACACGGCGCAGGGGCTGGTTTCTCTGTTAAATAAGGATAAAAGCCCATCCATCACGGTATCTGGACAGGAGGATTCTTTGGAGAATGCATTTGTCAAAGCCTGTTTGATATTACATTCAGGCGCGCCGGAAGTGTTGGTGGTCTATCATGAAGATGCGCTGCATCCAACCTACGGCCATCTCATCAGCGATGAGATAAGGCCTTTAGCATTTGGTGTGCTTTTGTCTAAACAACAGAAGGGTGGGTTGCATTGCCGTGTTGGGTTTACGGAGAATCCAGCCAAAGAGGCGTGTGAGATGACATATCATAACCACCATGCCCATAAGGTGTTGGGTATTTTAATGGCAGGGAAAGGCAAGGTAACCTTGCATACGCAACGATTATCTTGGTGTTGGGACGTTGATGCGGCGTAGGTTATTTTATTATTGGCGTCTGTTTGGGACGTTTCTCTCTTTTTCGTCTTTTGGCCTGGGTGGCTTGGTCAGCGGGATTACGATTTTTCCTGTGATCTATCTGCTACCTGTTTCACGCGCATGGAAAATCTATCTTTCCCGCAGTTTTGTCCGTTTGATGTTTAAGTTCTTTATTGGATTTATGGCGTTTATGGGGGTGTTAACCTATGAAATCCATGGGAAAGAGAAATTGCGCAGAAAAGGCCTGCTGGTTATTGCTAACCATCCGACATTAATTGATGTTGTTTTCCTCATCTCTCTGGCAAACCGCCCGAATTGTGTGGTGAAGAATGGGGTGTGGAAGAATCCGTTTATGTATTTCGTGGTCAAGGCATCAGGGTTTATCCAAAATGGAAACAATTCGGATGAATTGGTAGAAAAATGCGTTGAAACCTTAAATAATGGCGATGGTTTAATCATTTTTCCTGAAGGCACGCGAACCAATCAAGCCAAGCAAATGCATCTCAAACGCGGGGTTGCGCATATTGCCTTGCAGGCTAAAAAATCCTTTACACCTGTGATAATTAGGTGTAATCCAATAACCCTTACAAAAAGCCATCGCTGGTATCATATCCCTGAGAGTAGACCACCGCATTTTTCTATTTACGTTGAAGAGGATGTTACATTACAGCAAGGCTGTGAGGATGTTTATATAAAAGCAATAACGGCGCGTAAAATGACAGAGAATATGTATCAATTTTTTGCCCAGAAGATGGATCTGTATGGACAGCCTAGAAATTGATATTAAGAAGTTGATTATTGAATCACTGGATTTAGAAGATATTACAGTCGATGATATTGATAGTAATGCGCCCTTATTTATTGAGGGTTTAGGGCTGGATTCTATTGATGCGCTGGAAATCGGCGTGGTATTGCAGAAAACCTATAATCTGAAAATGGGATCCAATTCGGAAGAAATGAAACAGCATTTCTATTCCGTGCATACGATTGCGAATTTAGTGAGAGAACATATCGGTAAGTAGTCATGACATCTAAGCAAGAAGTATTGGTGCTGATTCAAGAAACAATGGCAGAATTATTTGAGATAGATAAATCGACCATTGTCCCTGAAGCACATCTCTATGAAGATCTCGATATTGATAGTATTGATGCGGTTGATTTAATCGTTCGGCTGAAGGACGTCACAGGTAAAAAGCCTGATGTTGAAACCTTTAAACAGGTGCGCACGATTGAGGATCTGGTAAATGCCATCCATAAGCACATTAATGAAGACTAGTATTAAACTCCTCATAGGATTGCTGTTGATAGCCTATCCTGTGTTGGTGTATATCGGGCTTTCCCATTTTGAAGTGCGTTATATTGGGTTATTGATTTTACTGGTTGTTGCGATACGTTTTATCCTCTTTGAAAGAGGAGCCGGAGGGCGGCCGCTGCTGGTGTTTATAACAGGTGGTATTCTCGCTTTTCTGGTGCTTGCCTCAAATCAGGTGATTTTTCTGAAATTATATCCTGTCTGTATGAGCGCGCTTGCATTTGGTGTGTTTTATTACAGCCTGCGCAATCCGCCAACAGTGATTGAACGCATTGCTCAGCGCTCCTTTACAGGTGAAATGCCGGTGCATGTGGTGGTCTATGTGCGTAAGGTGACGAAGCTATGGTGTGGGTTCTTTATCCTTAATGGTATCATAGCCTTATATACAGCATTGTGGGCGTCGATGGAAATATGGACGCTGTATAACGGCCTTATCTCCTATATAGTAATGGGTGTATTATTCCTAGGTGAGATGCTTTACCGCAAGCTGAGGAAAGGCGTGTCCCATGTCTAGCTTTCTCTCTTTATCACAGCTGATGGCCATAGGAAGAGGTTCTGATTATCCCGTATTCCTGCATGAGGGACAGGTGATTGTATGGCCGGCATTCTGCGCGGATGTGAAGCAGGTGATAGAAGATATTGAGAAGCGGTGGGGTGAGCGGTGGTTATTATCCTGTGAGGATAGCTATTATTTTACGGTTGGATTGCTGGCGCTCATAGTGGCCCAAAAATCCATTATTCTACCTGCCAATGCACAGCCAGGCACGCTGGAATCCATGCAAGATTATTTTGATTATTGCCTCACGGATTATGCGATAGAGCAAGAGCATGTGCGGATTCGTCGCGCTCAGAGCGCAACTCCCACAGTATTTGTATCCGTTGACCCTCAGCCCATATCACTCACCTTATTTACCTCAGGCACAACGGGCAAGCCAACACCCGTCGTGAAGAGTCTGGCCTGTTTTGAAGCAGAAATAGCCGCCTTGCACCAAGGCTGGAGTGAGCGGTTACAGGGGAATCTGATTGCTTCCAGTGTGCCACATTATCATGCCTATGGTATTATTTTCCACGTCTTGTGGCCATTATGCGCAGGGACGTTGATCATGGCAAAGCGGGTGATGTATTCAGAGGAGTTGCTGAGTTATTTACAGCATAGTGATATATGCTTTATTTCCAGCCCCGCTTGCTTGCGGCGTTGGTATGAATTATTGGACGATGCTAAGCCAAGTGCGCGGTTACGCTATGTATTCTCGGCAGGTGGAGCGCTGCCAGAACCCGTTGTACAAGCCTTTGCAGAACATTTGGCGCATCCAGTTATAGAGGTTTACGGCAGCACCGAAACCGGTGTAGTGGCAAGCCGTGCCTATCCAGAGACGGCGTGGCAAGCTTTGCCAGTCGTGGGGCTTAGCGTGGAGAGTGATAACAGGTTAAAAGTATCGTCGTCCTATACAATAGCAGGTAGCCATGTGATGGGGGATACGGTGACAATGCTCTCCGATGGGCGTTTCCGGCTAGAGGGGAGGGCGGATAATATTATCAAGATCGAAGAAAAACGCCTCTCAACCCACGATATGGCGGGGCGTTGTCAAGAATTGGGATGGTTTGAGGAGGTACGTTTTATTGTGCTGAAGACATCTAGAAAAGAAATGATTGGCGTAGTGGCTATATTGACCGAAGCCGGAAAGAATATGCTTGCAGAACAAGGAAAAATAGGGTTTGTGAATAGTGTAAAGAAACATCTCATCCGCTATTTTGAACCTGTCCTCCTGCCACGAAAATGGCGTTTTGTTGATGATTTTCCTAAGAATGAAATAGGAAAAGTTCTGCATGCAGAGCTAGTGAAGTTATTTTAGAGTGTGTTGCGCATGAAAGTGGAGAGTTATCAGCTTAGATCGTTAGAAAAAGCCGCAGGATGCGTAACCGCGCATATGGTGATACCGGAAGAGTTGTATTATTTTGACGGGCATTTCGATAAAGTACCTGTGCTGCCAGGTGTGGTGCAAGTCACCTGGGCAATGGAACTGGCAAAAGAGCATCTAGCATTGAAAGGACAGCTTTCATCGATTGAGTCTATCAAATTTACCAGCATTATCAGGCCAGGTGCATCAATGTCTTTATCCTTACAGTATTACCCTGAAAAAGAACGCCTGGTATTTACCTATAGTGTGGGTGATAAAACCTATTCTACAGGAAAAATAAAGGTGACATGACCATGTATCGCGCGTGTATTCTCATTCCTGTCTATAACCACCACCGTTTTATCGCCAAAACCCTGGAGCGGCTGAGTGTCTATGGGTTGGATGTTATCATGGTGGATGATGGTAGCAATGAGGAATGCCAGCAGGTATTGCGTGCCTTGGCCGGACATAACAGCGCCATTACCCTGTTCCGTTTAGAACCTAACCAAGGAAAAGGAGCGGCGGTCATGCGTGGCATGGCAGAGGCTTATGCTAGAGGGTATACACATGCGCTACAAGTGGATGCAGATGGGCAGCACGCTATTGATGATATCGGGCGTTTTATAGAGTTATCACAAGCCCATCCCGATGAGGTGATTTCGGGGCGGCCTATTTATGATGATTCGATACCGAAAGGCCGGTTATATGGCCGTTATATCACGCATTTCTGGGTGTGGGTGGAAACGCTGTCTTTTTCGATCAAGGATTCGATGTGCGGGTTTAGGGTCTATCCACTAGCGGCTTGCTGTGTTTTGATAGAGCGCTGCACACTGGGAACGAGGATGGATTTCGATACAGAAATACTCGTCCGCCTCTATTGGCGTGGTGTGAAAACACGGTTTATTGATACCAAGGTGATTTATCCCGAAGACGGAATATCACATTTTAAGATGGTAAGGGATAATTGCCGCATATCCTATATGCATACGCGTTTATGTCTAGGTATGCTAATGCGCCTGCCTCTGTTATTAGCCAGAAAATGTAAGAATAATATATGACAGAGAAAAAACGCTGGAGTGAGGTGAAGGAGCGCAGCAGTTATACAGGTATGAAACTGCTATTGCTAATCTTACGCTATGGCGGCAGACCGCTTATGGCGTTTTGCCTCTATGGTGTGGTGCTGTTTTATTTCCTAATGCGTGCAGATGCGCGCAAGCATTCGCTGGAATTCTTAAGGCAAGTGCATATATTTACCAAAGAACATAGCCCATGGAAACATAGGCCAGGCCTAGGGCAGAGTTTTCGGCATTTTATGACGTTTGCAAATGCCTTGGTAGATAAATGTATTGTCTGGTTAGGGTATTATAAAGCGGAAGACTTGCTATTCACAGGTCTGGAACATCATGAAGCTCTACAAGAAAAGAAGCAAGGCGCTCTTGTGATTATGTCGCATTTAGGCAATGTGGAGATTTGCCGTGTGATAGGGGCGTTTAAGGGGATAGGGTTAACGATTCTTTCCTATCATAAAAATACACCGACGTTCCAACGTCTCTTATCAGAAATGACGCAAAGCACAGAGAATGTGAAAATTATTTCGATTGAGGATATTAATGCAGGGCTAGCAATGCAGTTGCAGGAAGGCTTAAATCGGGGTGAATATGTGATTATAGCAGGTGACCGCTACCCTGTTGACATTACAGGCCGGTGTGAAGCTATTCCCTTCCTCGGACGCAAGGCAGAGTTTGCGCAAGGGCCGTTATTTCTTGGGGCGTTATTCTCATGCCCGATCTTATTGCTATTCTGCCTGAAAGAAGGAAAGCGCTATCATATCTATTTTGAGAAATTCTCCGATGGGTTGCAGATTCCCCGTCGGGAACGAGAAGTGCGGTTGCGTCAGGAAATGGAGCGTTATGTGGCACGGCTGGAATATTATGTCTGCCGTTATCCGTTGCAATGGTTCAATTTTTTTGGGTATTGGTTAGATGAAAAATAGTGCCAAAATACAGATCGCTGCATCTGTTGAGATCAAAGCGCAGTTTTATGACATAGACCCGATGAATGTCGTGTGGCATGGTCATTATGCCCGCTTTTTTGAAGAGGCGCGATGTGCCTTATTGGATAAGATCGATTACAGCTACGGCCAGATGAAAGCCTCTGGCTATGCATGGCCGGTGATTGATATGCATATACGCTACATCCGCCCGATTATGTTCGGCCAGGTGGTTGTGGTGACGGCAGAAGTGGTGGAATATGAATACCGCTTACGGATTCTCTATGTCATCCGCGATAAGCACACAGGTGAGCGGTTGACCAAAGGAAGAACCGATCAAGTGGCGGTGGATTTGGAGCATAATGAGATGCTGCTGACATCGCCATCGATATTATTAGAAAAATTGGGGGTAGCATGAAACATCTCTATACCATAGTAATCATGGTGCTGACCCTTATAGGGGGCATCTCCTCAGCGCATGCGGAGAGTTTTGAGGAGTATCTATCGCAAGCGCAGCTACCACTGCTCACAGAAGAGCAGGTGCAACAGTATATTCAGCGTTTTCCGCAACCTGCTAAAGTACAAATGGCCTTTGAGGAGACGCGAACATTACCACCTTTGGTGCGCCCATTAGTCTCTAAGGGAAAAATTCTTCTCCTCAAAGATAAAGGCATTGTCTGGCAACGTGAGACGCCGTTTGTGCTAACGACTGTTATTACAAAGGATAATATACAGCAATGGGTAGGAGATAAGCGTACAGAGAGTATGACAGATAAGCCAGTCTACCTTACATCACTAGCGCGCAACCTGACGGATATTTTTTCCGGGCGTTATGACAAAGTCTTGCGGGATTTTGAGATTAAGGGCCAGCTTTCTGACACAACATGGGTGATTGCCCTGGAGCCACGGCTGGCTTTGGTAAAGCAATATGTATCTGGTATTGTCTTGCGCGGTGAAGAATATCCGCTACAGGTGGATATTTACGAAAAAGACGGGAAACATACACATGTGATGTTATCCCAGCATAGTGTTTCTATTGATCCGGTATTGCAACATGCACTTATCCCTTAGAGCTTCGGCATTTTTTGCGGTTTTATGGGTGGTAATATTACTATCCATGGTAGGGTATAGCGGCTGGCGTGCGACGCAAGGGCCGGTATTTGATACCGACATTTTCTCACTCTTCCCCAAAGAAAAACAATCAGAGACAGCACGCTACGCCCAGCAAAAAATCACCGAAGGGTTTGGGCAGAAAATCTTTGTGCTAATCGGCGATAAGGATAAAATCCGTGCAGTGAATGCGGCACATGATTATCAAAAGGCACTAGGCAATGTGGCGGGTGTTGACGTTGATAATATGGGCAAGAACAGTGCCAGAATGCGCAAGCTTATTGAAAAACTAGCGCAGCATCAATCCGGCTTACTCACGCCTAAACAACGTCAGATGCTAGAAGAGGGGGATGTTGAGGCCATCCGTAATCAGGTATTACTCCAGCTTTATGGTATTGGTGCTTTGCCGTTATTCTCCGATATTACGCATGACCCACTCACGCTTTTTTCGCATTATATCCAGGACAAACTGCTTTCAACCCTCAACCATTTTGAGATGGTGGAGGATGTGGCTGTTGTGGCGGATGAGGGTGTGTATTATGCCTATATAGGTCTCACCTTAAACGAAAGTGCGTTTCACTTGGATTTTCAAGAAAGGGCAAAACAGGGGCTTGATACCATAGAAAAGGAGATCAAGCAGGCCTATCCTGAGGTGGAGATTATTCGGAGTGGTTTGCTGTTCCATCTCTTTAACGGCTCCCAAATGGCGCAGGATGAAATTAGCTGGATGGGGTCGTTATCCTTTATAGGTACGTGTTTGGTGCTAATTCT
The DNA here is from genome assembly GCA_964574415.1 of uncultured Rickettsiales bacterium. Taxonomy (GTDB): domain Bacteria; phylum Pseudomonadota; class Alphaproteobacteria; order Rickettsiales; family CAZNNM01; genus CAZNNM01. Next base: position 65,242 of record CAZNNM010000009.1, on the reverse strand, counting down.
GGCATTCCGGTCAGTGCAGCCTTTTGCGGCTACGATGGTGATGGTGGTGTTAGGATGTATTGTCGGTTTTGCATCCTGTTTACTTATTTTTGGTAAGGTGCATTTGTTAACCATGGTGTTTGGTACGAGCCTTATTGGTATATCGGTTGATTATGCACTGCATTTCTTTACCGAACGCTACCGGCAAACCGTATGGTCGCCTAGGGAGGCGGTGGATCATATACGTACCTGTATTGTACTCGGATTAATCACCAGCCTGATTGGCTTTTTGGGGATTTGCATTGTTCCATTCCCTGGATTACAGCAAATGGCAGTATTCTGTTGTGCGGGGCTGATATTTTCGTGTGGTAGCGTATTATTCTGGTTTCCTTATGGTTTCAAGAATCTACGGCGGCAGCCTAGCCCAGCATTATACCGCTATGCTACGATATACCTCACCTGCTGGTCGCATCCTTGGCTGAAGCGTTACGCATTGCCTGTGTTGGTAGCCACAACTGTTATAGGTGGAATTGCCTTATTCTTTGTGCAAGGTAAGGACGAGGTGCGAGGAATGCAGCCTATTTCGGCTGCTTTATTGCAGAATGATCTCCGTGTCTCCAAGCTACTCCATAAACAATTCTCTCCACAGTTCTTTGTGATTTCGGGGCGTACGACAGATGAGGTATTGCTGCGCCAAGAGCAGCTCACGCGGCAATTGGACGGATTGATCACAGAAGGGAAGCTTGCAGGCTATCAGGCGATGAGCCAATTTATACCTTCAATCAAAGCACAAACAGAGAATCGCAATCTTCTAAGCCATTTTATAGCTAAGAATAACGATGTTTTAACAAATACATGGGAGCAAATAGGCATCGCGCCAGATGTATTGGAGCATTATGCTGCCTCCATCCCGACCCAACCCCAGGCAACTATCGAGGAGATAGCGCCTTATATAGCAGATACGCCTCTATCCGCCTTATGGTTAGGTGAATTCCGTGGCAAGGTGCTGGCATTGGTGACGCTTGAGACCATTCATGATGTGACTGCGCTGCGCGCATTGCATTCGCCAGAGAATGGGGTGGAGTTCTTGGATAAGATTAACGATATTTCATTGCTGCTATCACAGTACCGCTACTGGATATCGATCTGCATTACCCTTTCTTACCTCATCATCGGTGTATTTTTGTGGAAGCGTTATGGGTTTAAAAAGGGATTGGTGATTATATTGCCCTCTGTGTTTGCGGCGGTGTTTAGTATTGTGATTGCGAGTGTGATATTTGGTTCCTATACCTTATTCAATATCATGGCATTGTTCTTGGTGATGGGGATTGCGGTGGATTATACTCTATTCCTCTCCGAAGCAGAGGAGAGTAGCCGTGCGACGATGGTGGCGGTGTTCTTGTCTACGGTAACCACATTGCTATCATTTGGTTTATTATCGTTAAGTGCCACAACCGTCTTGCGTGATTTTGGGGTTGTGGTATGTATTGGCCTGACGCTAACACTTCTCTTCACGCCTTTAACAACACTTTATACCCATAGGTTTAAGTCATGACCCATTATGATGTTGCAATTATTGGCGCCGGCCCCGCTGGTGCGGTTGCGGCGGCGCTGCTATGCAAAAAAGGATACCGTATATGCGTGGTAGAGCGACAGTATTTCCCGCGCTTCTCTATCGGCGAGAGCCTGTTGCCGCAAGCCATGGTGTTTTTAGAGGAGGCTGGCCTGTTAGGGGCGGTGAATAAGACAGGGTTCCAGTATAAAGATGGAGCAGAGTTTAACTATCTGATGCGCAAAGTGGCCTTCGAGTTTGAGCAAAAAAGTGCGGAAGGGCCGTTTGAGACATATCAAGTGGTGCGGGCAGATTTTGATAAGGTGTTGATTGATACAGCTGCATCTATGGGTGCAGAAGTATCCTATGGTGTTGCGGTCAAGGATATTACTTTGCAGGATGATGGTGTTATCCTGCATGTCGAACATGATGATAAAGGGCCAGCCCAGATATCCGCCCGATTCTGTTTGGATGCAAGTGGATTTGGCCGTACATTGCCACGCTTGCTCAAACTGGATACACCCTCCGAGTTCCCTCCACGTAATGCCTATTTCACGCATGTGGAAGATCATATTACCGAGTCTTCCTTTAACCGTGACCGTATCTTAATCACCGTGCATCCTGAGCATAAGGATGTGTGGTATTGGTTGATTCCGTTCTCTAACGGTACATCTTCCATTGGTGTGGTGGGTAATGCGAGTTATTTTGCGGATTATGCGGGTAAATCTCATAAAGAAATACTCCAGAAACATATCCATGATGATCCGTATCTACGGAAAATCTTAGGCCAAGCAAATTACCATAGGGACGTCCAGACGATTACTGGCTATGCCTGTTCTGTGAGTTCATTACATGGCAAGAATTTTGCGCTGCTTGGCAATGCGGGCGAGTTCCTCGATCCTATTTTTTCATCAGGCATGACGATTGCAATGAAATCATCATCTTTAGCAGCCAATGCACTAGATAAGCACTTACAAGGCCAAGCCGTGGATTGGCAAACGGAGTTTGCGGATAAGTTGATGGTTGGGGTGAATACATTCCGTGCATTTGTGGATGCGTGGTATGCGGGGGATTTGATTGATATCTTCTTTGCCTCCCATGCCCAACAGCCGGAGGTGAAGCGTTATATTTGCTCTATTTTAGCAGGATATGCATGGGATGCTGAGAATCCCTATACCCACACACAATCCTCCCGCCGACTCAAAACACTGGCTGAGCTGTGCCGCCAATGAAGCGTTTGTTCGTGATCCTCATTGCTATACCGTTGCTTACCGCCTGTGGTCATATACAGAGGGCAATGGTCGATAATGTTACTCCGCCACTGGATCGGGTGATACCGGCAGTAGTGTTGGAAGGGAAAGCGTTTATAGCGGTGGATCAGAATATTACCGTTGAGAATGATGATACGAAAGACCGTTTCTTATTACGCACAGAAATCGCCCCAGGCCGTATGGCAATGCTTGGCTTTGCCACTATGGGGCGGGCGCGATTTGATGTGGCTATTGATGCGCAAGGTATAGTATCACACGGCCATAGCACCTGGCTTTCCGCGCAAAAAATGGCAAGTGATTTCCAGTTAATCTTCTGGCCACATGCATCCTTGCAAGCCGTATTGCAGGGGTCGGGGTTTGTGGTGGTTGATGAAACGCAGAAACGCATCATTACCTATAATGGAAAGCCTTATGCGGTGATTACCTATAGCCATCGAAATGCATGGCAATCGGTTATTACTCTGAACAATTTGCACCATCATTACACCCTTATCCTAGAAAACCTGCATAGCGAATCCTAAATGATTAAGTCTGTCTCACCATCTTTTTCCCTTTCAGCTTTAGGCATCTGCTGTGCCTTAGGTATGGATAAGCAAAGCGTTGCAGATGCATTGTTTCGTGGGGAAACGACGGGCATGGTTAAGGATCGGGAGTTGTTGCGGACGGAAGAAGGGTGCTATCTTGGCCGTGTGCATGGAAAACTAGTGGATATTCCCGCTGGCTATAGCCAGCATCAGAGCCGTAATAACCAGTTATTACTAACGGCCTATCAGCAAATCCAGGAAGAAGCCGAGCGTGCTATTCATACCTATGGGCGTGACCGTGTCGCAGTGGTGATTGGGACGAGTACATCCGGTATTGATGAAGGCGAAAAAGCATTAGAGCATTATATGCGCCAGGGTGCTTTTCCATCGGGTTATTCATTTCTTGTCCAAACCATTGGGAACGCAGCGGAGTTTCTGGCGGAGTATTTACAACTCAGCAATCTTGCGATGACCGTCTCTACTGCCTGTAGCTCCAGCGCTAAAACGTTCTCTAGTGCGGCAGGATTATTGCAAATGGGTGTGTGTGATGCGGTGTTAGTGGGAGGTGTAGATAGCCTCTGCCGCATGACCCTTAATGGTTTTCATTCATTAGGTGCGCTATCTTCAGAGTTGTGTAATCCGTTTAGTGCGAATAGGGCGGGCATTTCCATTGGTGAAGGGGCGGCGCTTTTTCTTATGATTAGAGGTGATGAGGGAATTCACTATCTCAGCGTCGGTGAATCTTCCGATGCCTATAGCATGACAGCCCCAGAACCAGAAGGTGAAGGTGCCATAGCAGCCATGCTGGATGCACTAAAGAAAGCGAAGTTATCGTCAGAGGATATTGGTTATATTAACCTGCATGGTACTGGGACGCTGCATAATGATAGTATGGAATCCAAGGCGGTGAGCAAGGTGTTTGGCCCTGCAATCGCCTGTAGCTCCACAAAAGCCCTCACAGGGCATACGCTCGGTGCAGCAGGTGCGATTGAGGCGGCATTATGCTGGCTTGTCTTATCGGATATCCATAACCCTGACCATAAACTGCCGCCGCATATATGGGATGGTATCAAAGCAGAGGATGTGATGTTAAAGAATTTTATCGCACCAGGCGATGTGTCATCTGATGCGGTGCGGTATGTGGCGAGTAATTCCTTCGCATTTGGAGGAAGCAATGCCTGTGTATTATTAGGGAAGCCATCATGACCTATCCTCCAATTGAAGCGCTGGTGCAGCATCGGCGTGGTATGCTGCTGATTGAGCGGTTGCTAAGCTATGCGGATGGCTATGCCGAGGTGGAAACCACTATCCGTGAGGATTCTACCTTTTGTGCCAAAGGTGCTGTGCCTATATGGGTAGGGATGGAATATGCCGCGCAAGGGGTGGCGGCCTATGCGGGTATGTATGAAAAGCAATCAGGGCGTGCAACCAAAGTAGGCCTATTGCTGGGATGCCGTAATTATACACCCAGTATTGAAGAATTTCCTGTCGGTATGACATTGCGGATTACGGTGAAGGAAGAGTTCCGCGATAATAATATGGGCGTATATGCCTGTGCGATATATGATCAGCAGGATAATTGTGTTGCCACTACCACTATAAGTGCATATGTTCCTGAAAATATTGGAGATATATTTAAAGTATGACCCCTGTAACCCGTACCATTCTTGTGACTGGCGCCAGCCGAGGCATTGGCGCAGCAATTGCCTTGCAATTAGCCAGAGATGGATTTGATCTCGTCTTAAATTTCCGTTCCAACCAAGCTCAGGCAGCGCAGGTAGCACAGGAAATTATCCAGCTAGGTAGAGCAGCCCGTCTATTACCCTTTGATATTGCAAACCGCCAGCAAACCCAATTGGCTATTGAGGCGGATATGGAGCAGCATGGCGCATATTATGGTGTGGTGTGCAATGCGGGTGTAACGAAGGATACGGCGTTTCCTGCGATGACAGGTGAGGAGTGGGATCAGGTGCTTCATACGAATCTGGATGGGTTTTATAATGTATTACAGCCTATCATTATGCCCATGATCCGCACTAAACAAGGCGGAAGAATCGTAGCACTTTCCTCAGTTTCAGGCATTGCAGGCAATCGTGGGCAGGTGAATTATAGCGCGTCGAAGGCTGGGATTATTGGTGCGGTGAAAGCATTAGCAGTCGAGCTTGGCAAACGGCATATTACGGTTAATTGCGTAGCGCCTGGGTTGATTGATACGGATATGACCGAGCATATTGATCCCTCTTATGTCAAAGAACTCATCCCGCTGCGCCGTACTGGCACGGTGGAAGATGTTGCAGCTGCTGTATCCTTCCTCTGTTCGGATGGCGCAGCCTATATTACGCGGCAAGTACTCTCTGTGAACGGAGGGATGGTGTAATGAAACGTGTTGTTGTTACCGGAATGGCAGGTGTTTCGCCTATTGGAAATCATTGGGCGGAGGTGAAGGAGCATTTGCTTGCTGGTAAAAACGGTGTTGTATATATGGATGCGTGGGATTGTTATGATGATCTACGCACCCGCTTAGGCGCTCCGATTAAGCCTTTAAACCTGCCTGAACATTATAACCGCAAAACCATGCGTAGCATGGGGCGGGTGTCGCTCTATGCGACCTATACAACAGAGCTGGCGCTTATCGATGCAGGCTTGCTCGGCCATGATATTATCACCAATGGCCAAACCGGTATAGCCTATGGATCTTCCACAGGCACGCCAGAAGCGCTTGCCAATTTCAGCCTAATGCTGACGCATAAGGTGCTGGATAATATTACCGCTAATACCTATATCAAAATGATGCCGCATACAACCTCAACCAATATAGGTGTATTTTTTGGTGTCACAGGCCGCATTATCCCTAGCTCAACGGCGTGTACGTCCGGCAGTATTTCTATTGGGTATGCTTATGAAGCGATTAAGCATGGTAAGCAGACGGTGATGGTCGCAGGTGGTGCGGAGGAGTTATGTGCAACAGAAGCGGCTGTTTTTGATATTCTCTATGCCACCGAAACCAATAATGCTCATCCAGAACTCTGCCCGAAGCCTTTTGATGCTAAACGGGGTGGATTGGTGATTGGTGAAGGCGGGGGAACATTGATTCTCGAAGAATTAGAACACGCCCAGGCGCGTGGGGCGCGTATCTATGCAGAAGTAGTCGGGTTTGGTACGAACTCTGATGGTAATCATGTCACCAAGCCAACCCAGCATACAATGCGTAAAGCCATGGAGCTGGCATTGGCAGATGCCAATCTCACCGCACAAGATATTGGCTATATCAATGGCCATGGCACTGCAACGGATTCCGGTGATGTTGCCGAAACACGGGCAACGGCAGAGGTGTTCGGCGATACTGTGCCTTTCTCTTCCTTAAAGAGCTATATGGGCCATACACTCGGCGCGGCAGGTAGCCTAGAGGCCTGGATGAGTTTAAAGATGATGGAAGAGGGCTGGTTCGCACCTAATCTGAACTTAACTGAAATTGATCCAGAATGTGGAAAGCTTGCGTATATACAGGGCGAACCGCTCCAGGCGAAGGTGCGTTATGTTATGTCGAATAATTTTGCTTTTGGTGGGGTGAATACGTCGCTGATTTTTAGGGCGTGGTAGTTTTACTTTTGTCATAGGTCAACTTGCTTGGTGTTGTTGCCTGGCTTCATATATTCTTGTTGTATCGTCATCTACTCCTATTTATATTTTTTGCATGAAAATATTAGCACTGTCATTCTTGGACTTGATCCAAGAATCCATCTGAAATACATAGCATCATTCAAAGCCGTATTGTTGCTCTCTGTTTAGGATGGATCCTTGGATCAAGTCCAAGGATGACAAGGCATATACCCGTCATCGCGAGCGTAGCGTGGCGATCCAGGTGCCTATAAAGAACCGAGAAACCTGTCCCTGGATTGCCACGGCCACTCTGTGGCCTCGCAATGACGGAGAACTATGCAACAATCCGGCCAAGTTCAAGGAAGTTCACATTAGAATACAAAACCTATTGCAGTCTCCTACTACTTACAGTAGTTTTAGGCACTGTGTAGTAATACCAATAGCGATAATAGGAAACGTTATGAAGAAAAGTGTTTTTATACTAATAGCTGCAACCCTATGCATAGCAAGCTTTGCTGTAGAGGGACATGCTAGAAATAAGAATAACCAGCAAGTCGTAGAATCCAAAGGCGAGATTGTTTATGCAAGACATGGTTTCTATGTAGAGAAAAACCGTCATATCACCACCAATTATGGTGTGCAGTACTGCTATCCTGTGAATAGCAAGTTAGAAGTGAAAACGGTGACGCGTTTGTTTGGGAAAGAAATACATGTTAAAAGCCTAAGCGATAATAGCAGCTTTACGATTCAGAACGTAGAGAAATATACCAAGGTCTCTGACGATGATATTATGAGCCGTATGTTCTCAAAAGAGCCAACCTCACTTGCAGGGCATAGTGCTGAGGCGTTAGCGGCTATTAATAAATGCCGTATTGTAAAGGGCATGACCAAAGATGAGGTGATACTGGCTCGCGGTTATCCACCGGCACATCAAACCCCATCTTTGGAAGCTAATGCATGGCAATATTGGTATAAGCGTATGCCAAATGGCTTTGTGCATTTCCAAAATGGCCAGGTTGTCAATATTACGGGCAGTGTACAACAGCCATAAGATTACCTTACACCGATAATGCCGGTACGTCAGGTGGCGTACCGGCATTTTTATTTGCTTATTACAGTATATGAATCCCCTCAAGCTGCAATAAATACGCCTTCGCCTCCATCCCGCCTGCAAATCCTGTCAGCTTTCCATTCGCCCCAATAACACGGTGGCAGGGTGCGATAATAGAGATAGGGTTCTTTGAATTGGCCATACCTACCGCACGGGCGGCCTTTGGACTGCCAATAGCCTCTGCAATCTGGCTATAGGTTCGGGTTTGGCCATAGGGTATGGTCAGCAGGGCGTGCCATACTTTTTGGCTGAAATCATTGCCGCAAAAATCCAAAGGTAGATCAAATACCGTGCGAGTGCCTGCAAAATATTCCTGTAATTGCTGCTCTGCGATGAGCAAGACTGGGTGCTGTGGTTGTTCGGTGGGGGTAGCAAGATGCGGTACGCGTGATGCCTTATCATTCTCCCATAACACTCCCGCAAGCCCTTGCGCACTGGCCACAAGTTTCAACTTGCCTACAGGGGATGATAAGGTTTTATAAACATATTGCATAAACGCCTCCTGCGATGATCTTGGTATTACTATAAAGCGTGAGGCAGATATTACTAGCCATTTTCGGACGGGGTGTTTGAAGAAATTGCCATGTCCGAAAATGGCTGGTTATGGGAGGGGGAATGGGGTAGAGTATCATCTTTATAACTTGTCATTCCGGACTTGATCCGGAATCCACTAAGACTGGCGCTAAGAGCTTAGTTCTTCTAAAGAGTGCCCCCATAGCGGTGGATCCTGTATCAAGTCCGGGATGACAAAAATTCAAGATGATACACTATCAATGACAGGATGTATTTTTATATCAAGCCACCACCATGATTGACCCTACTATAGCCTATAACGCCCTAAAATCCCGTGATCCGCGTTTTGATGGATTATTTTTTGTGGGCGTAACTTCAACTCATATCTATTGCAGGCCTATCTGCCCTGCTAGAACGCCAAAACAGGAAAATTGTTTGTTTTTCTCCTCGCCAGAACGTGCAGAGAAAGTGGGTTTTCGCCCCTGTTTACGTTGCCGCCCCGAATTAGCGCCAGGCGCTGCGCCTGTGGATGATATGCAACGTATTGCTCAGTCTATGATGCAACGCATGGAACACATCATGATAGAAGATGGCCAAGGTTTAGAAGAAGTTGCCGCGCAATTCCAACTCAGCTCGCGGCAGTTACGGCGGATTATCCAACAAGAATTAGGCGTCTCTCCCCTCGAGTTATTGCAAACCAGACGGCTCTTATTAGCCAAGCAACTCCTCACTGAAACCCAATTACCTATTACCGAAATTGCTTTTGCCAGCGGTTTTGCGAGTGTAAGGCGGTTTAATGATGCTTTCCATACCCATTACCGTATGCCCCCCACTCAGCTACGCAAAACCGTCACCCAATATGCCCCCATGTTGGCAACGCATGATACCTTTACCGTACAGCTTGCCTATCGCCCACCGTATGATTGGCAGAGTATCCTCCGTTTCCTGCAAGGGCGGATGATTCAAAAAGTGGAGTCTGTAACCGAAAGCTTTTATGCAAGAACAGTGCGGATTGGGGAATATACCGGTTGGATAAAAGTAACCCACGCGCCTGAGAAACATGCACTTATGCTCGAATGTGCCTCTTCGTTAGTGCCGGTATTGCCAATTGTGCTGCAACGGGTGCGTCATTTATTTGATCTTAATGCACGGCCGGATAGTATTGCAGAACATTTGCAGCAAGACCCTCATTTGCAAGCACGTATCCGCGCCTATCCTGGCTTACGCGTGCCAGGTGCATTTGATGGGTTTGAGATGGCGATACGGGCAATTCTTGGTCAGCAAATAACGGTCAAAGCTGCAACGACACTTGCCTGCCGGTTTGTGGAGGCCTTTGGTGAGGCCTATCATACGCCCTATACAACGCTCACCTCTCTTACTCCATCACCTGAACGTATCGCGCAGGCCACCGTTGATGATATTGCAAAGCTTGGCATTATTCGCACGCGTGCAGAGAGTATTATTGCGCTTGCAAAAGCCTATGTGGCAGAAGAGCTTCTGCTCGAAGCAGGTGCGCATCCTGATGAAACTATGGCCAAACTTATAGCCCTGCCAGGCATTGGCCCGTGGACGGCCCATTATATCGCCATGCGAGCCTTGCAATGGCCGGATGCTTTTCCCAAAGAAGATATCGCCATCCGCAAGCATTTAGGCGGGGTGACGGCTAAACAAGCTGAGTCTATCTCCCAAGCCTGGCGGCCATGGCGTAGTTATGCGGTGCTGTATCTCTGGCAGTAATGTCTAACTCGCTGCGCTCAAATACTCCCGTGCAAATTCATCATGCTGGGCTATGCCTTTTTGATTTTTTTGCCAGTTGGCGGGGCAGAGTTGGTTGTGTTGAGTGTGGAAGTCCATGGCATCGAGGATGCGGAGGATTTCGTGTATGCTTCGACCAATCGGGAAATCATTGATGGATTGGTGGCGCACATAGCCTTCGTTATCCATGATGAAGGTGGCGCGCATCGCGAAAGTGTTGTTCATAATCACGTCATAACCTTTAGCGATGGCTTTGGTGTAGTCAGACACAAGCGGGAAAGGGAGCCTGCCGACACCGCCTTTGCCAGCAGGGATTTTCTGCCACATTTGATGGGCGAGGAAGCTATCGGTGCTGATGGCAATGAGCTTGGTGTTACGCTGGGTAAATTCCTGATAGGCTTGGCTAAGCGCGATTAATTCGGTGGGATCAACTTGGGCGAAGTTCATAGCATAGAAGAATAAAACGCATTTTTGCTGTGCACGGTAGGCGGTGAGTGCAAAATTATAGTCTATGCTCGCATCGGGCATGAGGGTGGGTGAGGTGAACTCAGGGGCTGGCAGGCCTATAAAAACGGTCATTCTTATCTCCTAATATGGGGGTTTTGGATGCGTTGTTGCATGGTTCTTTTTTCGTCATTCCAGCGAAGGCTGGAATCCAGCGTAATGCTTGTGAGCGTTAGTGAACACTATATGATATAAAGAGCTCGCTATGCTCACCAGTCTATAACTGGATTCCAGCCTACGCTGGAATGACATTTTTTAGAGCCAGGCAACAACGCCGATCAAGTAAGTGTTTGACACTATAAAATCCTAAAGATGGTAATCTTCTATATGTTTGATAGCCTCAGGCGGAGGGGTGGTTCCCCAGCCGGAGAGGATGATCTGGCCGTATTCCTCTAAGGGAATAGTATCCAAATGCCCTAAGCGGCATACGCCTTTGAGTTTTTCGGCCAGAATGCGGTTATGGCATTTGACATACCACCAGGCAGGTTTGCCATTATCGGTGGATTCCACCAGGATAATAATGTCATTCTTCTTTAAGAAAGAGGGTTGCATGGCTTACTTTCTAATGATGGTGATGGCCGCACTGATGGCCGTGATGGTGATGATGTTCATGGGAGGTGGCTCCATGGCCACATGCATGTGAGCAGGGGCCGTCATGGTGGTGGCTGTGTTTATGTGCTTTATGATGGTCATGTTCAGAGTGATGATGCGTGGGGGCATGTTGGTGGTCATGTGCATGTGCTACTTTTAAATGCCCGCCATTGCCATGCTGCTCGACATGCAGGCCTGGTTTGATTTCGATGATTTTGCCCGCGGGGTCAATAATCACAGCCTCTGCATTTTTGCCTGGGGTAATCACCCATGCGCCTTGTGAGAAGGTATAGGTGATCTGGGCATCAGGATTGTGGGCATCGCCATATATAATTTTATGCGGTTCTTGGCTGATAACTGGCATGGGTATCGCATTCTTTTGAACCTCTTTAGCGATTGTTTTGATTGCGAAATGCTGTTCTTCCAGTGTGAACTCAGGGTGATGCTCGTGTTGATCGAGCAAGATGTTGCCGGATTTCTTTCGGTATTCATTGATGATGGGGTTCACATAACTCGCCTCTTGGCAAGAAAAATTCCCTTTTATCAGGCCATGTTTGCTGGGCTTTGCTTGGAGAAGATGTTTGAGCAAAGTGAGCAACCAGTCAAAGCCTTGAGAGGTTGCTGGGCGTGTAAGAGGGTGAGAGTGATGATGAGGTTTTGTCATAATTATCCTTTAGTTGATGCGTGCCATATGTTGTGATGTCTGGATTTCCGTTGCTCTTGCGCCATGTCCACAGCATGAACAGGAGGGGCCGTGTTCATGTGCTGGTGGGGTAGGCGTGGGTTGCGGTTGAGGTTGAGGCTGCTGAGGTTGAGGCTGGTGTTGGTGCGTAATGTGCTGATGTCCACTGCAAGATGAACAACCACAGCCAGGGCCATGTGCCTGGGCTTTGCTGACAGTGTCTGTCCCCAGTGCTTTGGGTTGCGGTGCGGTAACGGCCTGGGTGTGATTACAGCTTGCCGTGCAAATATGAGCATGGCTTAAGGTGTCGCGGGCAAGCGGTTTATAGGTGGAGTTCGCCAAAGCCTGTGGGTGATCATGGGGCTTAGTAGTGGATATTTCTTTAGGCAATAGCGGCAAAGATTGCTTGGCTGTGGCAGGCTGTATAGCAATGGCGGTTGGGATAAGCTTTTCCTGTGGCTGTGTCTGTACTTTGGTCGGTTGGATAAGGGGTTGCACCACAGTAAGGGTAGTTGTAGTGCGTGTTTCCTGTGGTTGCTGTGTTATGTGTGCAGACGGTGTAGTCGTGTGAGGGATTGTCTGTTCCTTTGGGTTCTGGTTCTTGGGTAGCTGTGCTACGGTGGCTATTTCAGCACGATGCTGTGTGGCAGGGTGTGTATGTTTTACCGCAATATCCTGAGCAGATAATGGTTTGCTGGTATGATGCAGATGCCTAACCGCAGCATCCTGGGTGGCTAATGGCGCGGGAGTGTGGAGAAGTGGGGCGATGTTCGCAAGATGGCTTACCCTTACATGCGGTTGTTCAGCAAGCAAGGTATTGATCTGATGTTCTATAGGTTTCTGCTGTGTTAGCAGGTTAGTATGGAGGGTTTCAGAGAGTGTTTTGCCTACTATGAACCCAGGTTGCTGGATCATTTTCTGTAACATGGAAAGTGCCGCTGTAATGGAGAGATATTCTTTCAGATGCTCTTTACTGCGCAGAGTGGCCGCTTTTTCGCTCCAGCTTTGTAAGAGTTCTTCATAATGCTGTACTAAGGTAGACAGTTCTTCTAGCGATGTTACATCGTCTATTGCTTTGAGCAGCTGTGTGAGGGAGAGGGTGTCTGTATCAGGTTCGGCTAAGTTTTCTTCCTGAGGAGTAAGGATAGAGGCAAGATTATCAGCCGAGCGTGTGCTTTCAGACATCTGCTCCGCCAGGCTTTCTTGTGCGTCTCTCATAGTTTCGAGGATAATTTCTTGCTGGATGCTGTTGTTTCCACTGTCTTTTGTGGTCAAACCAAATCGTTGTGCGAATGATGACATAGCCTATCCTTGTTTTTTATACATGTAATGTTATAACGTTGCATATATAATTCGTCAAGAGGGTGTTTAGGGAGGAGTGGGGCGGATTATTTTTTTTGAGGGATAGTTCTGTTATATTCGTATACTATATATAAGCGGAATATATAAGGATGCATTATGCCAAGGGAACCAATTGATAAACTTATATCTTTGCATTTTAAACATGAACGGAAAGCCTATAAGTTGGATATGCTGGAGCAGGATGTTTTGCAGAGAGTGCATACGAGGCAAGCCTCATCAGGCTTCTCATGGCGGGAGCTTAGTGTGGCGTCTATTGCCTTGGCATTGGTGGTGGGATTGGGCGCAGGGAATGTGCTGCAGCAGGGGCAATCTCTCAGCCGTGAAATGGGATTGCATATATTTTCTGCCCAAGTCGGATATTTACCATCTACATTATTAGAGGGAACAAAATGAAAAGACGTTATTTCAGCAGTTTATTGCTTAGTATTATAGTATTAGTCGTTGGATTGGGTGCAATGTATATCAGCCAGCGTTATGCAGGGCATGATGCGGTGGATACACATCGTTACTTGCATGAGAAACTCAACCTAACGCCTGAACAAGATAAACAGCTTGAAGAGATTGAGGTGAAATATCAGAAACGTAAATTACGTCTGGAAGAAACCATCCGCCTTGCCAATAGGGAGTTGGCGGATGCTATTAATGAAAATCCATCATTTTCGCCTAAGGTGCAACAAGCTATCGATAAGATTCATAATGCGATGGGCGAGTTGCAGAAGTTGAGCCTTGAGCATCTGTTTGAGATGCGGCCTATATTAACGCCAGAGCAAAACAAGCAGCTCAATACTCTGATAACGGATGCGTTGTACGAAAATGCACACTCATCCCATTAATGATACACTATCTGATGGCGTATTAATGTCCTACATTGCACAGGGCAGCGAACCTGCTTTATGTGTGCTGATGCAGCGTTATAAACACAAGCTGTATGCATTTATTAGCCGTTATGTAAAAGATGCAGATACGGCCTATGATATTCTACAGGAAGTGTTTATACGGGTGCATTTTAAGGCAGATAGCTATAATCCTGATTATGCATTTTCCACGTGGCTTTACCACATTGCTATTAATATGTGCCGTGATATGGCACGGAAGGAAAAAATACGGCAGATATTTTCATTGGATAGCAAAGAGGATAATGAAGGGGCTGGTTATTATGATACGATCCCAGATTCAGGCGCCGTTACAGAAGATATTGTGGAGTTGCGGCGGAACCTTTCCGTGCTTGATAAAGCTATCCAAAGACTCCCACATAAACTCAAAACCGCGCTTATTCTGTTTGCAGTAGAAGAATATTCGCAGGAAAAATGCGCTGAGCTTCTGGGCGTAACGGCTAAAACCGTGGAAACACGCGTCTATCGCGCCCGCAAGATACTTGCAGAGCAATTAGCGAATCCTTCAAGAAATTTTATAGCATAGTGATGGAGAAAAAGAACATATGACATATATGCGTAATACAGTCATCGCGATATCGCTCCTATTCGCTACACCCGCATGGGCAGGTGTATATGCGTTGGATATTGCTCGTGAGAAAGTCACTATTACTGGCAAACCTGTCGAGAAATTGACGATAAACGGCAGTATTCCAGGCCCAACACTCCGTTTTAAGGAAGGTGAAGAGGTCACGCTTAATGTGACAAATCATTTAAGGGAAGATACTTCGCTCCACTGGCATGGATTGTTATTGCCGGGTGAGATGGATGGTGTGCCAGGGTTTAATGGTTTTTCAGGGATAAAACCTGGCAAGACATTTCCCTATCGTTTCACCCTGCGCCAAGCCGGCACTTATTGGTATCATGCCCATAGTATGGGGCAGGAGCAGGATGGGCTTTATGGTGCGATGGTGATTACACCAAAAGATGTGGATCCTATCAAAGCGGATAAGGATTATGTTGTTGTACTCTCCGATTTCCATGAGGAAGAATCCAGCACCATCATGAAGAACCTTAAAATGTCCGCTGAATATTATCAATATGCCCGCCGTACAGTGGGAGATTTCTTTGCCGATGTGAAAGATCAAGGTTTCGGCAAAGCCTGGCAGAATGCCAAAATGTGGGGTGAGATGCGGATGTTGCCTACTGATTTATCGGATGTTACTGGCTATACGTTCCTCACCAACGGCAAAACCCCTGATCAAAACTGGACAGCGTTATTTAAGCCTGGTGAGCGTGTGCGCTTGCGGTTTATTAATGCTTCGGCGATGTCATTTTATGATGTGCGGATTCCCGGATTAAAAATGCAAGTTGTATCTGCCGATGGGCAGAATGTTGAGCCGGTTGGCGTGGATGAATTCCGCTTTGGTGTAGCAGAAACCTATGATGTGGTTGTCACGCCTAAAGAAGATAAAGCCTATACGATCGTAGCCGAACCCATCGACCGCACAGGCTTTGCCTTAAGCACCCTTGCACCGCGCGAAAATATGAAAGGCGAGGTGCCAGCACCGCGTCCACGTGCCTTGCTTACAATGACGGATATGGGTATGGAACATGATATGTCTGGCATGGATCATAGCGCCATGAGTGCAGAAGAAATGCAAGCCATGCGCGAGGACATGCAAAGCGGTTGGGCCAAGGCTGGTACACCGCAAGGTGATAAAGCGCTCTCTTATGCCGATTTACGCTATCTCGGCATCCAAAAAGATACACGTGCGCCAGAACGTACGCTGGAAGTGCGTTTAGGCGGCAATATGGAGCGTTATATATGGACGATCAACGGCAAAAAATACTCCGAAGCCGGCCCGATGCAGTTGCGCTATGGTGAGCGTGTGCGTTTGACATTTGTGAATGATACGATGATGGCACATCCTATGCATCTCCATGGCATGTTCGTGCAGCTGGAAAATGGCCAGCCAGCCGAGAAACTTCCGAATAAACATACGGTGATTGTGCCGCCAGGCCAAAGTTATTCTGTGCTTCTTACCGCCGATGAGGTGGGCGAATGGGCATTCCATTGCCATTTGCTCTATCACATGATGGCAGGAATGATGAATAAAGTTGTGGTAGCAAAATTGGATACAAAAGATATGCCAAACGCACCAGAGAATGAAAGGCCTCAGCATGCGCACTAAATTATATAGTATTGCTATATCTATAGCATGCCTAGCCCCGTTCGCAGCCTTCGCAGATGAAGCGCATAAAAAAGAACATGGCGGGGAGGTGTTCCATGCTATGAAGCTTGAAACTGATATAGGCGCTAGCCGTGATGGTGCGCTCTACTCTTGGGATTTCGATGGGTGGATTGGAACGGATGAGAATAAATTATGGCTCAAATCCGAAGGTGAAAAGCTGGAAGGTGAGGTGGCAGAACAAGCGGAATACTGGGCGATGTATAGCCGTAATGTCTCTGCATTTTGGGATGCACAAATAGGCATACGCTTCGATGACCAGCCAGAATCCACTACCTATATGGTGGCGGGCGTAGAAGGGCTGGCGCCGTATTTCTTTGAAACCGAAGCCCATCTTTTTATCAGTGATAAAGGCGATGTAACTGCTAGGCTCCGGCAGGAAAATGATTTTCTTCTTACCCAGAAGCTTATCACCCAGCCGTATCTAGAGATCAATCTCTCTGCTCAGGATGTGCCTGAGCAGGAGATCGGAGCGGGTATCACCAATGGTGGGTTCGGTATTCAAACCCGTTATGAATTTACTCGGAAATTCGCTCCTTATATTGATTTAAGCTACGAAAGCACTTTTGGTGAAACCGCGCGTATGGCAAAACAGTCTGGTGAAAACCGTGATAGTGCCGTTGCGAGCGTGGGTTTACGTGTAATGTTTTAGGAGATAGAAATGATCGAAATAATTCCTAACTGGCATCCGATATTTGTGCATTTTACAATAGGGTTAGTGGCTATATCAACGGCTCTCTATTGTCTCGGACGCGTCTTTCGGCAGGAGCATCTACTGATGATTGCACGATGGAATTTATGGATAGGTGGCTTCATAACAATAGGCACGGTGCTGGCTGGTTTTTATGCCTATAATACCGTTACTCATGATGCGCCTTCCCATGCTGCAATGACAGATCACCGTAACTGGGCACTGGTAACGGCTGCTATAGTTATAATACTCACATTCTGGTCTTTATGGAAACAACGCGGTGCGAGAACAGTAAGTGCTGTGTTCTTAGTTGCAATGATAGGTACATCTGCGCTTTTAGCCGTGACGGGTTATAAGGGAGGCGAGGCAGTGTATCGGTATGGACTCGGTGTCATGCGGATACCAGAGGTGCAAGGCGATGGTGGCCATGGTAGCCATAGCCATGAAGAGACAAGTTCACAAGATCCTACGACGACGGATAAACAACCCCACTAACCATAACAAAAAGGAGAAAGACTATGAAAAATATCATGAGAAAACTACTTATTGCCTCAGTTATTATGACACCTGCTATAGGTTATGCAGGATCAGCACATGACCATGCAAGCAAAGAAGCATGCCCGCAAGGGAAAGATTGCATGATGGAATGTGCTAAGGGAAAAGATTGTTCTAAAGATTGCGCAGAAAAAGAAAAATGTTCTAAGCAAGCTGATGGTGATATGAGCACCATGGATCATGAAAAAATGAAAAAGCAGTAACGTTAAGCCGAGGATAGTATAATGAAAGGCACCTTATTTCTCTTCTTCCTAGGAGCATCAATCCTGCTGGGTACTGGTTTATATGTTCTTGATATCAGCCAGGATCAGCAAGAAGTGACCTATTCCGCAGAAGTCTTTAAATCACCAAGTTGTAGCTGCTGTACAGGTTACGTTCGTGTTCTTGAGGAGAAGGGTTGGAAGGTGCGCTCGACTAATACGGAAGCGGTGGATGCGGTAAAAGATACCCATAACATCCCCGCAGAAATGCGTTCTTGTCATACCACCATTATCGGTAAATATTTCATTGAAGGTCATGTCCCCCTTAAAGCCGTGAGTAAACTTCTGGAAGAAAACCCCGATATTGATGGTATCGCGCTACCTGGAATGCCAATCGGCACTCCAGGTATGCCCGGCCCCAAAGAAGCTCCGTTCATTATTTACCAGCTTAAGGATGGGGTGTATTCGGAGTTTATGAGGATATAGGTGTGAGTTGATAGCTCGATCTTTCTTGATATAACAATATATTATTTATTCTTTTTGAATGCATGGTAAATATTTCAATATTTGTTGTTGGCGTATATTGTACATAATAATATTGTATTTTCTTTCATGAATAGCCATATGCTGACTTCTGTCAGTAGATAGCAAACATAAAGCGGATACATCATGCCTAAAAAAACAAAAAACACGCCTACTGCCTCATCTTCTGCTACCGCGCCAGTCACCCCTGTACAGAATCCAGTCAGAGAATGGCCGGAGGCGATGGATGGGTATAGGAGACAGGGGGTACTTCAAGCATTAGAGGGTGCGGGAATTAATCGCGATGATATTATTGCGCTGTTTTCTAAGTATGACCAACTCTTTAGTAAGATAGTTAAGTATGCTGGTGAATTAAAGCAATTGCGTGATGCTGGTGTGAGTATTGAACAGGTAGGTGAGTTGTTTCGCGAGGCTCCCGTATTTCTGAGTGAGGTACTGGAGAAGATTGTGCGTGATTCTGCCAATCAACAAAGATGGCGTTCTCAGCTGGAAGGATTTTGGGTGTTGCATAGCTGGGGAGCTACGAAGGGCCAGATTGAGCAATGGTACCAACAGGATGCTCGGCATCTCTATTCATTGTTAAAGGCGCTGGTATCTAAAGTAGAACAAGGGGAGTTGCGGGGGTTTCAGGATATTGGCATCTCTCCGTTAGATATTTTTCATGTGCTTATGGAGAATTCAAGGCTGTCATATGAAAAACTATTAGATGGTCTTATAGCATTCAGAGCATTAGGGGTATATAATAAAACGATTACAGGCGTGTTTCAGACGGATATAACACTATTCGTTTCTATAGGTAGTCCCATGGGGCTGGAAACCATCATATTATTGCAGAATTTAGGTGTGCGGAAAGGGTCGATCCTGAAAGTATTGGAAACGAATCCATACGCTTTTGTTAATGTATTAAGGTATGTTAATCAGGATGGGGTGCTGGTATTGCAGCAATTGGGTATTCATAATGATAATATTGTGAATCTATTTAAAGCTAACCCTGCTCTTTTAAGCGATATGCTGGCGTCGATTAGCTTAGAGTGTCCGCAAGTATTCCAGGAGATGGGGGTTACGGGAGAAGAGGTGCAAACACTCTTTACGGAGAAACCAGATATTCTGGCGCAGATAATGAGCAACGCTGGGCAGTACGTAATGTGTATATTAAGAGAGGGATATCTTTCTAAGGAAGGTGTACGAAATCTTGTTGTGAATGAGCCATATCTGCTCTATCAGATAATTGTAGAAAATAGGTTGAAAGGACTGGGAGCTTTAATAGATACAGGATTCCCAATGGAGGGAATACAAAAGCTTTTTATGCATACCCCGCATCTCCTGTGTCAGATGATAAGTAAAGATGGGTTGCGAGGGCTGCGATCCTTACAAATTATGGTATTCCGAATGCCGGAAATACACGAGCTTTTTATGCATACCCCGCATCTCCTGTGCCAAATGATTACTGGAGATGGGTTGGAAGGACTTCGGGTACTCAAGGAACTTGGCATCATTAATGCGCAGCTTGTGAATGGATGCATTACAGAACCAACAGGTTGGAGTAAAATCTTATATGCTGCTGGGATTGGGGCTATTGAGGATTTGCAAAGACTCAATGTTCCTAATGAGTACATTATATCGCTATCTAAAACACAACCTGTATTGCTCGGAAAGATGATGCATGGAGCGATGCTGTTAGCAGATATAGGTGTTGCTCCTCAGTTTATCATAGAGTGTTATAAAGATGACTTTGAAACATTGGAAAAGATATTGGGGGGAGGATGTTTCAGCCTATCCATATTAGTAGCAAAAGGTTGGACAATAGCTGGAATAAAAGAAAATATTTTATCGCTGGATGGTGTATGTACTCAGTTTCTCACAATATTAGGGCGCTACCCTGATACATATGCTGATTTTCTTGTCGAGCTACAGAAGGGCCCTGTAGCATGTGCTGATTTCCTGGTACAGTTACAAGAGCATGATGCGAAATATGCTGATTTCCTTCGACAGTTACAGGAGAATCCTGCGGCGTATATAAATCTCCTTACGAGATTAGAAAAATATCCTGCAACATGTATGCATTTTATACAGCAGATACAGATAAGGCCTACAGAACTAGCCTATGAATATCATAGCTCTGTTTTAGGTGTTTCGGGTAATGTGCCAGGCCCTGTTTGGACAAGTTTTTATGTGCAATCCCGCTCTGTACAGCAGCCTCTTATTCATACGGCACAATCTGTTATGGAGAGTCTGGCATCCTATCTCACCCTACAAGATGCAAGCAGGCTGGCACAAGCAACGCGTGATGCATTGGGGGCATCGGGAAATCTGAGGGCAATATTAGGCAGGGATGCGCCATCTGCCCTGCTTAGCCGTGCCATGCCTGCTGTCTCAGTGTTGACACCTGATGAATCTCCGCAGCCTTCTCTGCAAGCATCATCTTCAAATGGAGCCATGGGAGGTATCGCAAGTTCCTCACAGTCACTGCATACCGAAAAAGTACAAAAGCAGCGGAAGCATGACCACTGTGTCATCTCCTAAGCAAAAAGGGACGGTTTCGCCGTCCCATCCACTTACTCAGAAACGCGATACGTTTCGTGTATTCTGGGTTGAGTGCCTGACCGTTTGAGTCGTTGTCAGAATGTGACAGTCCCAAGATAACATTAGAAAAATACATAGGTGTTATGAATGCTTGTCATCCTTGGGCTGATGACAGGGTATTTTATCGCCATGCAACAACGCCGATCAAGTCCAAAAATGACGGCAATTATTTCAAAATAAGTCAGTACCTATTTTGGTATTCACCTTCCTGCATCGTATCTCACCTTGCCGCTTACTGGCCATCGTACTGTATTGATATTGATGAAGGGCAGTTCGGCACAAGCAGCTTTGAATGTGCCAGCGAAATATCCTGCACCACGACCCATAAGGGAAAAACCTATAGCGTCTCCGTTCAGAATGGAGATTTAGTCATCCAAGCCCAGGACTCTACGCATAGCATCAAGGTTAAGGGTTATGAGAGCGGTGATTTTGGGATAGATTTGAGCCAGCGCCGTTATGCTATTCCTGATTTACGGGTGGATGCGATGATTTCCTTGGCGAATGGGAATACAACGTATTCATCAGCTGCCTAGCAATATTCTATTTATGCCAAAGCGCTAAAAACACAACCATTACTCTTTTTATATACCAGAGAGTTATAGCATCATGCGAGCGGATATCCGCCAGAAAGTATAACTTATTGGTGAATCGGTAAAGTTGACAGTGGTTGGGCTGTTAGGTATGGTGCGGTTGCGAAATACAACTATGGGAAGAGAAGATGTTGTCTGGATTTGTAAATCATATAAAACGGTGTTGGAGAGGCGAGGAAAAGCTCTGGATTGTGTTCTGGGGTTGGGGGGGTAGCTGTATCAAGTGCTCTTGTAACAGCTATGATTTATCTGTGGAGCTATCTGTATCCGTCTATTCATGAGGCATTTGGTCGGTATAATGAATTTTGGTTTGGTACAATATATTTTTCTATAGCTGTATGCTACTGCTTACTTGCACTTTTTATAATATGGAAAAACAGCGCCAATACAAGTAGCCAGTTTCTGAAAACTCTAACACGAGTAAGTGTTATTCTAATCGGTTTTTTGGGAGGGTTGTTGCTGCTTTTAGGATGGTTCATGCAACAGTTTTTAACTTTTAATCATAGCTAAGATAGAGAATTAATATGGTTAAGAACTATGAATATGCATTATTTAGTGTTGAGTGTTACAATAATCCGGAAGATGATGTTTTCTTGCCTGAAGGACGGCTTCCCAGTGATTGGTCTATTTTGCTCAGTTCCCAAGATGGAGGATGGTCTGCAAATGGCTATTTTGGCAGAGCGTATATAAATAATTTTACAAAGCAGCTTATTATAGCACATGCTGGAACAGATAATATTTTTGCTGATGTTGGCGATGATATAGCGTTGGCATTACTAGATTGGCAAACCCAACAATTTCATGAGAATGCCATCCCCTTCATCAATGCCGCAAAAGCAGAATATTTCCGCGTTACCGGTTTAGGGCCACGTGAGCATTTGAGTTACACGGGACATTCATTAGGGGCATTTCTGGCGGAGCTATCTGGAGCAATGGATAAAGTTCCCGTTCGGAATTTTGAAAGTCCTGGTTCGCGTCCCAATATCCAAAATCTTATTATTGATGGTACATTTGCTTCAGATGCTATGGCATGGATTGATGCAAATACGGTGACGTTTAATGCGGCCCCTAATGCAGTTAGTACTGCCAATACTCATGTTGGGAAGATGTATAGGGTATATTCACCATATATGACCATTGACGGCATGAGCGATCAACCTGGTAATATTTATTATGGATATAGTTTTTCTTTTACGGGCCAGCACCGTATGATTCCTATCTTCCAACAATTCCAGCCTGGCCAAGATTTGCCAACAGTATATAGCGAGCCTGATGTTTGGCCGTTTGGAACGTTAGTGGATACGAGTGGTTATAATCAGTACAAGAATTATGACCAGAACCCTTACTACTGGGAAAAATACATAGCTGCCCGTTGGGCCGCTGATCCTGAGTGGGCGAATATTAATGGTGTCTCGATAAGCGTTCAAGAGCATTATGGGAATAATTTTGCCGCGTATCGTAGTGCCTTTATTTCCGAGAAACTAAACCGCTTGCCAAGCCCTGAACTTCAAACTGGCGTAACGATCCTGACGCATGGTTTATCTAATGCTGAGATATTCGGCACGACGAATAAACGAGATAGGGTTATCACTACGGAAGGGAATTATGACATCCCTGATTTTGGTGGTAGTGATCGTTATGAGAATGTGAGAGCTGTTAATAAGTATAAGTTTTTGCCTGATAGTGTGACTGCCGATGAGGATGTTATTGCTGACGAGAATGCTCCTGCTAACCAGATTTTTATGGGCGACCGTCTTTTTGGCACGGATGCGCCTACGTGTGTGAGCGAGGTTTCGTGCACGATGGTGCATGACGGGCGGACGTTTAATCTTGGGATGCAGGGGAGTGACCTGGTTATTCAAGCGCAGAGTTCTTCGCATAGTGTTCGTGTGGAGGAATTTGAGAATGGTGATTTTGGGATAGATTTGAGCAAGCGGCGGGTTGAGATTGTGGGCTTGCGAGTGGATGCGTTAGTGTCGCTGGGTGATGGGGGTGTTGATAGGAGTGGGTATGTCTATTGTTAATCATTTAAAACGATGCTGGAAAGGTGAGGTAAGGCTCTGGATTGTGTTTTGGGGGTGGGGAGTTGTTGGAAGTATCTTTCTATTCTATATAACAAATATTCTATGGAATTATATGTTTGATATTCTGTTGTCATCTTTAAATCCAGATAGATTAGCAGGTTCAGACACTGCTTTTAGTAAGGATGTCGATTATGTTATTGCAAGTATATTGGTAGGCGTATTTCTTTTATATGAATTAGTAGTTGGAGTTTTTTTATGGAGGAATAGCGGCAATACAAAATTGAGCTATATGCATATCTTAACCAGAGGAGCAATAATTATAGTTGTACCGCTGGCATTAATAGCAATAACTTTTATATGGTGGTTAGCGGCTCAGCGTAGTTTGCATTAAATAATGGAGTAGTGAATGGCAAAGAATTATGATTATGCTTTATTAAGCGTTGAAGTTTATCGCGATGAAGATGATACGCTGTTATTACCACCTGGGAGGCTACCTACTGGATGGTCCATCCTTCTAGATGCTGCGCCAGAGTTACAAGGAAATGGCTATTTTGGGTCGGCATACTTTAATTCGGAAACCAAGCAACTGATTATTGCTCATAGAGGAACAAGTCCGGGATTTGAAGTAGTAAAGGATATAGGTGATGATGTATGGTTAGCGTTATTATCATCTGCAACAGAGCAATTCTGGGCAAGTGCAGTACCATTTATTGATGCTGTTGCTATAGAGTATATACGCATTACTGGTTTAAATCCTTATGAACATGTAAGTCATACAGGTCACTCATTGGGTGGTTTTCTAGCGGAATTGTGTGGCGCAAGAGACCGTTCTCCTGTTGTAAGTTTCGATAGCCCTGGTTCTCGTCCTAATATTCAAGAACTTGTGATTGGGGGTAGCTTTACTGCTGGGGCATTAGAATGGGCGGAAGGACACGTTACAACATTTAATGCTGCGTCCAATGCAATTAATACCGCCAATCGTCAGGTTGGTAAGGTTTATCGTGCTTATCCTTCATATACTACGATTGATGGTACAACGGCACAGCCTGCTAGTGTATATTATGCATGGTATTTTTCTTTTACTGGCCAGCATCGTATGGGACCTATTTTCCAACAATTCCAACCCGGTCAGGATTTTCCAGCTGTATATAGTGAACCCTATGCATGGCCACAAGGTGTACTTGGTGGGCGTGGTCATTATGAAAATTACGATGAAAACCCCTACTACTGGGAAGAATACATGAAAGCCCGTTGGGCTGCAAATCCGTTGACGGGCGACTTGGTTCCTCCACGTTTGCAGACGCTATATGACGGTGACTTTTCTGCATATCGTGCTGCATTTATAGCAAATCTTAACCATCTTCCCAATCCTGAACTTCAAACTGGCGTAACGATCCTGACGCATGGTTTATCTAATGCTGAGATATTCGGCACGACGAATAAACGAGATAGGGTTATCACTACGGAAGGGAATTATGACATCCCTGATTTTGGTGGTAGTGATCGTTATGAGAATGTGAGAGCTGTTAATAAGTATAAGTTTTTGCCTGATAGTGTGACTGCCGATGAGGATGTTATTGCTGACGAGAATGCTCCTGCTAACCAGATTTTTATGGGCGACCGTCTTTTTGGCACGGATGCGCCTACGTGTGTGAGCGAGGTTTCGTGCACGATGGTGCATGACGGGCGGACGTTTAATCTTGGGATGCAGGGGAGTGACCTGGTTATTCAAGCGCAGAGTTCTTCGCATAGTGTTCGTGTGGAGGAATTTGAGAATGGTGATTTTGGGATAGATTTGAGCAAGCGGCGGGTTGAGATTCCCGATTTGCGAGTTGATGCTATAGTATCTCTAGGGAATGGAAATATAGCATTATTGGGGAGGCGTTTATCGGATTTAGTGCCATCGCCTGAGAATATGATAACCCCGCATGTATCGTATCAGATACGTAATATGAATGGTGGTCTGGTGCAGGGGAGCACGCGTCTTCTGACGGCTGATACTACTTCCTTTTCAGCACTCTCAACGTCTGAGGAATATGAGGCTTTAAAGAGTATAAAGCTGAGTAATGGGAATAGCTTTATTGGGTTTGTGCATCGTACGGATGGGAATATTCTTAAGGGCATGATTGTGAATGCGCAGATGCAGGTTGTGGTGGCGCCGTTTAGGGTGGGGACGGTGGTGGCAGCTGAAGGTGGGCATTTGCAGGAGGTGGTGCCGTTATATTCAACTACGTTTGTAAAAGAGTTTGGTTGTGCCGCATTAGAAGGAGAGGAGGAGGGGTTTGCGGTTAGCTGGGCTGATGTTTTGCCTGAGCTAGGCAGTAATACGGTACGCGTGTTTATACGGTATTTTGCGAATACAGGTGAGCCTAAGGCTGAGCCAGTGCTACTGCATACCACAACATTTGCTAATTTTCCATTTAGGACTGGAGCGGTTGCGCAGCCTGATGGTGTAGTGGATGTGCATTGGTCTAATGTTGTGACGGCTACTGGAGTGAGTGGGGCTGCAAGTATATTACCTGGTGGTGAAGTTCAATATCTTGGGCCAGAAGATGTTCTTAAAGTATCTCCTACTTTTCCGTTTGATGTTATAGATGCCGGATATACTCATACCTTTGGTAGAATGATGTTCAGTGATAAGAAGCTGGTGGAATGGGGGGTAGGTAGTGCATCTACGTCTGATTATAAAGCGGCTGCTACATCATTGTTAATCCGCGGCTGTGCCTATGGTTCTCGTAATCTAGAAATGTGTAATCTGCCATCCTATACGCAATCTTCAGCATTTCCAGTAAATCTCTCTTGGTATTCGCATAATCTACAGATGCGTGCAGCTATCGTGCATCAAACATTGCAGAAGCATGCATTTATTATGGCAACACAAATGGATATTAGAAATACAGAGGTTGTATCTAGTGTGGTGACATACTTAGAGATTATCTCGTCTACTAAATATCACCAACCGGTAGATGTTCGGACAGAGCTGGAGGTTCCGGTAATGGCAGATAGAGCTTTTTCTACTATACTGGAATGTGGGTGGGCGAAGAATGCTACATTTATAAGCGGGCCATATCCAGATAAGTTAAGGATGTTCTATGCAAGTAACAATCCAGAGGGGACTCCGGATGTAGTGTATAACTTTAACGATTTCTCGGCCGGTGATAAAATAGAGGTGGTGCTGAGTTATTTTGCAGAAGGCTATCCACCAGGCGTTTATTTAAGCCAACCTACAGCAGAAAGACCTTATGCCCAGATATCGTTGGTAGATTTTACTTATCATCATTACGTAGAAAATATTGGCCGGACATTAGAGCAATTCAATGCATTGCCACGCACACGTATTAATATAGCATTCGCGCCTGGGCAGAAGCGTGATGCGCAGATGTTATCGTTGGCGGATATAGAGTTTTCAACTGTGTTGTATAATCCGTATCGTGTCGAGTCGATTCCAGCTGCTAGTGTATCTGTATTGGAGGGGACGTTACCATTACTGACGCCACTACCACCTCCTCCTGTCGGGGAGCCAACACCAGAGCCCGGTTTTGTCCCGGAACCCGGCTTCTCGCCTATGCCTGGTTCAGAGCCTATGGGGCAGCCTGGGCAGGTGCCTGTGCCACCAACGACGCCACCAGTCACCACGACCACAACACCAAGCGCGCAGCCGCCATCAGGTGAGGTGACGCCTCCGCCGATGACGAGCAGTGCTTCGCCTAGTATTTCTGAGCCATTCTATATGAGTTGGATAGATACAGTTGTTGTATCATATGCACTTGCACTTGGTAAAACGTCATTCAGTACAGTAAAACTTAAGGTGCAAAACCTCTTAGCGCCTGCGAATACCAATGCCGAACCTAAGCCTGTGGTTGAGACGCCAGGTTCGAGCGGTGTAGTATCATCCAAAGCGACGGTCACGGTGCGTAACCTTAATGCGGATGAATCTATCGATGTCATTGCACCGATTGCCACCGCCTTTGCCACTCAAGCGCATGCACGCGGTTATGAGGTGAATGCGGATGATGTGCAGGAAGTATTGCTGCGCCATGGTGGCTATACGCAAAAAGGTGATATGGTTGATTTTACCCCGCAGACCGCAGCCGATCTACAAAGCTTGCTGATAAAGAGCAACGCGCAGGCGTTTGGTTCTTCTGCGGCGATGGGTCTTGCTGAGCAATTTATACGCGGCTTCGCCCGTGAGCATTTCGGCCCATCGTGGAAGACTGCGCTGGGGGTTGAAGCCATTGATCTGGTAGCCAAAACGGCGTTATACGGCCCATGGGCGGCGGTATGCAAGGTGAGCCAGTTGGGTTCAGAAGTGGTATCGGCCTATGATCCGAGGATTGGCGGCATGGTGAAAACGGTTGTTGATACGGCGTTTGAGCAGCTAATGCTGAATACTGCATCTCTGCCTGTACTCGCTGCGCAAGCCACTGTATCGTTGATAGGGCCTTATGTCCAAGAAGTGGGCGCATTTGCTTCCCGTTACTTGCAAGGTCACGCGCAACAGCAGGAAGAAAAGCAACTTGCCAGCAGCCGTTGATAGTCGTTTATAATATTTCCAGGGTTAAATGATAATAATGAAATAACGTGATGTGCTTGCGTGCATCGCCGATGGCAGCCACGGATGCTAATGCTGCGTATCAATCTGGTGATGTGCAAGGTGCTGCGGATATTATGGCACAATGGGCCGTTGGTTTTGGGGGTGGTGTTGCAGGTGGTGCGTTTGCAGCAACCATGACCGCACAAGCGCTAGCGCCCTTATTAGCGCTAGGTCTGCCTGGCGTTATTGCGGGTGGCGTGTTAACTATTGGCGCGGGAATAGTTGGTGGTATAGCGGGTGAAGAGGTATTTTTAAGAGTTTATGATATTGGCAAAGAAATAGGCCTTTACCTTGATCAAGATGTTGAAGACATTCTGGATGACCTAAAGCATTCTCTCTTCAGCAAACTCCTTGCGCGGCCTGGTGCGAAACCCCAAATCTGGCGCGACCCTAATATTATTACATTTGACCGTTTGAAGTATGATTTCCAGGCACCTGGGCCGTATGTTGCGGTGAAGGGTCATGGGGTTGATGATAGATTTGAGATACAGACTTTTCACCGGATGATCAGTATGGGTGTGTCAGTTATTACGGCTGCTGCATCGCGTATAGGTGAAACACCTATTGAGTTTTATCTACCGCCGCGTGGGGTGGAGTGTAGCACGGAACGGAATGATGTGATTCGGGGATCTGATGTCTCACCGACGGTTATCTATGGCGGGCCTGATACGGGC
Source organism: uncultured Rickettsiales bacterium (assembly GCA_964574415.1). Classification (GTDB taxonomy): domain Bacteria; phylum Pseudomonadota; class Alphaproteobacteria; order Rickettsiales; family CAZNNM01; genus CAZNNM01. Next base: position 36,220 of record CAZNNM010000009.1, on the reverse strand, counting down.
AATGCGCAGATATTTGTGGAAGGCGAGGCGGCATTGCTGGAGAGCGATGCCGATAGATCGCCAAGCTTTGGGTATTATGTGAGCAATGGAACAGCGCCTGTTTTAGGGCAAATTATCTGGGCGAATCTGAATACAGTGCCGCTGGGGAGTACGTTTAATATTAGCCTGAGTGTTCCTGCTGAAGAGTTGGGCTATTTTATGATACCCGGCGGCTCTCATGCAGATAATCTCAACCGTGGCCTTGCCGATGGTGTGTCTATTACATTCCAGTTATTGCCCACAACGTCCGGTTCTTTTATTCAATGGGCGCCGAGCATTAATGGCACGATGATAAAAGCGTTCTGTCAGGGCTATCTCAATTCGTCTCCGATGCATGCTGTATATAGCGACACGGCTTTTAACAGGGAGGGGTATGGCACCTATCAACATACGAATCATGAACATCATTTTGAGGGATGCCATACATCGGTGATTGTGGCTGAGAATGTGCATGGGTTCCCGTTTGCGACATATGGAGATACACTGATTGGCGGCGCTGCGCCTGATACATTTGGATATCACATCGGGCGCGATGGTGTTGACCGCATTCAGCAATTTGATGTGGCGCAAGATAGTATTATCCTGCATGGTGATACATCATCCGAACATTTTGAACTGTTGCCCACAGATGAAGGAACCTTTATTAGCACCACATCGTCTACCGGCATTATTGGCGGGATGTTGGTGGAAAATGTCAGCCCAGAAGCGCTTGTGTCTCGTATTAATTTTACGGATACGACGACTATTCCGGTAGAATGTGTGAGTGGTACGGTGGTGCCGTTTTATCGAGTGCGTTTCGGCGGGAATCCTCTGTCACTGCAACGTGGAGAGATGAAGGCATTGGGCGAGGGGTTGATATATCGCAGTACGAGCGTAATGGAGCAGTATACTATTGTCACTGAGGAGGGAGACGGATTTAAGACCCGTTATGTGCGTGATCATCTGAATATATATCCATTTCTTTCCCGTAATCGTGCGAGCAATACTGTTTATGGACTATTAGGAACTAATGATGGCAACTGGCAAAATGATCTGGCTTTTCTTAATGGCACGGCAATAGATCTTACAGTGCCGGTGCCAGCGGCATTGCTATATGGAGAGTTTGCGGATAATTGGTGCGTGATGAATCCATCCCATCAGTCGTTATTTATATCTTATAGCAATCTTCCAAACTGTAGTGATCCAAGATTTACGGGAAGATATGTCGTCATTCATGATTTTCCACAAGAGCAAATAGAGATTGCAGAACAGCAAGCAGTGACTATAGGGTATAATAGAAGTAGCCCGATATTTGAGGATATAGTTTTTGAAATACTCGCCGGTGGAGTGGATGTGACTCAGGATTTGGGTATAGACGAGGTGGATTTTGTGGGAACACAGGGATTGATTGTGCAGAATGATGATCCATTACCGCAGCCATCTTCGCCTCCAACCCCGGAAGAACCAACACCAGTGCCTGTTCCTACTCCAACACCTACGCCGACTCCTCCCCTGGAAGAGCCAGTATCACCTCCAACGCCAGGCGAAGAGCCATCTTCGCCGCCGACTGAAGTGCCTGTATCACCAACGACCCCACCCGTCACCCCACCCCCAACACCAAGCGCACAGCCGCCATCAGGTGAGGTGACGCCTCCTCCAGTGACGAGTAGTGCTTCGCGTGGCATCTCTCAATCATTGTATGTGGAGTTGGGTGTTGCGCTATATGCGTTGCGTAATGTTGCCCTGAATACGGTGACACTGAAAATGCCGAATCTCTTATCGTCTGCCCATACGAATGCAGAGCCTAAGTCTAATCCTAATCCTAATCCTGTGGTTGAGACGCCGAGCGATGTAGTTCCATCCCACGCCACGGTGGTCAACTTTAATGCGGATGAATCTATAGAGATCATTGCACCTATAGCCACAGCCTTTGCTGCGCAAGCGCAAGCGCGCGGTTATGAGTTGAAAGCGGATGATGTGCAGGAGGTATTGCTGCGCAATGGTGGTTATACGCAAAACGGTGATACGATTGATTTCACTCCGCAAACCACAGCCGATCTGCAAAGTTTGCTGATACAAAGCAACGCGCAGGTATTTTGTTCTTCTGCGGCAGTTGGTATTGCTGAACAATTCATACGCGGCTTTGCCCGTGAGCATTTCGGCTCATCATGGAAGACAACACTTGGAGTTGAAACCGTTGATCTGGTAGCCAAAACCGCGCTATACGGCCCATGGGCGGCGGTATGCAAGGTGAGTCAGTTGGGTTCAGAGGTAGTATCTTCCTATAATCCGACTATTGGCGGTATGGTAAAAACGATTGTTAACACGGCGTTTGAGCAGTTAATGCTGAATACTGCATCGTTTACTGTACTTGCTGCGCAAGCCAGTGTATCGCTGGTGAGGCCTTATGTTCAAGAAGCCGGTGCATTTGCTTCCCGCTACTTGCAAAGCCAATCGCAACAGCCAGAAGAAAGGCACAGCGGTAACAGTCGTTAATAGCGGATGGTATTGCGTTTTAATAGCACGGGTTAACACACCTCCCCAACCCCGAATTCCAAACCGGCGTCACCATCCGCACCCATGGATCATCTCAGGCTGAGATATTTGGCACTACCAATAAACGTGATACGGTTATTACGGCAGTCGGAGAGTACACCATTCCTGATTTCGGCGGCAGTGATCGCTATGAGAATGTGAATGCTACCAACACCTATCGTTTCTCCTCTGTTGGAGATGATGAGGATGAGATTGCAGATGGCAACGCATTGGCTGGAACAATTGAAGTAGATGATGAGCCGTTTTCTAGCAGCTCTATCACCTGCATTAGCAATGTTGACTGCACTACCGAACATAGGGGAAAAGCATATGATGTGAAGAGAGACGGTAATGATTTACTCCTCCAAACGCAAGGCCAGAACCGCAAAATCCGTCTCAAGGATTTTGAGAGTGGTGATTTTGGAGTGTATCTGCCAGGGGCATATCGCTACACACTAGGCATGCAGGGTCTACCTAATCCTTGGTTTGTATTATCGAATGGGAATATTTTGGTTTTAAGTGGTGAAGCTGATCATTATACGCCTGACGCTTATCCTGGAACATATCCTGTGTATTTGACCTGTACGATTTATAATGCAGATGGTGAGGTTGTAAGGCCGACAAGCCGGTTGGCGGAGGCGGTGAATACGGTGGGGCCGTTGCCATTTGGAACAGTTCTTAAGCCAAAGGCGTTGACTTTGAAAAATGGGAATACGGTATATTCATCAGCCGCTTAGTGCTTGTTTTCTTTTAATGAAATCCTCCAAACACAACCTATACTCCATAGTTGTATCAATAACTTACATATAACTATAGAAATTATTGCTAGAAAATAGCAACTTATTGGGGAGTTGGGAAAGTTGACAGTGCTTGGCCTATTGGGTATGGTGCAGCGATTATTACAGCTATAAAGTGTGTTATATATGGCAACCGTTATGACGTTTGATGAGGTGTATGAGGGTGCGTCTAATAGTGTTTTGATTAAGAACTTTAGTAGTGGTGATTTTGGGGTATTCCTGGAAGGCTCTACACAGTTCCGTGTGCCGGATATGTATGTGGAGAGTATGTCACGGTTTGCTAATGGGAATATCTTGGTGGTGGGGAAGGCTCCTGAGGAAGGCGGCAGGGATGATACGCTGCTGAGTGGCAGTAATCCGCAGCATTTATATTATAGGGTGTATGGGCCACAATGGCAGGTTGTGAAGGATCGGACGCGGTTGGTGACGGTGCAGGCATTGGATCGTGGAGTGGAGTATGATAATGCAGCCTATGGCTATCCTGGTGTGCATCGTTATGTAGTAGAGCGCGTGTTTACGCCTAATAGTGCGGTGCTTAATAGTGGGAATGCGTTTGATTTAAGAAGGGCGCAACATCAATAGGTTATATTTAAGCGCACAACCTTATCTCTTTAGATATATCAATAAGATGCAGATAAAAATCTGCATTATTTTTTGTACAAAAATACAACTTATTGGCTACTTAGGAAAATTGACTACGCACGATAAGCTGTCTATGGTGTACTGTTGTAAGTGCAGTCATAGAGTATGGTTTATTAGGAAGTTGAAGATGCAGAAAAAAGAAATACCTGAATTAAAAATATACAGTACAAGTAAAATAATGTATCGAATTGTAGTAATACTAATGTTTACAGGGTTGCTATATGTAGTAACACAACAGATAGCAGAAAATTATTCTGTGATGGAGAGTAATAGCGCGCCAGGTTATTTAGATTATATATACATATATTGTCTGATCCTTTTCTTGATCTTAATTGGCTTGATATGGGCTAAAATCGCCGGAGATTACAAGATTCTAAAACAGAGAGGGATAATTACCAATGCACGAATTACTAAAACTCTGTCTTTAAAACGCATTCTAAAGCAAACAATACATACTATTTATTATGAGTATGTGGATTCCTCAGGAAGATTACATAAGCATCATACATCTATGTATGAGAAGGCTCTCAAGAAAATGCAGGAATATGGGTATATTCAAGGTGATAAAATCGAAATTATATACGACCCAATAAAGCCCAAACGTGTCTATCTTTCAGTTAACATATAGGTAATGAGAAAAAAATGCCAGATACACCAAACAATGAGCCAGATAATGCACCTGAGACAGATGATGCTTGCCGAACTGATCCTGACTGCCTTGCTCGTGTCTATACAGTTTCTACAGCATTTGTAACCGAAACATTAAATACCTTATTATCTGCGAGTCCCGCTGGTGTGACTGTTAAGGTATTGCTTGAAATTCCTAATGGTGTTCTATCATATTATTTAGAGTTTAAATCAAATCCTGAGAGTTTAGAGCATCCTTATGAAGTCATTATTTCATCTACCAATAAATATTTTGGCGGCCTGATTGCGCAGCAAGTTTTAGCAGAGGCAGTTCTTTTCATAGCTGGAGGTGTGTTAGGTGCATCAGTTGGGGTAGTGTCAGCAATTGCTGTTGGTGCTGGGTCAGCCATTTATATGGCATATAATTATGAAAGTCAGATTAAGCCAGCATTCTTTAGTTTACTAAACATGTTAGAGCACATGAACGATGCCCCTCTGATCAACCACGCCCGTCTCATGGAAATCATGAGTCAGGAGCCGCATATCCAAAACAACATGACGCTCTCCCTGGGCAGCCGTACTGGTATAGATTCTTATTTGGACATGAGTTACATCCCCGGCTCCGTTGATGGCACAAGGCCGTTTTCAGAGTTTTTGACGGCGTTTCAAGAAGTGCGTGAGGAGATGACGGAGATACCTGCCTCGCCGCTGTTTACTACACCAAAAATTGTAGCATCACTCCCCGACGGCCAATACACGGCGTATGTAGGAACCGTGAACGGAGAGGTTTTGGATGCGTCGAATGAGTATCAGCCTGTGGAGCTATACGGTCAGAGCGGTAATGACACGTTATTGGGCAGTTATGGCGATGATCATCATGATGGCGGCTATGGCAATGATTTATTGCGCGATCCGCATGGTAAGAATACGTATTATTTTTCGTATAATAACAACGGGTACGATGTTGTGGATGATGCGGAGCGCAGTGGAACGATTATGTTCGCCACAATCCCTGTTGAAGGTGTTGTTGAGAAGATAGCGGAGGCTGAGGGTCGTTATCGGTTGGTTCGGGATGATGTTACGTTGTATTTTACGCGGGTGAATGAGGCGGGTGTTGTTGATCCGAGTGGTTCTGGGATCGTTATGACCTTTGATGAGGTGTATGAGGGAGCGTCTAATAGTGTTCTGATTAAGAACTTTGCCAGTGGTGATTTTGGTATTTTCTTAGAGGGTTCTACACAGTTCCGGGTGCCGGATATGTATGTTGAGAGCATGTCACGGTTTGCTAATGGGAATATCTTTGATTTAAGAATAACACAATATCAATAGATTAAATTTAAACGTGCAACCTTATCTCTTTAGATATATCAATAAGATGCAGATAAAATCTGCATTATTTTTTATGTAAAGATACAACTTATTGGGTAATTGGGAAAATTGACAGTCCTTCATCTATTGGATATGGTACGGCAATGTTTACAACTATAAAGCGTGTTATATATGGCAACAAAACTTTTTAATGAACGTCCTAGATGGCAGCAATATCTTCTTATTATTGTTACGTTTACCATAGCCTTTTCCTTGGTTTCGTGTGTGGAAAATATCAAACAGAGATATGAAGAAGCTATGCCAGGTACACGCATGGAGTATCTGAATCTGTATTTTTATGCATCGTTGAAAAAGAAAGTTGTTGGTTTGGGTGTAAGTCCGGAATCGGGTTTTGTTAAATGGTTAGATGAGTGGGGTGAAGAGAGTTATAAAAAAGGATTAAAGCGTATGCCTGAAAAATTAAGCGAGCGTTATGTATGGTTTTATATACGCTATATTTATCCCTATCCCCAAGGCTTTGCTCTAGAAAGTTTGCCAGAATATGAAGAAATTGCTTATAAAAGCATAGTGGAGCTTAATCAATATATCAATGCTACATCCTATAATACAACATTGACTGCTGCAAATTTGCCGTATGATGCGGCAAGTCGTATGTTGGCTGCATATGTTAGATCTTCAAGTTTTTTACAGAATAAATCAAATCAAAATACACTGTTTGTAGAGTCTTTTTATTACAGTATAAAACAACTGCTTACTAATCAAACCTCACTTAATGACATTCATACGCGATATTACATGATAGGTCGTTTGGTGACAGAGGTGGCGGTTTCATATTTATCGGATTTCCAGTGTGATAATAGGGTTGTTCGGCAATATTTATACATCAGAGATAAGTATACAAGTGAGCCGCTCTTGAAACGGGCTTCACGAGGGGCATTTCAAGATTATCAAGAATTTGTAGCGGCTATTCCTTTATCTATTTCAGAGTCTAATAATCGTATTGTTGCTAAATGTTCAAATAATGAGGGTATATTATGAGTAAACTAAGAGTTCTTCTCGAGACACCACCTACATCACAGCCACCTTCGCAAAATTTTCAAGTGCCGGACTCAGTTAAAGCCGTAGCTAAGAGTACAGCAGATGCTGTCGATCAGACTAGGCCATATATAGAGGATCACCTTCCAATGCGTATTAAGAAGGCGCTGGAGGTCTTTGATACAATGATGGTAATTAAGAAGTTATCTGAAGAGAATCCTGATGTTCCACTATGGGAGGTACAAATTGCAGCAACTGCAGGAACATTGGCTGGGATAGGTACCGCGGCTGTACTTGAAACTGCAATTATCATGGCAACTGCGGGGATTGAAGTGGGAACGTTAGGTTCAGGGACAATTGCTGCATTTGGGATATGGTATAGTGGGACGGTATTTACAGTGCAAATGTCTGAATTAGCAGTTGATGGCGTATCTAATCTTGTCTTGGATTTGTTTAACGATCGTGATTTTTGGGATTCTTATCTTGATCCTTACGCTACTCCATTTTCTGTTCGTCATCACAGGCAGCGGAGTAATGGGAGTGTTGCGCAATTATCCATGACTCAAAATGACCGCCATACAGAGGTCAACTATAACCCTGGTGATGGTAGTGTTGTAGAAAAATCGTCTGTCGTGCAGGCAATCCGTGACCTCAAAGAGGGAGGTCAGAATTATGGGCCATTCTTTAGTACGTCCAAAATAGTGGTCTCTTTGGCTGACGGTCAGTATACGGCCTATGTCGGGACGTCTTCTGGTGAGGTTTTAGATGCATCTAATGAATATCAGCCTGTGGAGCTATACGGCAATCCTGGGAATGATACATTGCGCGGTGGTTATGGTGATGATCATCATGATGGTGGTCGGGGTGATGATGATATGCGTGATGAGTGGGGGGAGAATCGGTATTATTTACAATATGCTAATAATGGTCATGACCGCATTAAGGACGGTGAACGTACGGGAGTATTGTTGTTGGGTGGGTATGCGATTTCTGGGATGTCTACGCGGGAGGGTGAAGGGCGTTATAAGCTAGAGCGCGATGATGTTGATGTATATTTAACGCGTGTGGATGCAAACGGGAATGCTGATCTGCGTGGTGATTCGTTGGTTATGACGTTTGATGAGGCGTTTGAGGGTGCGTCTAATAGTGTGCTGATTGAAGATTTTAGGAGTGGTGATTTTGGTATTCACCTTCCTGCATCGTATCTCACCTTGCCGCTTACTGGCCATCGTACTGTATTGGGTACGTTATCGAATAGCAATGTGCTTGCGCTAAGTCTGCAAGCTGACCCTAATGCGCCTGGTTCTGGCGGGGATTATTATCCTATTTATTTGAACTATGCGATATATGATGGGGATGGAGGGGTTGTTAAGCCACTGAGCCGGTTGGCGGAGGCGGTGAATACGATAGGCACAATGCCTTACGGGCAGATCGGCAAGCCGAAGTCATTGACGTTAAAGAATGGGAATACGGTAGTGACCTGGCTGCAAACATTGGCAGTTGATACAGGGGATGGTTATTCAAAATGGGATGATACACGCCTTTTTGCGCTGATTATGAACCGTGATGGTGTTGTTATCAAAGCGCCGTTTAGGGTGAGCCAGGTAACGGCACCGTCTACATACGAGGCCGGCCGCCTTACATCAGGCGATGATTATGATATCGCGCTATTGACGGGGGAAGAGCCAGGGTTTGCGGTGTGTTGGCCAACGAAGAGCTATCGTCCTCAGCCCTATCTGGCAATCCGAAGTTTTTCGGAAAATGGGGGGCCGTTTACTGATGATAAAGTATTATTTATGGACAGCCAATATAGTTCTCCTAGTAGCGTGCGTGGGGTTGTTGTTGTCAAGATTGCATCTGTAAGAGACAATATATTTGACATTGAGTGGAGCAATCAAGAATCTGCTTCAGTATTGAATCCTGGAAGCAGTAATACTTATACCAAGAGACATATTACAGCCTTTGCCAATGGCACAATTATTCCAGATATGCCTTATTGTGCAGTGGGGATGCCGGTTGTATGGGGTAAGCGCATAGCATATTATTCATATGCGGGTGATCCGAACCGGAATAATATGCTGACAGCATGTGATACTACGACTACCTCTGGTGGAGGAATGCTTTCCCATATTTTTCATTATAATTACACAGGTTCTATCCCTGCTCCAGGGTATATCGTGGCTGTGCGCCCGCTGAGTAACCGCCGTCTTTTTATCGAGTTGGGTGGATATAGTGATAATGAGTTCGGGTCTAATTATTATCGTACAGGTGTTTATGAGATAACGCAAAATAATGGTTTGCGGTCAGTTGTTGGGCCGAGTGTCGTGCCACTGCCTGTGCCGTATATCGCATATGGTTCAGGGTATTTTTTGATGTGTGATCCGTATGGATCGATCCTAGTAAAAAAGGGTAGCACATTATTGCATGTGCAGGCCTGTAATTGGGAGAATAATATAGAAGACAGTCCTTACTTACCTACAGGCCAAATCATCAATTTTAATCCGATAGCAGGCTATGATAAGCCGGCAGAAATTCGTACGGTAGGGTATTCTAGTATTCCTCAGGTGTTGGAAGGAGATGATACCTTTAATAATCGTTTCTATGTCAATACGATTGATGATGTGACGATTATTCCTGGCCCTAAGAATAATAAGATAGTATTTGAGGTTTCTTGGGCGGCAGATCAGGCACAGCGTATAACCATCCCCAATTACCGTCCGACAGATGTTATTGATTTAGGTATTTTTGCAGATCGTATGGTCTACATGTCGCAGCCAAGTAACGGGAGCCGTAAGGGGTATATTTATGTGCATAGTTATACCAAAGATATGTATGACTTTGCGAGCGAGGAAGACTATCAGAACGCACCATATTTAACGATAGAGGTGGAGTTCTCTCCATTTGTACAACCAGTATTATTGCCTACTAGTATTATCAAAACACAAGGGGTTGGGATCCAAGTAAGTACGCCGCCTTTTGCTTTGCCGCCTCGTAGCCCTGTTGTTACACCTGTGCCGGTGCCTCCTCCTGTAGAGTCTCCAATGCCTACACCTCCTACTGGTGAGCCCAATTCAGAACCTGGCTTTACTCCAGAACCTGGTTTTGCGCCTATACCTGATTCAGAGCCTATGGGGCAGCCTGGGCAGGGGCCTGTGCCAACAGTTGTGCCGCCAACATATGTGCCGCCTGATCCTGGAATATATACGGGGCCTAGTAGCGGAGGTGTGGCAAGCTCGGCCACACGCGGCCTCACTATCCCATCGTATTTGGAATGGTATATTGCGCCATTAGTGTTGGGCAAGGTTGTGTGGAATACAGCGAAGCTGCAAGTACAAAACCTCTTATCGCCTGCGAATACGAATGCTGAGCCTAAGCCTACATCTCGGCCACAATCGCAATCACCCTCACCCTCTCAGCTTCTCAAGCCTAGCATTGCCATTCAGTCGGATTTATCGCCTGAGGAATCGCATCAGAGCTATGATGCTGCGATGCTGCAATTAGCGTCTGAACGTGGCATTTCGCCACAATCGGCGCACAAGATTCTGGAGGAGCATGGGTTTAGTGTGAGCCGTAGTATTGAGAATGGCGTGGCATCCCAGCCAAAGCTTGTGCTGAATGTCCAGGCTGAAGAGGCTGTTGCGCGGGCTAAATATGTTGAATCGCGCAGCGCAGAAGCTGTTGCACACGTCAATCCAGGCTTTGATCCTGCTTCGGTACTGATACTTGCGAATTTCGGCCTTGCCTTATACCGCAAATACACCACGGTTGATCCTGAAGAGCAGGAAATCGCCCGCCAGAAAGCAACGATTGTTGATTCTGCGGATGCTCGTGCGATGATTACGGGTCTGTCGGATGCCATTCAGGAGTGTAAACAGGGCATTATCAAGGATGTTCTGTGCAATAAAGCTGTGCAGAAAGCTGATCCTGTTAACTATGAGTACGTTGCTGAGATGCAGTTAGAGCGCCTTGGCTTAGAGCAGGATTATTTGGCAAAGCTGGAAAAGCGTTTGGATGCTGGTAAGCCTGTGACTCTGTATAAGCTGCGTACTGTCGTGGATGCTTTGCATGAGATCGATGCGTTTGTGAAAGAGTATATTGCCGAGCAATCTACACCAAAGACATTCGCAGAGCGCGAAGATGCGCGTCGTGCAGAGCAAGCGCAGAAAGTAAGCGGCCTGGCTCAATAAGGAGGGCATGGGTAAGACGATAGGAAAAGCACGGGTTTTTGCCCGTGCTTTTTTGTGGGTATATACTCTTGCTGTTATCTTTGCGGCCCCTCAGGGGAGGTTCTTTTGCTTTGCGCTAGCCTATCTACATGTTGTGATGTGGGATTAGCAGGCGAAGCTTGTGGCCCTCTATGAGCTGTGCTTGAGGAGGACGAAGCACGCAGCACAGACGGAGGCTCTTGTGGCACCGCCGGAGGTAGCATCGTAACTGGCTCTTGTAGTTGTGCACTGCTTATGTTTTCTCTGAAGATAGTTCTAAGGTGCGGCATCTGGTGCAGGTGCTGCCGCTGAAACATAGTCAAGGTCAGAGAGAAAAGGTCCTGCGGTCTAAGATAGGGAAGGATGTACTGACTCAGAAGCTCAGGTGGTAAGCCAATTTGAGTGTTATTGGCACGTATGATGCATTTATCCATCTTCATACACTGAAATATCTCGGCTATAATGGCAGTGGCATTGTTCGGTCTGTCTAGTGAGGAGGAGCCCTTATTATGGTAGAGCAATTCCAGCCCTCTGGTTATATTGGCAACAGACCATGAAGATCTGCCTAAGATAGACATAACTGTGTCGATATTATCAAGCATATTGATAAGTACATCGGGCTGGGTAAGCATGATGTCTCTCATTGCTGCTACTCTTTCTTGCTCGCCTACAACCACCGGTTCTGTACTACCCGCCTCTCTTGGGGAGAAGAATATTCCTAGGTCAAGGAGTATCCCTAGGCCGCCGTGGCTCGCGCCGCGGAGTATCACAGCAAAAGCCACTGGATGTTTGAGAGCCAGGCCTCGCAACTCAGGATCTTCGAACCCTAGTTGACACAGCCTCTCTACGCCGCGGTAGCTCGCGGCATAGAGCATCCAAGCAAAAGCCGCTGGATGGCTGAAAGCCAGGTCTTGCAACTCATGACCTTCGAATCCTAGTTCACGCAGCCTTTCTATGCCACCGTTGCTCGCGCCTTCAAGCATCCGAGCAAAATCCCCTGGATGGCTGAGGGCCAGGTTTTGCAACACATGACCTTCGAATCCTAGTTCACGCAGCCTCTCTATGCGGCGGCGCGTATTGTATATGGTCATATAAAGCAGTTAGACGATTTGTCCTCAGCCGAGCTTCAGCACTATCTGGAGACACATTATGCCCGTATCATGGGCTGCACCGATGCGGAATTATCGATTGATGATTATGCTGTTATCGAAATGGTGGTATCGAAATGCTTAATAGAGCGGATGGATGCAACGCAAGTCAGCGAACAGTGTGTGAGTTATCTCATTCCTGCCCATAAGGAATTTTACCGTCTCAAAACCAAAGCTGAGGTTTTTACAGGTGAGAATTTTCTGCGGGAGAAGGTACGGCAGTTAGAGTTTCTGTTTGAAAATTGCCATCAGTTTAAGTGGAATCTGGTTTTTGTGGATGATCAGGCAAGGGAAGGCAATGCACCTCGTACGATTGATGCTATCCAAGAGCAGATTGCAACCGATAGCACTGGTATATTAACCCGCAATCAGCACCGCATTATATTGCTGGATTACGAGCGTGATTTGCAAGAAGAGCGAAGTGCTTATGGGGATCCGGCATTGCGCAATCTCTCTGCTGATGATTTCGCGCGTCAGAGTGTGAAGGGGGGCGCGGTGCAGACGGGGTTGCGGTACCTTGCTCATGTTGTAGGCGGGAATAAGGCATATAAGGTACCGCGTGCGGATGTTATTATGTATACCGATTGCGACCTCTCGGTGAATCTGGCGGGAAGCGGTGTATTATTGGATGATATCTATGCGAAGAAATCAGATGTGGTAATAGGCTCCCGTCGGGTAAGGGGCGCTCATATTGTGAAGTCAGAAGGGCGTAATGTATTATCTACTGCCTTTAATGCCTTAGTAAGCCATGCGCTGAATCTGCCATTTGCTGATACGCAAGCGGGGGCAAAGATGATGCGTACAGAGGTAGTAGAGCGTATTCATACGGGCTTTCATGATGTGGGTATGAGTTTTGATGTAGAATTGCTCAAACTCGCATCGGAACACTTAACCCTCTCTGAAAAGGGTATTGTCTGGATTGATTCGGATATTGAATCCCAATCAGAAGGCATGGGGCCGGAGATGTTTCAAGGAGTGATCCGCACCATCCAGCGCCAGTATCCACGATTGGATATTTCAGCATTATCGTTAAGAAACAATGCCGATATCAGCGAAGAACAGCAATTTAGTGTGCTTGCTGATGCTATGAGCCAGGAAGAGAGTTTTGATGCAGTACTGAAACTGGCGGTTAATCCACAATGGCAATTTATCATGCGCCATGTGGTGGAGTTATATCAAGCTGCATCTCCTAAAGACTTTAAGGATTTTATCTCCCATCTCAATGCATTCTTTATCGGTTTGGCCAATAATACGGTCACAGAAAAAGATATTCAGGATATTGTGAATAGTATTACCAGTCTGGTGCAAAATTTTCAGCCGATGGGAATCTCGGCCTTTGTGCTTAAAACCTTCCCCGAATTACGTCAAGTGGCCGAAATGGTGATGCGTAATCCGCATTATATCAAAGTGCTGACACCGCTGCTGTGTGGTGATGGGGTGGTTACAAAAGTAGTAAGTTCGACTGGTCATCCGTCATTTGGAGAGTATCAGGTTATGAACCCTGATATAGAGGGGCATAGAGCATTATTTACAGCCTGGGCTAGAAAACAGGGCAATCTGCCAGAGATAGCTGTCGAGAATAAGGAAAGAAAATCGATTCCGGTCAATGAAAGCCGTATTCAGAGTGGTGTTGCACGGCTAGCAAATCTCTCGACACAGGAACCTAAAACCATTGCGATTGTGATGCAGTTTAACCAGAACAACACGAATGTTGATTATGTAAAACGTATCCTCATCCAGAAAATGGATGCCCTCAAGCAAGCATTTGACCATTTGCCTCATATTCACTGGAAGCTCTGTCTTGTAGATGCACGTACAGAGCGAAAGAATGACATGGCAGGGGTGGTCTTAGAGATAGTTAAAGCCTATCAAGGCAGTAATGTATCAGGCGAATTATTGCTTGCGCCGGATAAGGTGCATGAAAAAGCAAGTGCTGTACGTTTCGGCATGTCTGAGGCAGCGAAGACTAGTGATGTTATAGGGTTTATCGATTTTTCCGATAAAATCGATATCCGTGAAATGGGCAATTTGGTAGCCAATATTTTATCTCAGCCATGCCCTTCTGTTGCTATTGGCTCACGGCGTATGGAAGAATCAGAGGTGGAAAACAAGCCACTGCTGATGGTTATGCGCAGCGCGATGTTGAATCTGGTTGTGCGCACAACATTCCCGCATTTGGCGCATTTAAGCGATACACAAACAGGTTTTAAGCTCTTTAGCACAGAAGTTTGGGAAAAGATAAGCACGCAGCCTACGCAGTGTAATGGTATTGGTTTTGACATCGAGTTGTTGCAACAAGCGGCGCGTTTTGGGTATGCAATTCAGGAGTCGCCGGTTGATTTCTATGACAATATGCAGAACCGCAATATCCAACTGAATGAAAGCGATTCGGCTGGTATATTCCAGGATATTCTTACTATCCGCACCAGGCTACCTGATACCCCTCTCACAGAAATGGCTGAGAATGAGGCAAGATTGCTGGCAGGTGGAGCCGAGAATGTGGTGTATCAGTTAAAAAATGGCTCCATCCTCAAAATTCCGCATGAAGTAGCGGATCCTGATTTTACCGCGGTTGTCAAAGAGGTGGTTTTTAAGCATCGCAAAGCCATGACTGCAGAAAATCAGCAAGAACGGGTAGTTGATTCAGCTATTATGCAGGCTGTGCTGAATTCGGAGTGGCTTAAGCACTATATTCCACAGCTGCGTAATTGGCAGGACTTTAACGTCCTCGTCATGAAAACCATCGCTGCTTTTGAGCAGAAGGATTATAAGTCCATAGGATACCAAGTATCTGAAGTGCTTGGATGTGATGTCATTATTCCTTTCCGTTTTGTGCGGGAGTCATTCTCGCTCACTATTAATGGTAAAGAGGAGCATTTCACAGGAGCTGATGATATTAAGCAATCCGTATTTGCTCACGATACCTTTAAAGGCAGGCTGAGTAAGATTTTAGAAGGCACACAAACGAATGAAGAGAAAAAGCGTGCCATCAAACAATTATTAGATGAAGGAACGGCATTGTTCCAGCGTTTGTGGATGCGTGGTTTGTTTGATCTGGATACTAATATGATGTGCGATACGGGTTTTTATCCTAATAGCGCCGGCAAAGAAACCTTAATGGTGCTTGATCCAGGTGAGATTGTCAGTGATTTTGCTCTCTTAAACGTTGAACTAGTTAGAAAACAGATTACACAACGTTATGATTATAAGGAAATGGATGCAGTTTTCTCGCAGTATTTCTCTGCTGGCGAAGTGGATGAGTTACTTCAGCATCATCGTAGGAATATGGAGATTTTCCTGGATTATACCAGTACCGATAGGGGTAGGAGCGATTTTGCAAGTGATCAACGCAGCACTTCTCCGGAATCTTTGCGGATTATTTTTAATCAAGAACGCTATCTATTGCCAGCATCTACACAGCTAGAAACGGTAACCCGTAGCCAAAAGAAACGCAAAGCCTTAGCGCTAAGTAAGGTGGGCTATCAACTTCCCTATCGTGAAACGGATGAGTTACCTGCGATGGTGAATATGCAAGCTAATGGTGTGCCGTTTATTCATATCATATCGGAAGGCAGTGCCATTCATGATACGGTAGGGGGCGAAGAATCTCTCACAGCTAAAATAGGCTCGATTGTTCCTACATTGGACGCATTATGTGAGCATGTTTTTGAAGGGTCGCAGAATCAGCTCATTATTCTCGATGCAGGAACTGCAACCCGTTCGTCGCTGCTGAAAATGGCAAAACCAGGTGCGAGTAAAGGCAGTATTATGGTCGGCGGGCAGCCATTATACCAGAGTGCGGCATCCTCGCTGGCGCCCTTAGTAAAAGCATTGCCTAATGGAATGGTAGTGATGTCATCCAGTGATGATGTTATGGCTTTCTCAGATGAAGATATAGCGCAAATAGTGAGCTACTTTGGCGGTGATAATGCTCCAGGAATGTATTGGTGTGAACTTCCTAATGCTGGTCGGGAGATTTTCCCTCTGACGGTGGTAGATACGCAGGCTTATCTAGAACACTATGCGGATATTCCTGCCTTAGCCAATGCATTTCTTGGAAATATTCCGTTTGCACGTGGTGCTATCGAAAAGGGGGATGCTGCGACACTTGCCTTTAAAGCACTGACCGTCGTATCCCATGCTCTTATGAGTTCCAGTACCCAGGAGGTGTCTTCTAAGGGAAGTGGTGTCGTTACACCTGGGGTAGAGATGGCTACTGATTATTACCGCCAATTCCTTCAATATCATGCATTAACCACATTAGGCGGCAGTAAAACCCCCTTTTTGATGGTGTTTAAGAAAGAGTTCCTGAAGGAGTTTCAGGAAACTATAGTGCCATTATTACCAGCCTATACCCATCGCGATATTACCTGGGAGAGTGTCTTGCTCCGTGGGCTGAAGGCTGATAAGACCATCTGGATGCAAAGCGGCAAGCCATACTTAATGGAAAATCAACAATGGGAGGAGATTTACGATAAGATACAATCTCTCAAGCAGAAATATAACATTGATACCCATCATGTAGGACAAAACGAAGCGCGGGTGTTTAGGGGTAAATGGCAAAATTTTGATGATCCTTATGCGCTATTTTCCTATATCACCCATGCCTATCCTGCTCATGTGCAATATGGTAGCAATATCACTGTGCATAGTGATAATAACACAGCACCGCAATCCATCACGTGTGACCGCCTATGTACTATCGGAGCCGTGCATAGCGATATCAAAGGCACTGTCCATGTCAAGCAACCGGAGGGTGTTATGAAAAAGCGGGAAGTAGAATGCTATACTTTGTTCTATAATGTCCATCTTGCCGCAAGCAAAACATTGGAGGTGATGCCAAATCATCTGGTTGTTGGTATCGGTAACGAGATATACGCTATCGCCATGCATCCCATGACTAAAGAAACGCTCAAAGACCAGATGGTCTACTGCTTTACTGAAGAAGGCAAGCCAGAGGCCTATAAGCCGTTTAATGCATTTGCCAAAGAACAGGCAAGCCAGATGCCGAATACGGAGGTTGCGGATATAGTTAGTATCTCCACGATTCTGCAGCAGGAAAATAAGGGCAGGGGGGTAAGATAGGTTTGCTATGCGCACAGGTTCCTTCTCCAGCAAGCTGATTTCATCCCATAAAGAGCATATATATCTAGTAATATGCAAAGCAAACGGCTGTGCTGCCTGGCATTACCTATGCGTAGAACGCCTTAAACTCCCTTTATTTGAACATCTAGACTGCCAATCCGGCAGCATAGAGTTAAAAGAATATGGCCAAGTGCTGGCCTCAGGATGGGGCATCATGCCTCCTAAAGAGGTGCAGGATGCTATGATACGTCAGTATACATAAAACACAGAACATTTCTGCCATCATGAGTTGAGTACTTGATCTTTGCATGGGTGCAAGGGATGTTATGATTGGTATTGTACATAATAATGTGTTTTCTTTCCTACAAGAGGCAGGCATGTTAGCACAAGCGCCGCGTGATGCGTTTGAAGTATCTGGGAATATGAGGGCAATCTACAGATACTACGGTGTAATGTAAGTGTTATCAAGAGGGGTAATTCTTTAGAGCAAGACAACACCGAGCCAACACGACAAATCAAATTATGTAGTAAAGTGTAGTAATATCAGCGGTTCAAAATGCTATAAAAAGGCGTTTTCGAGACAACACCAAGACAACACCAGGGGCATTTTTAGGGGTAAAATGGGGTAATGGAGCGTAATAGGGGATGTTTGTGTTTTTTGGGTAACTTATTCAATTTTAAGGGGAAATATCTTTTAAATGGCGGACCCAGAGCGATTCGAACGCCCGACCTTTTGATTCGTAGTCAAATGCTCATGGTGAGTATGGCGAATATTATTCATTAAATAACAATAGATTATTTGGACGATTTTCTGCATTGTGAAATGCGTGACAACACCAAGACAACACCCAAAAAAGACGTTGGCATTATTCCAAGAAATCAGCATATTATGTCTAATCTTCTTTGTAGAGTAATGTATACATAGTTGGATTTAAGGCTATTGAGTTTTGCGTAATGTTTTCTGCTTTTGGACTTCTACCATGAAGCGTAAATTTTCCAGAGCAATCTGCCTTTGCTCGTCCGAAAGGCTCGCTATATATTGTAATATCTCAACAATGTTTTTGCCGTAACTGATCGATGGCGTGTAAGACATATTCTTCTGTAATTCTAGGTTCTGCACCAGGTAGGTGTAAGGAATGTCTAAGGCCTCTGCAATCTGTATAATACGCTCTGCTTTAATGCTGGATTTGCCAGATTCGTACTTAGCAAGTTGATAGGAGCAGATACCAATTTTATCGACTAACTGAGACAGCAATAGGCCTTTTATAATCCGATATAGTCTCATTCTAATGCCTACAGATTTATTAATATCAGGGCGGTATTGTTTAGGCATGCGATTTATCCATTGGGGAGTTATGTTCTACGGCCCATTTAATTGCGGATAAGAGTCGTGGGCGATTATTACGTCCTGATAATTGTTCAATTAGCATCAAACATTCTAATAGCTCAGCAGGTGGCAAAGAATGGGGTGCAGGAGTGAGGCCATCATAGCCTTTGAAGAACCATTCGACAGGCGCATCCAGTGCTTGTGCTATGATAAAGAGTACATCCATGCGGATGATCGTATTGCCATGCTCGTAATTAGAGAGTTGTGTTGCGCTAATACCGAGGGTTTGGCTAAGGTTAACCGCTTTTATTGCACGGTGTTCACGTAAATGGCGTATGCGTTGACCAATATATTCATTGATAGGATGCTTGTAGGGTATTGTTATATCTGTATCTTTTGGCATAAACGTCTCTGTTGGTGTAGAAACTCGATTATAACCCACTGTTTTATTAGATGCTAGTGCAAAGAGTAGCAATCTATTGGGTAAAAATGATGCCACTTTGCCTACCATTGGTTGCTTATAGCTGTTTTAATTGTTGCATTTTGGTTGAGTTGCAGGTATATAGATTACGCAATCTATTAATTGAGGTTAATTAATTAGATGTATTTTCTTGGGTTGATATCGTTGATTTAGTATTGTAGATGCGTTTTCTATGCAATGGAAGAGGGGCCGGAGCATAGAGTAGTGGCGTGTCAGGTGTGTTTTATATGCGTTCTCTATTTTCCCCTCTGTTTCAATCTGCCTATCGTTTGGTAAGTTTTCTCCTGATTCAAGTATTGTTTTTATCGTCAGTCGTAGGTCTGATGGTTGAGTCGTCGTATGCGTCTGGTATTGTAGTAGACCGTAATGCGCCAATCCAACACCGCGCTGGTATGGTTGAGAGCCGAGGTAATTCGGGTGGTGTTCGGGTACCTGTAGTTAATATTACGCGTCCGTCTTCTGGAGGAACGTCACGTAATGCGTTTACGGAGTATAATGTTGGCTCGGAGGGTGTGGTCCTTAATAACAGTGCTGTTGGAGTTAACAGTGTTTCGGGTGGCCGGGTGAAGGGGAACCGGAACCTTTCTGCTGGTAAGGAAGCGTCTGTTATTGTGAATGAGGTTACGGGTGGTAATGCGTCTCGTTTGGCTGGTATGACGGAGGTTGTGGGGAAGGAAGCTGCGGTTGTTGTTGCGAACCCGAATGGTGTGACGTGTGATGGGTGTAGTTTTTATAAGACGCCGCAGGTGGTGTTGAGCACGGGTGCTGTGCAGGTGGATGGTGCAGGTAACCTGGTTGGCTTAGGCGTTGAGCGTGGCACGGTTTCTGTGGGGGCAGGTGGTTTACGAGCGAGCACGGCTTCGGATGTGGAGTTGATTGGGCGTAAGGTGATTGTGGATGGTGCGGTTCGGGTTAATCCGCAGGGGAAGCTGGGTGTTCGTGGTGGTAGACAGCAGTATAATACGGTGACGGGTGAGAGCACGGGAGCGGCAGCAGATGCGAGCCGTATTGTTCCTGCGGTTGCGATTGATGCGACGGCTGTGGGTGCGATGCAGGCTGGGCAGATCCATATTATGAGTACGGAGTCCGGCGCGGGTGTTCGGCTGGATGGTGATATGGCGGCCAATGCAGGGGATATTACGATTGATGCCAATGGTAATATCGTGATGGGCCGAGAAGATGCGCCGAGGGCTTCTATTACGGCACGCAAGGATATCAAGATTACCAGCACGGGTTCGGTTACGAAGCATTCGCATAGTTATAGCTATGAAGATACAAAGGTTGTTGCATCGGGTGATTTTACCAATACGGGAAGATTGGATGGCCAGGATGATGTGGCAATTGATGTAAAGGGGGCGTACACCAACACGGGCAAGCTGGATGCGGGTAAGGACATGGCGCTTACTGTCGGCGGTGCGATGCATAATAGCGGCTATGTGGATGTAGGGCGCGATCTGCGGATACGCGGTGCGGGGGATGTTACGAACGATAATGTACGGATTACGGTAGGCAACCAAGCCGATATCCAGTTGGCTGGCTCACTGTTAAACCAGGATAGCGATATGTTCGCCTTTGGCGGGATGGATGTGCGTGCTGCTAATATGGTGCATAGAGGTGTGGCGTATTTAGGGAGCCAGGGGGCGTTAAGTGTGCATGTGGTGCGTGATCTGCTTAACCTGGACGAAGGCAGCCTGATCCAATCCGGTGGTGATATGAGCCTGGTGGCGGGTGGGTTGATTGATAATCGCAATGGGTCGATTATCAGTTTGAGTAATTTATCGATTACGGCAGGTAGCCTGAACAATGATAGTGGGATTATCAGTGCGGAGGGTAGCAGCCTATCGATAGCGGTGGCGAATGGGCTTACGAATCGATTCGGCCTTATCAATAGCAATGGCACACTCTCTATTACGACGGGCGTATTGGATAATACGGATGGAGCGATTACGAGTGCGGGTAGTAGCACGATTGCTAGCCGTGGTGATGTAATCAATGAGCGTGGTCTTATCCATAGCAACAGCACACTCAACCTCAGCGCGGCGGATAAGCTCAACAACCGCGAAGGCGTGATCAATGCGCATGGTGCGGCGGCGATACAAGCGGCTGATGCTATTGATAACAGTTTAGGGTTGATACAGTCCAATGACACGCTTGCTATTACTGCAGGCGGTGATCTGATTAACGCGCTGGGGCAGATTGGTGCGGTGAATGATGTATCGCTCACTGTAGCTGGGCAGTTGGATAACTTTATTGGTGAGGTGGCCAGTGATAGTGGCTCCTTATTACTAAACCTAGGTGGGATTAGTGATAACCGCGGTGGTATCTTGGCCTCTGCGAAGGATTTTACACTGAATGCTAATGGTGATCTTGATATTAGCCAGGGTATGGTGTCGAGCAAGGATGGTGTACTGACGCTCACTACGACAGGCAATCTGGTAGCGCAGGGGAGTGTGCTGACCTCTGGGAGTGATATGCACGTCACTGCACAAGGAGATGCGAATCTGACGGGATTGGAGTTGCGCAGCGGTGGTGCGGCGACGATAGCAGCCGATGATATGCTCCTTAGCAATGCATTGATATTAGCTGATGAAGCGTTAAGCCTGGCAGCACAAGGCAACATCACGGGTGGTACGAGCTATCTGTCTGCTACGGATATAGTGGCGCAGGCGGGTAGCAGCATCACACAAACGGGAAGCATCTGGTATGCTCCTGATGCGATTAATATTATGGCTCAATCGGGTGATCTTAACCTCTCCGGTGGCCAGGTAGTGAGTGAGGATATAGCATTACAATCCTCCGGTTTGCTGACGCTTACGGATGCGGTATTAGGTGCTGAAGCCACTAGCCAGGGTTTGCTGCAGGTGGCCAAGCAGGTTACGGCGGATGCGGGGAGTGTGGAAGCGAATCGTTTGGTGGCGTTGGTGGGTGAGGATGGTTTCACTCTCAACAGCAACGGTAATACAACGGCACAGGATGCGTTGATCGTATCGAGCGGTGATGTAAGCATGAACAGCGGTGGTTTGCTCAATCTGGCGCGCAGTGAAGTGACCTCAGTAGATTCGCTTACACTTAATGCGACGGGTGATATTACGACAGACAGCGCACAACTGGCGGGCAATGCGGGTGTAGAGATTACCAGCACCAACGGCAATTGGAGCAATCTAGGCACAGACGGGATGATCCAGTCGGGTACGGGTACAGTAAGCATTGCGGCGAATGCGATGGATACAGAAGGCAGTATCTTATCACCTGAAGGCATGAGCTTAAAGACTCGCAATGGCGATATGCTCCTTGGCGGTTTGGTGTATAGCAGTAAGGATATGGTGCTGGAGAGCGGATTACGGTTACAGAATCGAGGCGGCCAGATCCAAGTAGGCCAAGGTTTGCAGATGCGTGCCAATGGCGATGTGGTCAACAGTGCAGGTGGGATACTCGCAGTACAGAACGGCATCAGCTTACAATTAGTCCAAGGCGGGTTTATCAATGATAATGCGAGCATTATCACGCCTGGTCTTATCAACCTCCTCATAAACTCACTGAGCAATAGCAACGGCACGATCCAATCGGGCAATGGCCTAAACATTGCTACGACGAATGGTATTAATAACAGTAACGGTACGATAGCATCGTATGGTGCAAGCCCGGCTACTATCAGCGCCTCCAACGGCGCTATTACGAACACGAATGGCACCATCGCCTCTGCCTCCTCATTACACGTAACTGGCAACCAGGGTATCGCTAATACAGGCGGTACATTACAAGCCAATACCACACTCATCCTCTCTGCCAATAATGGTGGCGTCACTAACCAAGACGGTAGCATCCAGGCGGGTGGTGATGTAACCTCGAATGCGTCCTGGCATGATAACAGCCATAACGGCAAAATCCTCTCCGGCGGTAATATCACATTAACCTCGACCGGCAACGAATCGCTCGCCACCAACTTGAGTAATGGTAATGGCGGCTTGATCCAGGCAGTGGGTAATATCACAGCGATCAGTAATGGCAGGATTGGTAACCAGGGCGGCACCTATCAAGCAGGTGGCCTGCTCACATTGCAAGCCCAAGGGCGGATAGATAATAGCGGCAATGGTATACTGGTATCGGGCAGTAACATGAGTGTCACCAGCCAGGATTATATCACTAATAATGTAAATGGTTTGATGCTCTCAGGTGGCGATATGACCATCAGAACAGGCTTATCGGGTATCGATAATACCCAGACGTTTGCCTTCAACAACCATCAGGGTACAGTGCAATCCGGTGGACTCCTGAACCTCACGACCCGTAACCTGGATAACTATCTGGGGACGATGCAATCGGATGACACACTGACGATCGTAGCCGATAACCAAGACAGAAGCGGCACAGGTATCCGTAATGATGGTGGTTTGATCCAGTCGGGCTGGGACCTCTCTATCAGCACGGATTACAGCATTGGTAATATTAATGGTGGTGAGATCAGAGCGCTTAGGGATGCGACGATCCAGGTGGAACTCGACCTCAACAACTCGTATCTTAACAATCCAGGCGGTTTGATTGAGGCTGGGAATAATCTGAGTATTAGCAATACCGGTGCTGGCCACGTCTATAACGAAAACGGCGGCAGGTTAGAGGCGGGTAACTTGCTCAGCATTGTACTTGCCAAGGAACACCGCAATCCTGCTTATGATCAATGGATGGCTGCCAACGCCCAATGTACGGCCGATCCACAATGCGATCCCACCAGCGTAGGGCCTAAACCACAGGAGTTTATCCGTGGTAAGATTTACAACAGCGGCGGCCAGCTAAACGCGACTATCCTATTTACCCAAGTAAACGCCATCATCAATGACAACCGTTCAGCCCCGAACGGCACGAGCTTAAGCGCGTTCCAAACCGCACCGAATAACACGAATAACCCAAACAACGTAAGCGGTGTAGTATCCAATATCACCAACCGCTCCACCTCATCAGCCGTAGCGGCTGTGCAAGGTGCGATTATAAAACAAAATGCCAATCCAAACACGAATACGACAACGACAGCCAATAACGTCGGCATCATGACCAGCACGACACGCTATCAGGAAAGCCAAAGAATCGGCGAAGGCTATCAATACACCGACCAATACCGCCCATCGACGAGCAATACAGCATCAAACACCGCTCCCCAAGCCAGAGCCACCCCGCCATCGGACATCACCCAACTAGCTGCGTATAATGCGGAGCAGCGCAAACTAAACCAAGTAGCCTCTATCCAGAACTACGCAGAATCCCTCCTCGACCCAACCAAACTATCAGGAACCATCTCAGCGCAAATGTGGACAGGGAATGTGGGTGATCTGTCAAACAGAGGTGGTGCCATCAACGTCGATTTTATGGACATTACGGCAAACAATGTCTTCAATAATGCAGTAGTCACTGCTGATGGCCGTACTATAAAAGGCACGATCAGTGGCGATACCATTATGATCGCAGCTAATGGCACGCTCTCTAACATAGGGGGTAAAATCACTGGCACAACGATGCTGCTGAACGCTAAAGACATTCAAAACGAACGCATCATGCTCGCGGATGGCACATATACAGGCGGTGTGATTAAAGGTGATGATGTCAGCGTCAATGCTGCGAACGCTTTAGTCAACCAAGGCGGTCTGATTCAAGGCAAGAACAGCCTCTACGTTTCGGGTAAAACCATTGAGAACCGTAATATTGCTGATACGAGTGGCAAAACCCTATCGCGTGGCGAACTCAGTGGTAAGGATGTGGCGCTTGTGGCAGAAAGTGGCACGATCACCAATTATGGCGGCAAGATTGATGCAACAGGCGATCTCTATATGCAAGCCAGTGACATTCGTAATTATAATACACGCGGTGAGCTTGCAACGGGTAATAAACCTGCCACAACTGGCATGATGTTGCGTGCTAATCAACAGCCTGCTCCGGTTACGGCAACAACCAATGATACGATCAATGAGCTTGGTACGATCCATGCGGGTGGTACAGCAACGATTCTGGCGGATAACAGCTTTGTTAATCGTGGGGATGTAAGTTCCGGCAGTGATATGCTCATCCATGCCAAAGTCGTGGATAACCAGCCAGCTACGGGTGAAAAAACGAAGACGCAGACGGCAGGTAATTCAACATCGACTGACCGCTATCTCGCCCAATTTGGCTATCTCCCTGCACAGGCAAAAATGCAGGAAGTATCGACTAGCCAAGATTTAGTGCTGGGTGGTGGGAATATCACCTCTGGCGGTAATCTGACGATTATCGGCGATGATTTGGTGAAAAATCGCGGCAAGATTAAAAGCGAAGGCCAAACAGTGGTAATGGGTAAGGTCATCGACAATGCTGCGATTATCACGGAGAAGCGCCAAGAGCAAGGTTCTCAGCAAATGGGCCGTTTTATGTTTGCGCAGGATGATGTAGTAACGCATGAAGTAGCCGCTGGCACTGGCGTTATCAAAGGTGCAGTCACCTATGTTGAAGGTACAGATCTGGTCAAAAATGCAGGCAAGCTGGTAGGCACGGATAGCCTGACTGTTAAAGGCAAGGTAATCGAGAACATCGGTGTTCAGACGACGGAACACACGTTCCTCAATGGCCAGGGCGGTCGTGTTGCTCCACAGCAGATTATCCAAACTGGCACTGGCCAGCTGGTAGGCGGCGCTGGCGGAGTTATGCTGATTGCGGATGCGCTAATTCATCATAAGGCCGGGACGATTGTGTCTGGCGGGGATGTAACGGAGCTTGCGGGCGTTACTGTGAATGCGGATGGCAGCCTCAACTACTCTGGCAAGGGTCAGATACTTCATGATGTTGTGAAGAACACGGGCACGAATGCGGGTGGTTATCATCCGATCAGCTTTGCGGGATCTACGGTTTTGGCTGGCGGCAAGATAACGCTTGCGGCTGGGGATTCGATATCCATCCGCGGTTCTGAGCTAGCTGGCAATGGAGATGTGTCGCTGCTGGCTCAGAATAGCATCACTGTTGAGGCTGTTGCGGATAAGTATGTGTCTCGGAACAAGAAGAGTACGTTCAAGAAGAGCTACCAGGAGACGGGTGTTATACAGTCGTCTGGGATAACGTCTGGCTATGGCGATGTGAGTATGCAGACGCAGACGGGTGATATTACGGTGCTTGGATCTGCTGTGAATGCTGGTTTGCTGGGGGATACGGGTGGTGTGATCCACCTGAAGGCAGGCCATGATGTTATTACGGATATGACGCATGTTGAGACCAAAACCAAGAAGAGTGGTTTCGGTGGGATGGGCATTGGGATTGGGTATTCATCTACGCAGAGCAATGGCCATGAGGTTGCTCTGACTGGATTTAATGGTGATCGTGTTGTGCTTGAGGCGGAGCATGATGTACGTGTTACTGCTACGCAGTTTAACACGACGAGTGGCGATGTGATTCTGCATGGTAAGAACCAGACGATTGTTGATGCTGGATTGTTGGATTATTACCTGAAGAAGGGTTCGACAGGGATAAGCTTTAGCGCGAGCGCTGGCGGGTTCCTTGGTGCGGCTGGGCTGAACACGAACAGCCTTACTGGCGATAATGATTTTATTGGTCAGTCTCCGATATTGAGCAGCTTACGTACATTAAATAACTCCAAGGGTGATATTGGGACGGCGATGAGCTTGGTGAATGTTGGAGCGCAACTCTCCATGTTTAACGGCGGTGCTGGTCTTGGCGCTGGGTTGTTTGGTGGGCCTAGTGTTGGTATTACGCTTGGTACGAATAAAAGCACTACTAAATGGCAGCAGTTATATCCGAGTATGTTTAACGTTGCTGGCGAGGTTATTATTAAGGGTGACCATGGCGCGCAAATTAAAGGTGGTGCTGTTATTGATGCGAAGCAGGGTATCACGCTGGATTCTGGGGTTGGTCGTCTGATCGTTGAGGCTGGGGCTACGCAGAGTAGTAGTAAGAATAGCAGTGCGAGTATTGGTGTGAGCTATGGCGCTGGCGGGTTGACGTTTAGTGCTGGAGCAAGCAAAGGCCAATCCAAAGGGACAAGTTATAGCCCAGTGCAGTTGATCACGGATGGTACGCTGACGATTAGAAGCCAGAACGGTGCGGATTTGGTGGGCGTTGTTACGGATGTTAACAAGGTTGATGTTGGTGTTATTGGTGATGTGAATGTAGTGACGTTGCAGAACCAGTTCCATAGTAAATCGAGTGGGTTTGGGGTTAGCTTTACGTATGGTCCTGGGATGGCGACGGGTAGTGGGATCAGTGCGTCTAGTAGTAAGGTGGATCGTGTGTTTACGGATAATCAGACGAGTATTATTGGGAAGGAATCTACGGTTTGGAATGTTAGTGGGAATACGAATCTTATAGGGTCTGTGATTGCGCAGGGTACGTATGATGAGCAGGGTGTGTTCCATGATGGTGGGAATATGGTCTTCAATAGTGGCTCTGTGAGTTATACGCATCTGAATGATAAGGATATAAGCAAGAGTATAAGTGGTGGAATTAATATAGGTGAGCGCCCTGTTAATCAGGCACCGCAGGATAAGGAGACGAGTGGGAGTGGTACGCTGAGTATTGACTTTAGCACGACGAAGGGGCTGACGTTGGCGACGCTTGGGAACGGGCAGATTACGCTTGGTGCAGGCAACATCGACGGTATCAATAGAGACGTAAATGGCTCACAGATCATTACAGAACATGATGTACAGCGAGGGACGATTACGGTTACGCCGGAGATGGTGAACAATCCGGTTGGGACCATCGAGAAGATAGGTGCGAATCTGACGACGATAGTGACGAAAATACCTGAGATACCGAGTGAGTTGGCCCAAGAAGGATACGCAGTTGGAAGTCAACTTGATAAAGTTCCGTATGCTAATACATTGTTATTGGATATATTCCCTGCTGATAGCAATAATGGTGGATTATTATCATTGCCGGGTACGATGATAAAAGGTGATCGTGTGTATGTCCTCACGAAAGATGGTTCTACAAAGAGCTATGCTTTGGAAGAGGTTCGTAATAATCCTGAAGTTGTTCAGGAGATTATAGCGTATTCGTGGAATGGAATTAATAATACGCGCGGCGAAGCGGATAATAATGCCACGTCACAATTGGGGATTAGCGATGGAAATTATGGTATTGCGTATAGTCCAACAAAAGGGTTGATACCTGATGTGTTAGAGGCGACGTGGCTGAAACTATTTGGGGGTATTTTCCCGACGTCGAATGTGTTGCAGGATAGGGAGTTTGAGGCAATTATTAGGGAGCAAAATCCTACCGCTACATTTAAGTTAGCAGGTCATAGTAATGGTGCAACACAGTTATATCTGTTGATGGATAACACACCTAAGAATATGCTTGGAGGTAGTGAAGTACAGTTTTCTGGTGCGCCGATTAATGAGTATTTTTTACAAAAGGCTGTTAATACCGCCACAGGTGGAGAGGCTCATATCCAAATTAACCAAGGCGATTTCGTAGGTATGGGGCTTGGAATGAATGGTAATCTTATAGAATTTGCATATAGTGTATTACGAGTGCCATTACTAGCAACCAAATGGAGTGACCATTCCCATTATCCTTGTATGATGTGTGCAGCTACTCCATCACCTATTAGCCATCCTAATCGATAGGAATTTCGTTTTGCGTTATATTACTTTCTTATCTACTATTGTGCTTTTACTTTCAGCTTGCGGAATGAGTTTCCATTCCACTGGATATCAAAGAGAGAAAGTTGTACCTGGAAAGCGTTATGAGGGAGAGAGATTCTCAGTATTGCCACCTGATAGAAATAGTTGGGAAGTAGTAACATATAAAGACCCTGATGATGTAGGCTTTCATCTCACTGCCTCTAAGGACGGCAACACTCTGAGAAATCTTAGTGTTGTGATTTCACCGTTTAGTGGTTTTAGTAACGCAGAAAGTTTTGAGCGCCGTCTTCGCCGAGAGAATGACGAAGCGAAAAGAACCGTGAAGTTACGCAAAAGCAGTGAGATTTTTATTAGTACTATAACACGAGCGGGTATGCGTTGTGTATTAGTAGAGATTTTAGATACTCCTAGGCCTCCTGCGCCCAAAAGTTTTTCGCAGGATTTTATTTGTTATCAACCCAATCAGCCTAAGGATTTCCCGCCGATTGAGATTAGTTATAAAGAGACAATGCGTTCTGAATATAAAGATTATGCCAATTCCTCTGAAGTGCTTGCGCCGATATGGGCAAGCCTTCAGTTTAAGCCTGTTGATCGAGTTACTTCTAAGGCATATCAGAATTGGTTAGTGAGTAATGCTAAATATCGTGAGAACTTGAGACGTTTAGGGCGCGATTAAGTAGCGCAGGTGGAGTTACTCTGGCCAGGGCCAGATCATCCATGATGTTGTTAAGAACACTGGCACGAATGCGGGCGGCTATCACCCGATCAGCTTTGCGGGTTCTACAGTTCTTGCTGGCGGCAAGATAACAATGGCGGCGGGAGATTCGATATCGATCCGCGGTTCTGAGATTGCGGGGAATGGTGATGTAAGCCTGCTTGCGCAGAATAGCATCGATGTTGTTGCTGTTGCGGATAAGTATGTGTCACGCAATAAGAAGAGCACGTTTAAGAAGAGCTACCAGGAGACTGGGGTTATCCAATCGTCTGGGATAACGTCTGGCTATGGCGATGTGAGTATGCAGACGCAGACGGGTGATATTACGGTGCTTGGATCTGCTGTGAATGCTGGTTTGCTGGGGGATACGGGTGGTGTGATCCACCTGAAGGCAGGCCATGATGTTATTACGGATATGACGCATGTTGAGACCAAAACCAAGAAGAGTGGTTTCGGTGGGATGGGCATTGGGATTGGGTATTCATCTACGCAGAGCAATGGCCATGAGGTTGCTCTGACTGGATTTAATGGTGATCGTGTTGTGCTTGAGGCGGAGCATGATGTACGTGTTACTGCTACGCAGTTTAACACGACTACTGGTGATGTAATATTGCATGGCAAGAACCAGACGATTGTTGATGCTGGGTTGTTGGATTATTACTTGAAGAAGGGTTCGACAGGAATAAGCTTTAGTGCGAGCGCTGGTGGGTTTTTGGGCGCTGCGGGTTTGAATACGAACAGCCTTACGGGCGATAATGATTTTATTGGTCAATCTCCGATCCTCAGTAGCTTACGTACGCTGAATAACTCTAAGGGTGATATTGGTACTGCGATGAGTTTGGTGAATGTTGGAGCGCAGTTATCGATGTTTAACGGCGGCTCTGGCCTTGGTGCTGGGTTGTTTGGTGGGCCGAGTGTTGGTATTACGCTTGGAACGAACAAAAGCACGACGAAGTGGCAGCAGTTGTATCCGAGTATGTTTAACGTTGCTGGAGAGGTGATCATCAAGGGTGACCACGGTGCTCAGGTGCTGGGTGGTGCTGTTATTGATGCGAAGCAGGGTATCACGCTGGATTCTGGGGTTGGCCGTCTGATCGTTGAGGCTGGGGCTACGCAGAGTAGTAGTAAGAATAGCAGTGCGAGTATTGGGGTTAGCTATGGTGCTGGCGGGTTGACGTTTAGTGCTGGAGGTAGTAAGGGCCAATCTAAAGGGACATCCTATAGCCCAGTGCAACTCATCACGGACGGTACGCTCACTATCAGGAGCCAGAATGGTGCGGACTTCCTGGGTGTTGTTACGGATGTTAATAAAGTAGACGTTGGAGTTATTGGGGATGTGAATGTGGTCACGTTGCAGAACCAGTTCCATAGTAAATCGAGTGGGTTTGGGGTTAGCTTTACGTATGGTCCTGGTATGGCGACTGGGAGTGGGATCAGTGCGTCTAGTAGCAAGACGGATCGTGTGTTTACGGCGAATCAGACTAGCATCATCGGCAAGGAATCTACGGTTTGGAATGTGAGTGGGAACACGAACCTGGTTGGTTCTGTGGTTGCGCAGGGTACTTACGATGACCAAGGTATCTTCCATGATGGTGGGAATATGGTGTTTAACTCTGGGAGTGTTAGCTATACCCACTTAAACGATAAGGATATAAGTAAGAGTATAAGTGGTGGAATTAATATAGGTGAGCGCCCTGTTAATCAGGCACCGCAGGATAAGGAGACGAGTGGGAGTGGTACGCTGAGTATTGACTTTAGCACGACGAAGGGGCTGACGCTGGCGACGCTGGGTAACGGCCAAGTCACACTCGGATCAGGTAACATTGATGGTATAAACAGAGATGTTAACGGCAGCCAGATCATTACGGAGCATGATGTTCAGCGGGGGACGATTACGGTTACGCCTGAGATGTTAACTGATCCGGTTGGGACTGTTGAGAAGATAGGGAAGAATCTTGGAACGATAGCGACGCAGATACCTGATATACCGAGTGAGTTGGCCCAAGAAGGATACGCGGTTGGAAGTCAACTTGATAAAGTTCCATATGCTAATACATTGTTATTGGATATATTCCCTGCTGATAGCAATAATGGTGGATTATTATCATTGCCGGGTACGATGATAAAAGGTGATCGTGTGTATGTCCTCACGAAAGATGGTTCTACAAAGAGCTATGCTTTGGAAGAGGTTCGTAATAATCCTGAAGTTGTTCAGGAGATTATAGCGTATTCGTGGAATGGAATTAATAATACGCGCGGCGAAGCGGATAATAATGCCACGTCACAATTGGGGATTAGCGATGGAAATTATGGTATTGCGTATAGTCCGACGAAAGGGTTGATACCTGATGTATTGGAGGCAACGTGGTTGAAACTGTTTGGGGGTATTTTCCCGACGGCGAATGTGTTGCAGGATAGGGAGTTTGTGCAGATTATTAAGGACCAGAACGAGATAGGGACAAAGTTTAAGTTAGCAGGTCATAGTAATGGTGCGACGCAGTTATATTTGTTGATGGATGGTGTTCCTGCTGGTACATTTAGTGGCAGTAATGTACAGTTTTCTGGCGCGCCGATTAATGAGTATTTCCTACAAAAAGCGACTCAGAATGCTATAGGTCAAGATATGAATGCTTATGTCCAAATCAATCAAGGTGATTTTGTAGGCATGGGTCTTGGGATGAACGGCAATCCTATAGAATTTATATATAGTGTATTACGAGCTCCATTATTGGCAACGAAGTGGAGTGACCATTCCCATTATCCTTGTATGATGTGTGCAGCTACTCCATCACCTATTAGCCATCCTAATCGATAGGAAATTCGTTTATGCGATATTTTACACTTTTATTTATAGTTATGCTTTCGGCTTGTGGAATTACTTTACACTCTTATAGTTTCAAAGAGGAAAAAGCAATAGCAGGAAAGCGTTATGAAGGAGAGGGGTTTTCGGTATTGCCGCCTGATAAGGCTAATTGGATGGTGGGAACAGGTCGGGAGTATCCAGATAGTGTAGGATTTAGTCTACATGTATCTAAAAATGGTAATACATTAAGTACTCTTGGTGTTGGTATTTTTCCCTTTAGCGCGAATAATGATGCCGAAAATTTTGAACGTCTACTCAAGAAGATGCGAATTCTTGCTCAGAGAGAGGAAAAGATTGCGAAGAGCAGAAAAGTTGTAGTTAGTACGATAACACGAGCAGGTATGCGTTGTGTGCTAGTAGAGCGTTTGGAGGTTCCAAAGGCTTCAACAGACCCAAGATTCCCAACTTATAAAAGTTTCTCACAAAATTTTATATGTGAGCGGCCTAATCAGCCTAAGGATTTTCCTCCAATCGAAATTAGATACCATGAAGGGCTTCGACAGGATTTTAATTCTTATGTTAACTCTTCTGAAGTGCTTGCGCCAATATGGGCTAGTCTTCAGTTTAACCCAGTTGATCGAGCTACCTCGAAAGCTTACCAAAACTGGCTCAAAGAAAATGCAAGGATTCGTCAAACGCCAGGCTATAAGCGTATCGAAAAATTATTATAATTCTTTCTTCTTATCTTTCATTGTGCTGCTGGGTTGTTTGGCGGGCCGAGTGTTGGGATCACGTTGGGTACGAATAAGAGCACTACGAAGTGGCAGCAACTGTATCCGAGTATGTTTAATGTTGCGGGTGAGGTGATTATCAAGGGTGATCACGGTGCGCAGGTGTTGGGTGGTGCTGTTATTGATGCGAAGCAGGGTATTGCGCTGGATTCTGGGGTTGGTCGTCTGATCGTTGAGGCTGGGGCTACGCAGAGTAGTAGTAAGAATAGCAGTGCGAGTATTGGGGTGAGTTATGGTGCTGGTGGGTTGACGTTTAGTGCTGGAGCAAGCAAAGGCCAATCCAAAGGGACAAGTTATAGCCCAGTGCAGTTGATCACGGATGGTACGCTGACGATTAGAAGCCAGGGTGGAGCTGACTTTTTGGGCGTTGTTACGGATGTAAACAAGGTTGATGTTGGGGTTATTGGGGATGTGAATGTAGTGACGTTGCAGAACCAGTTCCATAGTAAATCGAGTGGTTTTGGGGTTAGCTTTACGTATGGGCCTGGAATGGCGACGGGTAGTGGGATCAGTGCGTCTAGTAGCAAGACGGATAGGGTGTTTACGGCGAATCAGACTAGCATCATTGGCAAAGAGCAAACTATCTGGAATGTTAGTGGTAATACGAACCTGGTTGGTTCTGTGGTTGCGCAGGGTACGTATGACGACCAGGGTATCTTCCATGATGGTGGGAATATGGTCTTCAATAGTGGCTCTGTGAGTTATACGCATCTGAATGACAAGGATATAAGTAAGAGTATCAGTGGCGGCATCAATATCGGCATGCCACCTGTAGGCCAACCTGATCAAACGGGGAGTGGTAGTGGGACGCTGAGTATTGACTTTAGCACGACCAAAGGCCTCACCTTGGCGACATTAGGCCAAGGCAATATCACGCTTGGCGCGGGCAACATCGACGGTATCAACAGAGATGTTAATGGCAGCCAAATCATTACGGAGCATGATGTACAGCGGGGGACTATTACGGTTACGCCGGAGATGTTAACCGATCCTGTTGGGACTGTTGGAAAGATAGGTAGTAATCTTGCATTAATGGGCGAGCAAGTGCAGCATATACCTGAGGAGATTAAGGGGGAAATTAATCGTGTGTCTGATGTAGCATCGGAAGTTATGCAGGTTGTTGCCAAGGCAGCGAGCATGGGTGTGGACGCGAAGGGGGTAAGAAAAGTTGAAGGTGATGCAGCGGATCAGTTCCGCGCAGAAAAAGGTCTGCCTGAGGATACCAAAGTTTATGCAGTGAAGGGTGAAGATGGCTATGAAGTGCTGATTGCGTTTGATGGCACATGGAATGATAGAGATCGGGATGCACCGTTGGGTGGGGAGACTAATGTGGCGATTTTGGCGGATAAAAAAATATATTTAGGGGATGATGTTCTATATCATAAAGGTGTAGGAACGGGAGATATACTCGATCAATACCTCTGTGGTCTCACGGGTTGTGGGAGTGAGGAGATTCGTACTGAGGTACGAGATATGCTTATTGCATCATATAATGAAAAAGGCCAAGGCCAACCGCTCATCATTGATAATCTTTGTTTTAGTCGAGGTTGTGCCAACGCATTAGAGTTAACGAATGAGTTGCTGGTCTACGGTTTGCCAGAAGCTGGTCTAAAGCCTGGAGATATTACATTCCGTAGTGTGCTGATGTTTGATAGTGTTGCTGCTATGGGTGATCCAAGTAACGGTATTAATCTGGGTTATGATATGACAACATCTAGCGAGGTTGGTACGATTTTACATGCTACGGCTAATCAGGAGAAACGCAGGTTATTTGACTTGATGTCGTTAGGGTATGGGGATGGCACCTATCCGTCGAATGTAACTGAGCAAGGTTTCCTGGGTGTGCATTCGGATATTGGAGGCGGTTGGAGGCCTGGTGAACAAGGCAAAGATAATGGGCTTGCATCAATGGCATTGGGGTGGATGCATGATAAAGCAGTAGCAGCTGGTGTTCCATTCGCGCCATTGCCGGAGAATCGACAACCTTCATCATCATTACAGCAACTGTATAATACCTATTTACAGACTGGCCAAGTGTCACAGCAGCTGCAGGACACTTATGTTCATGCTCCATCATGGTATTATTGGAATACGGATACACGTAGTGTATATTATCCAAATGCTGGAAATAGATAAGGGTGAGTTATGAAAAAAATAGGGTTAGTTCTACTGTTGGTGTGTTTGCCTGCGCAAGTATGGGCATTTGGGTTGTTTTCTCCTTCATATTCAATAGCAATTCGACAGGATAGTGTAACACATGAAGATATAAACAATATCAGTGTAGATTGGGGCAAGCTACAAAAACGTGTTGGGGGAATGTTCCCTGGGCAGGGAAGAACGGATATTTTTCCTGTTAGTGATATTGATGACATTTATGGAGATGTTTATCTAACCTGGGAAAACGGAGCAGGTCAGAAGTTTGAAAAACGCTTTACCTTTACAAGGGCAGATGCTCCTCCAGAGTATTTTGCTAAAAAAGGAGGGAAGCGTGTGATATTTGAATTTTGGGGCGGTGATCGTGTCGATTTTTATACTGGTCTTACGCCGGGTGCAGCAGAGCGTGGAAAGGCTTCTGGCAAGATCCAGTATCAACTCCGCAGAGAATGGAAAGCTAAGTATCGCCATTAAACTATCTTCCTGATGATAAGATAAATATGATGTACGTGTAACTGCTACGCAGTTTAACACGACGAGTGGCGATGTAATCTTGCATGGTAAGAACCAGACGATTGTTGATGCTGGGTTGTTGGATTATTACTTGAAGAAGGGTTCGACAGGAATAAGCTTTAGTGCGAGCGCTGGTGGGTTTTTGGGCGCTGCTGGGCTGAACACGAACTCACTTACGGGTGATAATGATTTTATTGGTCAGTCTCCGATATTGAGTAGCTTACGGACACTTAACAACTCCAAGGGTGATGTTGGTACAGCGATGAGCTTGGTTAACGTTGGCGCGCAGTTATCGATGTTTAACGGTGGTGCTGGGCTTGGTGCTGGGTTGTTTGGTGGTCCGAGTGTTGGGATCACGCTTGGAACGAATAAGAGTACGACGAAGTGGCAGCAGCTTT
>CAZNNM010000008.1:0-90443 GCA_964574415.1 uncultured Rickettsiales bacterium | reverse complement strand
CGGGATTCGGGATTCGGGATTCGGGATTCGGGATTCGGGATTCGGGAAAAGAGTGGCATAACTAGAATAGCTGTCAACTTTTTTCTTATAGATCAGATGTTTTTCAATACAAAAATCTCTGAATCCTGAATGCCGGATGCTGAATCCTTTCCAAAGGAAACCCTCTGAATCCCGAATCCTTCCTCCTATTTCTCTTTGTGATAATCCTCCCGCTCCTTCACAAAATCATCCCAACCATTATCCAGCACATGGCGGGAGAGTTTTTTGTAGTATTGGATTTGCTTCTGTGCGGTTTTGCGGAAGGTGGAGAGGGCCTGGCGGCGGTCTTGTTCTTGCTGGTAGATTTCATCCACAGCATGTTTCATCAAACGCAATGAGGCACGTTCGATGAGTTTCATGGCGGCTTTGAGGATGGTGGGTGAGATATTGGCCATCACGCGGATGAGGCCGGCTGATGGATTATAATTATATTTAGACAGCGGCACCGCAATCACGCCCATGCCTTCTAGCTCTAGCATGGTAGAGAGATAATGGGTGATGTCGCTATCGGTTTCGATTACGTCTTTATGCATGAGGAGGGCAGCATCATTATCAATCGTGCGTCCTAGCATAAAGCTTAAATCGATAATCACCGAAATCCCCGATTCTGGTAACACACGCACTGGCATACGTATCGCGCCCAGCCTGCCTTTAAAGAAATGCGGCAATTGCTTTTGGCGGAGATATTCATCCACATGGCGGTCAAGCGTGTCGGAAAGGCGGTTGATGGTGTTGCAGATACTATCGCGGCGTTCTTTGTAATATTTGCTTACATAACGGATATACGGTGCCACATGCTCTTCCTGCCACAGCAGAAGGGCGGTGTTCTCGGTTGGTAGTTTTGTGTTAGCTGTTTTTGCATAGAGTTTGGCGTTAAGCTGTTCCGATGGGCTAGCAATTGCAGAAAGATGCTGATCCGGCAAAGCGCCCATATAGGGAGCAGAAAGCAACAGCACAGAATGCTGATAGAGTGCTTCTAACGCACTAGCAAGGGCAGTATCTTTGGTTTTATAACGCTCGATTAGGCGAGGTAACAGCGCAAATATCGAATGCTCCGGCCGGCTATGCGTGCCACCGCCTAGGCGTGGTTCGTCATGAATCAGCACAAACCCTGGTGTGCGCTGCCATTGTTTGGCAAATAAAATGGCCCATTCCTCGGCTTCTTTTTCGGTAAGGGTGACGCCGGTGAGCGGGTGAGGGTAGTTGAGTATCACCGCTTTCACATGAGCTGTGCGCGCAAATGCGCGTTCCCAGTCGATATTATGGGGTTTGAGTGTGTTGTTATCGGTAAAGACATGTGCAGTATGCCCGCCTGCAAGAGCGATGGCGAGAGGGTAAGAAGTATCATGCGGCGCAGGGATTAATACATCACCGCCATTCTCACCGAGGATGGCATGTAATGCAGCTTGTAATGCATGGGTATGATCGCAGGAAACGGCAAGTGTTGCAGGGGCAATAGTGCAGCCATAGTGACGGTGTATATAGGATGCAAAACAGGTAGTGATATCCTCACGTGTGATAGTGCTTCGCGCGGCTTCGCGTTGACGCTCTTCCCACATACTTGCAAGTGAACGGTGAGTGGCATATTCAGCGCTCACATTAATCATCGATTTGCACGCTTGTGAGCGGTCGATTTGGGTATTAAGGGTTAGAACGTTATGTAAGTCTGTCATCGTCTGAAAACTCATCTGTTTTTCTACAATGACACAACATATAGAAAAATTATGCGCTTATCAACACAATATTTTGTGTTTTTGTGCGGAAAGTAGTGTGTGAGTATTGGAGAAGAATAGGGAAGAAAAGGGAAGAAAAGGGAAGTATAGTTTTAGAGGATTCGGGATTCAGCATTCAGGATTTAGAGGGAAGTGTTTCCCGTCATCATCTCTGAATCCTGAATCCCGAATGCTGAATTCTCCCTTACCCCCTCTTCACCACACACCTTACCGTATTCCCATTGCCCAGATACTGGATGGTATCGAAGCTCAGCAAATGTGCTTTTGCGATACCGCGGCCGTGGTTGTCGATGGCGCGGGAGGGTTCGATGGAGAGGTATTTTTGGTAATCGAAACCTTTTCCATCATCACGAATGGTGACGCTTAGCGGCTGGCCTGGTTTGTTTTCAAAGCTTACAGACACACGGCGGTTCATATATTCGGGCATTGCTAAACGTTTGGCGATTTCGTCTTCCCAGTGTTTATCCTGGGTGAGAGACGTTTTGAGTGTGTAGCCAATGTCAAGATTACCATGTTCAACAGCATTCACCATCAGCTCATATAACCCCATGCTCGCGCGCTCCTGATCAGGGAAGAGGCAGGCGAGGAAGAAGGCGGTTTGTTGGGCTTCTTCTAATGTGCGGAACTGAATCTCACCACTCACAAAACAGCCGATTGTGTGATTATATTGACGGATATAATTCTCAAATAAACGGCGTTGCTCATATTCTTTTACAGCTGCGCCCACAATAGAGGTGAGCGTTTTTTTGCCGTAAGGCTGGGTGAGATAATAATACACGCCGGCTTTAATGCCTTCTGATACGTGCTGATCTTCCGAAGAAGAAGTGGTGATAATCACCGGAATGCGCTTGAGCATTGCGCTGGTTTTCATGCGTTCTACCAGTTCTATGCCTGTCATATCTGTCAGTTCGTTTGGTGTTACAACTACATAGTGTGTTCCTTTGTTTTGAGTGAGCAACTCCAGAGCTTGCATGCCGCTAGATGCTCTACTTATAGTATAGGCCTCTTGCGTTAAATAGGAGGTGATTTCTTCCATTGTATCGTTTATGCCATTTACGACAAGAATTCCTGGTTTTTCTTTATGTTCTGCAAATATGCGGATGTTTTTCATGGTAATCTCCTATGATATAAGTAGCTGATTTACTAAATATACACCTATAGATTGTGTGAGGTGGTTATATTTCTATAATAAAGTTTATTTGTTAACTATAATTTAAATAATTACCCTTTATAGTTGTATTTATAGTCAAGGAAAACGGAGGGTAATCATGTCACATAAAGGCGATAAACCTTCTTCTCCTCTGGTAAAAAGAACCGTTTTACCAGGTGAAAAGAAGGATATAGGCTCTGGGCCGTCCAACCACTTGGAGGCGCGGATATATAATGCGCGGGGAGGAAAAGATAACCCCCTCGGCAAAACAACAGCACAAAACGGGCCTGGTGATGCGGCTGCGCTTGCAACGTATATTGCGGGCATGTCTGCGTTGTTAGTATCAGGTTTTGCTTCTAATGCGGATGCTGCCAGCAATGGTGCTGAAAAAGATCGCGATGGTTTTGATATACGTAATGCATCCTTTGATGCTGATAGTGTGAATGTGAGCAGTAGTGCTAGTGCGATGTCCCATGCCGGATATGGTATAGCGGGACGTGATGTTATTGCAGATAACGCGACCAATAGTACAACAACTATCAATAATATGAATGGTGACGGCTCTGCTTCTGGAAATGCGGCTAGTGATGGCAATGCATCGAATACATCGACTACAAACAGTATAGGCAGTAGTAGCGGTGGTATAGGTGGAGCAGCTAATAATAACACCACAGGAGGAACCGGCGGTACCGGCCCTGGCGGTATTCCTGGTACGCCTGGTACTCCAGGTGATCCTGGTATTGCTGGCCCAGGTGGCTCAGGCGGCCCAACGGGGTCTAATGGTGGTGATGGTTCCAACGGTGATGATGGAAGCAACGGTAATAATGGAAATAACGGCAATGATGGAGATGACGGTGAGAATGGCGGCATTGATATCGATATTGATCTTGATATCGGCGGTGGCCGTCGAGAAGAGCCGGTCATTAGTGTTGGTGTCGGTGCGGGTATTGCGCTGATTCCTGGTATTTTATTGCCTGGTCTTGATGCAAATGCAGCCGTGGATATTACAACGCCTATTGCTTCTGCCAATGTGGATTTAGGTATTAATGGCGGTTTGATAGACCTGCCGAGTATTGATCTAACAGCGCTTGTCGATACACCATTGGGTGAGATATTGGATGGTGCTGTAGGTATTGATCTCGGTGACTTATCGGATTTAAGCCTGCCAGAAGCAACTGTATCGCTTGATACTCCGGTTGCTGCTGTTGATGCAGCGGTAAGCCTAGGCAGTCTCACAGCGCTCAATCCTGAAGTCGCATTAGGCGTGGATACGCCGATTATAGATCTGGATGCGGGTGCTGTCATTAACCTAGATGGCAGTGGCGATACGATTGCATTGGATGCAGGTATTGATTCACCCATCCTCGGCACTGATATTGCCTTAGGCGGTGATGTTGATGTGAGTGCGGATGGCGTTGGCGCAGATGTGACTCTCTCAACAAGCGCAGCTTTATTGGGGCATGATATTATTGATCTGGGTATTGATGCTAATGCCGATATTGGTCTGTTGCAAGATGGGCTGGCGAGTGTTGATACAGGGCTTGGCGTTGATCTTGGCGTGGATACGGGTATTCTGGATATTGATGCTGGCGCAAATGCTGATTTGGCGATGGGCTTGCTGGATGATGGCTTGATCAATATCGCCGCAGAGACTGAAATTGATGCGGGTGTAGATTTACTTGGCATGAATATCCTGGATGTCGATGCAGCGGTGGATACTGCGGCTAATGTCGGCTTATTTGAAGATGGTAATATAGTAGATGTTGCAGCCGCAGCGGATATTGACACAGGGGTTGATCTGTTAGGTTTTGATTTAATTGATGTCGATGCCGCCGCAAGTGTGGATGCTAGTGCTGCGTTATTTGGTGATAATCTTGTAGAAGCTGCCGCTGAAACTTCAACCGATGTCGGTGTCGATGTACTTGGCATGGATATTGCCGATATTGGGGTGGATACCGATCTGGGCATTAGTGCTTTAGGTGACGATGGTCTATTAAGCGCGGATACAGGTGTTGATGTGAATACCGACTTACTAGGCTTTAACCTCTTAGATATTGATCTAGACCTCGATGTGGATACAGGCGATGTGCTGGCAAACCTCGCGCAAGGGGATGTGCTAGGCGCGCTTGGTGATATCACCGCAGGGCTTGATCTAGGTGTTGATGTATTAGGTAATGATGTCCTGGATTTAGGCGTATTGCCGGATTTAGGGGATATTACCGATCTGGATATTGCTGATCTTTCCCTATTTGGAGGGGATAATCTTTTAGGCAATGTGACAGGTGGTCTGACCGATGGATTAAATTTGGCCAATCTGGATGATCTCACCACAGCGCAGGATTTATTAACCACAACGGTTTCTGACCTGATGAGCGGTATCACTGGCGGTGGTACGGATGGTGGTTGGTTGGGTATTGTGGATGATAATCCAGTGCCTGATGTGCTGAACACAGCGGGTGACCTGGTGGGTGATCTCACAGGCGGTGATCTGCTGGGTAATATCTTGGATGGTACAACAGGCGGTGGCACTGATCCAATCACTGGAGTGGTGGATACGGCTACTAATCTGGTGAATGACATTACGGGTGGTAACCTATTAGGCAATATTCTAGGTGGTGGCGATGCCGGTGGCGGCAGCGCAACACCTCCTCCTGCAAGCAATCCTATCGGTGGCTTGTTAGGTGGTTTGGGTCATCATTTGTTTGGGTAGTTTAATATAGCGGCGTCATCGCGAGCGTAGCGTGGCGATCCAGGGATGCTGATACAGGCTGCATTGCCACGTCGCT
The DNA here is from genome assembly GCA_964574415.1 of uncultured Rickettsiales bacterium. Classification (GTDB taxonomy): domain Bacteria; phylum Pseudomonadota; class Alphaproteobacteria; order Rickettsiales; family CAZNNM01; genus CAZNNM01. The sequence continues at coordinate 84,735 of CAZNNM010000008.1, read as the reverse complement.
ACGCTCCTCGCAATGACAATGTTGTCAGGAATGAGGGGAAGAAAAATGGGGTTTTTAGGGCACGTTTATCGTTGTTGTGATGCGTATGCGTCTGTTGTGATTGGGTGATAATGGCTTGGTAATCTAAGCTTTTAACAACTTCTACAACAATCCATTCAAGGTATGCATCATGACAGCACGTAATGTAAATATACTCGATAATGACTTTTCCTCCGATGAGAGGGAGAGCCGGCGGGAGACGCTAGGGCGGTATCGGTTTAATGCGTTTAACCTGATTATATCGTCACTGGTGATTAATATCCTGTCCCTGGCGCTCCCTCTTTTACTTTTGCAGATTTATGACCGGATTATCGTCAACCAAAGCACCTCTACACTGCATGTGCTAATGGCAGGTGTGGCAATTGCGTTGGTGATGGAAGCGATATTGCGGATAACGCGTTCCTATGTCACAGGCTGGGAAGCGGCGTATTATGAGCATACGCAAAGCTGCCGTGCGGTGAATCATCTGCTGGATAGTGATACCACCGCTTTTGAGCGCACCGCGCCTTCGCTGCATTTACAGCGCTTGCTTTCCATTAATAAGCTCGGTGAGTTTTACGGCGGGCAGGGGTTGATTTCGCTGGTGGATGTGCCATTTGTGGTGATCTTTATGGCGCTGATTGGCTATTTAGGAGGCTGGTTGGTGGCTGTGCCGGTTGTGTTATTGCTTCTGTTCGTGTTCTCAGCTCTTTATATTGGCAAACGTCTGAAGGGTTCCTTAGAAGAGCGTATTGAAACCAATAACCGCAAGCTGGATTTCATTATTGAAGTGATTACGGGGATTCATACGGTAAAATCCATGGCGATGGAACCGCAAATGATGCGCCGTTTTGACCGCTTGCAAAAAGAAGTGACCGAAAACAGTTATCAAGTAGCCCAAGACGGCATGTGGCTCACCAATCTTGGCAGTGTGTTCTCGCATGTGGCTGTGGTGGCGATGGTGATTTGCGGTAGTGTGATGGTGATGCAGGATATGCTCAGTTTGGGTAGTTTGGCAGCATGTACACTCCTCATCGGCCGTATTATGCAACCCGTGCAGCGTGCGCTGGGTGTGTGGACACGATTCCAGGAATTTAGTGTGGCGCGTCAACAAGCAGAAGATATTTTTACCGTGCCAACCCATAGCCGCCTTGGTGTGACGGGTTTGCCTACACCGCGCGGTGAGGTGTTCCTCAATGAGGTGAGTTTCCGTTATGAGCCGAATATGCCATTGCTGCGTGATGTAACCCTCGATATTGCCCCAGGCACCGCCATTGCAATTATCGGCGATAAAGGCGAGGGGAAATCGACGCTCTTGCAGCTGATTATGGGTAATATTACGCCGGATAAAGGCAGTGTGCGGATTGATGGGATTAATCCTTCATCCTATAATCCAACCGATTTAGCAGGTTTTATTGGCTATATGCCACAACGTGGCGGGTTCTTTAGAGGGACGGTGCTGGAGAATCTCACTGGTTTCCGTGATGACAAAACCACCATCGCCCATGCCAAAGAAGTCGCACGGGAATTGGGGATTGATAAGATCGTGGCGGCCTTGCCAAAGGGTTATGACAGTTATCTTACCGATGGCCCAGCTGATCCTATTTCGCCTGGTATGAAACAACGCATCGCCCTTGGCCGTGCCTTGGTGGATCATCCTGCGGTAATTTTATTCGATGATGCGGATCGTGCGCTGGATAAGGAAGGCTACAACATGATGTTCAAGCTGATGGGCAGGTTGAAGGGAAAAACAACGTTGATCATCGTCTCCCAAGACCAAAACCTGCAAAGCTTTGCTGATCATTTTTATACCTTAAAAGAAGGCTATCTCGTGCCAACAGAAGCGCCGTCTTCCTTTAATAATCTTGCGATGTTTAACCTATTAGGAAAGCAATAAAAATGGCCACACAAACCGCAACATTACATAGCTGGCCGCAGGCCTATCAACGGCATCAGGCTATCGAGAAATTGGAAACCATCATCCAATCCCTTGCGCTTGGTAAGCCGGAGGATAAGCAATTGGCATCCTGCTTGCTGCCTCTACTCCATGCGCTGAATTGGGATGGCGAAGTGCGGCATTTAACTGAGGCGCTGCCTTTTAAGCCAGAGCGTATGGATGTTGATGCATTTCAGGAGACAATGGCCAATCTAGGCTATCATGCCAGCCATGAAGCATTAACCCTAGACCGGCTTGATGTTCGCCTATTGCCTTGTTTATTCGTGCCACAAGACGGTGATCCTATCGTGGTGCTGCATTATGAGCATAATGGCGTGTGGACGGTCTATGACAGCCGCGAGCAACGTATTCTAAGCTATTCCCGTAACCCAGAAGGAACGGCGTATTTCTTTGCTCCGTTTACTTCCGTGCCAACCGTGCCAATGCCGCATCGCTATGGCTGGTTAGGGTTTTGGCAGATGACAAAGCGGTTTAGGCCGATTGCGGTGCAGCTTTTTATTATTAGCTGTGTGTTGAGTGTCATAGTGCTGGCAACGCCACTGTTTATTATGGGGGTGTATGACCATGTGTTAGGGGATTCATCCTTCATGACGCTGGAATATTTTATCCTCGGCATTGCGCTAGCACTGGCGGCAGAGGCGGGGTTCCGGTCGTTGCGGGCGAATATGTTATCGTATTTCGCTGCGCGGGTGGATGCGCTGATGAGTACATCGATTTTCGAGCGCTTGCTCTATTTGCCCCCAAGCTTAACCGAACGCGCGCCCATTGCATCACAAATCGCCCGTATCCGTGATTTTGATTCGGTGCGTGAGTTTTTAACCAGCCCGATTGCGATTACGTGGTTAGAGTTACCATTTAGTATTGTTTTCATTGGTGTTATTTACCTCATCGCTGGCCCATTAGCGTATGTGCCATTGGCGGCATTGGGTGGGTATTTGCTGATGATTGCGATTGTGCGCCCGATTGTCAAAAAACGCCTGGCTATGGCTTCTATGACAGGTATGCAACGCCATGAATTGATGATGGAGACGATTGGCAAGATGGAGGATATCCATACCAACCGTGCCAACGCTAAATGGCAGGAGCGCTTCCGTGCCACTTCCGGTGCGGCATGTTTAGAGAATTTCCGTGCAACGATGATATTACAAATCATCGAAACCCTTTCCTATATGTTCATGATGGGGGCGGCGATTGGAACGTTGAGTTTTGGTGTGTATGAGGTGATGGAAGGGCATATCACCTCTGGCGCACTTATTGCCACCATGATGCTCGCCTGGCGGGTGATTGGGCCATTGCAAACCATTTGCTCTTCTATGGCGCGCATGGATCATGTAACGACCAGTATTACACAAATCCAACGCCTGCTGGAACTCATTCCAGAACATAACCCACGCCATATCGTAAAGCCATTACGTAATGTGCGCGGTAAGGTGACGTTTAACCGGGTATCCTTGCGCTATAGCGCAGATGCAGAGCCAGCCGTGCTGGGGGTGAGTTTTGAGATTCAGCCTGGTGAGGTGATTGCGATTAAAGGGGATAATGGTTCGGGTAAATCCTCATTATTAAAACTCATTACCGGTATGTACCGCCCACAAAGCGGCACGATTATGCTGGATGATATGGATATACGCCAATTCGACCCATTAGAGCTACGCCATGTACTTGCCTATGTGCCACAAGGGGCGGATTTCTTTTCGGGGACGATTGCGGAAAATCTCCGTCTGGTGAATCCTGAAGCGAGTGAGGCTGATATCATCAATGCGCTTACCAAAGCTTGCGCTTATGAGGAAATCAAGCACTTACCGGAAGGTATTCACACTATGTTGCAAGAAGATGCTTCAGAGCAATTATCCTTCATGCTCTTACAACGTCTCAATTTGGCGCGGGCGTATATTAAAGATACGCCGATTGTGATTCTGGATGAAGCCTCTCATTCACTTGGTTCGATTAATGATGAGGCGTTTGTCGAGAGCATCAAAAATATGCGTGGGCAGCGCACGGTGATTATGGTCACGCATCGTGAAGACCATATGCAACTCGCGGATCGTTTATTCGTCATGGATAAAGGCATACTGACCGTCAGCGGCAAGCCTGCCGAAGTTCTTAACCACTTGTATGGAGCAAAAAAATGACAGCCCTGCAAAATCAACAATTACAATATCTTTCACAATCAGTCATTCTGGAAGAATCCGTAAGCCCTAAGCTCGTGCGCACCACGATGCTGAGCATCAGTGTGTTACTACTCTCCTTCCTCACCTGGGCAGCCATTACGCCCGTGAGTGAGGTAGCAAAGGGCAGTGGGGAGGTGATACCTGTCGGTTATATTCAGGCTATACAGCATTTGGATGGCGGGAAAGTATCCGCGATTCTGGTGCAAGAAGGGCAATTGGTCGAGAAAGGTCAGCCTGTAATGCAATTGGAAGGAGCGGATACGAAATCGGAATTTGCTCAAATGTCTACACGCGAACAGGCCTTGCAGCTTAAAATCATGCGCCTGCGGGCATTTATGGATGATTCTGAGCCGGATTTTAGTGCCATAGCGCAAGATGTACCGCAACTTGCTCATGAGGAGCGGCAGATTCTGAATGCTATGCGGGATGATCGGGAGAAGAAACGGCAAATTTTAGTTGATCAAATTGCCGCTAAACAAAAAGAGCTGGATTCTATCCGCAACCGTCGTACGACATTGCATTCTAATATCCGTCTGGCCGATGAAGAGAATACGATGCGTAAGCATTTGCTGGAGAAAGGCTATACATCCAAACTCTCTGCTATTGATAGCGAACGCCGTCTAAACACGGCACGCGGTGATTTGCAGGATATTAATTCTCAGGAGAAAGTGGCGCTTGAAGCGATTAATGAAGCAAAATCACGTCTGCAATCTTTAGATAGCGAATTAAGCCAAAATGCCTTAAAAGAAATCGGCGCTGTGCAGGCGGAGTTATCGGAGTTGGATAGGGTGAAAAGCAATCTCTCCCACCGCGTAGATAACCTTGAAGTACGCTCGCCTGTGCGTGGGTTGGTGAAAGGGATTACGGTGACTACGTTAGGTGCTGTCGTATCCCCAGGCCAAACCTTGATGGAGATCGTGCCAGTGGATCAGGATTTGATTGTGGAGACATCCATTTCGCCACGCGATATCGGCCATGCGCAAGCAGGGCAGCATGTATCGGTGAAGGTGACATCCTATGATTTCGTGCGCTATGGCAGTATAGACGGCACACTCGAATCCATATCGCCTTCTACCTATAATGATCCTGACGGTGGAGTCTATTATAAAGGCAGGGTAGTATTAGCACAAAACTATGTAGGCAAAGACCCAAGCCGCAACGTAATCCTACCAGGTATGACGGTGCAGGCAGATATTATTACAGGTAAAAAGACCTTGCTAGAATATTTCCTGAAGCCGATTCATTTGGCGTTGCAGACGAGTTTTCAAGAAAGGTAGCATCCAGGATTCGGGATTCAGGTGAAGAAAAACTCTGAATCCCGAATGCTGAATCCTATTCCCTTACACCACCCCATTCAACCGCCCCTCACTCAGCCACCCAGCATCTCTATAAATCGAGAGCGAAAGTGTAGGGTCTGCGAGGTGGTCTAGGAAGCGGGAGAGGGCTTGAATAACGCGGATGGCGGTGGCGTTATCGAGCGTGCCATCGTGGTTTATATGGCTTAGTAGGGCAAGTTTTACTGTGGCAAAGCGCACGGCCATAATTGCCACACGGTCACTTAACGGAATATCATATCCTCCAAACGGTAGGCTATTCATAATCGATTGCGCACCGATCCATTTTTTGAGAAAAGGTTGGATGGTGTGTAGGGCGTTGTCGTTATAGAGCGATTCGGCGGTGTTAAACGTTAGATCATAGGTGCCGATATCCAGCGTAACCCAATCAATTGTGGCGTGAAGCGCTTTTTCTATACCGTGGAATACATCCATCAACCGCTTGCGTTTATGGGCATTGGCGGCATGGATGAGGCCTGCTAATGCATGTAACAGGCGGTATGGGTCTTCAATTTCTTTTGCGGCGGGAATGATGCGGTTATCGGCTGTGGTGAATAAAAAGCCGATACCGTCTTTCCACCGCTCGGTGGAGACATTCTGCAAGGATTTGCTGACGGTGATAAACCGGCGCATAATCTGGCTGGCATCGGCGTGTGGGTCTTGCGAAGCATCGATAAACCGGCGCATAATCGCAACGCCATCTTCGCTACTCATACCAGCGGGCAGGTAATCTTTTATACTATGCGGCAGGCGTTCTACTGCCACTGGCGCGAGCGAGAATGGATCATCGCTTTCCGTAATCAACCGTACAATCTCAGGGCAAGAAAGCGACGCGCCCATATGGGTGGTTTCGCCAAAATGGCGGGTGATACGTGGGAAGAAATGGCACGCATCGCCTAGGAAATCAGAACCGTATTGTTTGTGAATGCCACATAGGCCCGTATCGAATTTCACGCAATAATCCGTCTGTGGATCGCGTTTCATAATATATTCGGCTTCGCCAGAGGTAACGGCATTGAGGAGTTCTGGCGCTTGGGTTTTATAGCGCTCTACTGTATCTTTATCCACCTGCATTCCCCAGCCATAACAACACGTATCCTCGCATTCTGCGCCTTTACAAGCAAATTCCCGGACGAAACGATAAGTATCAACAGTAGAGGGCATAGGATGTCCTGTGTTGGAGGGTGACGATGGATGATAGTAGCATGTTAGGGAGGGCATGACAATGTGGACGTGAGTGTCATAATGTGTTCTGTGAGACGCCGACTTAATTGGCGTTGTTGCCTGGCTCACTGTCACTGCGAGGAGCGGTAGCGACGTGGCAGTCCATGTGTAGGGTTTCTCTGTCCTTTATGCCGGATAGATGGATCGCTTCGCTTAAGCTCGCGATGGCAAGGCAAAAAAACACGCCGGCATAACCGGCGTGTCGCAGTATAAGACAACAAGGGATAGTAGGCTTAAGAAGCCGCTTTGCTATTATTGCTGAGCGGTTCAGCGCTTAGCATGTGGCGGATTTCATATTTGTTGTTGGTGAATACATATTGTGCAGCTGCTTTTTTCTCGGTATCCACGATAATCGGTGCGCGTACGTTCACAGAAACTTTGGTACTGCCATCAGGAGATTTATGAACAGAAGCAATCAGCAGAATGCCCATGTTCTTTTTCTCTACTTCCAGCATCTCTGCGCATTCTTTCATATCTGCGGCATCGATGAGGCGGTTATCGTAAGGTACTGGCAGTACTACGAAGGATAATTTATGGTCATTCAGGCATTGCAGCACTTTAAAATCCAGTGCATTTTTGCCAGGGAATTCTGTAAGGCAGAAGAAAAGTTTATCAGGCATGCCAAGCAAACCGGAGGCGAAGTAAATAGCATGGTCTGTATCGACCGTTACTTTACCAAAACGCCCTTCGATAACTTGTTTTGCTAATAAGCCTGAGGCTGCTATCGCGTTATCTTTTTCCATTTGTGCGTAGGTCCTTTGCATTTTCGTATTCTCCCGCTGGCTCCCCAGCTTACTATTATTATAACGTATATTTATCAAAAACTCCCTAACAAAATATATGTTAGATTATTTAAGAAAATCAGATAGTTTCAAGCTGCTTAACCGCGAAAACGCCATATAAGTTGCCTGAAGGGTGGTTTCATAGCTGGTCATTTTAATGGTTGCTTCGGCAACGTCGGTTTCGGTGACGTCACTAATTGCGCCCTTTAAAAATACTTTGTAATCTTCCAGATCGGAATTTGCTTTATCCAAGATGGTGATATTGTTGCTAATACCTGCCTGCACGGATGCTAATTCTTTGATCGCTATGTTGGTAAGGTCTACGGCTTTAGCGAGAATCGCATCATCGTTTTCTTGGTCACCTTTGATGGCCAGATTTAACGCGCCGATCAGTTTTTGGAAGGCTGGGTTATCCGCTGTTACACCATAATTAAACTCCAGCGCATCATTGGCGCGTACAGAGGCTTTATATGCATCACCTGAGTAATAGGCGTTATTGAGCGTATAATCATCTGTATCATCATTCCAGTTCACGTTAGAAATAGTGGTATCTACTGGAATCGTATTGGTTTTAGAGCCGGAGAAGAGGGTGCGTCCGTCTGTTTGAGTGTTCAGCGCTTGGGCTACTTTTGCAAGCGCGGATTCGGCGAGTTGAGAAAGCGGTAATGTATCGCCTGTGGTTGGGGTACGGCGTAAGAGGAGAAGGTTGCTTAATTCTTCTGCCACATCAATCATACCGCTAACAGAGGTGTTCATCTGTTGTAGACGGCTGCTTGCAATAGTGTTGCCGCGCAGATAGTTCTCCGTTCTGCTTTGCTGGGTTTCAAAGCCTAGTACACGTGCCGTTTGGCCTTGTGCGCTTAGCTCGGTGAAAGTGCTGGCTTTTCTACCGCTGGAGATCTGGTTCTGTGTCGTTCCCATAGCCACTTGCAGGCGCATCATATCAGCGAGGCTGCTATTATGGAGGGAAATGGTACTAACGCGATTAACGGCCATGATAAATTCTCCTAAATCGTGTCTTATACGGCATCAAACAAGATGTCGTAGAGCTCTTTCGTGGTGTTAATAATACGTGCTGCTGCGGTGTAGCTGTTTTGGAAGAGTATGGTGTTAGCCAATTCCTCGTCGATATTGACAGCGCTACCGGTTTCTAAACGGTCAGAGAAGCCTTTGAGCAATACTTGTTGTTGCTTTAAGTTTGATGACGCGCTTGCGGCATTGGTTGAGTTATAATCGATAATCTCAGTCGCATAGCGGCTAAGGGTAAATGTACCATCCGGCAAACCACCTGCGCCTTTGAAGCCGATGTTGATCAAACCTAATGCACCTAAGCGTTTTACGGCTTCGTTAGAACCGGAGCCTAATTCATAGGTATAAGCAGCCGTAGTTTGGATCACTTTCGCTTCGCTTTGCCCGCCGACTAATGAGCCTGTAGCTGTTACAGAAGCTGCTTCTGTGTTAATAGTAACCAACTGGCCGCTGGTTGTAGTATTTGCTGCGAGCAGGAAGGCGTTACCCAATGTGCCTTTAGTATCGAAATTAATTTGCAGATTCGTGCCATCGGTAGAATAACTAGCCAGCGCTACGTTACCGCGTGTATAGGCGTTATCCGTATTGAGTTTGCTGACGATATTATCAAGCGTATCAGACAGTGTAGCGCCTAGGGTGATTTCGTTATCACCGGCAGCAGCAGCTACGATGTTGAATACGGTGTTATTGATGGTGATGGTGTCACCAATCGCCAGGTTACCCGCAAATGCCATTCTACCTGTTGCCGCAACTGTACCTACCGTATAGGTTTTCTCAATCGGCTGTGCCAGGCTGCTTTGGGTGAGGGAACCTAGGGAGATACGGTTTGGATCGTTGATGATATCCTGACGTACTTTTAAGTTCAGTGCTGCATTTTTGGTTTCACTTTGTGTTGCACCATTAGTGCCGCCGACTTGTTTATCTACGAAGAAGTTATTTAAGCCAAAGTAATGCGAAAAGCCGCGTTTGGTTGCAGGAACTGAGGATGCATTCTCAGGTTGGCCTAAATCACTGCTATTCATCTCATCAATCGCAATGCGGAAGTCGCCAGCATTTGGATTGGTGGTGAGTTTGAGGTAACCTAATTCATTCGGGCCAGCAGGATTGCCCTGTGCATTGACAAACGACGCCGTTAACGCACGTTGGCTGGTGGTTGGTTGTACGATAGTGCCATCACCCGATGCCAGATTGCTGACAGAGAAGCGGTCATTATACATATCGGTGGTGTTATCATTCACTTGATAATCAATGTAAGACACATAGCTGTTACCATCTGCATCTTCCACTTTCACCATCGCACGGATGGTGTAAGGGCCAGGGGTGGTAGCGCCGTTGAAGTCTACAGTAACGGAGTTGCTGCTACCTGTACGGGCGCGTGTGCCAGCATCGAGGCTGCTTACACCTGGTAAGCCACCTACAAGCCCTGCAGCGCCAGCGTTTAGTACATCTATATCGAGTACAGAGAATGTCAGCGGGCTGCTGCCTGCGTTATCCAGTTCAAAGTCGAAGGTAAATGTACTATTGGTTGGGAAGCCAGACTGAGCGCCGAGGGTTTCGGTGCGTGAGGCGATTTTAATGTCATAGAGCGGGCCAACACTGATGCGTTGTTGTGGTGGGCCATAATAGTTATTAATCTCATCCAGAATGGTTTGCATATCAGGACGGCCATTGCCCTCACCATTATCCAGTGAATCCAGATCAAGCACTAATGGGCGCATAGAGGTGCCATCATCATAACCGCTTGGAATTGGCTTGCCATTGGCATCCACGACACCAATCATCACCTTACCTGAAAAATCACGCTCATCACTTGCAAGCACACCGGTAGTACCAGTGATGCTAGAAGGAGGAGGGAAGCCTGCACCGTCGTTATGAATCGCATTAAATGCATCACGTAGGGTGCTGGCGAATGTATCTAATTGGCTGAGGGATTGTGGGATAATGGTATCGCGCATTTCCAGGAGGGAATAGAGCTCGCCCCCTTTTACTTTGCTGCTTACTTGGCTAGAGGTGCCGCCTTGTACTAATACACTCGGTGTACCAACAATTGTACCTTTAGGAGAAATGGTCTGTATGCGGATGGAATCCAGCGGGCTGTCATTGGTAAATGTATCTGAAGAGGAGGCTGGAACATAAGTCAGCTTATGCAGGTTTTCGCTCACAAGGCTGATACCATCACCGGTGGTGACATAGGTAGTACCATCTGCGTTGTTAAAGACACTGATATCCAGATATTGTGCTAAGTCATTCAGCACGCTATCGCGTTGTTCTTCTAAGTCAGCGGTAGAGAGATTCGCGTTACCCGCTACTTTAATCGCGGTGTTTAAATCATGTAACTTGGTCAAATCCTGGTTAATCACACCAATTAAACGCCCGATATCCTGATCCGCTGCTAAGCGGAGGTCTTGCAGGTTTTGGGCGAAGCTGGATACTTTGCTCGCAACGGCAATACCGTTGTTTACCGCATTCAAGCGCAGCGCAGAAAGTTCTGGGTTGGCGGCGAGGTCATTTAAGGAGTTGAAGAAGCTATCAGCAACCGCTGTTAAACCATTCGCACCATCTGGCGGGCCAAATAGGTTTTGGATGCGGGTGTAATATTCATCCAAAGTGGTTGCGGCACTTACGGTGGTTGTGCGGGTACGTACTTCGTTCATTAAGAAGGTATCAACCTGGCGTACGACATCTTCAATTCTTGCACCGTTACCTACACCGGCGAAGTTAACCGATACTTGATTAGCAATACGGCGGGCATAGCCAGCGGTATTGGCGTTGGCGATATTGTTGGAAAGAACCGAAAGCGCTTCTTGGCTAACGTTTAATCCGCTTATCGCATTATTAAGTGCAAGATCCAGGCTCATAATATTACCTCGTTATTGTCATTGACGTCATTGCGAGGAGCGCTAGCGACGCGGCAATCCATGTTTATGACTTCTGTGTCTTTGATATAGGATACATGGATCGCCACGCTACGCTCGCGATGACGAGTACTAAATAAGGGTTGGGATGATACCGTGTATCTCATGATAACCTTATATGTTCTGGTTAATGGATAAAGGCACATCCGCCAGCGAAGCTTTCGGTGCATTGCTGCCATCAGGTGTATAGCCTGATGCGCGTGGTGTGTGATCCATCACAGCTTCAGCAATCGCTTCAACTAAACGTTGGTTTACCGCTTTCACACGGGTGAGGTTGGTGTAGTTGTCCACTAACACGCGCTCGAATTGTTGAGTAATTTTGCGGAACTCTTCTTTCTCACGATCAGAGAAATTCGATTTTACACTAGGATCCATTTTCAGAATCTTCTTTTGGATTTCGAGGGCGGAAACCAGTTTCAGCTTTTCATCTTGCAGCTTATGCACGTTTTTCATTTGCATGGCTTGCAAGTAGTTGTTTTCCTCGGAGAGTAAATCGGTCAAACGCTTAGTTACGTCAATCACGCTACGTAATTCCAGTTTACGCTCAGGAGCTTGCGGAGTTGGTTGTTGCTCTGTTGTTGGTTCGTTATTGATATCCACTAAATCTCTCATGATGACTATTTCACCTCCTGCATACGTAACAATTCGGCTTTAATATGAGGGGCTAAGCCGAGCCCGCCGTTTTGACTCATTTCTTTGCCATACTGATCAATCAGCATAGAGCGGAAAACTTCTTCAGACTGACCACCGCCCAATACAGGATCGGTTTTTACGTCTTTAAACATCGATTGCAGCATTTGGCTGATGAACATTGCTTCAAAATCTTTAGCTACTTTATCCACATCTTGCTGATTAGCGGCCTGTGTTTTGTGTAAAGCGTTAGGCTGCTGAGCAACAATTTTTGTGAGGGTATTAGCAATACTGTTCATACTATTACCGTACTTCAATTTCTGCCTGCAAAGCGCCGGCTGCTTTAATCGTCTCAAGAATCGTAATCATATCGCGCGGGCCAACGCCTAAGGCATTCAGGCCGTTCACCAGGTCTTTTAATGTTGCACCTTCCTCAAGAACGGCGAGTTTTTTATCTTCGTTTTCATTCACGCTGATATTTTCCTGCGCGGTCACAACGGTTTGTGCGCCTTCAGGTGCGAATGGGTTTGGCTGCGATACCAGCGGTGTTTGGCCAACTTTTACAATCAGGTTGCCTTGTGCTACCGCTACTGTATCAATCTTCACATTCTCACCCATCACGATGGTACCTGAAGCTTCATCGACTACGATACGGGCTGGTTGATCGGTCGGCACTTCGATTTGTTCGATGCTTGCCAGTAATTCCAGTACATTACCTTGCAACGCATTAGGAACGCTGAGTTCTACAGTGCCTGGATCGCTTGCTTTGGCATAATTACCACTTAAATTGCCATTGATAGCATCAGCGATATTTTTAGCAGTGCTAATATCTGGGTTTTTCAGCGCTAAGCTTAAGCTGTTTAAAGAATTCAGGTCGAAATCAATTTCTTTCTCCACAATAGCTCCATTTGGCACGAAGCCGCCGGTGCTTACACCTTTGCTGATAGAAGTGGTGCTATTCGGAGACGTTGCTTGGAACCCGCCGATGGACAGCGGGCCTTGTGCAACAGCATATACTTCACCGTCAGCGCCTAGCAGGGGGGTGGCGAGGAGAGTACCCCCCTGTAGGCTTTTGGCGTCTCCTAGGGTGCTAACAGAGACGTCAATACGGCTACCCTGACGGGAAAAGGGTGGAAGTTTTGCCGTAATCGTGACAGCCGCTACGTTCTTGGTCTTCAAGTTAGAACCACGGGTGTTTACACCCATGCGGCTGAGTAAGTCTTCAAGGCCTTTTTGGGTGAATACGGAGTTTTTCAGGTTATCACCTGTTCCGTTTAAGCCCACTACCAGGCCATATCCCACTAAAAGGTTATCGCGAACACCTTCAATATTCACAATATCCTTCACACGCGCATCCGCCGCATGGGCGTTGCTTGCGTAGTTGAATAATATATATAAGAAAGCAGAGAGGCACATCAGGAACGAACCAATACCCGCCAGCGAAGTGACCAGCACTTGCAGGTAGATACCCAGAGCATAGCGGTTGAAACCCTTGCTCCTAGATGGGATGTGATACATATATCGTATTCTCTGAGCCATACATTCTCTCCTTAATGCGGCATTTGCAGAATATATATGCAGAGATCGTGCCAAATTTATAAATTATATATATCAGTATGTTGAATGGTGTTCAATTGGGGGCGCTTTGCCGCTTGGGCATAAAATACCCATAAACACTGGGCAATTTTTGCCTAGTGTTTGGGGTGGGGGAGTGGTATAGTGGAAATAGTATTTAATGCTATATTTTAGATGGATTCTCGGATCAAGTCCGAGAATGACAGAGCTTGTGTTGTCATCCTTGGGCTTGACCCAAGGATCCATCCTAAACATAAGCAAAAATAACGAGGGAGAGCATTCATGAAAATCACAGGGCCAGGTGGGATAAACCAGACCGGTAAGGTCAAAAAGAAGTCACTCAATGGCAGTGATGATTTCAGCGCCTATCTCTCTGAGACGGATGAAGCAGCATCCAGCCCATCGATTGCTGCGCCGGCTTCTATGTCTGCCATGGGAGCATTGCTTGCCTTGCAAGAAGTAGGCACAGGAGCTGTCAGCGCCAAAGAATATGGTGAGCAACTCCTAAGCCAGCTCGATAATTTACGTTATAGCTTACTCTCCGGCGAAATGAACCGCTCGGATTTAGAGCAACTCAAAGAAGCGACCGAACAAAGCAAAGAAGAAACCATCGATCCACGCATTCGTGAGATATTAGAAGAGATTGAACTGCGGGCAATGGTGGAATTGGCGAAGTATGGGAGTTAATTCTTAATAATACTTGTCAATGTCTCTCTTTTGTCATTCCGGGCTTGCCCCGGAATCCACCAGGACTGGCGCTTCTATATTCAATGCTTATAAATCACGCTGCTATAACAGTGGATCCCGGATCACGTCTGGGATGGCAAATAGCAAGAGATTAGCGAGTATGCAACAAGAGGTGAGAGTCTCACTCAATGCGCCATCAATACCGGCATTTTTGCCCGTTGTAGCATAAACCGTGTCACCCCGCCCAGAATCGCTTCGCGTAACCGGCTGTGGCTGTAGCCACCCATCACAAAGAGTGTACTGCCAAGATTTTCTGCCTCCGTCAGCAAGGTTTCGCTGGTGGAGCGTTTGTTTTTCTCGAGTACGCGTATATCGGCCTTGATATTATGCAATTGCAGATAAGCAATCAGGGCATCCTTATATTCCAGCGCCCGTTTTCCTTCACTTTTTACGATCAGAATATGCACATTCTTGGCTTGCTGTAAGAACGGAAAACTATGTTGTAATGCGCGGGCAGATTCCTTGCTGCCATCCCAGGCGATGCTGATAGTATCGCAATGCACATGCGTAGCGCTAGGTGGCACAAAAAGCAGAGGCCGTGCCGTATCGAATAATGACGAGAAAAAGGCTAGATGGTTATTGGTATCAAACCCATCTTCATCTTTGCCAATGACCAGCAAATCCGTGCATTTACCCTGAAGCGCAATATTATCACCAGGATTACCTTCTACATAAGTAAAATGATGGCGGACTTTGGGATGGGCTGCGGCGTATTTAACAAAGAGATTTTCTGCCGCTTCGGCATGACGGTTCTGGTTGCGGCGCCAGTTTTCAATGTAATCTTCAGGCAAAGCCACCATATCGCCAAAACTGGCCAGTTGCGGGGAGAGATCTGTCGCACCATAGAGGCATGTCACCTGCGCACCATGCTGTTCGCCCAATTGCAGCGCAACTTTCATTGCTGCATGCTCTTCCTTGCTGCCGCCGTAATATAATAGTATGGAGCGTATAGTCATGATATTTCCCCTTTTATAGGGGGATTATACACGAAAAAAAACAGTGTGGATATCGTGTTTCTGCGCTTACGGTGCTAACATGCTTCAGAAACAGATATCCACACCTTATAGAGGGAGGAAATCCCTCTAATTCTGTATCGCCCAGGAGCCGTCAGGCTGTAGGCAGGCTGTGCCATAGCTAGGTTGCACTTGGCCGCCAATAGTGACGTTTTGGTTAAACTCACGGCAGTATTGCTGCGCTGCGATTGGTTGGACAGTGGGTTGAACACCGTAATTATTCACTTGCACATTATTCACCGAACCTGGATCCACCCAATAAGAGTTTGCCGGAGCATAGCTTGGGTAGAGTGGGGCGGGGTAATAGGTGGTGTAGCTTGTATAACTCGTATAGCTACGGTCACGATAGCCGCCATGGTAATGAGAACGGTATCGGGTATTGTTATAATACGGGCCACGGTAATCACGGTATCCACCGCCGTAATGACGGTCATGTTTTGTGTTATCACGGGCTAGCTGGTTGCCGATGCCTGCGCCCACTAATGCGCCTACAGCAATTGCTACCGGTTTGCCATTTCCTTTACCAAAAGCTGAGCCAACGGCAGCGCCACCCACTGCGCCAATAACCGTACCCAGCGCCCGATCACCTGCATAGCTCGGTGTAGCAGTACTTGCTACCATCAGGGCTAAGGTTGCAATAGTAATCGTCTTTTTGAACATGATGAACTCCTTTGTGTGGTCATATGAACTATATATACAGGAGCTGTGTTGAAGAGGAAGTGAAGGAAAAATTCATCGAAAATTCATCGGGTATTTTTTGCAGGGCTTTTGCTCATGCACGTGTCATTCTTGGATCAAGTCCAAGAATGACAAGGCTGCAAAACAAATAAAAATTTTTAAATTAGTCTGTACCGACAGTCACGCAACAATGCCGATCAAGTAGGCGTATGACAAGATAGGGGCCGCTTACTCCTCTTCGCTATCCAACTGCGTAATCAATATCTTATCAATCCGCCGCCCATCCATATCCATCACTTCAAAACGGTAACCAAACTGCTCGAAACTATCGCCCAGTTCCGGTGATTTTCCAAGGATTTGCATGAAGAAGCCGGCAATCGTATCAAACTTGCCGCTCAGATCGATATCATTTAACCCAATAGTGAGGTGCATTTCATCAATAGAAGTCAGCCCATCCACTAACCAAGAACCATCCTCACGCTGATGCATCAGCGGTTCGCTGGTTTCATTATAGTTAGACGGCAATGAGCCGACGATGGCTTCTAAAATATCGGCTGCCGTTACAATTCCTTGCGTTGCGCCATATTCATCAACTAATACGGCCATATGAATAGAAGAGCGCTTGAATTGTTCCAGCACATTAAAACACGGTGTGTTTTCAGGCAGGATATGGGCGTCTTTGAGATAATGGGAGATATGCAGGCCTTTATCAGATAACACGCCATCGAGCAAATCTTTCGCCTGGACGATACCCACTACTTTGGTCGTATGGCCATCCACCACCGGATAGCGTGAATGGCTTTCTTTGTGGATTTTACGGCGAATGGTTTCAGGGGAGTCATTAATATCAATAAAAGCGACATAGACACGATGCGTCATGATCGATTTCACATCACGGTCACCTAGGCGGATAATACGCTGGAGCATTTGATGCTCTTCAGCCTCTAAAGCGCCACTCGCCGCACCTTCGGCAATGACGGCTTTGACCTCGTCTTCGGTCATCTTTTCTGAGCTATCATGCAGAATACCAAGAATTTTCATCAGTAATTTTGCGGAATTCTCCAGCGCAAGCACGATAGGAGTGCAGATAATCGAAAGGATGGTCATCGGGCGGGCTACGATCAGTGCGATTTTCTCTGGGCGGGAAAGGGCAAGTTGTTTTGGCACAAGCTCACCAATGACGACGGAGAGATAGGTAATAATCCCTACCACTAAAATCACCGCAACCAATTGACCATTCGGGTTTATAAATGCAATTTCATTAAACGGTACTTCCAGTTTATCAGCAATTGTTGCCCCGCCATAAGCACCAGCGAGAATGCCGACTAACGTAATGCCGACTTGCACGGTTGATAAAAACCGCCCCGAATCCTCCGCTAGCGCAATGGCCGCAATGGCGCGTTTATTTCCTTGTTTTGCGAGCTGGCGCAGCATGGGTTTGCTTGTAGATACAATCGCCATTTCAGAAAGAGCAAAAAAAGCATTCAGTAACAGAAGGAAAAGGATAATCAGTATTTCGGTGGTTATCATAAGATATTGTAATTATGGTTATCATCATTTACGTGTTCCTGATGTTACTCCAAAAACTCAGAACATCAAGTATATTTGCATGGTATTTTTATAGAGGGCAGTATGATATAGAGAAAGATGGGTTAAAGAGCTAATGTCGTAATATGGGCTTTCTCTTGTTTTGAAGCTGTGTCATCCTTGGACTTGATCCAAGGATCCATCCTAATACTAAAGTGAAAATACCGCTTTGAAGGATTGTATGTTTTAGATGGATTCTTGGATCAAGTCCAAGAATGACAAAGGCAATTGCATATTAAGATACTACTCAAGAAGAAGCGAGTTAAAGAGCGCACCATCATGACAAAGAAAATGCTCATTGGCTGGGAAGAATGGGTTTCTCTGCCTGAATTAGGGCTTCCAGCCGTGAAAGCAAAAGTGGATACCGGAGCAAAAACCTCGTGTTTACATGCATATAACATCCAAACTTTTGTGCAGTGCAAAAAAATGTGGATTCGTTTTGATATTCACCCTATACAAAAGGATAAAGAATGTGTAGTAACCTGTACTGCGCCTGTGGTTGACAGGCGTTATGTGAGTGATTCAGGCGGGCATAAAGAGCGGCGTTATGTAATCGAAACGCCGATTACCCTAGGGGATAGAACCTGGACAGTAGAAATAACCTTAACAGACCGGCATTCAATGGCATTCCGCATGTTACTAGGACGGGAAGCTATGCGAAGCGGGCGATTAATAGTGGATCCTCTCAAATCATGTTACCAAGGAAAATTAAAGGATCAGCAGGTCAGGGAGTATTATAAAAAATGAAAATAGCGGTCCTTGCATCGAACCCAGAGCTCTATTCCAACCAGCGCATTATGGAAGCCGGCCTTACACGCGGCCATGATATGAAATTCATTAATATCCAGCAATGCTATATGAATATATGCGCCACCAAGCCTGAAGTGCATTACCGTGGCGGTGAGATTCTGGATGGTTTTGATGCGGTGATTCCCCGCATTAAACCTTCGCTCACCTTCTATGGTGCAGCAGTGGTGCGGCAGTTTGAGATGATGGGGGTATATTGTTTAAATACCGCCACTTCCATCACCCGCTCACGTGATAAATTACGCACCTTACAACTGCTTTCCCGTCGTGGTATTGATATGCCTATTACCGGATTTGCAAGCTCGCCGCTGGATACTGCCCAGCTGATTGAAATGGTAGGCGGGGCGCCGTTGGTAGTGAAGTTATTAGAAGGCACGCAAGGGCGCGGAGTGATGCTAGCGGAGACTAATAAGGCCGCCGAAAGCACCATTAATGCCTTTAAGAGCCTGCGCGCTAATATTTTGGTGCAAGAATTTATTAAAGAAGCGCAAGGCAAAGATATACGTTGTTTTGTCGTGGGCGGTAAAGTAGTGGCCTCTATGCAACGCGAAGCAGCTGAAGGAGAATTCCGCGCCAATATCCATCTAGGCGGCACAGGCACAGCCATAAAAATCACCGCAGAAGAGCGTAAAATGGCCATTAAAGCAGCAAAAATTGTGGGTTTGCAAGTGGCAGGGGTGGATATTATCCGTTCTAGCACTGGCCCCAAAATTCTAGAAGTAAACTCTTCACCAGGGTTAGAAGGTGTGGAAGGCGCGACGGAGAAGGATATTGCGGGGATGATGATTGAGTATATCGAGCAAAGCTATAAGAAATCGGCGTTGAGTGCGGCTTAGCTGAAAGGTAGGGGGCAGGATTCGGATTCAGGATTCAGAGAAGATACTGTTATACGCTGATCCTTGGGGCAAGTCGCCGTTGTTGCCTGGCTCCTCGCAATGACAAAGAGCGCCCGTCATCGCGAGCGCAGCGCGGCGATCTCGTCTCGCCGAAGCCCTTTAGGGCGTAGGAGGATCCATCTATCCTGCATAAAGGACAGAGAGGCAATACACATGGATTGCCGCGTAGCTACCGCTCCTCGCGATGGCGGAGTGTATTTTGTCATTCACCGACTTGATCGGTGAATCCATCCTAAAAAATAAAGCTATATACTGGGATGGATACGCCGATCAAGTCGGCGTATGACAAAGTTGTCAAAAGAAAAACTAAACCTCTTCCAACACCCGCTTAATTGGCGCAAAGCTGCGTCTATGATGTGGCGTAATGCCATGTTGTTTAAGGCCTGCTTGATGTGTGGCCGTGCCATATCCTGCATTGCTCTCCCAGCCGTAAAACGGAAATTCCAGCGCTAGCTGATGCATCATTCTATCCCGTGTGACTTTGGCGATAATAGAGGCGGCGGCAATCGAAAGGCTTTTACTATCGCCTTTAACAATTGCATCAGTCGGGCAGGCAAATACAGGCGGTTGATTCCCATCCACTAAAATCCGGTCTGGTGCTGAGGGAAGGGCCGTAACTGCGCGTTGCATGGCGAGTTTGGTGGCGGCGAGGATATTGAGTTGATCAATTTCATCGACCGAAGCAATCCCTACTCCTACCGCAGACTTCATCATAATCTGCTCAAAAAGCTGATCACGACGTGCAGCCGAAAGTTTTTTGGAGTCATTGATACCTTCTGGAATATCATGGTAATTCAATATGACAGCCGCAGCTACCACCGGCCCCGCCCATGGCCCGCGCCCAGCTTCATCCACGCCTGCTATGCGGCCATTGTATTGTAATTCAATTGAAATATCCGGCATACAGAAATCCCCATGCGAAAAAAATCGTTACCTACCTATGCGATTTTACTTGGATTTAACCACAAATTACGGTATGTAGTTCTATAGGCAAGTAGCACCTATTGATTATGCTACACGCATTTTATACGGCCTGTCATTTACTAAAGCAATATTCTATTTTGAGCGGGATCATGGGAAAAAAAATGATAAATACTACGCTAAAAACCAGTATGGTTCTTGGAGGCGCGGTGGTGCTTTCTGCATGTACGAGCCTTGGCATGTTAAACGAACATTCCCTCAATCCTACGGATTTTGATAAAGCGGTGGCGATTGAATACCGTGATTTCTCTGCACATGAGAAAAAGCAGCGCCATTATATCAATTCTGAATATTTCGCCCAAAAAGGCCTAAATTCTTTGGATGATCTGCATCCACAGCCTGAATTGCCTAAAAACTGGAGCTTGCGCCAAGCGGATGTAACCGATTTAAGCGGTGCGCGTGTGCGTTTGGTGAATGCATTAGCATCCGGCGGTAAGCAAAATCTGCCAGAAGTGGCAGCGAAAGCGCAAGTGAGCTATGATTGTATGATCGCTTATGCGGAAAAACGCAAACCTGCACCGTCGTGCCAAGAGAATTTCAGCCAAGCAATTGCTGCATTAGAAGCCTCCCTCAGAGCGCCTGCAGCGGCTGATAACCAAGCTGCGCGTAGAATGGGCGGTAATAATTATGTCGTATGGTTCGATTTCGATGGTTCGCGCCTGAACAAGAAAGGTGCTGAGACATTGGCAGAAGTTGTAGCAAGCTTGCGTGAATTAGCGGGTAAAAACTACACTGTGAAATTAAGCGGCCATACAGACCGTGCAGGCTCTGAAAGCTATAACCAACGCCTGTCTGAGCGTCGTGCGAACTCTGTGAAGCAAGCACTGGAAAATAACGATATTCCTGGCGATAAACTCACCACACATGGCTATGGCGAAACCATGCCAAAAGTGCCGACCAAAGATGGCGTTGCAGAACCTGCAAACCGTCGCGTGGAGATCGAGATTCAGGAATAGTATAAAGGGTAGGGCGTGTCCGTATTGAAACGTGTTGTAGCATTGGCATGTGTGCTTGTTCTGGGGGGCTGTGGATTCGGCAACTTAGACAAACTCAAACGCACAACGCCCGTAGCAGACCCGTTCAATCGCACGCTCTCCCAAGAATACTTAGCATTCTCTGAATCCGAAGCAACCCAATATGATTGGATGGACTCTGCCTATTTTGCTGAGAAAGGCTTAAAAGCAGCTTATGGCCATCAAACTGAGCCGGAAAATATCAATAATTGGGATCTGCCGCCGAATATCGTGCCAACTATTCGTGATGCGCGCAAGCAATTGGTCGATGTGCTTAAAAGCAATGCCGCACAACACCAGCCTGAGAAAGCTGCAAAGGCGCAGTTCCTGTTTGATTGTTGGGTAGAGCAACAAGAGGAAAACTGGCAAACCGAAGAAATCGCAGCCTGCCGTGAGAGTTTCTATGAGGCCTTAGATGGCCTGAGCAATGGCGGCGGCGAGCCTGCGCCAGAGCCTGTTGCCGAAGCCCCTGCGCCAACACAGGCAGCCAGTGCGGATGGTCTCTCTTATATGGTATTCTTTGAGCATAATAGCAGCACCTTAACCCCAGAGGCTAACCATATTCTGGATAGTATTATCGGGGATATTAAAAAATTGCCGGCCTACGAGGTGGTGCTAAATGGGCATACGGATACATCCGGCTCACAGCAATATAACCTTGGACTGTCTAAAAAGCGGGCGCAAGTGGTGAAAGATACATTGATTCGCGGTGGCGTTTTAGCCGAATATATTATTCTCTTCGCATTCGGTGAGACCGATTTGCGTGAGCCAACGGCAGATGGGGTGCGCGACCCTGCTAATCGCCGTGTCGAGATTTTTGTTAGCCAGTAAATATACCATGCCCCACGCTTCTGCTGTTTCTTCTCATTCTGCTAGTAAATCCTCATTGGAAAGCCTGCAATCCTTCATTGCGAGCGATTTGGCGCGTGTGGATGAAGCTATCATGGCACGTGTTGGCGCCCGTGCAGCGCTGATTCCTGATATGGCGGCTCATTTGGTGCATTCTGGTGGCAAGCGTTTGCGCCCAAGCCTAACGCTGATTTGCGCGCGTTTATGCGGTTATCAAGGCGAGCGCCATGTGCATTTGGCGGCAGCAGTGGAGTTTTTACACAGCGCAACCTTGTTGCATGATGATGTGGTAGATGAAAGTGCGCTACGCCGTGGCGTGCCGACGGCGAATAATATCTGGGGTAATAAAGCGAGTATTCTAGTGGGAGATTTCCTGCTAGGTCAGGCGTTTATGCTGATGGTGGGTGATGGCTCGCTTGAGGTGTTGCGCATTTTATCATCGGCTTCTGCCATTATCGCAGAGGGCGAGGTGATGCAAATGGTGGCGACCTCGGATTTGGGGACGTCTGAAGACGATTATATCCGTATTATCTCTGCCAAAACCGCGCAATTATTCTCAGCAGCTTGTGAGATTGGAGCTGTGGTCAGTGACCGTCCACAGGCAGAGCAGAAAGCGCTGTTTGATTTCGGCATGAATTTAGGGATCGCTTTCCAAATCGCCGACGATGCGCTTGATTATTCAGCAAAACAGGAAGAACTAGGCAAATCCATAGGCGATGATTTCCATGAAGGCAAAGTCACCCTGCCAGTCATCCATGCTTATGCCAATGGCACGGCGGAAGAGAGGCTGTTCTGGAAGCGTGTGATTGAAGAAAAATCTCAGAAAGACAGTGATTTAGAAAAAGCAAAAGAACTGATTCAAAAGCATCAATCTTTGCGCTATACGATGGATCGGGCGGTCGAATTTGTAGAAAACGCCAAACAAGCCCTCAACCTCTTTCCTGCCTCCCAGGAAAAGGATATTTTGTTAGAATTGCTTGATTTTTCGGTGAATAGACCGTATTAGGGTAAGAGTTGGGGCGTGGTTTATATACCTCCAACCCTCGGCTCTGAACCTCTGCTCCTGGTAAAAAATGAACGAATTCGGCTTTAATAAATCTCCAGCAGATACAAAAATCGTCGTCGCTATGTCCGGCGGGGTGGATAGTTCTGTGGTGGCTGCGTTGTTGAAAAGCAAGGGCTATGATGTGATTGGTATCACGCTTCAGCTTTACGATCACGGTGCTATGATTGAGAAAAAAGGCACATGCTGTGCCGGCCAGGATATTTACGATGCACGCCGCGTGGCAGAAACCATTGGCATTCCACATTATGTGCTGAATTACGAGAGTGTTTTCAAAGAATCGGTGATGGAAGATTTTGCCGAGAGTTATCTGCGTGGCGAGACGCCGATTCCTTGTGTGCGCTGTAACCAAAGTGTGAAATTCCGTGATTTATTCAAAGTCGCCAAAGATTTAAATGCTGATGCGCTAGTGACGGGCCATTATGTCCAACGCAAAGATGGCCCGCATGGTGCAGAGCTGCATCGCGCAGTGGATCATGATAAGGATCAGAGCTATTTCTTATTTGCCACAACATCCGAGCAGCTCAATTTCCTGCATTTCCCACTTGGTGGTCTGCATAAGGAGGAGACGCGCAAGCTGGCCGAATCATTTAATTTGCCTGTGGCTAGCAAGCCTGATAGCCAGGATATTTGCTTTGTGCCGAATGGGTCCTATGCCAGTGTCATCGAAAAAATCCGCCCAGGTGCGGCGGATGCGGGGGATATTGTTGATTTGCAAGGCAAGGTGCTAGGGCGGCATGAGGGGATTATCCATTATACGATTGGTCAGCGTAAAGGCCTAGGCATTGCAACTGGCGAGCCGCTGTATGTGGTGCGGATTGATGCGGCGAAGAAGTATGTGATTGTCGGCCCCAAGGAGGCGCTGGCGAGTCAGCAGTTTAAGGTAAAAGAATTGAACTGGTTGGCTTCTGATTATCCTCTGACAGAGGGGGTAGAAGCCCTGGTTCGCCTACGTTCTGTGCATAAGCCTGTGCCAGCAACGATTTATGTTCGTGAGGGCAATTGTGCGGAAGTGATGTTGCATGACATCCAATTCGCGGTAACGCCAGGCCAGGCATGCGTGATATATGATGGCGAGCGCGTATTGGGTGGCGGGTGGATTACGCAGTAGCAACACGGCATAACGGCATAGATCATAAAAAACCTGCTATTAATAGCAGGTTTTTTATGACTTTAGAGGGACTCTTAGGAGTTCCCACCATCCATCAGAATAATATCTACACGGTCAAGATTCTCACCTGTGGCGGGTGCATCGGCCATGGCTTGAACATTGATGCGGATTTCTGCCAGGCCTTGCTCGATAAAGTACTTACGTACCGCAATCGCACGTTTGAGCGCAACACGGCGGGCGAGGTTGCCAGAACGGTCATTTCCACCATAGCTCACAATCTTAATGCGCTTATTAGGATTGTCTTTTAACATGCTGATAACAGAGTCTAAGTTAGAAGCTTGGGTGCTTGGCAGATCTACTTCTTCTGGCGAGAAAATAAGAGTTGCTAAGGCACCCTTGCTTGCAACAGCTTTAGGCTCGCTGAGCGGTAAAGCGGCGAGTTCTTTATTGGAAAGAACAGCCTCTTCTTTTTTCACCTCTACAGCTTCTACTTTTTTCTTCACGTCTTCCACTTTTTTTGCGGTATCAACATCCGGCAATTCGGGAAGATTTGGTAATTCAAGTGGTGCTTCTGCTGTAGGCGCAGGAGGGGTTGGTAGTGCTGGGATAGCAGCTACAACAGGTTCTTCTACTGGTTTTTCTTCTTTCTGAATCTTTTCAACGACAGGTGCCACATCTTGCGGTGTGGTAACAGTTTCAGCAGGCTTATGCTCTTCTTCGCTGGTTGCGGGCTTAGCATCTTTGCTGATTTCTGCATCAGTATCCGCAGGCAGTGCAGGAGGCAAGAGTTCTGTAGGTTTGGCTTCTTCTACAGGCGTTTCAGCTTTTTTCTCTGCTTTAATTTCAGCGGGTTTTTCTTCTTTAGCGGGAGCTTCTATCGCAGGCAGGGTAATTACTTCGCGCTTTTCAGCCGGAGCAGGTGCTACGACTGGCGCAGGTGCTGGTTCCTCTTTCTTGACAGATTCTACGGCTGTAGGCGCTTTCTTTGCTTCTGCTTTTACGGCAGGAATTTCTGGCACTTCAACTGGTGCTTCTGCTTCAACCATTGGCACAACAGGGATGGGTGCTTCTTCGGTTTTTTCTTCTGGCAGGGTAACCTCAGTCAGGTTTTCTTCATGCGGAAGAGGGGTTGCTGGGGCAGGTTCCTTTTTAACAGGCGCAATAGGTTCTGGTTTTGGCAAAGCAGGTTTTTTATGCTCTATCTTGCGTGGTTCAGGTGCAGGTTCTACTTTAGGAGCTTCAACAGGCTGAGGCTCTATAACAGGTTCTGGCTGTGCTAACGCAACAGCGGGAGTCACTGGAGCTGGAGTGAGAACAGGCTCAGAGGAGGACATATCCGCAAGCGATGGAAGCTCCATCGGATTATCCGCTTCAGGCGCTTTAGCTTGTGGAGCTGTGAGCGGGTTTATCACGGCTGTGCTAGGCTCTACTGCTTCTTTTTTCCCGAGGAATGGCACCCAGTTCCAGAAGGATGACTTTTCTTCTGTATGTGTTGCCGGCTCTGGTGTGGTATCGACCAGAGATGATGGCTCCGCAGGTTTTGGAGCGTTATAGTCTGAAAGATCGAGCGGTTGAACGGTTTCTTCAATCGCTGGCGATGCTGGTGTTGGAGTTACAAATTCTTGTGTAGGCACTGGTGCGGTTTCATGCTCTAGGAAGGCAGGTTGCTCCGGTGTTTTTTCTGCTACGGTAGGTTTTTTAGCTTTTTTAGGCTTGCTATCTTCATGGGCTAAGAAGGCTGGCTTAGAAGGAGCGACAGGCTCTTCTTTCGGTGCTTCTAAGCTGGATTTTGCGCTATCCGTAACCGGTTGTTGCACTGGTGCTACGGCGCTTGGCATAGGTTCTGGCAGTGGAACAGGCGCTGGCGCTGTTACTGGCTGCGGCTCATTTACTGGAGAACTCGTATTCTCTACTGGCGCGTGCCATGTTTGTAATTCGCGATCCAGTGCTTCGATTTCTGCCTGTGTAGCAGGGGTCGGAATAGAAGCTGCTTCAGGAGTAGGAGCAGCTATAGGTTCTGGCGCTGTTAGAGGCTCGCTTGCGATAGGGGTATTCGGGTTAGAGGCTGGAGCTTCATAGACAGCGCGCTGTTTATTGCGTAGTGCCTGCAATGCTTCGAGGTGAATTTCGATGGAAGGCTGGCGTGCAAAACTTTGCGCGTTGCTGTGTGAGGGAAGAATAATTGCTACTGTTGTTAATGCACAACCTAGAATAAAACCATAACCTGAACGGTAATATTTTCTTGCTATCATGGCCTTAACCATCCCTCTTTTAAAATCACTACACTTACAGATATAATAAAATACGAAATTCGACAATATAAATGTAAATGCTTACGCAACCAGTTTCTGTACTGCTTTGTGTAATATATCGTTTGATGCGATAATATTACCGCTTTCGAGCATTTTATCACCATTCGCAAAATCGGTGACATAGCCGCCCGCTTCTTTGACTAATAAAATGCCGGCAGCAATGTCCCATTGTTTTTCTTGTTGTTGGATAAAAATATCCCCACGGCCCGCCGCAATATAGGCCAGCTCCAGAGCGCTGCTGCCGATAGTGCGGATGCCGCATGTGTGTTCGGCAATGGTTTCGATCATTTCACGATTATTGCCGCGTTGGGCGTAACCTGTCATCACTAGCGAATCTTCAAGATTACGGCGTGCGGCAACGCGGATGCGCTCTTGCGAATCAGCGCGTTCTACCCACGCGCCAGCGCCACGTTCAGCCCAGAAGGTTTCGCGAAGTGCAGGGGCTTCCACAACGGCTGCGACGATTTCGCGCTTGCCGGCATAGACTTCCTTTTCCAGCGCAAGCGCAATGCAGAACTGTGGCAAGCCATGCAGGAAGTTGACCGTGCCATCTAGCGGGTCAACGATCCAGCGATGGCTTTTATCGCTGCCTTTGATTTCACCAGTTTCTTCCATCAATAAGCCATAATCAGGGCGTGCGGCTTGCAATTCCTCGCGGAGGATTTGCTCAGCACGGTGATCGGCTGTGGATACGAAATCGCGTGCGCCCTTACGGGAGACTTGCAATTGTTCTACTTCGCTAAAATCACGCATCAAGCCGCGGGCTGCTTTGCGGGCAGCCTTGAGCATAACGGTCATAATCGGAGAATAATGCGACACAGTGCCTCTTACTTATTTCGCGCGTTCAACATAGGTGCCATCAATCGTGCGAACCACAAGCTTGTCGCCTGCTTCGATGAATGGTGGAACCAGTACACGCACGCCGTTTTCCATAATGGCAGGCTTATAAGACGAAGCAGCTGTTTGGCCTTTTACAACCGCATCAGCCGTATCTACTGTCAGCACTACGGTTTCAGGCAGGTAGGCCTGGATTGGGTTTTCGTCGTACACTTCCACGCGCAATGTCATGCCATCTTGCAAAAATGCCACAGAGTCGCCCACAATTTCCTTTGGCACGTTGATTTGCTCATAGGTTTCGAGTGACATGAGGGTGAGGTTATCACCATCCATGAACAGATATTGGTAGTCTTTTTGCTCTAAACGCACGAATTCTACGGTTTCAGAAGAGCGAAAACGCTCATTCATTTTGGTGCCGTTTCTAATATCCTTCATTTCCACCTGCATATACGCACCACCTTTACCTGGTTGGGTATGCATAATTTTGGAAACTTGCCAAAGTTTATCTTTATATTCCAGAATATTGCCTGGGCGAATATTGTTCGCAATGTCCTTTACCATGATCAATCCTTATGTAAAAATACCATAATAATAATTCCAACCGCGTAACCTAACTGTTTTGCGGGGATTTGGCAATAGATGTTTATGGGGAGGGGGCAGGATTCGGGATTCAGGGTTCAGAGATTTTTTATTATGACATGATCGCTGTATCACAGGGTTATATGCTCTGAATTCTGCCAGCTACTTCTTCAACCCCGCCACATCCTTATCCGTAAACATCTCCGTCTTATTACAGAACTGACAGGTCACCTTGATTGTTCCTTCTTCTTGCATGTCTTTGAGGTCGTCATCGGACATGGTGCTCAGAATAGATTCAATCCGCTCGCGGGAACAGCGGCAGAAATGGGCAAGTTTGGTGGGTTCGTGGATCCATACGCCTTCTTCGTGGAAGAGGCGGTAGAGCAATTGGTTGCTGCTGAGTTCAGGATCGGTGAGTTCGTCGGTTTTGACGCTGTTGACGTAAATCTTCACCCGTTCCCATTGCTCCTCGCGTAAGCCTTCTAGCTTGCTTTGGTCTTCTTTAGTGCCGCCTTCTTCGGGAATGCGTTGGATGATAATGCCGCCGCCATACCATTCCTTTTTGCGTTTCTTCTTAGACGCAGGACGTTTGCTTAAGCCTAATTGCAGATAGGTTTCGATTTGCTCGGAGGTTTTGAAATAGGTGACCAGTGAATCATTCAGCGATGTTTCAGCCAGTTCTACAATACCTTGATAACGTTGATCTTGCGTCAAATAATCCATGGTTATGGCCAAATAGCCTTTGCCCATAATATCTTTTAAAGACGGATTTTCAGGAAAATCTCCGGCGTCTTTTTTGATATTGGCATAACCACGTAACTTACCATCATAGGTGCAATCAGCAACCAGCATATCCACAGGCCCATCACCGCTTGCTTGAATGGTGATTAATCCTTCACGTTTCATCATGGTGCCTAATAGGCTTGCAATGATTAGCAATTCGCCCAGTAATTGGGAAACGGCTTCCGGATAATCATGGCGGGTGAGGATGTGATTAATGGTTGGCCCGATTTTAGCGATGCGTCCCCTTACATCGGAGTTTTTGACCAAGAAGGGGATAACAGCATCTTCGAGCGCACCTGTATTATCATTAGAAGGAGCGTTAAGTTCAAATAAGGCCAAGGATATTAGTCCTCATCCGAATGGTGTTTTTCGTAGTTTTCATGACGTTCTTGCGCTTCGATGCAGAGGGTCGCAATCGGGCGGGCTTCTAAACGGCGAATGCCGATTTCTTCACCGGTTTCTTCGCAATAGCCATATTCACCACGCTCTAAACGCGACAAAGCAGCATCGATTTTGTCGATCAGCTTGCGGTAACGGTCGCGGGTGCGGAGTTCGAGCGCGGTATCTGTTTCAACAGAAGCGCGGTCGTTCAAATCAGGTTCATTGAGGTTTTCCTCTTTTAAATGATCCATTGTTGCACGGGATTCATCCAGCAACTCTTCACGCCAAGAGATCAATTTCTGGCGGAAAAACTCCACTTGCAGTGGGTTCATATATTCTTCGTCATCCGACGGTTTGTATCCTTCAGGGAGGTTAACTTTTTGCGCTTTTGAGAGTTTAGCTTCGGCCATCGTATATACTCCTTTAGATTTAGCGAGGACACATTCATATATAGATTTGTAGCAGATTCCGCAAGCAGAATTCAACTGTGAATATTGCATGGGGGGATAATAGCAATTATCGTTGTTAAGTTTAAATGATTGTGTTATAATAATATATTATGTTTGAAGAGATTAAAGATCCCAAGCTCACGCCGGATGAGGAAAATGATAACGATGAGAGTTCATCTGATGATGAGGCTCATATCGGTCAAAATTATATTGCCATCGCCTGGGAACATAAAATTAAGCATGATGACCATGATATTGATGCTGAAGAAGAGCTAGTCGAAGGAAAAGAGGTGGAGCGTAAAAGCTTCAAAGAGCGTCTTGCACATATAGCGCGCCGTGCCACGGAAGAATGGCTTGATCAGAAGCATAAAGTGCAAAAAGAATTAGAAGATGATTTCGAGCATTTTCGCATTTCAAAACAGCATACACGCATTGACCATCATCTGGGCAGCTGGGGCGAAACGGCTAAGAATTTAGGGCCGATTGAACGAGCCATTGTGGCGATGGTTGTCCTCAAAGCTGCGCATTTGCACCGCCATCCAGACCATTTCCATAAATTTTTGAGTGAGAGTTTTGGCCGTATTGCTAGTAAATTTGAGCAACATGCCACTACGATTGCTACGCAATATCTCAAGCATTCCGA
This sequence comes from uncultured Rickettsiales bacterium, assembly GCA_964574415.1. Classification (GTDB taxonomy): domain Bacteria; phylum Pseudomonadota; class Alphaproteobacteria; order Rickettsiales; family CAZNNM01; genus CAZNNM01. The sequence goes on along the minus strand of CAZNNM010000008.1, from coordinate 54,371 downwards.
GTGGGGGACTGTCTATAGTATCGCACAAAATCTCCACACACTCTCACAATTACCGCCTAAAGATATGCAGCATCTGCAACAGGGCGCACACCAGCCGCAAAAGATGACTCCAGAAGAGCAAGCCCACATCAACACACTGGTCAATTTCGTAGCCAGCCAAGGCCAATGGCAAGACCGTATGATGGAGCCGACAACTGTACGTGGGCCTGGGGCGGGAATTTGACAGGATTCGGGATTCGAGTGACGAAACTGGAATAACTGTCAATGCTTTTTTCTTATAAATCAGAGGTTTTTTTAGGTTTTTCAATATGAAGGAAATCCTCTGAATCCTGAATGCCGAATCCTGAATCCTCCCCCAATACCCCACTGGCCACCCACCGCCCAAACCATTGCTGCAGTTTTTCCAAGAACTCTTCTTCCGTAAGTCCGTCTAGCTGCGCCGCAGTGGCTTCAATAGCTTCTCCCATAGGCAGGTCAGCATTAAGATGGCTGAGTAGGAGGTATTCGCCATGTTCTAGGCCGATTCGCCAGGTGCTGTCATTATGGCGGTAGACCAGCATATAGCTTGCTTGCGCCTCAGGCAGGGCGGGAGATTGGTCATTGTGATAGGCGGTAAGATAGTCATTGGTTGGGTAGTGATGCGCCAGCAAAAGCGAGGCTGTGCGGGGTTTAAGATGCGCTGCCATGAGAGCTTCAGGGGCAAGGGCGGCGAAGGCTTCTAGCGCTATAGGCTCGCTTTCTGGCAGGGAAAATATCGTATGGCTTGCTTGTTCAGCATGTGCGAGTTCTGTCGCAAAGGGGCTGACATGAGCGCTGATAAAACCTGGGAAGCGCTTAACATAATGGCCAAGATCAAAGAATTGCGATGGGGTGGATTCCACATAATCCTGAATCAACCGGTTCATCACCTCATCTCCCAGCGCATGGCGGGTGGCAGGGAAATCTTCGGATACCGCATCGCAGAGGCGGTAGCGGTAGCCATTAATATAGACGCCTAGCTGTGCAGCAGCCGGAAAATCACGTTTTGGGCGAATCCATTCTTCGGCCTGGGCGGTGGTGCCGGCGAGAATGCCGGTTTGCATGGTCGATAAAATCACATTATACGGGCGCGCAGGCAAAGGCTCGCCACCGTTATCGCCTGTGAATGTTGTAACATTTAGCGGCCTTTCCGCGTGCAAGCGGGCTTTATCCAACTCGGCCTGTAACACCGCAAATTCAGGGATGTTGGCATCCCATTCGATCATAGTGCTGATATCTGAGGTTTTTCCTATAACATAATGATATAACTGCCAAACCTCCTCAATCACATGGCCGTCATGCGTGTCTACAATATGGGTGCCATGATTTTCATGCCCAGCCAGGTGGATTTGTACTACGCGTTCTAGCGGTAAAGCATCCAGATAGGCTTTGGCATCCCAGCGGTGGTTATAGCAAGAGACGTATACGTTGTTGATATCCAACAATAATCCACAGCCGGATTCCTTCGCCATAGTAGCAATAAATTCGGCTTCTGGGATGGAGGAATCTTTAAATTCCAGATAGGTAGACGGATTTTCTAAGATAAGAGGGCGCTCTAGAATATCTTGGATGTGCTTAATCCGCTTGATGGTATGCGCCAGGGATTCTTCCGTATAAGGCACAGGCAGCAGATCATGGGTATTCACATGATTAATCCCTGTCCAACATAAATGATCACTCACCCAAGGCGGTTGCAGCCATTCTGCCAGTTTTTTGAGTTTTTGTAAGTAGGGAATATTAAGCGAATCTGTGCTGCCAACAGAAAGTGAAACGCCATGCATAACAATGGGATATCGCTCACGAATTTCACCTAAGATGCGTTTGGTATGTCCTTCTGTTTCCAGGAAATTCTCGGAAATAATTTCAAACCAATCCACCGCAGGCCATTGGTTTAATACAGTGTCATAATGCTCCGCCCGCAATCCTAAGCCAAAGCCTAAATAAGGCAGTCCTAAACGTTCCATCATATGCTTTACTCCGCTTGGGATTTAGCTATAATATATCAGGACTGTATCGTCAATGTGATGGTGTAGTTGGTACTGACTCATTTTGAAATAATTGTTGTCATTCTTGGACTTGATCCAAGAATCCATCCAAAGCATAAAGCCCTTTTAAGCAGTATTATTGCTTTATTACTAGGATGGATCCTTGGATCAAGTCCAAGGATGACGAGGCTTAAAAACAAATAAAAATTTCAAAATGAGTCAGCGCCGTGTAGTTTTGGGATCGTTTCTTAGATTATGTTGGGGGTAACGGTTGTTATTTACCGACTTGATCGGCGCATGACAAGAACTATACCTGATCAAATCTAAGAATAATAACAAGGGGAGTTTATTATTATGTCTAAACCAATGATTTTTAGTGCGGCAGCAGCTATGGCGCTGATTTCTTTTGTCGGTAGCGCTCAGGCGGCTAACAACGAAACAGAAAAATGCTATGGTATTGTAAAAGCAGGAAAGAATGACTGTGCGAGTGCTTCTGGCAGCCATTCTTGTGCGGCTGTGGCAACTCTGGATAGTGACGGGGGCGAGTGGATCTTCCTGCCACGTGGCATCTGTGAAAAGCTTGATGGCGGGTCGTTAACGCCGAAAAAAGATAGCTAAAAGGCGCAGGATTCGGGATTCAGGGTTCAGAGATTTTTTTATTCTACTCTGAATCCTGAATCCTGGCTGCTGAATCCTTTAAAAAACACTAGCATTCCGCCGCGATTCGTATTACATAACAGGAGCAGTTTCACCCCTATACGGACATATATCGCTATGCTCAAAGATGATAGTCTCTCTACCCTCCCATTTGATGATGATACCTTGCATGAGGAGTGTGGGGTTTTTGCTATTTCCAACAGCCCTGATGCAGCGGCCCATTGTGTGCTAGGTTTGCATGCGCTGCAACATCGCGGCCAGGAAGCGGCGGGGATTGTTTCGACGGATAAAGAATTCTTCTACACCCATAATGCACTTGGCCATGTGGGCGATAATTTTAATACACCGGAAGTGATGGAAAAGCTCGAAGGCTCTTATGCTATCGGGCATGTGCGTTATTCTACAGCGGGCGGTAAATTCCTGCGTAACGTACAGCCACTTTTTGCCGAGATGAGCTTCGGTGGCTTGGCGATTGCACATAATGGGAATCTCACCAATGCAATGAGTCTGCGCCGCCAATTGGTAAGCCGTGGGTGTATTTTCCAATCAACTATGGATACAGAGGTCATCATCCATCTGATCGCGACCAGTATTCATTATACCTTTATTGACCGTATGATCGATGCGCTGAAGCAAATTGAAGGTGCATATTCGCTGGTGGCGATGACTAAAGATATGGTTGTCGGTGTGCGTGACCCGTTCGGTGTGCGTCCGCTAGTATTGGGTAAGTCAGGTGATTCCTATATTCTAGCCTCTGAAACCTGTGCGCTGGATATTATTGGCGCAGAATATGTGCGCGACGTGGAAGCGGGGGAGATTATTATCCTGCGCGATGATAAAATTGAATCCATCAAACCTTTCGCACCGGAAAAGTCACGTTTTTGCGTGTTTGAATATATTTATTTCGCGCGTCCTGATAGTATTGTAAATGATAAGCACGTTTATGAAGCGCGCCGTCGTATCGGTATGGAGCTTGCCAAAGAGAGCGATATTGATAGCGATGTGGTTGTGCCAGTGCCAGACTCTGGCGTGCCAGCGGCAATTGGTTATGCCGCGCAGGCGGGTTTGCCTTTTGAATTGGGCATTATCCGTAACCATTATGTCGGCCGTACCTTTATTGAGCCAACCGATACTATCCGTCATTTAGGTGTAAAGCTTAAACACAATGCCAACGCAGCGCTCTTGAAGGGCAAGCGTGTGATTTTGATTGATGATAGTATTGTGCGTGGTACGACCTCTAAGAAAATCGTAGAAATGGTGCGTGAGGCTGGGGCGACTGAAGTGCATATGCGCATTGCAAGCCCGCCAACGGCATATTCCTGCTTCTATGGTGTGGATACACCGGAGCGTGAGAAATTGCTTGCGGCGAATTATACTGTGGAAGAAATGGCTAAATTCATTGGAGTGGATAGCTTGGCATTCTTGTCAATCGATGGCCTGTACCGCGCTATGGGCGAGGCGAAGCGTGATAATATACAGCCGAAATATTGCGATGCCTGCTTTACAGGCGATTATCCGATTAATTTGACGGATAAGGCCAATGGTGACGGCAGTTGCGGATCCTTATTCCGTATGGCTCCCTCTAAAGGTGCGAGGCCATAATGGGAGCGCTTGAGGGACGTATTTGTTTAGTGACAGGCGCATCACGCGGTATCGGTGCTGCGATTGCCAAACGCTATGCATCAGAAGGCGCGCATGTGATTCTGGTGGCCCGTACTGTAGGTGGCTTGGAAGCCGTTGATGATGCGATTCAAAAAGACGGCAAAGGCAAGGCAACGCTTGTGCCGCTTGATCTCATGCAATGGGATAAAATTGACCAATTGGCATTATCAATTTCCGAGCGTTTCGGCAAATTAGATGTGCTGGTTGGAAATGCTGGAATTCTAGGAAGCTTAAGCCCAATCGGGCATTATACTCCTGATACATGGCAGCATGTGCTAGGTGTGAATTTGACAGCGAATTGGCGTTTGTTGCGGGCGTTTGATCCGTTGCTGAAGGCGTCGGATTCTGGCCGCGTGATTTTTGTGACCAGTGGTGTAACAGAGCATAAGCCAGCGTTCTGGGGTGCTTATACAGTATCCAAGCTTGGCTTAGAAGGCCTGGCGCAGACCTATGCGGCTGAAACGGGGAAAGTTACGCCGATTCGTGTGAATGTGGTGGATCCAGGAGTGGTGCGCACCACCATGCGTGCGCAGGCTATGCCGGGTGAAGATGCGTCGCGTTTGCCGGCGCCGGAAGATATTACGGATATATTTGTGACACTTGCTTCTAAAGCATATGTCCAAAATGGCCAAAAAGAAAGGGTTGCGTCATGACACAAGCGTCAGAAGTGGTGTATAGCAAAAGCAGAAAAGTAAGCTGTGATGGCGGCGCGGGCGCGCTTGGTCATCCGAAGGTTTATTTAGAGATTGCTCCTCATAAAAAAGATATCGTCTGCCCTTATTGCAGCAAGAAATTTGTGTTAGAAGCAGGCGCAGAGGCTTCTCATGATCACTAAACCGGTTGATCCTAAATTACTCGAAATCCTCGTCTGCCCACTCACCAAGTCGCAGCTACGCTACGACAGCGCCGCGCAAGAGCTGATCAGCGATCAAGCCAAACTGGCCTATCCCATTCGGGATGGTATTCCGATTATGTTGGTGGATGAGGCGAGGAAGGTAGAATAGGATTCGGGATTCGGGATTCGGGATTCGGGATTCGGGATTCGGGATTCGGGATTCGGGAAAAGAGTGACATAACTAGAATAGCCGTCAACTCTTTTTTCTTATAGATCAGATGTTTTTCAATAGAAAAAAACTCTGAATCCTGGATGCCGAATCCTGCCCCCTAATCTAATAAAGCGCCACCAGCTCCCCACTATTGCTCACCATATACAAACGATCATTCGCTACTACCGGCGGGTTATATACGCCTTCTGGAATTTCGTTGCTGTCTACAACGGAGCCGTCATTCGGAGAAAGTGTGAGCATCACGCCATGTGAGCCTACTACGCGTAGGAAGTTACCAGCCATCACAGGGCCGCTCCAGCTGATGCGGTTTTTCTTGTTTTTTGGGTTTTCATATTGAGGGAGTTTGGCTACCCATTTTGCTTTACCATCGCCCATGAAGAGTGCGGCAAGTTCGTTGCTTTCGGTGATAACATAGAGAAAATCACCTGCTGCCCATGGTGTGGATGCTAAAGCAAAGTCACGATCCCAGGCGCGGAGGCCGTAGAGGATATCATTGGCAGAAAGCAAGCCATTCCGGCTGGAGGTAAATACCATTCCTCGTGCCACTAATGGGAAGAAGTCAATATCGGGCAAGTCGAGGCTGAATACATCTGCACGGCTGAATGCTAAGCTATCCTGCCATACTTCTACGCCGCTACCAATCCGTAACCCATGAATTTCACCGGAAGAATACGGTGCAATCACAATTCCGCTATAAACGGAAGGCGAAGAGGAGCCAAGTGTACCCATATTTTCAGACACGCCAGAATGCGTCCACATAATGGCACCATCTTTGGTATTAAGCGCATAGAGGCGATTATCACCTGTTAACACGAACAGCATGTTCTTCCATACGGAGGGTGCGGAACGTGCTACGCTATTGAGCGTGCGTTTCCAGAGTTTTTGGCCTGTTTCCGCATTAACTGCAACCACGGCGCCGAGGCCAGATGCTACGAAAACTGTGCCATCAGCATAAGCAATCCCGCCGCCAATGCGTGGCGCATCGGCGATGCCTGTGCCGAAGCTCCAATAGCGATGGTCAATATCATCGGCTTTATAGGAAGACAGAACGCCCTCCGCATCTACCGTGAATACTTTACCATCAACCACAATCGGGCCAGCAATTAGGCCTGTACCGGTTCCAATCGCGCCTTCGCCAATGCTGCGCTCTTGGGAATGAGTGAGCTTTTCGGGCAAAGAGAGGTTTTGATAATTTGGATTATTGCGGTCGCTCACTTGCTCCCAATTAGCATTGCGCACAGGGGCAGGGATAGCGATCACACGCTCAGCCATGCTGGGATCTGCCGCCAAAGACGTGCTATTTTGCAATACGGCAATCCTATCACCTTTGAGCGGAGTTTCTTCTGCGCCGCCGAACCAGTCAGGCAAAGTTTCGCAGGCGCTTAGTTGGGTGCTAAGGGCAATGAATGTTAGGAAACGGAAAAATTTATTGCTTATCATCTTCAGCCGCCGGTGTTTGTTCTTGCGATGGTTTGAGTTTTGGGAAACGGATATAAATAGCATCTACTACTTCCTGCGCACGAATGCGTAAGGAAGCAGGCGCAGAAGGCTCTGCCTGGAGGGTGTTAAACAGCGCTAGCGCTTCTTCAGGCTTATTATTTTTCAGTGCATAAAGCCCTTGCAGCTCTGTGCCAGAAAAATGCCACGGGCTATTAACATCACTTACTTTGCTAAGAAGATCAGCGGTTTCTTTCTCGCTACCGAGATTATGTTCTAACTCAATATATCCCGCCAGCAATAACCCTAAATCACGCCATTCTTTTGGTGCGTTGGTGTCTTTTTTGAGGAGTGTAGCAGCATCAGCAAATTTCTTATCACCCATTAGCCCTTGCGCTTCTTTAAGACGGGCGAACATCTCGTAAGTTGAGCCAGGATGTTCCTTTTGAATGGCCTCTAAGAGCGACAAAGCATCTTTAAAACCTTTTTCTTCATAGAGGCGTAGGGCTTGGAAATATTCTGCTCCTTGGTTCTCCTGACGGTTGGTGGTATAGCTTTTCCACCCTACCATAGCGCCGGTTGCAAGCACGATCAGCACTGCCGCAGTAATCACAAACATACCATAGCGCAGCCAGAATTGGCGCAGCTGCTCGTTGCGTAAATCATCCTTGATTTCTTGTAGTAAATTATCCGTCACCGTGGAGTTCCTTCTTTAGAATTCTTTAGCGTACAGATTAACCACGAAAAACACACTATTGCAAGGATTCTTTATGGATCACCTTAGCATCATGATTCGCATCTACTCATCATCTACATTTTTTAAAATGCAATCATCGTGTTGTCTTTTATTAGTTGTCATCCTTGGACTTGATCCAAGGATCCATCCTAATAATAAAGCAATAATAAAGCTTGTGTCATTCGTTGACAGAGAAAGCATACCGATTCAGCTCTAAAAAAAGAAAAAATACACCCAAAAACATTACCGCACTTGTATGATGATGGTGAGATGCTGTAATATTAAAATGTAATATCATAAATAAGGAGTATGACATGGAATTTATGGGCTTATTTGCAAAAGGCGGGCCGGTGATGTATGTGCTGTTTGCCTTGTCCATCTATGTTACAGCGGTGATTTTATTTAAAATATACCAGTTCTGGTCACTCAAGTTACATAACACAGCCTTTGTTGCGGAAGTGTTTAATTATCTGCATGTGAAAAACATGGCTGGCGCGCAACATGCGGCGCATAAAAGCCCAAGCCCTTTGGCGCGTGTGGTGGAATCGGCGCTTGCATCGCTGGTGAATCCTTATTTAAGTGATGACGCTAAAGAAGAACAAGTGCAGCTAGCCGGTAATAAACAAATGCGCCGGTTGGAAAGCCATATGCGTGGTTTGGAGCTTTCGGCAAATATCGGGCCATTATTAGGTCTGTTGGGAACCGTAACAGGTATGGTGACCGCGTTTGCGAAGCTTGAGCAGGCGGGCAGTAAGATTGATCCATCTATCTTGGCAGGTGGTATCTGGGAGGCGTTGCTAACCACCGCCTTTGGCCTGTGCATTGCGATTCCTGCTATGGCGGCGCATTATATTATCGACGCGCAAATCGAAAAAATGCGTTATGCTATGGAAGAAAATTCCAGCCGGATTCTTGCTTTAGACCATCAAAGCGTGGATGTTGCCGCCCATGCAGTTTAAGCGTTACCATCACCGCAAACTCGCGCAAAACCTCACGCCGCTTATCGATGTGATGTTCTTTTTGCTGATTTTTTTCATGCTGGCGACATCGTTTACGATTTATAATGCGATGCCTGTGCAGATGGATAAGGTGGAGGTAGATTCCGCGCCTGGTAATGGTGCGGTAGAGGCGATTATGATTACGGTTGATAGCAACCAGCATATTATCGTCAATAAAGAGCGTATGATGGTGAATGATTTGCGGTATTATTTGTTGATGCAGTTAAAATCTAATCCAGATAAGCCAATTATCCTAGAAGCAAAATCACAGGCAACCGTGCAGGATATTGTGGTAGTGATTGACCAAATTCGCTTGTCTGGCGGACGTAATTTAATGATTGCGGAGGGGTAGTTATGCAGATTTCCCGCAGCCGTCGTCGCCGTCATGAAATGAATTTAGTGCCATTGGTGAATGTGATTTTCTTGCTTCTGGTATTCTTTATGCTCGGTGGGCAAGTAGGCGGTGATCGTGTAACGGAAGTGACCTTGCCTGTGGCTGAAAGCAGTGATGCTGTGCAGGCGGAGCCGATTGATCTGATGTTGACGCGAGACGATATTATCGTCCTCAACGGCGCACCGGTTCCTGATGAGTTATTACGTAGAGAACTCAAAGCATTATTTAGACAATATGATAATGTATTGCAACCTGTTATTGTGAAAGCCGATGCACAACAATCGGCAAAAAAAATGTTATTCTTGGTGCGTATATTAGGTGAGGCAGGGTTTACGAATATATCCCTGGTGACAAAGAAGATATGATGATAATGGATCGTGCATTTGGAGTGGCGTTAGGGGTGGCATTGCTGGTCAATACCACAGTATTTGCGGCATTTAGCTATCAGCAGACCGAGGTGATGATACCTGTGCCGCCGGTTTTATCGCTCACATTAGGCAAAACCTTCCACACCATCGAAAAAACCGAACGCACCAGCCATACTATCACCAATGTGCCAACCACCACAGCTGCGCCTGCACAAGAGATCAAAAAAGCAACTATAGCAGCAAAGCCTGAAGCACAAGCAACGGCACCTCAAAAGGTAAAGAAACGTTTTGAAATCAGTGTAAAAGACAAGGAACCTGAGAAAGTTTCTAGATCTAGCCTTAGCAAACAGGAAGAAATTGCGCTGGCGGCATTGGATATTGGCAAGAAAGCGACTGTATCGGATGCAGAGGATGTAAGTAAAGCGCTGCAAGGCGATGCGCTTGTGGTTACCAGCTATGAAAAGCAATTAGCACTCTGGTTCCAGGAAAATCAATATTACCCTGATGAAGCAAAATCACAGCATTTGGAAGGCAGCGCGGTGGTGCGTATTGAGATTGATGTCAATGGTAATATCCTCCATGTCGAATTCGCACAGCGCACGGGTAATACGATGCTTGATCGTGCAGTGAGCATTATGGTTGAGAAGGCCAATCCTGTGCCGCCATTACCGAGTAATTATCCGTATCAAACAGGCGAAAAGCTTGAGTTTTATATTCCAATACGCTTCACACTTTCCTAAGGTTTTACATGAAGAACGTCCAAGAATTACTTGATATTATGGCAAAACTCCGTAACCCCAACGGTGGATGCCCGTGGGATTTGGAGCAGAATTTTGCTTCCATCGTGCCGCATACATTAGAAGAAGCCTATGAAGTAGCCGAAGCCATTGAGCAGAATGATAAAACCGCTCTGCGCGCTGAATTAGGGGATTTACTCTTCCAAATCGTCTTCTATACGCAAATGGCGGCGGAAGAGAAAAGCTTTACGTTTAGCGATGTGGTAGATGGTATCATCGAAAAAATCACCTCCCGCCATCCGCATATTTTCGGTAGTGGCGATGTCAAGGTGAAAACCTCGTCTGATCAAGTTGCCGTATGGGAAGACCAGAAAGCAAAGGAACGTTTAGCAAAAGCTTTATCCGATGCGCGCAAAGCCAGTGTGCTGGATGATGTGCCACATGCATTGCCGGCGTTATTGCGTGCTTCTAAGCTACAGAAACGTGCGGCTCGCGTAGGGTTTAACTGGAAGAATGCGGAAGATATTTTTGCCAAGCTCGAAGAGGAAATTGGTGAGTTCCAGCAAGAAACCGATACAGCGCGTCGCGAAGAGGAATTGGGGGATATGCTCTTTGTCATGGGCAATATCGCTAATTATTATGATATCAACCCTGAAGAAGCTTTGCGCAAAGCCAATAAAAAATTCGAGCGCCGCTTTAAATATATCGAAGAAGCCCTCCACAAAGAAAACCGCGATCCATCAAGTTCTAATTTAGAGGAAATGGATAAGTTTTGGAATGAGGCTAAGGAGTTGGAGAAGCAGTTATAATAGTAAGCTATAGTGAGAATGGATACGCTGATTAAGTGGGTGTTTGACAGAGTAAATCTCCGTCACTGCGAGGAGCGCTAGCGACGCGGCAGTCCATCTCTAGGGTTTCTCAGTACCTTAAATCCTTCCTGGATCGCCACGCTAACGCTCGCGATGACGGTGCTATATTTCTCTGTCATTCTTGGACTTGATCCAAGAATCCATCTAAAATACATAGCATTACTCAAAGCCGTACTCTTGCTCTCTGTTTATGATGGATCCTTGGGTCAAGCCCAAGGATGACGGCGCATTAGGGAAATGTATATATGAGTAGATGACAGCGCAAATATTTTTATGCAAAGAAATATAGATAGGAGTAGATGGCATAACAATAAATGAGTGAGACAGGCAACAACGCCAATCACGTCCAAGAATGACGGTGTATTGTGAACATATAAATAACGCTAGAACATACCGAAAAAACTTGATACTATAATCCCTTATAGCAATTTTATAAGAGGGTTCTATGGCTTTATCGAACACTAATTTCTCTGCATTTGTGATTCCTGAATCGGTGCCGTTATTTGTGCGTGCTTTGTCTAATAATGTATCTTGGACAGGCAGTGCAGGTGCGCCTGTAGCGATTCGCTACACATTCGATAATGCGCAGGCAGTGGCAGATAATGGTGTGGCGATGAATGCTGAGCAGCAGGCAGCAGCGATGTATGCTATGGGTAGTTGGTCAAATGTGGCCAATATTACCTTCGTGCAAGATACAGCACCGGGCGGCTCAACGGCGATGGTGTCTTTCTCTCAAACCGAATTGGGCGAGGGCATTGCAGGGCTTGCGGGTACTATGGTATTAGGCAGCAAACTCTCCCATGCGGCTGTCTATCTTGATGATGACCAAACTGGTTTTGCGCCTGGTGGTGATGGATTATTGACCATAATCCACGAAGTGGGCCATGCATTAGGCCTAAAACATCCCGAATCCTACGGCCCTTACGACCAAGGTCCCTTCATGACTGGACAGGATGCTAGCTGGGATGCGACGCTGATGGGCTATTTTGGCGGTAATTACACCTCCTATTATTCAGCTGAACCTGCCACGCCGATGATTTATGATATCGCCGCGATTCAATATCTCTATGGCGCTAACCATAATTATAATGCCGGCAATACGATCTATCAATTTAACGCTGGCACAGGCATCCAAACCATTTGGGATGGGGCAGGGATTGATACGATTGATGCAACGAGCTATGTCGGCGGCGGTGCTGTGGTAGATCTGCGCGAAGGCTTACAAAATGTCAGCAGCGCAGGCGCTAGCCATTTCTGGATGGCATTTGGCGCCAATATTGAAAATATTGCCGGTAGTGCTGGTAGCGATGCATTATTTGGTAATGCTCTTGCTAATAACATAGTAGGTGGCGCAGGTGGGGATACAATCACTGGCGGAAAAAGCGATGATTTCCTGCAAGGCAATCAAGGCATGGATGTGATGAATGGTAACTTAGGCAATGATATTGTCTATGGCGGGAAAGATGATGATACGGTGTTCGGCGGTGCCGGCAATGATGTGGTCAATGGGAATCTTGGTAATGATTATGTTGGTGGTGACTTAGGGAATGATATTCTCTTCGGTGGCCAAGGCAATGATACGATTTCTGGCGGTGACGGCGCAGATATTATCTTGGGCGATAAGGGAAATGATATCTTATACGGCAATACAGGCAAGGATCTATTCGTGTTTAATTTCGAAAGCGGCGTGGATGTGATTGGTGATTTTGAGATGGCAGGGGCGGCAGACCGCATTCAAATTGCGCCAGGCATTAAAGCCTCTGTGGCGGATATTCTTGCAAGCATTACCTATGTGGATAATAATGCCATTATTGATCTAGGGAATGGTAATCAAGTCACACTTCTTAACATTGCGGGCGGTTTATCAGCGGATGACTTCCTGATTGCATAATTTGGCTTGCTGAGAATAGTGGCCTGTGTCACAGTGTATAATTGTGTAGTCGAGCGACTATAGTTCATATGTTTGAGGGGCATGATGAAGTTAAAGATTTTTCTAATGAGTGCAGCATCCGTGGGTGTTATTACATTATCTTGGATGAGTTATGCCGAAAATATGGATCAGGCAAAACTCGATGCGCATTATAAAAAAGCCTATGATAAATGCGTGGTAGCGGCTGATGAAGGCGCTAATGAGCAGGAAAATTATGATGAAGTGTGGGATAATGTTTTCCAAGATTGTATGGGCAAGGAAGGCTATCCTGTTACCGAAGAGCAGGAAAGCACATTAGAGCCTGTGCATGAGCCACGGTCAAATGCGGCGGGTGATATTGAGGCTGATAAAGCGGAGTAATATGTAGGATGCTGTGTCATTGCGAGGAGCGCAGCGACGCGGCAATCCATATGTATGATTTCTATGTCCTTCGCGATGACGGTGCTATATTCCTCTGTCATTCTTGGACTTGATCCAAGAATCCATTTAAAATATAAAGCCCTTCTAAGCAGTATTCTTGCCTTTATTATACGATGGATCCTTGGGTCAAGTCCAAGGATGACAGTGCTAGTATTCTGATGGCGACATAGCAAAGTTTCGATAATAATAAAAAAGGGCCAGAATTGTAGGCCCTTTTTTATTAATCAAACCATTTATTAAAATCTACCTGATAACTTTTATCGATGCCCACCCAGAGGTCGCGTTTTCTATCAAAGGAAAGCGAGAAGCTGGTTTGGCGGTCTTCCGAGTTGAAGAAGCGGGCCTTGGCTTCATAGCGTGATGGGCCGAAGCTCTTTTCTTTGCGGACTTCTACAGCAATAGAATCATCACCTGAATTTGAGCGGTCAATGAAGAATGTGCCGTAGACTTCTGGATCCGTTTTACTGGTTGTGAGCGCATATTGCTGGAAGTGTTCATCTTCCCACAAATCGCGCTCAGCCGCGATTTCATAATGTTTTTTTTGCGGAACAAATTCAACGCTCGCACATGCACCTAGCCCGACGACAATGCTCAGGCCACATAAGCACGTGCGCGATATATGCTGCCAATTTGCCGCGTGATATAGGTTACACATAAGCACTCTACCACCTTGCTATATTATACTTCCCCACAATTACCAGTATATTCCTGTGTAATTAAAGAATGGTTAATATTCGGATGGCTTATGCATAAATTATTAATAAGATACGCGTATGGGTTGTGCTTAGGTTAATTAAACGCTGGTAATACCCCATAAGGAGTGATAGTATATTGTGCACAAAGCGACTGTAATTTCAGCGCTTCTGGCAATTCTCCATGGCGAATGCCAAGCTGTTCTCCCAGAATTCCGCCTGCGATGAGGTAGGAGTCGATGCCAGCGTCATTGGCGCCTTTAATATCGGTTTCCAAGCTATCGCCAATTGCAGCCACCCGTGATTTTGGGATATTAGGTATATATTTCAATGCCTTTTCATATACTGCCGCATAGGGTTTGCCAAAATAATGGCTGGTGCCGCCCATTTCAGTGTATTTATCCGCAATCACACCGGCGCATAAGGCGCGTGAGCCGTTGAGGCGGACGACGACTTTATCGGGGTTGGCGCAGATAAGGGGGATATTATACTGGATAGTATCCTGTAATTGCGGTATTTTTTCGTCGATAGTGGAATCATCCTCATCAAAGCCAGTGGTGAGGGCAAATTGGGCATCTTTGGCGGACATTACTTCGGTATAGGGCAAACCAACCAAAATATCGCGGTCTTTCTCAGGGCCGATATAAATATAGCTTTCCCACTTAGAATCAAAAGGTTGATGATGATTCTTGGCGTAATCCCATAAGGCTTCGCCGGAGGTTACGACATGGTCGTAATAGGATGCATCAATCTTCATCCGCGCCAGGCTTTCCATTGCTTTAGTGGCGCGGCGTGGGGCGTTGGAGAGGAAAATGATGGTTTTTCCGGCCTCTTTTAGGCGGCGTAATGCATCATGCACACCAGGATAGGTGTTGACACCATCATGGATAACGCCCCAGAGGTCAATCAAAAAAGCATCATAATGGGCAGTCATATCCGCCAAGCGCGGTAACAGGCGAGGGGACATAGAATTACGCTGCCAAATCTTCACCACGCAATGCGCGTTCGATTAAATTCACTGTTTCATCAATACCATAAAGCGCCACAAACGAACCAAAACGCGGGCCTTGGCTCTGGCCGAGCAACACTTCGTAGAGGGCTTTGAACCAGTCTTTCATTTCGGCGATGCCGCTATCGGTACCCACCGCATAGACTTCATTCTGAATCTCTTCCGCTGAAGCACCTTTTGGCAGTTTTTTGAGCGCAATCACGAGTGCTTTGAAGGCTTGCTGTTCTGCATCGCTTGCAGCACGGAAGCTCTTATTCGGTTTGACGAAATCTTCATAATAATGAATCGCATGTTGCACAAGTTTGGCCAGCAATGGAGAATTTTGTGGGGTGACATCCGGCGCATAGCGTTTAATAAAACCCCAGAGTACGGATTCATCTTCTGGGTTACAGGCGCTTGCCAGGTTCAACAGCAGGGCATAGCTCAAGCCATGGGTTTCCGGCGCAGGTGGGTTGCCGCTGTGGATATGCCAGACTGGGTTGGCAAATTGATCTTTTTTCTCCTGGGTTGGGTATTTGGCTAGGAAGGTTTGGTATTCATCCACTGCCTTAGGAATCACATCAAAATACAAACGTTTAGCCTTGCGCGGCGCTTGGTACATATAATATGATACACTTTCGGTTGGCCCGTAGCGTAGCCATTCTTCAATGGTCAGGCCATTGCCTTTGGATTTAGAGATTTTTTGGCCTTTATCATCCAAGAATAATTCATAGAATAGCTGTTGTGGAGGATTGCCGCCGACGATTTCGCAGATTCTGCTATAGAGTGGGCCATTGATGAGATGGTCTTTACCATACATCTCAAAATCCACATCCAGTGCTGCCCAACGTGTGCCAAGATCGGGTTTCCATTGCAGTTTGCAATGGCCATTGGTCACGGGCACTTCGACTTTTGCACCGCTTGTGTTTTCGTAAGTAATCGTGCCTTTTTCCAAGTTGCGCTCAGTGACAGGCACTTGCAATACCTGGCCGGTTTCAGGGCAAACGGGCAGGAATGGGCTATAGGTTTGTTGGCGTTCTTCACCAAGCGTTGGCAGCATGACGGCCATAATTTCATCATATTTTTCGAGTACTTTCAGCAAGAACTCATTGAGTTGGCCGCTTTTATAAACATCGGTCGCGCTCTTAAATTCATACTCAAACCCAAACCGGTCCAAGAAACTGCGCAGGCGGCTGTTCATATTATGGCCATAGCTTTCATGGGTGCCGAAAGGGTCTGGCACGCTGGTGAGTGGTTTGTGGAGATGTTCTTTGAGCATCTCTTTATGCGGCACATTATCTGGGATTTTGCGCATACCGTCCATATCGTCGGAAAAGGCAAAAAGACGGGTAGGGATGTCAGAAATTTCCTGGAAGGCACGGCGCACCATGGTTGTGCGGGCTACTTCGCCGAACGTGCCAATATGCGGCAAGCCAGAAGGGCCATAGCCGGTTTCAAATAACACATAGCCTTTCTTAGGTGTCTTCCCGCCGATACGTTTGAGTATCTGCTCCGCTTCTTGGAAGGGCCACGCGTTGCTGGAAAGGGCGATGTCGTTATTAGTCATTATACTGTTCCTTGGTTGTCAAAAAGAACAATTATAATGGTTCTGTGGAGACTGTCTAGACGTTTTCGTAAGCTGTGCTATACAGCGCGCATAAACACAGCCATAAAAAAATCCCCCTCTAGTGGAAACTGGAGGGGGATAGTTTTTAGTAGGTGCCGTGTGTTGGTGCTATGATTATTAGCTGACACCTACACTAGAGAGTAGCGCTAATGCTACGGCTGCTGCTGCTGCTTACCTTGCTAGCGTGAGAAGAACTATCACGTTCTGAAGACTCTTCTTCTGAATCCTCTTCACGACTGCTTTGGCTGCTATGGCTGCTGCTTACCTTGCTAGCGTAAGAAGAACCATCACGTTCTGAAGACTCTTCTTCTGAAGACTCTTCACGACTGCTTTGGCTGCTATGGCTGCTGCTTACCTTGCTAGCGTAAGAAGAACCATCACGTTCTGAAGACTCTTCTTCTGAAGACTCTTCACGACTGCTTTGGCTGCTGCTTACCTTGCTAGCGTGAGAAGAACTATCACGTTCTGAAGACTCTTCTTCTGAAGACTCTTCACGACTGCTTTGGCTGCTGCTAGAGCTACCACTACCGCTAGATTTGCTGTTAGAACTACTATTAGATTTACTGCCGCTAGAGCCCGGATCCTCACTGCTATGCTCAGAGTCTGAAGATATATCTGAGTCATCAGCAGCAAATTGAACTACTTTTGGTGCGTTTGCTGCTTGAGAACGAATATAATGGTTCGCAGTTACACCTGAATAACCATGTTTTGCACGATGATCCATTGCTGTTTTACTAACAAGAGAGCCTGGAAGATCAGCTGTGGTTACACCTGTTCCTTCAAGTTCCTGTTGCTGTTGGTGTACTATGTCTTTTGCATGCTGTGCCGCATTTCCTAACTTCCGCTCATTGCTTTCAGCACGTTTCTGGCTCACATGCAGCCCTGTTGTCAGGGCAGCGCCAGCAACAAACGCAATAACTGCAAAAACTATGAGGGCGATCATAACACCTTGGCCAACGCCTGGAACAAACTGTAAGCCAATAAGCAATGCAGTCAGCAGAACGGTTCCAATACCCGTTCCTATTTTCTGCTTAAATCGATCCTCTGCTACACTATGGTTATGTTGCTCTCGTGCTGTAAGTACATCATAGGTATGCGTTGTATGCTCATTACCTGTGCTGTGTTGAAGCCGTGTTCCGTCAGGCAATGTTTGTTGCAAGAGAGAGTCGGTATTGTCATTGATAGCTGTTGCTGTCGCAATCAGATCCTTTGTACGGCCTGCGGTAGGTTTTGCTGTTAATTTGCCATGCAATTGTTGGCTGGTAGTCTGATCAACCGTTCCACGGAAGATTGAGTGGTGTACCTGCGCTATTTGCTCTGGAACTGAGAATTCAAAGAATTTAGTAATCTCACCCAGCATAAATTGGCGAGCAGCTTGGTCATCCGCGCCACGTGCCAATTTTACAGGAATAGGCTGATCCAGATTAATCGCTACAGCCTGACCGCCCAGGAAAAATTGTCCCAGAGGGCTGCTTTTTTGGGCTGCTTCGTTTACCGCAGTCGTTAGCTTAGGTCGAAGAACTTTAGGAATGGCTTTTCCTTGCAGTAAAGGCACCAAACATTCATCAGCAGCGGTTTTAGCTCTGTCTAAGATATTTTTATATATATCTCTTGTTGCTTGATCTTTAAAAATCATTTGTCCGATAGGGAATGATCCGTCTTTCAAGAACGTTGGTGCTGGTGTTGCAGGAATAGGCTGACCTGAGGCATCTACAGCGGGCTTACCACTGCCATTTTTTAGTTGATATGTCAGGAAACCATCAATATAAGCAGAGGAAACCAGGCGGTTTTGTAGTTCGTCATGTGTAAAGTTTGCTTCTGGTTTTGCATATTCATGTGCAAACTGTTGGGTGAGTTCAATGAAGAACGCATTGCGCATCTGTAACAAGTCATAATCAGATGCAGGTATGCCTTGTTGCTCAGCTGCATCAAATATCACTTTATTTACATATGTCAATATTGCACCAAATAACGGCTGTGCACGTCTGAGGTCTTCCATGACGTCGTCTTGGAGTTGGTGCTGTACGCGTAGAATTTTTTCCTTAGTTTTTGAGTATACTCCAAATGCTAGGGTTATACGTTTTACGTATTCTAATTCGTGACCTCGTTCATCATTCTCAAGGCCTTGATAACTACGAATATACCGGGCAGCAGCTTCTGCGGCTTGTGGTAAAATAGCGCGAACTTTTGGATCTGTAACACTGTCACTAATCTCTACCGGCTCATTGTTTAACACATCCTGGATTGCGTTATAAAAAGCCATTACATAAGGAGGTTTGCTCTCATTAGGAACATCAGCAGACCACACTGTAGCATAGAATGCACGATCATTCTCAGCTATACCCTGAACGTCTTCCAAGTGCTCTTCAATTGCAAAGAGTAATGGGCTGTAAAATTCTGGTGATATGGCAGATTCTGTACCAAACATGTCATGGTCTAATAGGCCACGGCGTGCTTTCGCAATAACCGCTCTTTTTTCTGCTACGCGCAGATCATCTGCTTTACCTTCATAATCTGTGATATATCCTAGAGCATTTTGAACGTTAGCATGAATAAGATCGCGTGTTGTTCTAGCATAGGCTACAGCTTTCTTAACGTTAGCATAAATAAGCGTTTTCGTATTGGTATCGCCATTAAAACTGTTGTTAGCAATCACTTTATCAACAATTGCTTCCGGCGTTTTGGTGTTATCAGTATTTTGTAATACTGCCTTGATAGCCTGATGATAAAGCGTAGCGGGAACTTTACGTTTCCTATTTTCGCTATGGTCTTTTGTCGTTAAGCCATTCTGGTATGCTTCTTGAATAAAGTTATAATTATTATTATGATCATAAATCTCTTCGTCGATAATCTCTGCAATTTTGTTGTCAGAGAGGTCTTCCGCGGCGGTATGGATACGATCCATAGCATTGAAGTACACTTGAAGATAAGGAACATGTGCACCCTTATTCTGCTCCCATACTAAAGTATTAAAATGCTTATCGTTATCCTCAACGCCATCTGCATCTTCCAAGAAATGTGCAACTGCGAATAACAGGGCATTATAATGCCCTCTGTCTTGTTCTGTTTTAGGTCCGAGTAAGCTAAAATTAACAAGAGCCCGTGTTTGTGCTTGGCTTTGAATATCGGATAGTAAGTGTTTATCCTGTACGTTATCGGCTAAGACTGGGTCATCATAATTATAGACTGTTCTTGTCATGATTTTTCCTTATGTATACTAAACTAATAAAATAAAAGTAATTCTTAGATTATTATTCTTTGCCACCCTTACCGTTCCCTTGGCGTGGGCGATCTTTTTTATTGTGGTCTTTCTCAGAGTGCTTTTGAGTAGAGGTATCACTTTCACTACGGGTATGCGATTTGCTTAGTTTTACCTCGGTATCGCCATTTTCTTTCTTACTAAACATAGCGCTTCCACGGTTTGTACGGTGGAATGAAGTAAAGGTTATGGCAGTCTTACTCGTAAACAACGGAGCGAATGCTGGTGAAGCCCCGCCTTGCGATTGTTGTACTTGCCCTACCTGATGTCCCATATTAGGTTGAGGCGCTAGCCCCTGTTGGGCTTGTTGTGAGCCGCCTAAATCAACCTCGCTGGAAGCCTGTCCGCCATAGCCAAGCAATGCTGGATCTTGAGGCTGAAGCGTACCGTTTTTGGGTTCGTGGCTACTGCTGATAACCACAGAGCTACTTGGGTGTTGTGCATTACTAGTTGTTGCCACTTGAGCCGGATGCAGATTTGTAGCCCGCCCAGATTGCGGAGTTCCTTGGGTCAGTGCTTCTTCAGAAGGTGGGTTCAAACGTTTTGCACGTTTCGACTCACTTGTATCCAAGAGAGCATAGTTAGCAGTCCCACTAGCATCGCTACCTTCATGCGTTGTAGAAGCGCGGCCCTTCTTAACCTGCCCAGATTCTGCACCACCTGTCCGTTTTGCAGTACTGGTTGTTGCCACTTGAGCCGGATGCAGATTTGTACCCTGCCCAGATTGCGGAGTTCCTTGGGTCAGTGCTTCTTCAGAAGGTGGGTTCAAACGTTTTGCACGTTTCGACTCACTTGTATCCAAGAGAGCATAGTTAGCAGTCCCACTAGCATCGCTACCTTCATGCGTTGTAGAAGCGCGGCCCTTCTTAACCTGCCCAGGTTGTGCTGGTGGCACTGACTGTGCTGCCTGTACCTTAGCAAACTCTGCTTTAAACAGATGAATGACGTTGCCATTTGGATGTTGCTGTGTAAGATCAAGGCCTTCTAGGCTGCCACCTTGCTGAGCGTGACGCTCAGAATCAGGGTATAACATACCATACTCAACAGTTCCATCTACTTGATTTGCGCCGCGTACCTTTCCAGCCATTCTTCTGAGGGCGTCTGCAATATCTTTAAGGATTTGTGCTGCTTCATCTGGATTGTATTTTTCACCATCTTTGCTAGGGAAAGTGTGTTTCAGGATTTCCGTTGCAATATGCTCAGCATTAAGTTGTGGCATCACCTTAGCAATCGACTCTTGAACAGGTTGTTGCAGATTTGTACGTGTCGTAGTTGATGTTGTAGGCCTTGTGATTGTAGGAAGCGCAATGAATGTGAATTCTAGATTGTCGCGTCCTAGTTTATCAGCAAGCAAGTTAGCGGCATCTTCCAGGTTTTTCTGAAGCTGTTTCAATAACTCAGTTGGATCAAGTTGCTCTGTGCCATTTGGGATAGACGTGTTTACTGCATTATTGACCTCTTGATCGGTATCAGCATCAGGAAGAGCCTCTCCAAACGCATCACGAGCGAGTGAACGAATGACTCTACGAACACTGCTTGGTGTTGGTGATGGCGTATGGGTAAGCTGAGCAAAAAGCGCATTGGTTAATGGTTGCAAGTTTACAATAACGGCTTCTGCTGGTTGTTGAGGGGACTCTTCAGCTTTTGGTGCTACAGAAACCTGCAATTTTTCTTGGCTTGGAGCTTTTAATCGCTCCTTTGGCTTGCTAGGGGCTTTGCTCTCGTCCTCTGGTGCTTTACTGTTAGCTTCAAAGAAAACGATCAGCTCTTGCACTCTGCCACTAATAATATCAGCCATTCTCTCTGCAAAACGGTTGTCTGCATCAGCAGTTGCTCTTAGTTCTGGATCTAATTTAAAGAGTTTAGCAATAGCGCTTTGCACTGTTGGTTTTAAGAAGTAGGCATCTACAGCTGTATTAGCGCTGGCTGCTACATCGCTTGGAACTACTTTGCTTTGTGAAAGGGCGTCTTTTACATCTACTGCAGTTGCGCGAGCAAATTTACCCACATTCGTCTGGCTGTTGCCAATATTTAATTGTTTAACGATGGCATCCTTTATCCGTTTAGGGATTGATGTATCCTCTGGAGCAAATACTTTTCTCTTCCATTTTGCGCCAGTACCTACAACAGGGGCTTGTTGATCTGGATTTGCGAGTTTTTCCCAGAATGCTTTAATTTTAGCAACGTTACCTTCTTTAGCAATAAATGCCTCTAATGAAGCTACGTCACCAGGAGTGCCAAAATAAAGTTCATCGCCGCTATCATGTGCATTCGTGCGTGGTGAGTTTTCTGGAGTGAGGCCTGAACGATCAAATCCCAGATCTGCATATGCAGCATCTACCAACTCTCTGATAGTCAAGAGTTTAGCGCCCTGGGTATTAGCTGCAATTTCTTTTGCTTTTGCAAGAACAGGGTTTTCGCGCGTAACTGGAGCTGAGGGAGCTTTGGATGGGCTATTCACTGCGTTGAAGTGCTGCCTGCCATCGCTGCCAACTCGTATTTTGCCTTTCGCTGCTTTGTCTACTTCCATATTGAGGCGTACTTGCGTAGGTTGGTCTCTGCGGTCTTGCAGTGTGGGTCTTGTGGGAGAAGCCAAGGGGCTAGAAGATTTTTGTGCCGGCAGTACAGCAGCTTCAAAAGATTTTTCTTCTTGCTGTGTCCCTTCATCAACATCAGAACCAAGATCGCTATCCGAGTCAACACTATACTCGTCATCTGATGCGTCTGGGGTATCATCTCCAAAATCAGAATCGTCCAAATTGATGTGCGTATATTCTTCTGCTGGTGGGAGTGTAGAAGAGGCACTAGCAGCTGTAGACGCGGTAGGGCTTTGCACTGGGAATTGAACCACACCGTTAATCTGAATGCCGCTATATTGCCCTTTTAAGATTAGATCTTTTTGTAATGCGCTATTAAATGCCGCTTGGATTTTTTGAGCAGATAATACCTCATTAAGATTGAGGGCCATTGGCACTGGAAGCATATCTGCACCCTGAATCAAGGAGCTCACTACATCTGCAAAAAGTTCCTCGAATGAGTTCTCATGTTGTTGCTGTATATCTTGGGGAAGAACGCCTACGAGGGCATTAACAATAACTTGTCTATATTCCCCTAATGTTGGAATGTTACCAGCACTAACTAAAAACGTTCCGATATCGTTAGCAAGAGTTCCCCCATCAACCTGGATCGTAGGCCGAGAGCTTGAAGCATTGCCGCTGTCTAGGACAGGTGCAAAAGAAGGCTGCTTTGCTGGTGCTTTAGGTGGCAGAGCAGGAGGGAGGTTAGAAGGCTTCGGTGCTGGGCCTTTTGGTTGTGCAACACTTACTTTTGCATTGCTTACTGGAGCTTGTTGCAATGGTTGTGGAGCAACAGGAGATTCATTGACGGTTGGTACTCTGCTCAGAGTACGTTTTATGGTTGGAGCAGGAGAAGTAACAGCTACGTCAAAGGTGTCTAATACATCAAGAGCTTGTTGAATATATAGGCCAATAGAGCTAGTAAATGTTGTTAAATAGTTGCTCGCAGTGATGGTTTTACGGCTAGTATGCTCATGTTTTAAACCATCTAAATTTTTGAATGTAGATTCAAGCTGGCTAACAATGGCCAATATAACGGTAGGGTTGTTTTGTTGAAAAGCATAGCTCAGAGCAGTTGCTAATTCTTTGGCAAGAGTCTGCTTTGTTACGAGGCCGATTGCGTTTGAGACATCAATTTGTTCAATCTTTGTTACCAAAACTTTATATTCTGGGGGAGAATTTTCTGCACGCAGAAGGCTTTTAAGATCCTCGGATGCTTGGATAACTCTTATAATAGTATTAATAGGCATCTCATTAACGTATTTCTGCTCTGACATTCTCTTCTCCTTAAAAATCTATCTAAAAATATAAACCTATCTAATATAGGTAATATGACAGATAGGGTGTTACCATAAAAATGTTATACTATTATTACAGTTTTATTCTTTTGTCCTTTGTTATTATTGCTATAGCGATAATTTCTTTTGCCGCTGTAACTCTTAGTTATAAACACTTTGTCTGCTGGTAACTTTTAGTGCTATTAAGGTGTATATTAATAATATTTTAACTAATGTGATATTGCTTATAGCATTAATTTATTAAATAATCAACCAGAAAAATGCAATATTAATGCAAATGATATTTACTCGCAATAACAAAATAGGGAAAGGATAAAAATAGTATCTAGGGTTTTATCGTTAGAGGGATAGAACCCTAGATACTGTAGTCTATTCAATAGCCTATAAGGCTACAACAGTGGTGTGTTTTTTTCGCACGGTTACATTGGCATGGCCGTTTGAGCCAGTAGCAGAAAAACGTTCTGGGGTTATTGAACCCTTCGATTCTTTCTTCCCAGAGCCAGATTTACCGCTAGAATCCGTTTCTTTCTTGATTTTCTGAGAGTGGATTCCGCCATTGTGCGGCACATTATCTGAGCTTGGTTCAGCCGAAACATGGTGATTTGCTTTATTGCTACGGTGCTTAAGGAGCTTAGGCTCTTGATCTTGAGAGCTATGCTGCTGCTCATCCTTTTGCTTTTCATAACGTTTACGGCGTGGGGTACGCGCTTTAGGGGCAGTGGTTGCGGTGCTGATAGGCTCCACTGCAAGGGGTTCCTCTTTAAGCGATGCTGGCTCTACAGTACGGGCTTTGCTGATCATTTTCTCAAATACTTCCACCAAACGCAGTGGCAGATTTTTCTTATCCGCTTTATCGCAAGAAGCCTCAAAATCCTCTAATGTAGTGATTTTTCTATGATTGATAGCTTTTGTTACATATTTAGTGACCGATGCTCTTACATCATCATTTAGATGCCGGTAAGGACGTTTTTCTGCCGGTTCTTGTTCTGGTGCATCCACATATTGCGTTAGGCGATTACGGCTGATTTCATTGCGCTCAATCTCAAAATGCGCAGAAATTTGCTGCTGAATCGCGCGGCTGAGGAAGTGTACAATAAGTTGTTGATCTGTATAACCTTCTGGGCGAGTGCTTTTGAAGCTTTCTATGCGTCTTGTCGCAACGGCAACAGCAGTTAGAATGCGATCATCAATAGTTTTAGGCATGGCGGTACGCTCCTATGGTGTGAAAATTAATTAAACACCTCATAGAGTAAATCTCTCTATATCGCAAGTAAAAAAATTAATTTATTGTTTTTCAACCGTCATATTCACAGGATCCACCGATTCCTGAGAGGCTATGCTGTCAAACGACGTTTCCACCTTCTTGCTGGTGGCAATGTGGAAGAGGGCATCGCCACGGTTGGCCAGGGGCAGGCAGGTCATGCCGATAATAATACCGGAACGCTGAACTTCCACAGCGGTACGGTGATCGCCAAATGGGTTGGTGATATAGCCCAGAATCTCCCCTTTATTGACATATTCGCCAAGCTCCCGTTTGGTCAGCAATATGCCACTATGCGGCGCACGGATCCAATGGCTGGAGAGGGCAACAAACGGTTCAGGCGCAGGTTTTCCTGGTTTTTTGAGCGGTGGCAGCATATCAATTGCCCGCATGAAAGAGAGAATCCCTTTAATACCATTTTTGATAACATTCTCATCAAACCGAAGCGCCGCACCGCCTTCATAAAGAATCATCGGCATTTTTTCAGCCACACATTCCCGCAACGAGCCATCGCGCGTGCTGGCGTTGATGATAACGGGCACACCGAATGCCTCTGCTAAGCGCCGTGTTTCAGGATCATCCAGATTAGCGCGAATTTGTGGGAGATTGGTGCGGTGGAATGCGCCAGTATGCAGATCAATTCCATGGGTACATTTAGCAACAATTTCGGTCATAAAAATATGCGCCAATTGCGAACCAAGCGAGCCATCATCGGAACCTGGGAAGCAGCGGTTTAAATCGCGGCGGTCTGGTAAATAGCGGGATTTCTCGTTAAATCCGAATACATTCACAATCGGCACAGCAATCAATGTGCCTTGAATTTTGCGGATATGCGGATGGTGGAGGAGTTGGCGAATAATATCCACGCCATTAATCTCATCACCATGCAATGCTGCGCACACAAATAATACAGGGCCAGGATTTTTACCGCGAATGACTTCCACGGGAATTTTCATTTCCGTAAAATCATAGAGCCGTGCGATGCTCAAGTTGAGTTTCTTACGCTCTCCTGGGGCAATAGGTATACCGCCAATTTTAAAGCTAGTCGTCATCACGAGGGCCTTTTTTCTTAATTAAATTCACCATCATCGCCATAGGTGACATCGTAATATCCCGCAAACCGCCTACAGTAGAGAGGGTTTTGAGTACGCGGCCTGTGTCTAACATCATCTCACGAATCACGACCTTCTCGCGTACCGTACCTTTTTCTTCCACCATAGAAAGACGGTGCATAGCGTAAATACCCATCATAAATGCAATAATAAAGAAGAAATCCCAATGTTCCAGACTTAATGTTGTCAACAGCATATCGCCAGCATGATTTTTATAGTGGAAGTCGAGCGATAGTCCTTTATCCTCAAAGAAATCCGCAAATGCCCCACCAATGAGAGGGGCAATACCTGCCGCCAGTGAACTGAGCATACCATTTACAGCCAGGAATGCTGTTGCCTTACGTTTCGGCGCCAGTTTAAGCGCAATATTGCTTGAGCCTAAGTTCACACCAGCAGACCCCATTCCCATGAGGATATGCAGTACGATCAGCAATGGCGTCGTGAGGAAGTGTTTGTCAGGGAAGGTGGTGAATGTCCAGCCGAATACGCAAATGATAAAGAGCGTGCCGCAAATGCGTAAGATCGTTTTATTGCTGTAGCGATCCGAATATTTGCCCCATAATTTCAGCGAAATCACGTTGACGACTTTACTCAAAATCGTAATCGCAATCACAAAGCTCATATCGTAATCAAGTGTTTTGAGCATATATACAGTGAAGAACGGAGCTGCCAAGTTAATCGCAAAGTTCCATGACATGAGGAACATAATCAAACGGCGGAAGTTCTCATTCTTAAACGGGGCTTTTAAATAGCTAAGACGTAGGCCTGGGCTGTAGTTCTCGATATCAGGCGTTGGCATTTTTGGATGTGGAATGCGTAAGATGAGCGTAGAACTAATCATCGCCGCCACAAATGCCATTAGATAGAGAATCGAATATCCGCCAATCGCAAATTCCGGCTTATATTTCTCCCAGCCATCCAGGAAGAAACCGGCCGTCAGGCTGAGTATGGTTCCCATACCGGTGGTATAAAACAGCCGTCGGCTAAAGAACCGGCCACGGATTTTTACCGGCACTAAATCGCACATCCACGAATTCCATCCGCATGTTGCCATTGCCCCTACGCAATAACGCACAGCCACACCGACGATCACTAATGTGAGTGCTATATCTTTATTCGGCAATAAGGGGGCAAGCGCAATGAGTAGCAAAAAGCTACGGCCAAAATAGCAGCAGCTTGCCACAATTTTGCGCCGGTTGCGGTATTTTTCGACCAGGTGAATCGCAGGAATTTGGAACAAATTGGAAAGGAAGGGCAGGGCCGCCAGAATACCAATGGTCAAGTTAGAGGCGCCCAGATAGAGCGTTATACCCACCAGGAAAACCCCCGTGCTTAAGGCTTCCATCGTGTAGCTTGCGATGCCTTCTTGTATTACTGTCGTCAAGCCATCGCGTCGTTGTTTCGCCGTAATCTTGTCTTGAGGTGCAGGCGTTTTATCCATAGTCCCCTAAATATAGTATAGTATTACTTCATACTATAGCATATCTGGAGAAGATGAAGAAAGGGTTTATGTAATACTGTTGTAATTAAATGGTTTTCCTATTTTTATAAAATATGGCAAACGGATGGGCAGCACCGATTTCTTACGGCAGTAGTGTGAAGTGATTCATCATTTGTTGATTCTGCAAATTGTTTCCGTTTTCTTATTTCTGTCTGAGGGTTTACATCAGAGGACGGAGTTGTAATCTCGGGTATAGCAGCAGCGTGAGGTAACTCATCGTTTGTTAGTGGAGCTATAATATCGGGGGTTGACTCTGCTTTACCTAATCTTTGATGCGCATCCTTCATTTTATTGCGCACATATTCATGATTATATCCCCTTACAACTAAATATTGTCTTTCTAGAACAAATACATAAGGGATTAAGCTGGAAGCTAAACACTCCTGAATCTTTAGTATATCTTGAGGGGCCATCCCTCCAAGTGTAAGTGCCGCATCCTGGCGTTGATCATTAACTTTGTAGACCTTAAATGGAGCGCCCGTTAGCGTACTCAATTGATGCGCGATAGGAGGGTTTTCTTGCGTGTAGTCTCCTCTCCCTTCGAATAGGGATATATCACGAACCCTATAATGACTTATATGATTCAAGATAGACAGCGCCGCTTCTTGAGAGGTTCGTTTACCTGGCGAGCAATCAAAAGTGGCTTTGACACCTATGCTTGAATAATCTTGATCTATATGTAATATGCGCGATGGCCCACTTCCTGCTACGATAAACGGTAGTATTGAATCTGGGGCATAGGAGTGATGCTCTATTAGATTTCTGCGAATGCCTTCTATATGAGCTGCGCCCATTAATACAATACAGGGGGTATTGGCTGTGGCTATTTTTTGGGCCATAAAGAGGTTTCTTTTTTGGTCCATACAGGAGGGGTTTCTTTGTGCGGTATCCTTTTCTTCAGACGTTAGAACAGCATCAATATTAGCATAAGGTATTCCATATTTCTTTATGCAGCCAAGCAATTCCAATATTTTTCCTGCTCTTGCATAGGAGTCATTGAGCATGCTCTCTTGCTCTACAATACCATATAATTGCATTACTATCTCACTAGACCTAGTGTATTTAGCTGCAGCCTCAAATAATAACAAAGCTTCATTTATATTTATGGGGTTGTTTGGTTTGGCTTTGTGATCTTTTAAAGTAGACAAATCCAGTACGTCAGACTGTTGGTAAATCTTTGATAGATGGGGGTATAATTGCGGATAATCCGCTTGATACGTTGCTACCGCTTCTTTATTAGCAGAAGCCCCCTTCAAGTGAGCAATTTCTGTTTTTTCTGTATTTTCATTCTCTGGCCGTTCAAGAAAGAATGTCCAACCTAACCGTACTGCTGTTGGTATTAAGTTAATAACCGTATCGACACCATCAGGATGATTATGTAATTCTCCTATGAAAATAGTAGGGTGCGTGGTTTTTGACATAATGCTCTCTTTTAGTTAAGAATTAAATATCTCTCAGTGTATGGAGTTCCCTGTGTTATTCACCGATCAAGCCCAAGGATGACAAAGTAACCCTCGTCATTGCGAGGGTGGAGGCGTAAAGAAAACAGTAAAACTGTTTTTAGCCGGAACCGCTGTAGCTTTAGCGTAAGCGGACGACGTGGCAATCCATCTCTATGGTTTCTCAGTTCTGTAAATCCCCCATGGATCGCTTCGCTTAAGCTTGCGATGACGGTGCTAATATTTTTATAAATATGAGTAGATGACGATAGGGCAACATGTAAAGAACACATAGCAGCACTTGTCAGAAACTAAATATTCCCCAAACACCACAGCATAATCGCCTTCTGCGCATGAAGGCGGTTTTCTGCTTCATCCCAGACGACGGATTGTTTGCCATCTAGCACGGAATCCGTTACTTCTTCGCCACGATGCGCTGGCAGGCAGTGCATGAATAGGGCGTTTTTGCTAGCGGTGGCCATAAGGGTGTCATTGACTTGGTAGGGCGCTAGAAGTTTTCTGCGTAATTCTTGGTCTTTGCTACCCATGGAAGTCCATGTATCAGTCGAAACCAAATCAGCGCCTTCCACAGCATCGAGCGGGTTGGTTGTCCAGATGATATCAGCACCTTTTTCACGCGCCCAAGCGAGGACATCATTGTGCGGAGCAAATTCTTTCGGGCCAGCAATATGCAGAGTGAAGCCCAGTTGTACCGCCGCATGAATCCATGAATGCGCCATATTATTGCCATCGCCCACCCAGGCAACCTTTTTGCCGGTGATAGCAGGGCGGTGTTCTTCAAAGGTCATAATATCCGAGATGACTTGGCATGGATGGCTGAAATTGCTGAGGCCGTTGATCACTGGCACGCTGGAATATTTCGCAAATTCGGTCAGCATACTATGCTCATAGCAACGGATCATCACCATATCCACATAGCGAGACATCACGCGCGCGGTATCCGCTACGGTTTCGCCACGGCCGAGTTGGCTGTTTTGGGCATCGAGGATGATAGCACGACCGCCGAGTTGGTTGATGCCAACCTCAAAGGAAACGCGGGTACGGGTGGATTGCTTTTCAAAAATCATCGCAAGCTGCTTGCCAGGCAAGAGTTGCAACTCACCATTTTTCTGGGTTTCTTCTTTATGATCAATGGCAGCATTAATGATGAGGCGAAGGTCCTCGCCTGAGAGTTCATGTAAATCTAAAAAATGCCTAACCGCTGGAGAGTTCCGCTCTACCATACGTACTCCTAAAATATCTCTCTATAATGCTTTAAATGTTGTAGTCATACGACGGATCGCATCGTCAACATCGTGTTCTGTAATGATGAGTGGAGGCAAGAGGCGGACAACGTTATCCGATGCTCTTACTGCAAGTAATTTCTGCTCGCGGAGTTTGACAACCACAGCAGCGCTATCATGCGCATCAACCAGTTGCAAACCACGAATCAAGCCTGCACCACGCACTTCTTTGATCAGTTGTGGGAAGGCTTGTTGTAATTCCTGTAGTTTTTTGCCGAAATAATCACTGATTTTAGTGACGCTAGCAAAGAAACCGTCTTTAAGCATAATATCCATCACGGCATTGCCAACAGCCATTGCCAGTGGGTTTCCGCCATAGGTGGAACCATGCGTACCCGCTTCCATGCCAGAAGCGGCGCGTTCTGTGGCTAAAATAGCGCCAAGCGGGAAGCCACCGCCGATACCTTTAGCCGAAGCTGCAATATCAGGCGTTACACCAAAGAGTTCATGGGCAAATAAAGTGCCTGTACGGCCCATGCCGCATTGCACTTCATCGAACACCAATAAAATATCATGAGCATCAGCAATGTTACGCAACTCTTTAAGGAAAGCAGCACTCGCAACTGAAACGCCACCTTCGCCTTGAATAGGTTCAATCAAAATTGCGCCGGTTTGCGGAGTGATAGCTTTTTTTACTGCTTCGATATCATTAAAAGGCACATGGGTAAAGCCTTCTAAGGCTGGCTCAAAACCTTCAATATTTTTGCCACCAGCGGCAGAGGCTGCTGCAATCGTCCGGCCATGGAATGCGCCTTTGAAGGTGATGAAGTGGAATTTCTCTAGTTTGCCTTTGGCGCGGTGGTATTTACGCACCATTTTGATAGCGCCTTCAATAGCTTCCGTGCCAGAATTGGAGAAGAAGACCGTATCTGCAAAGGAATGATCTACCAGACGTTGCGCCAGTTTCTCATAGCCAGGAATTTCAAATACGTTAGACACATGCCAAAGTTTTTTTGCCTGTTCTGTCAGTGCATTCACCAAATAAGGATGCGCATGGCCCAGGCAGTTCACGGCGATGCCCGCCATAAAATCGAGGTATTCAGTACCATCAGCAAGATATAAACGAGCGCCTTCACCCCGCTCGAAAGCAAGTTTTGCACGGCTATAGACAGGTAATGTTGCAGAAATCATAAGTATCAACCAAGTAACACGAAAAAGGTGATTCTAACGTCTGCGGTGAGAAAGTCAAGGATAGAAGGGGGATTTTTTTGAAAACAGTGGGTTAGGGAGGAAGAGGGCGGGATTCAGGATTCAGGATTCGGGGTTCAGAGGCTCCGTCGTCATCCTTGGACTTGATCCAAGGATCCATCTAAAACTATAGGCATTAGCTAACTAACTCTAAATATAAATCCTGCCATTCAGGATTATGCTTTGTAATAAGATCGATTTTCCAATCACGTTTGTAGCATTTGAGTGTTTTTTCACGTTGTAGGGTTGCTGAAATGTTTGGGGTGATTTCATAATATACTAATTGGTGGACATTATATTTCGATGCAAATCCACTTTTGATATCATTTTTGTGCTCATAAATGCGTTTTAGAATATCGGATGTAACGCCAATATAAAGCGTGCCATAAGGGGCGCTTGCGAGGATGTAAACGTAGTATTGTTGCATAGGTTTGAGATGGATTCTTGGATCAAGTCCAAGAATGACAAAGAGGAAGAATATCCGCCAGTTGTAACTGGCGGATATGGTATATCTAAGCCGCCTTCTCCGAATCCGCGGTCAG
Organism: uncultured Rickettsiales bacterium; assembly: GCA_964574415.1. GTDB lineage: Bacteria > Pseudomonadota > Alphaproteobacteria > Rickettsiales > CAZNNM01 > CAZNNM01. The sequence goes on along the minus strand of CAZNNM010000008.1, from coordinate 22,306 downwards.
CGTCTGCAATGCTGCTAGCACATCGGCTTGGCCGAATAATCCGCCTAGTAATTGCATCAGCGGGTTGTATTGGTTGCCATTACCTAAGCGTGCATCGTAGATAATACGGTCTTCGTAACCGCTGATCCACAATGCTTCTGGATTACGGCGGGCGATGACTAAATCGCCGTGCTTGCCTTTATATGGGCTGCGGTGGATTTTCATCACTACCAGGCCTTCGCCTAAAATCGATTCGAGTGTGCTGCGCACCACTTCAGGCAGCATCACGGGGGCATTAGCCAGATCAAGTTTGTCGATCACACTCACCACTTCCAGCTTGCCTGCCTCAGTAGACATTGCAAAGCGAGACTTTTCGATACCAGACAGGCCCTTCTGAGAATCCTGATGGATTTTCCAGGCTTTTTCGACGGGTACAGCGAAAATCTTATGGCCTTCGATTTCACGGCATTGGAAGTAATAATGGTTGTTGATACCCGCGCGTTTGAGTTCGATTTGCAGCAGGCGCAGCGCGTCGGCATCGTCATTGACGCTATCAATAATAGGGGTTTGGTTTTCCATGGTCACATAGGCGCGGCTGCGCAAGTTTTTAATTGCATTATCCGTGACCGGAATGCGCTTATACATGCCGTTTTCTTTGATAACATATGCGCCGGTTGCAATATCTTTTTCAAGCAACTCATCAGGATGCGTGAAATGCACCATAAACGCCAGATTGACATCAGGGAAATGCTCGTGAAACACATCCAGCATCGCAAAGAAATTCGCATCAAAACGCTCTGGGAAGAAAGCCAGTTCTTTAGTCCCGATACGAATCGTACGTACACCTGCTTTTGCTAAGCCATACATATATTCAAACAGGTTTTTATTATTAAGCACCATCGGATCACCGCCTGAAAGCAGCGCTTCTTTAATCGGCACGATTTGCTCGTCAATCGGTGTATTAGCAGGCTGCGCAGCAGCTTTGGCATTATAATCGGCGATATAGCCACAGATTTGTTCAATGCTTGCGATTTCTTTTTCGGTTTTATTGGTGAGGAAATCTGAGCGGTAGCAATAACGGCACCATGAGCTACATGCACGCACTACATATAATAACACCAGCTCATATTTATGCAGCAAACCAGGCACAGGGCTATAGCGCAACTGGTTAGAAGGATCGCGCTCGCCGGAAAGATCATTGGTTTCTTCTGGGCGGGCTTTGATCAAATTGGTAATCGCACGGCTGTTTTTGGCAAGATTATGGTAATATTCGGTGATACGTGGAGGCAAGCGCAGCTCAGACACTTCAGATTGCTTCAGTGCATCCAGCTCTTGCGCGGTATAAAGTGAAGCGCCATCGGCCAAGCTTTTTTCGATGCCGCGATAATTGAAGGTGATAGAGCGATTAAACTTGGTTTCTTTGATGGTATCGAGTATATTTTGTGCGGGGCTATATTGCTGTTCCACGATGGCTCTCCAAGAAAATTTTTTTAACAACTAAAGGTGGAAATAGATCAAAATACTTCCACTATAATAATATGCTAACATTAGATATAGCAAATAAAATAGTGTAAGAAAATAGTATTTGTATTAAAATGGCACAAGAATGTTAAAAATATATTATAATAGCGAAGGGCATAAAAAACGGTAGTTTATGCAAATTTATTTACCCATCGCTGAACTTCCTGTGAATATTTTTGTGATATTGCTCCTGGGCGCGTTGTCAGGCTTGCTTTCGGGCATGTTTGGTATTGGTGGCGGGTTTTTGACGACGCCACTCTTGATGTTCATAGGCGTGCCACCTGCGGTGGCTGTGGCTAGTTCTGCCAATCAGATTATTGCAACATCTGTCTCCGGTTTTATTGCGCATTTCCGCCGTAAGAATGTGGATATAAAAATGGGCCTAACTTTGCTTGTGGGTGGTTTTATCGGGTCATCGCTTGGTGTGTGGGTGTTTAGCCTATTGCAGGCCTGGGGGCAGATTGATCTGGTGATCTCACTCTCTTATGTCTTCTTGCTTGGTACTATTGGTACGATGATGGGAATCGAAAGTAGCCGCAAGATTTTTGGCGCGAAACGCTATGTCGCTGCTAAGAAAAAGGAAAACTGGCTGCGCAGCTTGCCACTCCCTTGGAAAACCCATTTCCCGCGTTCCAATATAGAGTTAAGCATATTATTACCACTTTTTATTGGCGTATTTGCAGGAATATTGGTTTCTGTGATGGGTGTTGGTGGCGGGTTTGTGATGGTTCCGGCGATGATTTATATTCTGGGTATGCCAACATCAGTGGTTGTCGGCACCTCGCTTTTCCAGATTATTTTCGTAACCTGTAACGTGACTCTATTACATGCCATGAATACCCATACCGTGGATGTTATTTTAGCGCTGTTATTACTAACAAGCTCCGTCATCGGCGTGCAATTTGGCACGCGTTTAGGTATGAAATTGCCAAGCGAGCATTTGCGTGGCTTGTTATCATTGCTTGTACTTTGCGTTGTGCTGAAACTGGCATTTGATTTGTTTGTGACGCCGTCTAATCCGTATGAAATTTTGATGATACAGGATTAGAGATGCGTTTTCTTTTTCTTATATTGCTTTGTTTCTTCTGTTTCTCTACAGCCCAAGCCAAACCACTCGTGGCTGATCTCTCCAGCCGTTTAGTAGAAATCGATACTGGCTTTAATGGCACAGAATTGCTCCTTTTTGGTGCGCGTAATGATCCTGGTGATGTTGTGGTGATTGTGCGGGGGCCGTATCATTCGTATATGGTGCGCCGTAAGGAGCGTGTGGCGGGGGTATGGGTCAACCGTGAGCAGGTGCGGTTTGATGATATTGCGTCGTTTTATAGCGTATCTTCCAGTCGCCCGCTGGATTTTGTCCGCAATAATAATCTCTTATCCTCGCTTGATGTAGGCATGGCGCAATTGCATGATACATTGCAATCCCGTGCAGAAGAACCTGATAGTAATCCTCAATTCGCCACAGCACTGCTCGATTATAAGCTGCGCAACCGGCTCTATACAGAGAATCTTACCGGCGTAGATTTTATCGGAGAAACGTTGTTCCGTACGTTAATCACCATTCCCGAAAACATCATCCGTGGGCGTTATGTGGCGGAAGTATATCTCTTTAGCGATGGCCAGCTAGTAGGCGTGCAGACAACGCCTATACTTGTCAAGAAAACCGGCTTGGATGCGCGGATTTTTGATATGGCCTATAAACATCCGTTTTTTTATGGTATCATGGCTGTCCTCATGGCTCTTAGTAGCGGTTGGCTGGCAGGCGCATGGTTTAATAGATAGGTTTAGTCATATGAAAGAATCAACAGCGCAATTAACCGATATACCTTCCAAAATTCTAGTATGTGTGAATGACAATGCGCATTCCCATGTGGCGCTCCGTTTTGCGTGCAGCAAAGCGCGTCGTGCTAATGCAAAGGTGGATGTGTTGCATGTGGTGGATGCTAGTAACTATCAAAGTGCATTTGCAGTGGGTGATGTGATGCGGCAAGAAATGGTGGAAGAGGGCCAGAAAGTGTTACAATCCTTTGCTGAAGAAGCGCATGAATGGGCAGGTGTAACGCCAAGCCTTATCTTGCGCGAAGGCCGCGTGGGCGAAGAAATTGCCCGTGCGATTGAGCAGGATAGCAGTATTAATATGCTGGTGATTGGCATTGCGCCAGATTCCAGCGGCCGCGGCAGTATTTTGCCATGGCTCGCCTCGCAATTGGGCAGTAAATTATTGATCCCTATGACCGTAGTGCCAGGCAATCTCACCGAACAGCAAATTAAGGCGCTCACGTGATTGCGCATTATCCGGTTAAAACTATCCTTATAGAACAGGGTATAAAAGCTAATATCTCAAGCCTTATATCATCTGTCGCTGATGTAAAAAATTATGCCATAGTAAGTGATGTGCATACTTATGAAGTATTAGGCAAACAGGTTGAAGCGGCCTTGCCTGGCGCGGTTGCTGTGCATCTGCCTGCTGATGTTGCGCCCGATGAAGCAACCGCGCAAGCGATTATGACAGCGTGCGCACAGGTGGATATCATCATAGGCGTTGGCTCTGGCACGATCAATGATCTATGCAAATATGCTTCCTATCAGCTCGGCAAACCCTATATTATTTTCGGCACTGCGCCTTCAATGAATGGCTATACCTCTGCCAATGCAGCCATCATCCAACACGGCCACAAAAAAACGCTGAAAGCCCATCTGCCCTTGGCAATTTTTTTGGATATTGATATACTCTGCAATGCGCCGAAACGCTTGATTAGAAGCGGCGTCGGCGATTCGCTTTGCCGCTCTACTGCGCAAGCAGATTGGCTCTTATCACATTATATAAAGAATACGCCCTATCTTGCTGAACCATTTGATCTTTTGCTGAAGAATGAACCTGTGTTTCTATCAACCATTGAAGGGGTAACGCGGGGAAGCAAAGAGGCGGTTTATCATCTCACACAAACGCTCATTCTCTCAGGCATTGGCATGTATCTGGCCGGTGGCAGCTACCCTGCTAGCCAGGGTGAGCATATGATTGCGCATACGCTTGATATGCTTCATCCGACTGCAACCTATCATGGCGAACATATTGCAGTGACAACGCTCACTATGGCGCGTCTGCAAGAACGTATATTAGAAGAAGGCCTGCATGTGAGGCCGGATGATGATTACGAAGAGAGAGTTTTGCGTTATTTCAGTCCTGAAATCGGGGAGGAATGCCTTGCTGAGTTCCGTCAGAAAGCATGTGATGAAATGGAAGCTTCTCGCATTAACGCACTGGATTGGAATGCGATTCGCTCTGCTATTCTTCCCATTCACATTCCTGCAAAACAGTTGGAAACATTACTACTTTCCATTGATGCACCAACTCAGCCAGAACAATTAGGCTGGAGCCAGGAAATCTACACGAATGCCTGCAAATATGCGCGTTTTATGCGTAACCGGTTTACGTTTTTGGATGTAGCATCGCATTGACAACCGCCCCACAACCCCTTATGATACCGCCCATGTTCCTATTTTACCTCAAACGCATTGTTGCTTTAATTTTAGCGTTATGCCTGATTGGCGTATTGCTTTACATTAGCTTTATCATATTGCTTGTAGTGGCTTTTTCGTCATTTGCGTTATGGATTTACCTCAAAGTAACCCAGCAATCTTTTGATGATATTCTTCGTAAGATATTGAACCGTAAGCATAAAACCCGAAATCCTCGTCCGCAAGAGGAAAGCACCGTTATCGACGGTGAATATACGGTTGTAAAAGAAGAACGTAATCAGTAGTTTATATCCCCCTCCTTATAGGCAATCTTAAGTAGATATTGGCTGCATTTTCTCACAAAATGATACATTTTTGTTGATTAATTAATAAATGCTGCTATAGATACTCCGGTAAAGATATTTATTAAAATTAATAAACACAACCATTAGTGTAAAAAAAACAAGTAGAAATACAACTTTTTTCCCTGCTAGAGTTGCAATGTTTGTTATGACGAAATTACTGAGTGTCGATAATGCGTAAGCTAGTATTTTATTTTGTTGCGTTACTGTTCTATCCAACATCTTCTTCTTTTGCACAAGTGGCCGCCGATGGGAAAACCCATACATCCGTAAGCACGGCGGCGGATGGCCATGTGACGGTCAACATCGCACCGGTAAAAACACTGCCAGGTGTGAATAATGATACCAGCTACAATACCTACACTGATTTCAACGTGTTAAAGCCAGGTGTTACCTTAGATAACACCCATGCTGATGCGCGGACGATTATCAATGAGGTCACCAGCAGCAACCCCTCGCTGCTCATGGGCGCTCTTGATGTGCTAGGCCCGCAAGCCCATGTAATCCTTGCAAACCCAAATGGGATTACGGTGAATGGCGGGCGTTTCATTAATACGGGCGGTGTGGCGCTATCAACAGGTAAAGTCTCCTTCGTTGACCGCCCCCTCACGCCGATTACCCGCCAGCGCAACGTCGTGCTAACCACTAATCGCGGCATGATTAGTATTGAAGGTGAAGGACTTGCAGGCGTTTTCTCAAACTTGGAATTAATAGCGAAGCAGATATCTATCAATGCGCCGATTAAAAATGAACAAGACCTCCCCAATGCCCGCGTGCGGCTGACGGGCGGCAGTAGCACTACGGAGTTTGATTCTTCGATTTCGGTGGTGGATATTGATAATAACTGGAGTACCGTCTCTGAAAATAGCAAAAAAGAGGAAGAGTGTCCGAATGCAATTTGCGTGAATATTACCGGGCTTGGCAGTATCAGCAGCAGCAAAATCGAACTGGCCGTGACCGAAGAAGGGGCCGGTGTCAAAATGGATGGAAAAGCGGCTGCCACACAAGGAAATTTCGTTATTGCATCCAATGGCCAGGTCGAAATTAATGGTGAGGTGAGCACGGTTGGTTCAAGTGTGATTAACACTAAAGGTGAAGTTAAAATCGCGGGGAAAGTGGAGGCAGCGGCTGAGAATATCGTGTCTTCTGATACCAAGGTTACTCTTGCTAAAACCGCCACAGTTAGCGGTAATCGCACTACCGTGCAATCCAAACACATCGCGCTCGAATCTGGCGAGAATGACAAAGGTGAGTGGCAACAGGCGCATCTATGGTCAATTAATGGCTCTACACGTATCAATGCCAGTGATGAGTTAGTGGTGACAGGCGCGGAAGTATTGGCCGATAATAATGCCATTGTCACCGCAGGGAAAGTAACGCTGCAAGCCGTACAGGATAGCAAAGGCCAGTGGCATCAACCGTCCATTGCTGCCATTGATGGCGGATTAGTAGTGAAAACAACGATGGGTAGCATCTATAATTATGGTGGAATTTTGCAAGGCACGAAAGCAATTGAGGGTAATGCAGATTCCACTTTAGGCGTCAGCCTGATTTCCGCCAGCCAGATTGAGAACCGCTCCTTTTCTCAAGATGCGGTTGCGACTATTTATGGTGTAGATGATGGAATCAGCCTGATAGCACAAGGCACGATTCGCAATATTGCCGGCCAATTAAACTCTAATGGCAGGCTTAAAGTGCATTCTGCGACCAGTGATTTCTATAATATCATTGAAAAATCCACTGTTGAGAATGAAGGTGAAGTCGAGATCTATAGCCGTAAAGGCGGCTCATCCTTCTTCCGCAGCAAGAAAATCAAAGGCCAGCGAGTGGCTTATGGTGAGGCGGAGATTCCGGATGTCAGTGCAGATGTGAGTGCGGATGGCGATATTGAAATCACGGCGGCCAATACCTATAGCGTCGGCGGCAATATCCTTTCGTATAATGGCGCAGTTACCGTCAATACCGGCCATTTCATCAATGAAATGGAAATCACAGGCTCAGCCTATGCGGAAACGTCGTGCGCATGGTTATGCAGCAGCCGTGGCTCGTCTAACCTCAATACACATGGCGGCATTCTGCAAGGCAAGGGTGATATCACCATTAATGCCACAGGTAGCATTATTAACCGTGGCGGCATTGTGCAAAGCACGGAAGGGCAACTGATTGTTAACTCTCCTGAGCCTATAATCGCTGAAAGCAAAGAGATTGTAGAGTTTATTCGTATGGATCGCGGGATGTTTAACGATGATTATGTGCGCTTCCTGCGTTATGACCAGGGCGGGAGCTTTATCGCCAATATGGGCAAGCTTTCGATTAAGTCTTTATCACCTGTGCAATTAGATGGCGGTACGATTACGGCCAAAGAGCAAGAAATTGAAAATGGTGTTAATACCATTCGCACACCTTCAGACCGCCCATCCTCGGCTTCGGGCGGAGGTATTGGTGCGTTGGGAGGTGTATTCTAATGCGTCGCTTTACCCTCTGGCTTTGTGCCGTTTTTCTGGTGATGACACCTCTATATGCCCTAGCTGCTGATGCCCTTAAAGACCCTGGCCAGCGTTTCTTAGAGCAGGAAAAACAACGTAAACTCGAAGAAGAACTCTTACGCGAGCAAGATAAAATTGAGGTAGACCGCACCCAAAAACCGCAACAACAGGCTGAGGATGCGATGTGTTTTCCAATCAAAACCATCACGATTGAGGGGGTGACGCTATTAGATCCAGAAGAAGTTGCTGCACTCATCAAGCCTTACGAAGGCACATGCATGGGCTATAACACTATCGGTGCGCTGATTCGGGATATTACGAATCTCTATATCGATAAAGGCTATGTCACCAGCCGCGCCATGATCCCTTCACAAAACCTCAAAGAAGGTTCGCTTAAGCTCTTGGTGCAAGAGGGTAAGATTGAAGATATCGAACTCAACAGCAATGGCCTGCGTGAAAAACTGCGCTTGCGCACGGCATTTCCAAGCCTTAAAGGCGGCCTGCTAAATTTGCGGGATTTGGAGCAAGGGGTTGATCAAATCAACCGTCTAGCATCCTCGCGGGCAGAATTGAAATTATGGCCAGGCAAGGAAGTCGGCGGCACACGTGTGGTGATTACCGATAAAGCCCAGGATACGGCACGTGGCACGGTTTCTTATGATAATTATGGCCAGTCAAGCACGGGGATTAACCGTTTGCGCGTAGGGTTTGAGAAGGATAATCTATTGGCACTTAATGATAGCCTGTCGTTCAATTATATCGGCAGCCGCGATACCAATGCGTTGGCGTTTAGCGGCAGTGTGCCTTATGGCTATTGGACATTCTCGCTGGATAGCAGCTATTCAGAATATTTTTCTGTGCTGGATGAGGCAGCGGAAATGTTTGGCACAAGTTGGAATAATACGGTGACAGCCAACCGCGTTATCCATCGTGGTAAAAATTCTCAAACTGCTTTACTGGCAGCCTTAAATCTCAAAGATTCCAGCCGTTTGCTCAATGATATTTACCTCACGCCGCAACCTATGACCGTGGCCCGTTTGGGTGCTACGCATACGCAGCGTACGGATCGTTCGGTCTGGTATTTTGACGGCACCTATTCGCGTGGTCTTTCGGTGCTAGGGGCGACTAAGGATATGCCAGGCCTGGGCGATGATGCCCCGCGGGCGCAGTTTGATAAGCTGGATGGTGGGGTAACATATTTACGACCTTTTGAGCTTGGGCGCGTCAATGCTAGTTTGCGTGGGCAATATGCGTTTGATTCGCTCTATGGTTCGGAGCAAATCAACATGGGCGATTCCTCCACCGTGCGTGGGTTTTCCGGCGCAGGGATTGCAGGGGATAGTGGATTATATAGCCGTAACGAGTTTTCGTTTACGATGCCAAGTGTAGTGCAGGAAAAAATGCCAAGCATTGCTGAAAACATTCAGCCTTATGTCTTTGCTGATGTAGGATATACCAAACTCAAAACCGTCTCTGAATACGATGCGATTGCAGGCACTGGGGCAGGGTTGCGGTTTAGCTGGAAGCGTATCCGGGGGGATTTAGCCTTTGCGATGCCGTTATATACGGGTACGGATATGGATACGGGGTTTGAGGTGTATTTTAATATGAGTATGCAGTTGTTTTAATATTTTGTCATTCACCGACTTGATCGGTGAATCCATCTGAAGATATACAGCTATATTATTAGGATGGATACGCCGATCAAGCCCAAGTATGACATAGCAATCCGTTGCAACCTATTCTAAAAATAAAAACACCGTATCTGGTCATTTTCCAGACACGGCGTTGAGAAGCTAGTGTATTGTTGGTGATTGGGTTGTAGGCGCATTTTGCGGTAAGTGTGGATCACTGCTTATAGCCTGTTCTTGTTGTGTAACAGTCGTAGCCGTTACCCCATCAACTTTGCCAAGTGTAGCTGTTGCTTGTTGCAGTTCGTCACGTTTAGCAGGGCGGTCTTCAGGAGGTATTCTATCAAATGCATCCCGTGTGCCTTTACCATGTTCTGTGCGACGGTCCGGCCCTTTATGTGTGGATACCTCTGTTTGCGGCTCTGTTGGAGCTAATGTATTCACGTGCTGGCGTGCAGCAAGAGGAGAGCGGGCGGTGACTACATCTGGTGTCTTCTCGCGCAAGCCAATGGCCTCCAATACCGCCTCAACAAACCGTCTCAAAGGATTTTTAGCCGCTTCTTCTGCAACAACTGGCGGCACATTCTGGGCTTGATCCACATGTTTTGCACCTACCAGATTATCTTTTGAAAGAACGCTACCCTCGAAATCAGCCCCTTGCACGTTTGCACTCCGCAAAGAGGCGCCTTGTAAAACTGTACCTTTAAGCGATGCATCGGTAAGATTGGTCTTTTGCAATTTCGCATTGCTCATATTCACATTATCCAAGTTAATACCCGAAAGATCGGTACCCGATAAGTTAATGCCCGAAAGATCAATTTGATAATCTGTGAGGCCATATTTCTCAATCTGCTCACGGATGCCTTCAAGTTCCGTCCTAAACAACCGTGCACGCTCTTGAGGATTGCGCTCATGGGCAACATTGCGGCGGAGCATATAGCAGTTACTATCCATTAATTCCACGCGCGACTGGCGCAATACATCTGAAATATGAGGATCTTGAGGAGGTTGTTCTTTGAAGTTGTTGTCATAAGTTGTGCTAACACCCCACAGTAAACTCCCCCATTGTGCACCAATAGTATCCTTGCTGATCTGTTTCTTCAAACGGGAAAAATAGCTTTTTACTTGCTCATCGGTTAAGTTTAAATGCGGTACGCCATCTGTATTCTCAAGCACATCACTGATATTATCGCTGCTAAGCAATTTAGGATCAGGTTTTTTGCTATTAAATTCATGGGCTAATGAAAGAGGTAGTAATGCAGCGCGCTGTTCTTCGATAGTCAATGAAGCGCCATCGAGCATTTTCCGGCATGCTTGCGCGGCAAACATGGTGTTTTCCATCTGGGCTAATGCAATTTGTTCCTGAGTCTTAGACATCACTATTTTTCCTTATCTTGCTGTATAATATTAATACTCTTATATACCGGCCTTCATTACACTATCATAACAATTACATAAAAGTTTTATTAAATAAGGGATTATTGGATTTCCGTTGCTTCCTTATCCAGCTCACCATTCTGATCTACAAGGATTTTTTCTACTTTTAGGCGGGCTTCGTTGAGCTTCTTTTCGCAATGGGCTTTAAGGGCTGTGCCACGGGAATAGTCTTCAATGGCATTTTCCAATGGGGCATTGCCAGCTTCCAGCCGTTTTACAATGGTTTCAAGCTCTGCTAGGGCTTGTTCAAAGCTGAATGTAGCGATATCGGGATAGGCATTTTTGCGGGTAGACATGGTTGGCCTCATAATTAAGATAGGTAGTTTAAAAAATCATAGGCAAATTCTTGGGAATCGTCTATAAGAATACTATGAAATTTTCGCTTAGTACACTGACAAATGACCAGTTAATGCGCTATGGAACCTATGCTTCCGTAGGCGTAGCATCGCTTATTGTGTTGATCAAGATTGTTGCGGTGGGGGCGACAGGGTCGCTTAGTATACTGTCATCCTTGGTCGATTCTGCCCTCGATATTTTAGCTTCCCTTATTAATCTCGTAGCCCTGCATTATGCCCTACAACCTGCCGATGAAGACCATCGTTTTGGGCATGGCAAGGCAGAAGATATAGCAGCTTTCGCCCAAGCGGCCTTTATTACAGGCTCTGCGCTGTTTATTTTTAGCGAGGCTATTCAGCGTATTGTGATGAAACAAACGATTGAGAGCGAGGGGATTGGTATTATTGTGATGATAATATCAATGGTGCTGACAGCGGGGCTTGTGGTGTTCCAACGCTATATTATGCATCGCACATCATCGAGGGTGATTGAGGCTGATTCGCTGCATTATCTCACGGATTTGGCTGTGAATGCAGCAGTTATTGTATCATTATTGCTGAGCAAAGCCTGGAATGCCACGTGGATAGACCCATTGATTGCGCTATTGATTGCGGTCTATATTTGCCGCAGCGCATGGCAGGTAGGGATTCGGGCGTTTAATAATCTAATGGATCGAGAATTAGAGGAAGATCAGCGTGATAAAATTAAAATGATCGTGCTAAGCCATCCTGAAATCCATGGGATGCATGATTTGCGTACCCGTTATTCCGGTACAAAAATTATTATACAATTTCATTTAGAACTCTACGGCACCATGTCACTCAACGATGCACACCGGATTTCAGAGGAAGTGGAGGAAAGCATCTGCAAGGAATTCCCTGGTGCAGAGATCACCATCCACCAAGACCCACTGGAATCAACCGATGATGCATTAGCGCGGGAGAGGGTGTTGGCGGTGAGGTGAAAAGGGACTAGGTTATCTCTCGTCATTGCGAAGCCACGTAGTGGCTGTGGCAATCCAGCTGCGGAGCAAGTGGTTCTGACAGTTGGATTGCCGCGCTGCGCTCGCAATGACAGCACACGATAAGCATAGAGTCAAAAGAGTAGATTATGAGCAAAACAAAAACCAATTTCGTATGCCAATCCTGTGGAGCTGTTAGCCGTAAATGGAGCGGTAAGTGCGATAGTTGTGGGGCGTGGGATACGATTACTGAAGAGCGTGCAGAGCCAAGTTTCTATGCGCCATCCAAACCTGGCAGCCATATCGAATTCCATAGCCTCATGGGCCAAGCACAGGAAATGCAGCGCATTATGACGGGCGTGAATGAGCTTGACCGCGTATTGGGCGGCGGGCTGGTGCAAGGTTCGGCAATTTTGGTGAGCGGCGATCCTGGGATTGGTAAATCAACGCTCTTGCTGCAAGCCGCTGCGGTGATGGCCTATCAAGGCATTCGCTGTGCTTATATTTCCGGCGAGGAATCCATCGATCAAGTGCGTTTACGCGCACAACGCTTAGGCATTGCCGATGCGCCCATTCAACTGGCTTCTGCAACGTCAACGCCAGATATCGCCGCAACAATTGATACTGCCAATGCCCCATCCATTGTGATTATCGATTCCATCCAAACCCTCTACATGCAAGAAATCGGCTCAGCGCCTGGCACAGTGGGGCAGGTGAGGGCGTCTTCGCATGAGCTTATTCGTATTGCTAAGCAACGTAATATCACCTTATTCTTGGTCGGCCATGTGACGAAAGAAGGGCAGATTGCAGGCCCTAAGGTATTGGAACATATGGTGGATACCGTATTGTATTTTGAAGGTGAGCGCGGGCATCAATTCCGTATTTTACGTGCTGTGAAGAACCGTTTCGGGGCGGCCAATGAAATTGGCGTGTTCGAGATGAAGGACAAGGGGCTCACCGAAGTGCCAAATCCATCGCATCTTTTCTTAAGCGACCGTGTCAAAAATATCAGTGGTAGCGCCGTCTTTGCTGGCATGGAAGGTACACGCCCTGTGCTTGTGGAAATTCAAGCACTTGTAGCGCCAACTATGATGGCTACGCCGCGCCGTGCTGTGGTGGGGTGGGATATGAACCGCCTGGCGATGATTATCGCGGTATTACAAACGCGATATGGTATTGCCTTGGCTGATAAAGAAGTGTATCTCAATGTAGCAGGGGGATTGCGTATTGCAGAGCCAGCGGCGGATTTAGCCGTGGCTGTGGCGCTGATTTCAGCGGTGCGCGATATACCTCCTCCGGCAGATCATGTGATTTTTGGCGAGATTGGCCTTTCCGGCGAAGTGCGTCAGGTATCGCATGGGGATGTGCGGATAAAAGAAGCGGTGAAATTAGGTTTCGGGCATGGTATTATCCCAGCAGGTGGGAAACAGGCCTATGCCGGTTTTGAGGCGCAAGAAATACGGCATATTAAGCAATTAGCCGATTATTTCAAACGCGCTCCAACACATTCACCACGGGAAACGGAAGCAACAGAGTAAGGCACATATGGATACATCATCGTTCCTCATTTTAGATTATATCGTCATCGGCGTTATACTCATTTCAACGCTTCTGGCGTTTTTTAGCGGTTTCGTCCATTCCATCCTCTCTTTTGCAGGGTGGATTGCGGCCTTCTTTATCGCCTATTACGGCCTGCCTTATGCAAAACCATGGGTATCGCAGAAAATTCAGGAAGATGTGATTGCGAATATCGTATCGTTCATGGGGTTATTCCTGATTTCCTTAATCGTCATTGCCATTTTTAATTACCAAATCACCCGCATCGTCAAAGAATCTCGCTTAGGGCCTTTGGATAGAACGCTCGGTGCCATGTTTGGTGCGGCGCGTGGGGTGTTGATTGTGAGCGTGGTATTCATTGTGATCCATCTCTCGCTGATTATTTTAGGCACCAGCGTAAAAGATGAGAAAAAGCTAGAGGCAGCACAAACCAATATACTGCCAGAGCTTAAAGACGATGTTGCATGGCTGAATAAAGCTAAAACCTATAAGGTAGTAAGTGATGCATCCAATGTCGTATTAAGCTTCGTGCCGCATGATAGCTGGAAAGAAGTGCAAAGTTTTGCGCTTAATTATGCTAAGCCAAATAAAGGTGACGAGTGGCACCCAAAAACCCCAGAAGTAGGCGCGTTTGCGGATGTGCTAAAAGACTTGCCGCCAGAAACTCGCCAGTCCTTATTCCGTCAATACCAAAAGGAAAAAGAGAAAGGCAATACTCCTGTGCCTGAACTGCAAGTCAAATTCTCCCGTCAGGTGTTAGATGCTTATAAAGAAGCGATGCAAAACAATAAGGTGCAATCCGATTTCCGCATTTCCAGCGATGAACTCCAACTCATCGAAACCATGGTCAAGCGCATCAACACCAAAAACGCAACACGTGAAGCAGGGTATAATGAGAAGCAGTTGAAGGAAATGGATCGGCTGATTGAGGGGATAAAGTAATAGGATTCGGGATTCAGAGCAAAATCTTCTCTGAATCCTGAATCCCGAATCCTGCCCCCTATAACGCAAATTCCTCCTTGCCAAATTCCTCCCACTACTTATAATGCCCCCTGGTTTACAGTCTTTTTCATTTACTCCCGCAGTAGGAGTTCAAAGCGAAGTGTAGGAGCCTACATGAGCTGAAGGACGCACCCTACGGGAGTAAATGAAAAAGACTGAAAAGTAACTACAGGGCGAAAGAGCTAGTATGTCTGATACACAAAATATTCCTCAAGGCACCCTTATGAAGGGTAAACGCGGCCTTATTATGGGTGTCGCGAATGATAAATCCATTGCATGGGGCATTGCGCAAGCTGTGCATGCACAAGGTGCTGAGCTGGCCTTTACCTATCAAGGTGATGTGCTGAAAAAACGCGTGGAGCCTCTGGCTGAGAGCCTGGGTTCGGATTTTATTTTACCCTGTGATGTAACCGATACGGCAAGCATTGATGCAACCTTTGAAGCCATTGAAAAACGCTGGGGTAAACTGGATTTCGTAGTACATGCGATTGCGTTTTCAGATAAAAATGAGCTAAAAGGCCGTTATGTAGACACCAGCTTACAAAACTTCCTCACCAGTATGCATATTTCCTGCTACTCCTTTACCGCAATTGCCAAACGCGCTGAGCCTTTGATGACTGAGGGCGGTAGCTTATTGACGCTGACCTATTATGGCGCAGAAAAAGTTATGCCACATTATAACGTAATGGGCGTAGCAAAAGCAGCACTTGAGGCGAGCGTGCAGTATCTGGCGGTGGATTTGGGTAAAAACAATATCCGTGTGAATGCTATTTCCGCTGGCCCAATCAAAACCTTGGCGGCATCTGGTATTGGCGATTTCCGTTATATCCTGAAATGGAATGAATACAACTCCCCACTGCGCCGCAATACTACTATTGCTGACGTCGGTGGCGCTGGTGTATTCTTACTCAGCGAGCTAGGTTCAGGCGTAACCGGCGAAAACCTGCATGTGGATTCCGGTTATCATGTCGTAGGCATGAAATCGATCGATGCACCGGATATGACGATTGAGAAAGATGAGTAGATAGGATTCAGGATTCTGAATCCTCTAAAAGAGGAACCATGAATACATTCGGCACCTTATTCCGCGTAACTACTTGGGGCGAGAGCCATGGTGAGGCTATTGGCTGTGTAGTGGATGGCGTGCCGCCGCGTATTCCGATTACGGAAGCGGAAATCCAATTCTGGCTTGACCGCCGTAAACCTGGCCAATCGCGCTTCACAACACAGCGCCGTGAGCCAGATACGGTGAAGATTCTCTCTGGCGTATTTGAAGGCATGACGACAGGAACACCGATCAGCCTGGTGATCTATAACGAAGACCAACGCTCCAAAGATTATGGCGATATCCACGAAAAATTCCGCCCAGGCCATGCGGATTACACTTATTTCAAGAAATACGGCATCCGCGATTATCGTGGCGGTGGGCGCTCCAGCGCGCGTGAAACGGCAATGCGCGTAGCAGCCGGTGCAATTGCGCGTAAAGTGCTGGGGGAATCGGTAAAGATTCGCGGTGCGCTGGTGCAAATGGGCACGCAGCATATCAACCGCAACGCCTGGGATTGGGCTGAAACCGAGAATAACCCGTTCTGGTGTCCTGATAAAAATGCAGCCGCACAATGGGAAAGTTATTTGGATGGCATTCGCAAAAACGGCTCCTCTATCGGTGCTGTAATTGAGTTAGTAGCCGAAGGCGTTCCTGTTGGTTGGGGCGCACCCATTTATGGTAAATTGGATAGCGATTTAGCCGGAGCCTTGATGACGATTAACGCTGTAAAAGGCGTGGAAATCGGCGATGGCTTCGCCTCAGCTGCACTTACAGGTGAAGAAAATGCCGATGAAATGCGCAAAGGCCCTGAATTTTTAAGTAATCATGCAGGCGGTATATTAGGTGGCATTTCCACCGGACAGCCCGTTGTGGCGCGTTTTGCTGTGAAGCCAACCAGCTCTATCCTCCAGCCTCGCAAAACCATTGATATCCATGGCAATGAAACCGATATCGTCACCAAAGGTCGCCATGACCCTTGCGTAGGGATTCGCGCAGTGCCTGTAGGTGAGGCGATGCTCGCTTGTGTGCTGGCAGATCATTACTTGCGCCATCGTGCGCAGTGTTTTTAAGATTCAGTATCCAGAGGAATAAAAAACCTCTGAATCCTGAATGCCGAACCCTGAATCCTTATTAACCCCACGGCCCTTTGTGCTGCCACGGATTTTTTACTGCCTGACTCGCAGGCATCCCGCCTGCCATTTCCCGCAATGCTCGAATGCGATTTTCTGTGCTTGGATGCGTTGAAAACAGATTATCTGTTGAGCGTGCATGGAGTGGGTTGATGATGAACATATGTGCTGTAGCAGGATTCTGTTCGGCAGTATGGTGATCCACACGCGCTGCGCCATGCTGGATTTTATCAAGAGCCGAAGCAAGGGAAAGTGGCGTGCCGCTGATATCTGCGCCACTTTTATCGGCTGCATATTCGCGTGTACGCGAAATCGCCATTTGCACGAGCATGGCTGCAATTGGCGCTAAAATCATCACAGCAATGGCGCCAATAGCGCTACCACCGCCACCATTTTCATCCCGTCTTGGCCCCATAAACATCACCATATTGGCAAGCATACCAAGCGCGCCAGCGATAGTGGCGGTGATGGTCATGATGAGCGTATCACGGTTTTTGATATGCGCCAGCTCATGGGCAATCACACCGCGTAGCTCATCTTTGCTTAAAATCTGTGTAATACCTGTCGTCACAGCCACCGCGCCATGCTCAGGATTACGGCCTGTGGCAAAGGCATTGGGTTGAGGGTTATCCATAATATAGACCTTTGGCATCGGAAGCTGTGCGCGTTGCGCCAATTCGGCCACTATATCATAGATAGGCCCTGATTGCACCGGTTGTGCGCCATACATGCGCAGCACGATTTTATCGGAAAACCAATAAGAACCGACATTCATGACAGCCGCAATCATAAATGCCATCATCATCCCACTTTGGCCACCCACAGCATATCCCGCCGCGCCAAACAAAGCGGTGAGACCTGCTAAGAGTATAAAAGTTTTGAGGTAATTCATGACGGCCTCCTTTGGTGTGTATTTTGTTATTATATAGGGTGGGGGCGGAGGATTTCAAGGTCAGCCTTTTGTCATTCTTGGTTTTAACCGCCGTCATTGCGAGGAGCGCCAGCGACGCGGCAATCCATGCTTATAACTTCTGTATTCTTGATGTAGTGTGCATGGATCGCCACGCTACGCTCGCGATGACGATACGGCAAGATCATACAAATCCCCCCAACCCCAAGAATGACAATAAGAAAAACAGCATAAAAATATATTTCCAGTTGCATTCCACAGGCTATTTCGATAATTCTCATATATCAACCCCACAACTGGAAACCTATTTCATGGAAACGATCGCTTTTCTGCCCGATATTCTTGTATTACTCTTAGCGACCGTTTTCGTCGTTACTTTCTCACGCCGTTTAAAGCTGAGCCCGGTATTAGGCTATTTGGCGGCTGGTGTGGTTATTGGCCCTTCTGGTTTTGCGGTGATTGATTCGCATGATACCCATGCTTTTGCCGAATTTGGCGTGGTATTTCTGTTATTTGCGATTGGTTTAGAGCTGACATTTGAGCGTTTGATCGCCATGCGCCGGCATGTGTTTGGGTTTGGCTCAGCGCAAGTCGTGCTTTCGGCGGTATTGACTGGAGTGGTGCTGTACCACTTTATCGGAATTGAAATCAAAGCTGCCTTGCTGATTGGCGGTGGTTTGGCGCTTTCATCTACGGCTATTGTATTACAAGTAATTGCCGAAAGCGGCCAGGCGCAATCGCAGGTGGGGCGGTTATCGCTTGCGGTATTGATTTTGCAAGATTTTGCGGTTGTTCCGCTCTTAGTATTAGTGCCACTTCTGGCCAAGAAAAGCCCTGATATTGGCTCGGCAATTGGTTTGGCATTCTTAAAAGCCGCTGTGGCGATGATTGGAATTTTTGTTGTCGGCCGTTTATTACTCCGCCCATTATTCCGCATTATCGCCGTGATCAAAAGCGAAGAACTCTTTATGGCAGCAACCCTCTTAATTGTATTAGGCGCCGCCTGGGTGACCGAGCATTTTGGCCTTTCTATGGCGCTTGGAGCGTTTATTGCGGGTTTGTTAGTGGCTGAAACAGAGCATCACCACCGCGTAGAAGAAGATATCATCCCATTTAAAGCCTTACTTATGGGGCTATTCTTCATGACTGTAGGTATGTCTATTGACCTCAAAATTATTATGGCGCAAGCCAGTGTAATTGGTATGAGCGTGGTAGGGCTGATTGCAGGAAAGGCTATCGTAATCACCATTCTCTGTCGCCTGTTCCGCTTCCCATTAGGAGCATCACTGCAAGCTGGTCTATTATTAGCACAAGGCGGTGAATTTGCGTTTATTTTATTCGGACTGGCAAACCAAAAAGGTATTTTAAGCGATAAACTTGCACAAACACTCATGCTTGTAGTCACTATTACAATGGCGCTAACGCCATTGCTGGCAAGCCTGGGTAATATGATCCATAAGCGCCTAAGCGCCCGTAAAGAGGCAGATGAGAATCTGGCCGCTCAGGAAGTAACCGATCTAGAAAATCACGTAGTGATTGTCGGTTTTGGCCGTGTAGGTAAAATGGTAGCAAAATTGCTGACCGCAGAGCGCATCAATTATATTGCTCTTGATATCAACGCGGATATCGTCAAAGACGGCCGTGAAGAGGGATATCCTGTCTATAAAGGCGATAGCGCACGGCTCGAAACCTTGCAATGCGTGGGCATTGAACGGGCGCGTTCGATTATTTTGGGTATTAGCAACGAAGTCACCCTACGCAAAACCCTCAAACTGGTGCATGAGCATTATCCGAATTTGCAGATCGTTGTGCGTTCTAAGGACTTGCGTGATGCGAAAATGCTCAAATCAAAAGGCGCAACACTGATCGTACCTGAAACCTATGAAACAGGCTTACAACTTGCGGGCGCTGTGCTTAAAACAGTTGGTATTAGCGATATAGAAATCAGCCGCCTCAAAAACCGCTTCCGCGCTGGTAAATACGCCCGTGCGCATGATGAGCAGGAGCAAGAGAGCGACGAAAATGGTGATTTGTTTGCGACGGATGAAAAGACGGCATAGATTTGTTTGCTTGGTTTGTCATCCCGGACGTGATCCGGGATCCACTGTTATGGCAGCGTGAATGATAAGAATCTTGTTGGAAGCCTCAATCTTGGTGGATTCCGGATCACGTCCGGAACGACAAGAACCATAGCAAAATAACACTATAATTACCTGCAAGAACAACACAAAATATAATATCAATAAAGAAACATCATGTTCGGAAACAATCCCATACTTCCACCTACCAAAGGCGATGGCTCTGTGCTTGATATCCAAGCCATTTTCCCGACATTCCAGGGCGAGGGGCCTTATGCGGGGTGGCCGGCGGTGTTTATTCGGTTGGGCGGGTGCAATCTGGCATGTACGTTCTGTGATACCGAGTTTGATAGCTATCAACCCATGGCGCTTGATGCTCTTTTAGAAAAAGTAGCCACCTACAGCCCAAAACTCGCCGTTATCACGGGAGGCGAGCCGTTCCGCCAGCCGATTGCGCTATTATGTGAAGCATTGCTTGCCAAAGGATATTCCATTCAAATCGAAAGCAATGGCACACTGTACCGCCCCATTCCGGCCGAAGTGGATATTATTTGCTCGCCCAAAAACACCGGCAGTGGCTATCACCGCCTGCGTGATGATCTCTTAGTGCGGGTGAGTGGGCTGAAGTTCATTATTTCCGCCAGTAATCCGCTTTATCAGGATGTTGGCGAGGTGGGGCAGGCGGAGTACAATATTCCGGTTTACGTCCAGCCGATGGATGAGTATGATGCAGCAAAGAATAAGGCCAATCTGGATAGAGCTGTGCAATTAGTGCAAGAACGCGGATATAGGCTATCACTGCAATTGCATAAGATTGCAGGGGTGGAGTAGCTTTTATCTCCGGATGGATTCGCCGATCAAGTCGGCGAATGACACCCCATTTCTTGTCATTCTTGGGCTTGACCCAAGAATCCATCATGACTATAAGCTCATCGCAGATGACAATACAAAGGACACACCATGTCAACATGCAAAGCTGTTGTCCTCCTTAGCGGAGGGTTAGATTCCACTACGGTACTCGCTATCGCCCAATCCGAGGGCTATGAAACCTATGCGTTAAGCTTCCGCTATGGCCAGCGTCATACACAGGAATTGGATCAGGCTGCGCTGATTGCAAAGTATTATAAGGTAGCCGATCACAAAATCGCCAGTATTGACCTCGGCCTTTTTGGCGGTTCTGCGCTAACCGATGAAACCATCGCCGTGCCGAAAGACCGTGATACGGAGGATAAAACCATTCCTGTCACCTATGTCCCCGCCCGCAACACGATTTTTCTCGCTTATGCGCTGGGCTATGCTGAGGTTATGGGGGCATATGATATTTTTATCGGTGTTAATGCTGTGGATTACAGCGGCTATCCTGATTGCCGCCCTGAATTTATCCGCAGTTTTGAGCAAACGGCTAATCTGGCAACGGCCGCTGGCGTGAAAGGCAAGGGGCATTTTAGGGTGCATACACCGCTTATTACCTTGTCAAAACGCGAAATTATTGCTAAAGGCTTAAAGCTAGGAGTAGATTATTCTTTAACCCTTAGCTGTTATGATCCTTCCAAAGAGGGTCACGCATGTGGGCATTGCGATGCCTGCCAGCTCCGGCTTAAAGGATTCGCAGATGCAGGGCTTTCGGATCCGGCATCGTATCAATAACAAGGATAATTATGGCACCATCTGAATATCAACGTGTTATTGCTGAGAAAGAAGCAGTTTTTGACCGTCCATTCCCTGTGATGGAAATGGGGGATTTTGTGTTGCGTGAGCTACAACCGCTTGATGCGCTGGATTTATTAAATTACATCGCCCATCCTGAAGTGCATAAATATATCTCAGAAGAAGATACGCCCACCAATCTAAAAGAATCCGAAGCCGAAGTGCATTACTGGGCAAGCCTGTTTAAGCTGCGCCGGAGTGTTTATTGGGCGATTGCGCGCAAATCCGATAATGCGGTGATCGGCACATGCGGCTATAATATGTGGACACGCACCCATGACCGCGGCGAATTAAGCTATGATCTGGCCCGCGAATATTGGGGCCAAGGCTTAATGACCAGCCTATTACGCATGATCATCAAATTTGGTTTCGACGAAATGAAGATGGAGCGCATCCAAGCAACGGTTGTTACCAGTAATAAAGGCTCCATCCGCGTACTCCAGAAACTGGGCTTCCGCGATGAAGGCCTGCTGCGCGCTTATGGCAATTTACGCGGCAAATTCTATGACTCGCGTATGATGTCTATTTTAAGCAGCGAATACGAAAAAAACCCTGGCTATAAAACCACAGGTGAGTGGGTGAAATCGGTGGGGAAGAAGAAGTTTTAGTAAGGATTCAGCATCCAGGATTCAGGATTCAGAGATTTGTTCTATTGAAAAACATCTGATCTATAAGAAAAAAGAGTTGACGGCTATTCTAGTT
>CAZNNM010000007.1:0-135517 GCA_964574415.1 uncultured Rickettsiales bacterium | reverse complement strand
CAGCCTTCTCGGCCTTCTCTTTAAACTTATCTAATGCAGTCGCATTCGCCTTATCAGCACCCGTCAGATTCTTGATCGCCTTATCCAGCGCATCGCCCATCTTGTCGAGGTTTTCAGCCGCCTGTGCATTGGCAGCCTGGACGGCTTCCGGAGTGAGGTTAAGCGGAACCGTTATCTCACCCTCACTCTGGCTCACCGTAACCGTTTGTACAGCATTAATATCCCTGTTGATGCCATTCTCTCCGAGTACGCTCAGGTCTTGATCGTCTCCATTGGTGATATTAATCGTCCCATTCCCAATCGTAGCATAGGTAGTCCCATCCGTATCCTTCTCACTCCCATACAAACTCCCAGTCTTCTTCCAAAGATCACTCCCAACAGGACGACCATCCGTATCCTTCCCATCCTTACCAGCATGGTTAAAACCAACACCCATACTCAACGAGTCATCCTGTTCGCTTAGATGCTTGTAGGTTAAGGTGCCAGTCGTAAGTTGTAATTTACCCAGATCAGTCCAAGAGCCATCCTCATTCTGAACAGCATTCGCAATCGTCGCACCTTCAACATGCGTATTGCCCTTAACGTTGATGGTTACTTTATCAGAGCCGATGATACTGGTGATGTTGTCCGTGCGTTCTCTGTTGGCAGTATTGGCATTAATGCTACCACCAAACGCACCATTCTCATTCAAACTAACACTAAAACCGCCTCCAGAGCTGTGAGATTGGTTCTGCAAACTTGCAACCGTCAGATTGCCAAGCACCGTCATATCAATCTCAGCGCCTTTCAGATCAGCACCGCGGATATTCGTGTCATTACCGGAATACGTCGTCAGCTTCCCACTACCAGCATCCAAGTTAGCATAGTTGTAAGTGATTAGTTACTTTTAGGTCTTTTTAGAAATCTGGTTTCTCTGCTGAATGAGGGGCACGTACATATTTCTTTACTGCATACGTAATTGCACCAAATGCAGCAAAATTCTCTCTTGCTTGACGCAAGCTCACAGCATTAGCGCCACCAGTATAATCAATGTTATAGGATTGAGACTCATCATCCCCCCAATAACATACTGGACAAATAGAGTAAGTACCGGGAGGCTCTTCACTAAGAGTGAGATAGCTGCAACATAAGCATAAATATTTATTCATCATCAACATATTCTTTATCAATTAATAAATAGATAGCATTTGCACTATGCTTTAAATCAACTAAAATTAATGTGAAGAAACAGACGAAGCCACTAAATCAAATGCTTTATTATCAATAATAATCCTATTAGCTCGTATCAAAAGCGTGCTGTGCCAAATTAATAAATAAAATTTATTCTTAATCTCATTTTGCTTCACAACATCACTATTCTGATTATCATAATAAAGCTCTGAAAGTTCTAAGTAGGGCCATTTTCCCTCTTCGGTTACTCGATGTATGCCGCCATCTTCAGGGGCATAAGAAAATGTCACTACACGTTCAAAAACAAGGCTATGATATTCCCTAACATCATTATTGATTGCGCTCAATGTGAAGCTAATTCTCTTTTCATTAAGATCAAAGTTAAGCTCATCAATAGTAGACGCCCATAAAATATCTAAAGCCTTTTGAATATCTGTTTTCTTTAACATCCCAAATCTCTATTCATACCCCTCAGGTAGTGCAGGTTTCTCTAAAGGAGATGGCTGTCTAACATACCTTTTAGCTTCAAGAGTAACTGCTCCAAACTCAGAGAAATTCTTCCGCGCCTGAGATAGGCTTACAGCGTTTGCACCACCAACATAATCTATATTATAAAATTGCACCTCGTCATCTTCCCAATAACATACTGGACAAATAAGGTATGTGCCTGGCGGCTCTTCATTAAGAGTACGGTAATCACAACATGGACATGGATACTTATTAATCATCAACATATTATTTACCTATTAAATTATTCCAATAACGCATGCCTTCTACAGGCCTAAAGAATGTCCTAATCTGCCCTTGAGCATTTCCAATCACAAGCTCATTATTTGCAACATTATATTTTAAGATATCACCATTTGCTCTGACATATACTTGTATATTATCGCTTGCGGATTTATTAAGCAACTTTCTTGCTCCTTCAAGGTATTGCTGCTGATTTGTAATACTGCCATTCCATTCGTTAGCATGTTTATTATAGTGAGTATCTAACTCACCATCTCTAAAGTTAGCATTAGAATAATCTTTATCATCCTTATACGGATCAAAATCCTCCGGATCCTGATCCGGATCATTCGGATCCATTCCAGGCCCACCAGCGGCTACAACACTTCCACCCTTCACATTTGTCACACCAGGCGTACTCGGCTTAACCTTATCATCTTCCATCAACACATACGCCGTCGCCGCAACACCCGCGATCACAACAACGGTAGTTGCAACTACTATCCCACATCCAACACTCGCAATACACGCAGTAGCACCCGCCGCAAGCGTGCCTCCACCAGCGGTCGCACCACCTGCCGTAGCAGCCTCAGGCAATAACGTAATAGCCATCAAACCCAATGCAGCCAACGCATCTCCACGGATCGTCACCGCATCGCCACCGCCAACCTGTAACGCCGTCTCACCATTCGGCCCGATTAAGATACTAATATCCGCATTCTCAGACCCATCCAACACGCCACCAAGCTTACTCGCAAGCGCAGAGCGGGTCTTCTCGTCTACCTTAACTTCCTTATAATCCTTCCCATTAAACACATATTCATCACCAACTTCACCCGCGCTGATAATCACCTTCCCATCAGCCGTCTTCGTCGTAATTAAGCCCTTAGACTTCGCCCAGTCCGTCGCCTTCTTCACATTCGCAGCCACCTGCGCATTCGCAGCAGCAACAGCCTCAGGCGTCATATTCAACGGAACCGTAATCTCACCTTCACTCTGGCTAACCGTGATAGTTTGTACGGAGTTGATATCCCGATTGATCCCACCTTCACTTAACACCGTGAGGTCTTGATCATCTCCATTGGTGATATTAATCGTCCCATTCCCAATCGTGGCGTATGTAGTCCCATCCGTATCCTTCTCACTCCCATACAAACTCCCAGTCTTCTTCCAAAGATCACTCCCAACAGGACGACCATCCGTATCCTTCCCATCCTTACCAGCATGGTTAAAACCAACACCCATACTCAACGAGTCATCCTGTTCGCTTAGATGCTTGTAGGTTAAGGTGCCAGTCGTAAGTTGTAATTTACCCAGATCAGTCCAAGAGCCATCCTCATTCTGAACAGCATTCGCAATCGTAGCTCCCTCAACATGCGTATTGCCCTTTACATTGATGGTGACTTTATCGCTGCCGATGATACTCGTGATATTATCCGTTCTTTCGCGGTCAGCCTTGTTACCATTAACACTCCCTCCAAACGCACCATTCCCATCATTATAACTAGCACTAAACCCACCACCGGAGCTGTGAGATTGGTTTTGAAGGCTAGCCACGGTGAGATTACCCAACACCGTCATATCAATCTCAGCACCTTTCAAATCAGCACCGCGTATGTTCGTATCATTCCCCGAATACGTCGTCAGTTTGCCACTTCCAGCATCCAGATTCGCATAGTTATACGTAGTCCCTTCACTCTTCTGCCAGTTAGCATTCAACCCACCGCCATAACCACTCGCTCCATAATTAAAACTAGCCCCAACTCCCTTACTACTACTCTCAAACTCATCCGCATCCGCTATCACATTCAGATTATGACCAGCATACAGATTGATCCCATTCGCCGTAATCCCAGTACCACTCAAGGTAAGATCATTCCCAGCCCGAATGTCCATCTTCCCACCCATCGTAAACTGGCTAAGATAAGACTCCGTCCACTTCGTCTCACTACTATGAACCCCCAAGCTCACATTGACAGACAGGCTCTTCCCAGCACTACCAAGCACACCATCTTTCGACGTATAACCACCCGTCACAAACGCCAACGGATCAGGCGAAGCCAATATCTGCCATGCCTGGATACCAGCATTGGCAGGGTTCAGCATCCCGAAGCTACTGCCCGTATTTTTAAGGTTATCAACTACTTTTAAGGTTTGGTTACTACTCACAATCGCCTGATACGGATCATCGCCATCCGTCATCGCATTGATCGTATTCGTACCCAATCCGCCAAAGATGCTCACACCACCGCTCAGCGTCCACCCGCGCTCCTTGATATACTTCGTGACCTTCTCACTCTTAATATCAACATCATGACCAGCCGTGATCAACCCGTCCTGCTCACCATTAAACAGCACGCCCT
Organism: uncultured Rickettsiales bacterium; assembly: GCA_964574415.1. Lineage (GTDB taxonomy): Bacteria > Pseudomonadota > Alphaproteobacteria > Rickettsiales > CAZNNM01 > CAZNNM01. Next base: position 131,255 of record CAZNNM010000007.1, on the reverse strand, counting down.
CCCCAATCACATCGCGCTTGGCGTCCAGATAAATCGCAGAGCCGGATAATGTCGTAAACGCCAGATTATGGTCATTCCACTCCGTATCACTATGACTCGCAAGCGTACCACCCCCCGCGATGCTACCTGCCGTAACACCCGCCGCAACCGCCATACCCGTGCCCGTTAGAGCTACCCCGCCAGACGTCGTCGTCAATGCAAGCCCACTACAACCCGCATACACACACGAAACAGCCGTAACTATTGCCGCAACGCCTAACCCGATAAAGTTCGATTTACTGCGCTGATGTATCTCCTCCTGCACAACCGCATCCAGGATAATATCCTGGCCAGACTTCAGGTAAATAACACCCGTGCTGTGCTTTAGATCAACCGTCTCGCCCTGCTTAACCACAACATTCCCAGGGCCGCCCTCCGCATTATTGAGCGCACCAGCAGATACACCCGTCCCAAGCAACTTGATATCACCCGCCTGCGTCTCCATCACAATATTCCCAGCGCCAGACGTAATATCCGCCCCGCCAATCACAGCCTTCGTATGCAGGCTGCTACTCTTCATGAAGCCGCCTTGCTTGTTCTTCGTGATGTATTGGTCAGATACGGCAGTCGATACGATGTGGTTCTGCGCAAGCAACGTCACATCGCCATACCCGCCGATGCTCGAGCCTTGGTTGATGATGCTGTCACCCGCGATCAACGTCGTCTTCCCACCCGAAGCCAGCGTGCCGCCCACAAACGTAATCGGGTGGTGATACCCGCCATCGGTGGTTTCCAACTTCACTGCGCTGTTGATGATGCTGCCTTGGCCGCTATAGGAGATGCTGCCGTCATCATTCACCGTCGCTCCCGCCATAATCGTCAGAGGGCCATCGGTGGAGGCGATGCCGCCGGCTGTGTTGATGACGTTATTCTCAGCCTGTAGCACGACTTTATTCGATGTCATGATCCCCGTGCCAGCACGCACCGTATCATCAAAGGCCTTGCCATTATCCGCCGTCGCACGCGTGACAACTGCCGTGTTGATGATGTCTTTTGCTTTAATATACAGGCCATCACCCGTCATGATGCTGCCGCTATTGGTGACTGTACCGGTCGCGATGATGCTCATCATGCCATCCGTCATGATCTGCCCACCCGCCACCGCATGGCCTTGGACGGATTTACTGCCATAATTATACATCATGCTGGCATCGTTGGTTTCCGTGAGATGGAGGATTTGCGCCGTGTTGCTGACGTCTTTGGCCTTAATATAACCACCGTCTTTTGCCTCGAGCGTACCCCGATTGACGAATGATCCCCCTTCCGCATTGACCTGCACCTGCTTACCCCTGAGTATGCCCCCACCAATAGCCTCTTGCGCTGTCATGGTCGTCAGCACTGGGCCGCCAGAAGGGCTTAGGCCGGCTATCTCAGTTTCGCGGTTGCCGATCACCAGCTTGTTGCGGATGTCCTTGCCTTCTAACGTCAGGATACCCTCCCCCGCATCCAGCTTGCCACGGTTGAGTAATAGGCCGTCTCTGGCTTTTACGGTCAGGCCGTCTTCGGCAACGATAGCACCTTGAGCGGCCATCTCATCTCGGGTGGTGGTTTCGGTGCCGTTATTGGCGTATTTGCATTGGGCGCAGGTGTAAGAAGTTTCCTTCGTCGTGGTGACGCGTTTGGTGAGACTGTCATTGATGACGCTGCTGGCATCTACTAGCACGCTCTTACCACTGATCTTACCGCCGATATTGGATACCGTGCCGGAAGCAGTTAGGAAGACGTAATCCCCACTGATCTTACCACGGATCACGCTGCCATTATCGGCGATGACCGCTTCGTTGAAGATGTTCTTGGCGTTGATGTCGATGAAGTCTACGTTGATCGTACCGCCTCTGTTTGACAGATCGCCTACATTCCCTGTCCACATCTGCGCGGAGATGGTTCCTGATAGTTTGGTTGGGTCGAGGAGGGATTCTGCGTAGTTCTGGATAGAGGCTACTTGGTTTAGTTTGCGCTGCTCCGCATTATACGCAGCTAGTTGGGTGATGTCCGATGGCGGGGTGGCTCTGGCTTGGGGAGCGGTGTTTGATGCTGTATTGCTCGTCGATGGGCGGTATTGGTCGGTGTATTGATAGCCTTCGCCGATTCTTTGGCTTTCCTGATAGCGTGTCGTGCTGGTCATGATGCCGACGTTATTAGCCGTCTGTACACCACCATTGCTGCCTGTTCCATTTGGATTCGCATTCTGCTTGGTAATCGCACCTTGCACAGCCGCTACGGCTGATGAGGTGGAGCGGTTGGTGATATTGGATACTACACCGCTTACGTTGTTTGGGTTATTCGTGTTATTCGGTGCGGTTTGGAACGCGCTTAAGCTCGTGCCGTTCGGGGCTGAACGGTTGTCATTGATGATGGCGTTTACTTGGGTAAATAGGATAGTCGCGTTTAGCTGGCCGCCGCTGTTGTAAATCTTACCACGGATAAACTCCTGAGGCTTTGGCGCTAATGTGGTGGGATCGCAGTCGGGATCCGCCGTGCATTGGGCGCTGGCGGCTAGCCATTGGTCATAAGCCGGATTACGGTGTTCCTTGGCAAGCACGATGCTTAACAGGTTGCCTGCCTCTAATCTGCCGCCGTTTTCATTATACACATGCCCCGCACCCGTATTACTAATACTCAGATTATTGCCCGCTTCTATGAGGCCGCCGGGGTTGTTAAGGTACGAGTTGTTCAGATCAAGCTCTACCTGGATCGTCGCATCCCTAAGCGCTCTGATCTCACCGCCATTGATATTACCAATACTGTAATCCGTCGTGATACTCATATCCCAGCCCGACTGGATCAAACCACCATCATTGCGGATACCTGTGCCGCTTCTGTCCTGGTTATCCGCTACGATCGTGAGCGTATCATCCGATTGCATCGTCCCCAGATAGTTATCCAGGTTACGGGTCGTGAGGTTCAGGAGTCCACCGGATTGCACTGTACCCTGATGGTTGTTGAAGGCAAACGTCTGGGTATTATCGATACCCGATAAGCCTGTTCTGATGGTCATATCGCCACCCGATAGCATCAGGCCATTGACGTTGTTTGTAATGTAATCCTGGCTGGTGACATTCATGTTGTTGCCCGATACCAGCATACCATTGCCACTATTATCTATCCGCCCTTGTGCTTGTAATGTTAAGAGACCACCTGCTTGATACGTGCCGCCCTGGTTACCGATTCTGCCCTGACTGATAGCGGTAATATTACCCACCGCTTGTATGAGGCCGCCATTACCATTGCTTAAGTTGGTGGCGAGCGATTCGTTGCCTGTAGAGGTTAATGCTATGTTCCCGCCAGACAGTATCTTCCCGCTATGGCTGTTATCATGCCAGGACGCATTCGAGCTTACATCACCGCCTGCCTGGATACTCCCACCCTGGTTAGTGATGCCGCCATTATTGGCGGAGAGGGTGAGTGTGGTATTGGCTTGTAATGTACCGCCTGTATTAGCGATACCCTGGTTGCCAGTTACGTGTAATGAGGAGGCAGAGGCGATGGTGCCATTCGTGTTCGTAATAGCGCCGTTGGAGGCGCTGATAGTAGCCGGGCTTGCACCATACGATGCTATCGTACCGTTACTGTTATTAATACCATTCGTCGTAGCAATGTTTAGGCCATTGCCCGATTGGATCGTGCCGTTGCTATTGCTCAGTGAGTGTACTACAAGATTAATCAGACCAGGCGTGATAATGCTCGCATTATCATTGATAAACCCGCCTTGGGCCAGTTGTAAGCTGATGCCGTTCTGTACCGCAAGTATCCCACCCGCACTATTCACCACATCGCCATTGGCACGCATCTGCAAGCCCTGGCCTACTTGGATCTGGCCGCCTCGATTCTGTAACCGTAATCCGCTCTCCAGCACCATATCCTTACTGCTATACACCAAACCGCCAAGGAGCATATCGCCATTGCGAGTCTTTAAGCTCATGCCTTCAGGTGATAAGATACTGCCTTCTGTATCCATCGCATTCGCCGCAATGCTTACTGTACCCGTACCCGACTGGATCATCCCGTCTGTGCCTAGATTGCTCCAATTGCCGTTGGTGCTGGTAATCTCTACACCCGCATTGCCCGCCAGTTGTGCGCTGTCTGTCGTAATATCACCCGTCGCATTAAGTGTAAGCGAATCTACTGAGGTCACTTCACTGCGCGCCAGATTGAGCAAACCACCGCTGTTCATGCTTACATCACCGCTCGATACGATCAACGCATCCTGTGCCGTTGTATTACCGTTGCTGTTGAGAGTGAAACCATCCTCACCCACCAACGCCACCAAACGATTCGCTTCCACACTCCCCGCATCCGCCGTAACCTGCTTGGCCACCTGCAGCAAACCCTGGCTAGTGGCTTCAGCACCTAATACCGCATCCGTAAGCGTCAGCAAACCGGAGGATTGTAATGCTATATCCTCACTCACTACCTGGCCACCGGAGAGGTTAAGATCACCCGATTGAGCCATAATATTAATCGCATCAGGAGCATACCAGATGCTTCCCGTTTGTGTAATGCTACCACCGGCTTGCGCCACTATATCCGTAGCAGACAGATAGCTCGTACCACCTGTAATGCTACCCTGTGCCGTGAGGCTTAACACCTCATCAGAGAGTACCAATGCATTACTGAGGATTATATCATCGGCTGTAAGAGTAGCACCACCACCGCTGCGCAACTCCAACCCCGTCAGATTCGCATCACCTTGGGCAGTGACTTGCATATCACTCCCAGAGGTCAGTACACTCCCCTGCGCTACCAGCTTACCCGTCGTAGTGAGCGTCAGTACACCATCCTTGCTCGATACCATACCCTGGCTAATATCCAGATCACCATTGGCATTTAATGTAAAATCTTTGGCTGAGGCAAGTATACCGCCACGGTTATCGCTAATACCACCCAGGTTTAAGAGTAAGGAGCCGCTATCGCTCGCCACCTCACCAATAAAGTTATCGAGCTGCCCAGCTACTGTCAGCGATACATCATTCACCGCACCAATCTGACCCAGTGCATTAATCAGGTCACCGCCTGCAGTCATAGCAAGCGTATCGTTGGATTGTATTAGTCCTAAGCTGTTATCAATACTATTAGCAGTTTGTATTGCAGCAGCACCATGCGCATTGATCACACCTTCACGGTTGTTAAGCTTATCAGCAGCGCTGATATTAAGTGTACTATTACTATGGATCAATCCACGTTCGTTGATGATATCTCCACGGCTGGCAATCGCGCTACCACCAGCACTCGTAATCGCACCGTCGCTATTATCCAGCGCTCCTGTCGTAATACTCAATGTACCATTACTATTAATCAAACCAAACCGGTTAGTCAGCCCATTGGCCACCGCTATCGACAGAGAGTTACCCTCCGCACTGATAATCCCGCTATCATTATTAAGGCTACCCGCCGTAATCGATAGATTACTCAAGCTGATAATCGACCCATTGCGGTTATCAATCAATCCACCCGCCACCAGGCTCATATCACCGCCAGATTGGATCAGGCTGCCATCATCGAGGTTTAACAAGTCGCGCACTACCGTCACACTTAAGCTACCCTGGCTCCCTAAATACGCCACACCTCTATGCACCATATTGGCCGCACGAACATCCATCCCACCAAAGGCGAACATATCGCTATCCTGGTTTAACAGCGAGCCAGCTAGCTGGATATCCGCCTGGTTGCCCACCGTAATCCGTACATTATCATTGGTCACATCACCCGCACCGCGGATACGCAGATCACGGCCCACATCCACATAGCCACTATTATGCATCGCACCACCTACGGTCAGCGCCATATCTTTACCCGCATCCAGCTTGCCGGTGTTGGTGTACTTACCCTTTACATCAATCGCCACATCATCCTGGCCATCTAATCGACCCGTATTGGTAAAATCACCCGATGCAACAACCTTCGTATCCTCATAGCTATAACTATGCGAATGCTTCGTAACCGAACCCGTGCTGGTAATCTTGATATCCTTGCGTGCCGTAATAGAAGCCCTCGGCGCATCTTCTCGGCCCATCACGATATTACCATTGGCATCAATCGTAATATCCCCTGCATTGGCCGCCATATCACCATCCAGCCGAACACCCGCGCCGGACTCCGTACTCATAATATGGATCTGCCCAGCCTGCATCGCACCCACAGCCGTCGCATCAATCGCAACCGCAGGAACAATACGGCTCGCATCTGCTGCCGCTCCCGTGCTCTCACCCGTCACCGTATTATACTGCTGTCTACCACCACGAACACCCAGCTTCCCCTGCGGATTAACCCGCACCGCACCATCCACAATCACCTTCCGCCCAATCAGCTCCACATCCGTAGCCGTACTCGCACGCAAACCACCAGCACCCACCGACACCGTGCCACGCTCAACACCTAACCCAACCAGGTTACCTTCACCATCCACCTGCACAGCACCCGTACTCAGCACCACCTGCGGTGTCTTATAAAAACTACACCCATCACACGTAACCCCATTCGGGTTCGCAACAACAACCGCCGCATCCTTCCCCACCACCTCTGTCATCCCAGCCAAACGAGACGCATTACCCCCAGTAACCTCATTCACAATAACAGACGCTTCCTTACCAGCAGAAAGATTGCGGTTACCACGAACACGGCCACCAGACACACTGTTCACTCCCACAGCGCTGTTATTAAGGATCACCCCTTCAGAACCAACGTTATACTCCATAAACGCATTCCGCGACGTACCACCCGCAGATGGACGCGTAATATTAACAACAGGTACCTTAACTCCAGAACCATTACCACGACTCTCAACAACGCCAGGGCGGTGTTGGATTGGCGCGTTGCGGTCTACTACAATGCCAGAGGCATACGACGAATCAATCATCAGACCCATTACTGACGATAAAAATAAAACTTGAATCAGGAGAAAGCTTACCGCACGAAAGGCAGCGCAAGACAGAGAGGCAGGAACGAAGTACATAAATCTATCCAAAACACACGAACACACATATGCGCCATTACTAACTGGCCCCTCTTCCTGTTAGCAAATGCCCATAAACATAAATATAATTTTTTAACTTTATAAAACCTGAGATAGAATCTTATACCCAATACAAGTTTAACTTGCAACATAAAAACACATCACCACAACCTCAAGTGGGAAAAATAACTCTATTTTTATCCAATAGGTTATACTAGCACTTGTGAAAAACGTTGTAGAATTAGCAAAAACAGTATGTTATTATTTATGCATTCTAGAATATGCGTGATTATGCTAAAAAACACTGATAAAACAGACCCTAACCCTACAATTGATAAACATATCGGCAGTAGAATACGTTACTTACGTGAACATAGGGCTATTACCATCAAGGCATTTGTTAAGAAAATTGGCATAAGCTCCACACAGCTGTCTAATTATGAGCATGGGAATACCGTTATTCGCATGGATATACTCTATATCATAGCACAGGCACTTGATGCGCCTCTAGAATGGTTCTTCAAAGGATATAATGATATTACAACACCTTCCACATCCAATACCCCATCACCACAAGAATTAGGGGAATTTCTGGAGCTTCTCGAGCAAACCTCTGGGCGTGGCCATAAACCAAGCATTCTCTCACTATTGACAGATGCTGTTAATAATAACGAAAACCCTAATCACAATGCCTAAACTCTATATTCCTGTAATTAACCAATATATTGGCACTAATATCCGCTTATACAGAACTATAAGAGGCTTAACAGCACATCAACTAGCAGAAAAATTAAACATATGCTATTATCAGTTAAATCAGTACGAGTTAGGTAACTGCCCATTAAAAGCAGAAAGACTTTTACATATTGCGAATGCTTTAGATATCCCATTGAGCTATCTTGTACGCAATTTACAATTACACGAGGACATGTCTTATAAACTACCAGCCAAATATAGCAAAGCTACACAACAAATACTACAATACATATCTGGTCTTTCTGATGAGCAACGGCACATAGCACTGCTAAACCTTAAGCGCCTTGTAGAGGTTTATAAAACTCACTCGAAACCCAAACTAAGACTGTAGAAGAATCATGGCCAAGAAATATAATCCGTTTACCCTTGCAGGAAAGACACCGGATGAATATATCGGAACACGGGTTCGTCTTATTAGAGATCTGCGCGGAATTTCACGGGCAGCTTTAGCTAAAAGGGTCAACGTTACCACTCAACAAATCCAGAAATATGAAACTGGATCAGATAGGATATCATCCTATAAGCTATTTGAGATCTCCCAAGCACTGGATGTTGATATTGAAGTCTTCTTTGAAGGGCTTGCAGAAGGACGAAAACGAGTCAAGAAACCCAAACTCAAACTTGAATATGAATCCATTACCTATGCCATCCTACACCTCTTGCAGTGCATTAATGCACCTACTGACCGTAACCATATCATCAATAGTATTACAGCAGCCCTTACTCCGCCAGATACGAAAGATTAATGCTTAGGCATAAACCCAAGCACCTTACGCTGTTCCTCCCATAGCAATGGCACTTGATTGATTAAATCAGTGAGGCTTAATGTTGGCGGATACGTACCTGCTACGATAGCTTCTACAATATCTGGAGCCAGCATATTCAGCCGGTAGATATCTCCACAATACGTGCGGTGGAGGTTTTCTTTAGCAGCAATGTCAAGAATACTTCCTACTTGCCCCTTATCCCACATTTTCTTCCATCGATAGGCCTTACCCAATGCTTCAGCTAAAACAACATTGGTGGTAATAGACTCTTGAGATGCATCAACATCTGGCGTAATACGCCATTTACGGCCTTTATAGCACTGGAATGCAAAAGGCACTGCAATTGGAATAGTTTCATCGGTGTGGCAAGTAGATGCTTCAGTCGCACGCAGCAGGCTATCGCTATAGTAATAGATAGTAAGACTCTCTGCAGATATCACAATCTTATGAATCATCAGCGTTATTATACGCACTTGCTCTGCAGGAAAGAGGTGCTGCCATAATTTTGCCATATTATGTAATGCCTGGCTTATATCGATTTCTTCACAGAGGCCTGTACCACCCGCTGCCCACACATGCTTTTTCACCGCAACCCATAATGACTTTACGTTTTCAGGCTTATCAAGCACTGTAAAAATACTCTCTATGATCAATGGCTCTATCAAACGGCATGGGATATTGTGTATCGATTGGCAGGTTTTACACTCCTCAGCACCCCGTGCATTCGCCGTATAATAACGGTATTGCTTTGTGCCTTTATTGGTAAAAGATGGTCTCATAACACGATTGCACTCTTTGCAATAGAGCATATCTTTCAGCAATGCTGGAGTGACTGCCCGTGCGTGATTAGCCCGCACACGCGGAGTCTCTTGTGTAAAAACATCTTGTACCTGCTGCCAGGTATCAACATCAATTATCGCATCATGCAAGCCTGGATATTGATTACCTTTATGAGTAATTATCCCTTTATAGATAGGATTCTTTAACATGTGTCCAATACGTTGCCTTACCTGGCTACGAAAAATCCCATGACCAAACACATAAGGCATTTTATCCGCTATACGTGTAGGCGATTGCTCTGTCAAAAAGTCTGCAAATATCTTTTGCACAGTCTTGGCCTCTTCGGCATGGATAACAAGCTTACGATTATCCACACGATAACCATAAGGCACGACTCCACCCATCCACATGCCCTTTTTCTTAGAAGCTGCAAACTTATCACGGATACGCTCTGCCGTTACCTCACGTTCAAACTGAGCAAATGACAGGAGTACATTCAGCATCAACCGTCCCATAGATGTCGTCGTATTAAACTGCTGCGTCACCGAAACAAAGGATACATTATGAGCGTCCATTACTTCTACAAGCTTGGCAAAATCGATAAGTGACCGCGTCAACCGGTCGATCTTATAGACCACAATAATATCCACCAACCCTTGCTCTATATCTTTTAACAAGGCTTGAAGACCAGGACGTTCAACATTACCACCACTGTATCCACCATCATCATAGCGCATAGGAAGAGACTGCCAGCCCTCATGCTTTTGACTGGCAATATAGGCATGGCACGCATCCCATTGCGCATCAAGCGAGTTAAACTCCATGCTTAACGCCTCATCACTCGATGTACGGGTATAAATTGCACAACGTTTCATAAGACTCTCACTTACTATATGGCCAGAGCAACTATGCATGTTTTAATCCAAAAAATACTGCACCTGACCACTGTGTCCCAGTAATGTGACGCGCAATGGCAGACAAGCTTTTAAACAACTGACCTTGGTATTCATAACCATTGGCTAATACCGTTACGTGATGTTCAACACCTTGATAGACCCGAATCAAACGAGTACCTGTCACGGGCTTTTCTTTGTTCAGCTTAGAAACAGGTTTTTTAGCCGCAGCAAGGTGTTCTAAACGCACTTGCGTCTTCTTAGACAACCCACCGTAGTGCAATTCCTGTAAACGATACGCAAGCCGCATCACTAAATGCGGCTTGTTCTGATTCGGCACGGGCATATCATATACCGTATCCCACAAAGCAACCAATTGCTTGACGGATAATGTGGGTAATTCCAGCACGCGCTGTGTAATCGTCTCTTGCTTCATCTCCATATCCACCTCATTTTACTGAATAATTGCGGTTTGAAGTAACGCTCGACTCTCCTTGAAAGTCCAGAGTATTTTTTACCTCATCATCAGAAATTTGAGATACAGACTCATTTTTATGCACATCCTTCATCCGTTCAATTGCCAGTGCAAGTAATTGCATCACTGCTTGATGGCGTGATGTAGATGGTAATGATGGCATGATGATTTCCTCTATATTCGACCTTTTATCAAAGAGGAATTATATACCGGAGAAGTACACAAGCCGCCGGATGGTTAAATTATTATTTATTTTACCATTCGCTTAATGTCACTCTTGACAAGTATCATTATTATTTTTACATACTAGCAGAATTTGCAACCACAGGTAACATTACACGACATGAATAAACGCATAATAATACATAACACCCCTATAAAAGATACCCAAGAATTAGCGCGTATATGTACTTTAGAACCCTTACGCAAGTTAGGAAGAAAATCTCTCATCTGTGCATATAGTGAATTAGAAGCCGTGCGTTTAACAGAGGTATATATTAGCTGGGGCGGAGCGTATGGAGACCTACAACTACTGCAATCCGCAGATTGCTTCCTCTCTCCACGTTTCAAAGCAAAGATCACCACACTCCCTGAAAAGGCATACATAGTCTCTGCCACATTCATGGTGAAACCTCGAAACAGCACAATATGGCGACGTGTCATCGTACATCCACCAGACTCGATTACATATGATACGGCAGCAGATCAAATACTCATTGAACCTTGGCTCATCAACCGCAAGTTTATAACACATCCTTAATTTTACCCTTTACATAACAACACTTACAGAGTGACGCATAATATGTGGAACACAATAGAGCTCCTTACCAATCACCATATGACTCGTGATGAATGGCAAACAATAACAGGCAAACAATTTGTGGCTATAGAAGAGTATGTTCAGCCAACCGATTCCCTTGCATATTACTATCCATGTCCACGCCTCGCAGCTAATGGATGCCCACGTCGCATTATAGAATCTGAGAATAATTATCATGCAATATGCAGCCATCATGAAAAGCGCTGCCAAAACCTAACTCTTTCACGAACAGACGCACTCATTTATGAATTGGATTATACAAGGCTCAATCAAACAATTGCCTCTACATTAAAAGCATCATTATGCTACACCCCCATTGAAGAAGGCGCACTTTGGCAGGTGGGTTACTATAGCCCCATCGGACAACAACGCTTTCCTGTATATATGATACTTGCACTATCACAAGAACAGTTTCGTAACTTAGTATATAATGCAATTGCCTTGTCTCGTGACCCGTTTATCATTATCGCACCTACACAACGGTACATCACTGAAGCATTACTTAATATCACTACACTACATCATGCGCAGTTTATTATCTTACAAGATAACCCTTCTACAGACAGGGATTTGCAGACGTTTCTTGCACGGCATATACCTCATTATACGGAAACACCAAAACCTGGATATTTTCCTACTCCTACAGGCCTAACATGGGAGCAACTGATGGTATGCTTTGAAGCGGATGATGTGATCACTATTAAATGGAAGGGTCAAGAAGCTACATCAATAGATCGGCTCCATATTCCAGGCATGTACAATAACAAATCCGCTACAAAGAAAGAGACTATTGCCTGGTCACTGCTTAAACTCTTTGCCAAACACCAAGGGTTTATTGAATCACAGGGCCAACCTCTAGCGCATGTAGTGCAAAAGCAAAAACAACTCCTTTGCTCTCGGCTGAAAGAGTATTTTCAGATGGAAGATGACCCTATTATATGGTCATATAAAGAACATGGGTATCGTACACGCTTTACGATAAAGTTCGATCCATGCCTTATCTGGTCGGGCAGAGAAAGTATCAAATAGGTTTGGCAACAAATGGAACATATTCCAAGAATCACCTGTAAAGAAAAGGGATTTTAGCATGAGGTTTCATGCCCCAAAACCTCAGGGCGTTTGAGAGTTTTGGCGATTTGAGAGTCAAAATAGAGAAAAATACGCAAAAATACGAACTCTCAAACCTCATACCTAACCCGCTAAACAGCGCTCTAAGCGCCACTCATGGCATTCCAATATTAGCTCTAAAAAAGTTCGTTTTTGGAAATGGTGGAGCCAAGGAGAGTCGAACTCCTGACCTCTTGCATGCCATGCAAGCGCTCTACCAACTGAGCTATGGCCCCATAGGAGGGTTATGTGATAGCGGGAAATAAGGTGGGCGTCAATGGGTTTGTGTAGAAAGAGTGGCTGGAGAATAAGGAACGCCAAGGAGAGTGATAAAAATCGCTCTTAGCGCGATTTTACCCTGCGGGCAGCTCTCTAGCGTTCGCTGTCCAAATTACTCAGAAACGCTTTGCGTTTCCTCCGTCATTTGTCGAACTCCTGACCTCTTGCATGCCATGCAAGCGCTCTACCAACTGAGCTATGGCCCCGGTATGTATACCAACTAAAATTTTTGAGGATTCGATGGTTAATTTGGAGCGGGCGATGAGATTCGAACTCACGACCCTCAGCATGGCAAGCTGATGCTCTACCCCTGAGCTACGCCCGCATCCATTCCATCGAGGGTGAAAGGGATAATACGCAATCTTTCAGCTTTTGCAAGCCCTATTTTTCATTTTTTTGCAGTATTTAATGCTTTTATCACTTCATCCTGGCTAAGTAACTCTGGAAGCAGGATTCCTTCAGGTTTGCCTGGGCCATATACAGCGTTAAATGGGATGCCGTAGCGGTTATGTTGTTTGAGGAAGAGCATAACATTAGCATCAGGCTGTGTGATATCGGCGCGCATGGCGACAATGTTTTTTGCTTGCAATGCGGATTGCACTGCATCGCGATCTAGCACGCGCAATTCGTTATATTTGCAGGTCAGGCACCAATCAGCGGTGATATCCACAAACACCACCTTCCCTTGCGCAACGAGTACAGGAATGGCTTCCGGGTCGAAAGGCTGCCAGAATTCTTGTTGTTTGGATGCTGTGCTTGCCTCACGTAAACCTAAATCATGCGCGACGATCCATCCTAGCCACACGGCTGTAAGCAAAATCAGTGCTGCCAGCACATATTTCACCCGCACCATCCATTGCCCAGGCTTAGGCAGGAAGCGGATGAGGCCAGGGAGGATGGCGAATACTAAATACGGCACCGCCATGCCAACGCCCATCGCGAAGAAGATCACGATGATCTCCACTATGCCACGCGTCAGCGCGAAGCTTACGGCCGTTCCTAAGAACGGAGCGGTGCATGGTGTGGCAAGTAATGTGGCAAATGCGCCTGTAAAGAACGCGCCTGAGAGTGAATCTTTTTGCGCTAGCGGGAGAATACGGTTTAGCCAGCCAGGCAAACGCATATCCCATAAGCCAAAAAGATTGGCTGCAAATGCCAGCAAAATCACCATTAAGATCGTCAAGAACACAGGACTTTGGAAATGGAACCCCCAGCCGACAGTGTGGCCGGCCAGTTTTAGAATTGCCGCTAGGCCTGCAAGCAGCATAAACGAGGCGATGATGCCTAGTGCCGAGAGCAAAAAGCTTTTGCGGATATAATTGCGCTCTTTGCCATGATGTTTAAGCACGCTAAACAGTTTGATGGATAGCACAGGCAATACACATGGCATAATATTTAAAATCAACCCGCCAAGCACTGCAAAGCCAATCATCGTTATCCAAGAGAAAAGTGAGAATGTATCTGTCTGTTCCTTCATTTGCAGGGCGGAAATAGGCAAACGTGCCTCCACTGCCCGCCCTTCATCATGTAACAGGATCGATACCATCATACCAGGCGCTAAGGGTGTATTAGGTTCCAGGAATGTTACTACACTGCGCAATGTTGCTTTGCGCTTACCATTGCTATAGCTCACTTCGGGTTGGGAGAACTGGAACGGACCATCTGCGGTAATGATAGCATCCGCATTGGTAAAACCCTGTTCGGAGAAAGCACCGATCTCTATGCTATATTCGCTTTGTGGCGTGGAGAAAAACTCCATGGTTTGTACGGACATCCCATTAGCACCATTGCGCTGCGGTGTTTTATTCCAGAATTCGCGAATGACATTCTGCATTTGCAGGTCTTGATAGCCTGGAGAAATCTTTAGTGCGAGGTCGGCAATTAATGGTATGCAGATTTCCTTACACACCGAATAATGCACTTGTATCTTGGCATTCACATCCGCAGAAGGGTCTTCCGGCGTTACGATGAGCGGTAATACCACATGATTATGATAAACAAAACTCTCCAGCGCTTTTTCACCATCAATCGATAACACATCACGCTCCGGCACAGGCCAGAAGACTTCAGCAGATTGGATATTGGTGGAACGTTGCCAATTAATTTCTGTTGGCAGGCCAACATCACCCGATATATGCCAATATAGTTTCCAGCCAGGCTGTAATTCAAATTCTACGCCAAGCGTGGCCTTCCCTTCCTCATAAGCTCCGCCTATTAAGCGCACCTTTTGTTGCGGGGTTTGGCTCCACTCAGATGCAGAGGATGCATGTACTGTAACAGGAAGTATAGATAGAAGAAGAAAAGCAAGTAATAATCGCATAATATCAATATATTAGAAAAATTCGCACTTAAGGGTTAAGTCTGCCATGATTATGTGCTATACTTATATATACGAGGGGGCTACTTGAAACCCTCAAAACTCTTCCTATATATACTATATTCAACCCCTAAAATACAGAAGAATATGGCAGAACATAGCGCAGAAAAACCCGCAGGGTATTTGGAAGGGCAGTTGCTTGTGGCAACGCCAGGTATTCAGGATTCCTGCTTTGCAAAATCTGTAGTGTATATTTTCGCCCATGATGACGATGGCGCGATGGGGGTGGTTATCAACCATATTTTTGATAACCTGAAATATGAAGAGATTCTCAAACAATTCAATATCGTCTCCGCCTCCAGCCACCCTATCTTACCGGTGCATTTTGGCGGGCCGATTCAATCCGAACGCGGCTTTGTGGTGCATAGCCGTGATTACCTGCGCGGTGTGCCGTTAAAGCTTACTGGGGAGCTGGCGCTCAGCTCAAGTGTAGAGATCTTACAAGATATCGCCAAAGGCGAAGGTCCACGTGATTCGATTCTGGCGCTCGGCTATGCCGGCTGGGAAGCTGGCCAGTTAGAGAAAGAAATCGAAGCCAATTCCTGGCTGCCGATTCCTGCTAGCCATGAATTGATTTTTGGTAAACATCATAAATCCAAATGGCAGGCAGCCGCAGAATCCGTTGGGGTGGATTTAAACCGCTTCTCCCTACAATCAGGACATGCATAAAAAAAATGCGCCGCAAGATTCTACGGCGCATTTTTTTATGGCTGATCACCATTAGAACCGGTAATTCACACCCGCGCTATATTGGAATGCATCGTCAATACCAGCATCTTCTTCAAAGCTAATATAACGCACTAAACCACGCACGCGTACATTATCGGTGATACTATAGGCAAAGGATGACAGCGCTACTATTTTTATGCAAAAAATATACATATGAGTAAATAACGAATGCCCTTTGTCATACGCCGGTCAAGCCCAAGAATGACAAAGGAATATAGCAATAGATCGCCACGGCCTAAAGACCTCTAAAAATGCTGATACCCATACGGCTTAGCCAAACTCATCTGCTTGCCCTTCCGATCATAGATAACCAGCCGTTTAGGCCCTTTAACCACCCCAATTGCCGTAATCGGCACCCCTGTTTGCTCTGCAATCGTTGCTATATGAGGTTGATAGTGAGGGGGAGCGGTAAATAACAACTCATAATCATCCCCACCTGTGAGAATAGGCTGGAGGAGGTGCGGGCGTTCGGCTAAGAGATTTTGCGTCACCTCTGATAAGGGCAATTTACTGGTTTCAAGCAATGCACCGACACTGGAATAGGTCAGAATATGCTGCAAATCCTGCACCAACCCGTCCGATATATCCAGCGCAGCGGAAGCATAAGGCACCAATAATGGCCCGATATTGGTACGCGGTTCGGGTAAATAATAGCATCCAGTCAGATATTGCCGATCACTCACTGAGTCAATATTCAGCGCATTCTGTAAAATACGCAACCCCAGCGTACTGTCACCCACCGTGCCAGTCACATAGATAATATCCCCTTCTTTAGCGCCATTACGCTGCAAGGATTTCCCTATTGCTACATCGCCAAATGCCGTAATCGATAACGTAAGTGGCCCCGCATGGGATACTGTATCGCCACCTATCAGCGCCACTTTAAACTGCGCATTATCATCCGCAAGCCCACGGGCAAATTCAGCGATCCAGGATTCTTCGGTTGTTTTCGGCACCACCACCACCAGCAAATACCCTTTAGGCACTGCCCCCATCGCCGCCAAATCCGATAAATTCACCCGCAATATTTTGCGTGCCAAATCATAAGGATTATCCCCTTTAAAGAAATGCACCCCTTCGGTCATGGCATCTTTGGTGATAACCAGCTCACATCCAGAGGACGGCGAAATCACCGCTCCGTCATTCTCCAAACCAAACGCCCCAGCCACATTAACAGCCAGGGGTTTGAAGTATTTTGCAATTATATCGAATTCATTGGTCATAATACCAGCTATGGTAGCATAGCTGGGGGTTGGGGGACAATGGGGATGTCATAAAAAAGCGGTATTATGAACAAGATGAGCCACCCTACAAAATCGCACACCCCATCTTAGATGCAGCATATCCCACAGACTTCCGGTTATTCGTCACTCTCTCACAGAAGGAAGGTTTAGACTTGGCTAGTTCTTGGTATTGCGCAGCCAGGAAATCATCATTTCCTACAGGAATCCGATCATCGTCTTCATAGCCCTCCCCCAATCGCGTACGCAATACCGCGCTTACTGCAAATTCTTGCCACCATGCGGCGGATATATCACCCCAACGATGATCAAACACCCAGCTTGTTAGCTCCTCTGGTGTGAGTTCTGTACCGTAATAGCTAAAAGAATTGAGCGTTTTCTGTGTTGCGGATTGTAGCTTATGAAATACCTCCTCTGCCTCTGGCGCAGAGATCTGCCAATCAATCACTATCTTACCCCAGATATGAGGCACAGAAAGAGGAAGAAGCTCTTTATATGCCTCATCTATACTAGGCCTTAGTGTTTGCCCATCCCTAAAGCAGAGGGATTCTTTATACCGGGAAAGGCCTTTACATACATATTCTGTAAAGCGCTCATCTTGCACCTGCTCATCAGAAAGCCCGTGTGCATAGCCATAGATTTGATGCACTTCAATCTGTTTAAGCTTTTCATAGAGTTCGGCAATATATGCCTTATCCCAGCTTCTTGCTTTGCATAATTCGGTAAGTGCATGATATATCGCATCTGTCTTAGCAAAGGCCTCATCCTCCACCTGCTCACGCGTCAGCCCTAAAAATGCCACAGCTTTTTGCTGATGTGCTTGTTCCAAGCCCTGTGCTGGAGGATATTCACTATGCGCTTTATTCTGTAGCCAGAATTGCTCTTCCTCTGGAAACTTACCCGCCAGTAATGCGCTCCCTATATTCACATTTCTTGCAACCAGTTGTTCATATACCCACTTGGCAAAATCAGGCGCTTTTCCATACATCATCACGCTGCACCAGACGGAAAGCTGTGTTCCATCACCCTTAGAAAGCATGGCGTAGATACTCTCAACAACCTCTTGCGCTCTCCCTAGCTCTTGACATTTCTTGCGCTGGCCTTGAATAGCACGATAGGTATCAGGTGTAAAAAATGGCTTTTCTACTTGTTCGCGGCTTAAGCCTAGAAACACCACTCCTCTTATCTGATGGTCTTGTAATCCTATGAGATCATTATAGACCAAGTCACTCCGTTTCTGCTTATCATAACGCTCGCCAACATTGACCTTACCCTCATAAACAGTATTCACGCTTTGCGTGCCTAAACATGCTCGCTCCATCACACGATACACAAACGCCCGAAAACCTGCCGCTTCCACTTGCGCACGGCTTAAGCCTAGCAAAACTATTCCCTTAATCTGATGATCCTGTAGCCCAAGGAGATCTTTATATACAATATCGCAAAGCTTTTGCTCTGGATGCCCCTTCGCCTGGTGTGCGATGTGCTCCTTATAAACAGCATCTACTGTGGCTGTATTTTGGCAGACATCTTCTATCGCTTGATACAGAACTTCTGTAAAATCTGCCGCCTCTACTTGCGCTTGCGTTAAACCAAGGTGAATTGCTTTTTCTTGGGATGATAATTCAATGGGTTGCTTGCTTTCCGACATAATATACCTTTACCACTAATTACAGAAATTAGCTGTTATATAGCAGAGCTACAATGCACCGTCAATATTTATTAATATATAAACCATAGAAGAACCACACAACAAGCCAACAGCGTATTGATTATATTGTATGGCACTTTGTCAAACACCTACTTGATCGGCGTTGTTGCATGGATCCCGTTCTTGTCATTCCGGACTTGATCCGGAATCCACCAAGACCAGCGCTTTCACCTAGATTCTTCTATATTACGCCCCCATAACAGTGGATCCCGGATCAAGTCCGGGATGAAAAATATCAATAGGTTAGCGATCCATACAACAACGCCCTGCCACGTCGCTATCGCTCCTCGCAGTGACAGCAAGCCAGGTAACAACACCTAAGAAAACTGAAGTTATTTATTCCAGCCGTTATGGTTACTCTTGCCCGTATACTTGGCTGTAAAAGAACCATTCTCTAATTCCTCAGAAGAACTATCACTTAAGTCATCATAGCTACTCGAAGCAGAGTAACTATATTCCTCGCTATATTCATCACTATCACTCTGCTTCCGCGAATCATCAGAGCAATCACTGCCTATCTCAGAGGAACTATCTAAAGGATCATAATCATATTTCGCTTTTTTCCCTTTTTTATCTTTTTTAACCTCTTTAACCCAACGCGCAGGAGATTCTATAGAAATCCTACGCCCTGATTCGTCTACTAACACGCCCAGATCCAGCTTCAGCTCCTCAGCAAGCTTTAACTCAAATGGCTTATACACAGGCGCAGAGGATGCAATAGCCTTTATGGATGGAACTAATATAGCCTCCGGTGCAACAGGAAGCTTCCCCCGTTCAGTATGCTGCGCCTGTCTAATAAACTCTTGAATAGATTTGCAATTCTCTTTTACAACATCATGGTATTGTTCAGGCACACTCAGAAGCAGATGATAGCGCACACAATCCACTACATAGTGCAACATTTCGCACACGGTCAACATATCATTACCGTTATCTCCTTTTTCAGCCAATAGACTAAAGGAGTTAGGAGCATATGCCAGCAATTCCATTTTAAAAGGCTCTGTGTCAGGCGTAAGCAATGCCATTGTTGCATCATTTTCTATCACACCGAAAATTCCCTCTAGCAATGCATTGCATTGCTCCAGAGTAATCCCTTCCCATAATGCTATGTCTGGTTCTTGGAATTCGCTATTATTAACATCAATATCAATATTATCATTAACGCCTTGTACGACTTGAATGACTGCACCAATCCAAGCATTCACCACATTGGCGATGATATTTTGTTGAACATCATTAACGGACATTTCTTTCTCTTTCTTTTATGACACCAACCGCCGCAAGAGTGTCCTCAGCGGCGCTGTCCAGCGTAATAGACGGGAGTTGGTCAGGTTAATATAATGTGTCTGCACCTCATCGAGCGCTTGTTCGAGTGCTGCAATGCGCGCGGTGGCGTGATAAGGATATTGCTGCATAATGCCTTGGAGATAAAGCGTCAACGGCGAAAAATCCGGCAAGGTAATCGTTAATTCCTGGCCATCGCCTGTATACTCAAACCCCATAAATGGCAGCAATACAGCATCCTCACGTTGCATCAGTAATTGCTCTGAGAGCATCCCTTCCGCATCACGTGGCAGGGCGATGCCTTTCTTCACCAGAATATTACGGTAATGCAATGGCGATTGCATCAGGCTAAACGGCATCGCATGCACATACGGATTTCCGTTAAACATACCCGCTACAACCGATGCACCACTCTCTGATACTGCATGTATATAGGCCGCCAGAGTATCCGGCGCTATTATGCACTCAGGATGCAATAGCAAAGCATAGTCGCCCTTAGCTTGCAGAAGTGCGGTAGCATAATCGCCCCCAGGCACCTCGATAACCTCATACTGGCGATAGGTCGATTGCTCCACCGCCTGACGCTGTGCGCCGGTGTTATCGCCAATGATACATACGGAGATAAGCGGTATCTGATGGGCTTTGGATGGCTGTATGGAAATATTCTGATGCCACATAAGCCACGCATCACGCGTTGCAGCGCTTGGTATCGCCACATGTGCAGACGCAATGCCGCCTGCTGCGATCACCTGCTCTAATTTCATCCGTAATGCATCCGCATCAAATGCGTATAATACTTTCTCGCGATCTTCTGGCGCGATAAGTTCTGCCGTACCACCGGTATTCGTCGCAATAAATGGCACACGATAATGCAATGCCTCTAGCACGACATAAGGCGAATTTTCCACCTGTGATGCAATCACCGCCAACCGCCCTGGCCCACGCAAATAGGCAATGGCTTCGTGCGTGTTATAATCGTTGATCACTTTCCAATCCGCTTTAGCCTCTGCCATAATATCGCTGATCACTTCCATCGATGGCTGGCCATGAATAGTAGAGGTTTTACCTAGGAAGGTGATAGGAATTCCTAAATCCCGCACCGCTTCGCAGAAGATCAACACACCTTTGCGCGCCTCTAAACGACCGAAGAACACGAGCTCTTTAATAGGCTGCTGCGCAGGCTCGGCAATATCACGGGAAGGCAGCAGATTCTGGATCACCTGCACATCCTCTGGCAACTGCCAGCCATGAGCGCGATACCAATCGACCAGATACTGGCTAGGACTGATCACCGCATCAGCATAACGCACTGCGAGCGATTCGAGATAAGTTGTTTCCACCTGCTCCAGATCATCCACTGGCTGATTATCACTACGCATATGCCAAATAGTTGGGCTGTGAAGTTGGATGCAAATTTTTGTATTAGCAAATGCTTGGCCGGTATGCTTCGCCAACGCCGAAAAATACCCTGTCCCCCGCCAATCCGGGAAATGAATCACGTCAAAAGCCTTCTCTTTCAGCCACTGATACGCCCACCAGGAAAGCTTTATATGCCCACTGCCCTCAACATCTTCTAGCGCCGTAAGCGGCACGAAGCGGATGTTCTTTTCGGCAAATTGTGCAATCACCTGCTCTATGGTTTTGCCTGATTCTTCAACGAACTCACCTAATGTATAGAGTACAGTCACCTGATGCCCAGCCTCGGCAAGTGTAGTGGCCAAATGATAAAACGCCGTGCCTATCCCGCCATTACGCGTTGCACCGGCAATATCAGGGGTGACTAAACAAATATCCATGTATCAGCAAACCTTTTTAATAGTGGATGTGCCTGCATTGCAGCAATCGGGGCATCGTAAAGCTCATGCAACACCGGCAAGAGCGACGGCCGAATGGCATGGCCTGGACCGGCATAGACTTTTTCGCGGATCACCGGATGTTTGATATAATAGCTAGGATCAACGCCCAGATGCTCACAGCAGGCTTTAATCACCTGCTCCGGCTCGGTTTTGATGAGCTCTGCGCTGGTAATATAAAGCTGGTGGGCTTCAAACACATTCAGCCAATTCGTCACACAACGCAAATAATCCCCTCGGCTACGCGAACCTTGCGAGCGGAAATGGTCGATGAACCATTGGTCAGAGGCTTCCTCAAACGTCATCTCTGAACGCCCCAGCGCCATCAACGCGCCAGACCAGGCCCGCTTAAACGGGTGGCGCACACTATAAATCAACCGCATATTCGGATTCATCGCATGGATTTCTGCAATCTTTTCAGGCGCTAGAAATGCATAAGCCGGAGTAATTTCCCCCTGTAATTTCTTACGCTTGCCTTTAAACAACCCATTATACCACCCAGCGCTCCGCCCATCCGGCCTATCCCAAAAATGGATTTCCTTTCCGCCCGGAAAATCCAGCTGCGGATGCTGGCGCAAATTCTCATAGAGCCAGGTTGTGCCACCCTTTTGCGCGCCAATGCCTAAAAAATCTAACATACCGTCATTCCGTGTGTTGATGTTCTTCGCTTATAGTGATAACCTGCCTTTCCTTTTTGGGAAAGATAAATATTGTTATTTCCTACGTCATTGCGAGCGAAGCGTGGCAATCCAGGGGCATACTTAAAGAACAGAGAATGTGGCCCTGGATCGCCGCGCTTCGCTCGCGATGACGTATAATGGTGGATATACACATGACCGTACCGTTTCTAATCATCGCCGGAATGCACCGCAGCGGCACTTCTGCCCTCACCCGCATCTGCAATTTACTCGGCGCAGAGCTGGGGGATAACCTTATCCCGCCACTGCCCAACGATAACGAAACCGGTTTCTGGGAAGATCAAACGATTGTTGATATCAATGAGGCGGTGCTTGTCGCCTGTGGTACAGACCACCTCACCCCACGCCTGCTACCAGACAACTGGACGCGGGCATCCAAAATCAAAACGTTACGCAAGCAATTGCGTGATTATCTTCTGCCTTTTATTAAAAACCATAACTTCCCTGCCACCAAAGACCCGCGCCTCTGCCGCACTTTGCCGCTTTGGCTGGATATTTTAACCGAGCAAAAAATCACCCCCACCTTTCTACTCTCCATCCGCCACCCGCTGGAAGTAGCGCTCTCGCTGCATAAGCGCAATAAAATCAGCCTTGAGCAAGGCTTACAGCTTTGGGTGCTCTATAATCTGGAAATGGAACGCGCCACACGGGGATATCCGCGCGGATTTGTCTTCTACACCGAACTCCTTAAAGACTGGCGCAGCAGCATTGATACCGCTAGCCGCCAGGCAGGCTTCAACTGGGATAAGAGCTATGACAGCGTGGCAGCACAAATCAGCCAGTTCCTACGCCGTGACTTAAAACATAATGATGCAACCGAACAAGCCATCACCATCGATAAAGCCATTATCGATACTTTCAGTATCATGCAAACCGCAACGCAAACAGGTACGGTGAATACAGCGAAGCTGGATTACATCTATGACTATATCACCAAAACTCTACGCCCTGCACCTCTGTGGAAACGGGTAGTGCGGAAGTTGGTGCGGGGGTAATTTTCTTGTCACTCCGGGCTTGACCCGGAATCCACCAAGACTGGCACTTCCAACCGGATTACTATCATTCACGCTGCCATTACAGTGGATCCCGGATCAAGTCCGGGATGACAAAAATTTAAAATGTGTTAGTACCTAGACTCTTGCTCTGCCACTGGATTGCCACCGCCACGTTGTGGCTTCGCAATGACGAGGATAGATTACTTATTCAACCGCCCGTCAATCAGCATCTGCACCACTTCAGGATTGGTCAGTGTGTTGATATCGCCCAAATTCCCATAATCATTCTCCGCAATCTTACGCAGAATACGGCGCATGATTTTGCCGGAACGGGTTTTGGGTAGGCCTGGGACGAGTTGGATAAAGTCGGGGCTTGCAATCGGGCCGATTTCAGTGCGGACTTGCTCGCGCAATTCTTTTACCAATGCATCACTGCTTTGCACTCCGCTGTTTAAGATCACAAAGCAATAAATCCCCTGCCCCTTAATATCATGCGGGCAGCCGACCACAGCAGCTTCCGCCACATCTTTATGCGCCACCAGCGCGCTCTCAATTTCGGCTGTTCCCATACGGTGACCGGAAATATTGAGCACGTCATCCACACGGCCTGTGATCCAGTAATAACCATCTTTATCACGGCGGCAACCATCGCCTGAGAAATAATAACCCTTATACGGCCCGAAATAGGTTTCGATAAACCGCTGATGGTCACCATACACTGTGCGCATCTGGCCAGGCCAGGAGTCAACAATACAGAGATTGCCCTCAGCCTCGCCTTTAAGCGGTTTGCCCTCACCATCGAGCAGCACAGGTTTAATCCCAAAAAATGGCCGTGTCGCCGAGCCTGGTTTAAGATCGGTGACGCCTGGCAATGGCGTAATCAAATGCCCACCCGTCTCAGTTTGCCACCATGTATCCATCACCGGGCAACGCTTATCACCCACAACATTATAATACCATAACCACGCTTCCGGGTTAATCGGCTCACCGACAGATGCGAGCAGGCGTAACGATTTGCGTGAGGTTTTGGTGACAAAACTATCACCCTCTTTCATCAGCGCCCGAATTGCTGTCGGTGCGGTGTAGAAGATATTCACTTTATGCTTATCAATCACCTGCCAGAAGCGCGAGAAATCGGGATAATTCGGCACACCTTCAAACATCAGCGTGGTGGCACCATTGGCGAGCGGGCCATAGAGAATATAGCTATGCCCTGTCACCCAGCCTACGTCCGCCGTACACCAATAGACATCACCATCATGGTAATCAAACACATAACGATGCGTCATCGCCGCATAGAGCAGATAGCCTGCGCTGGTGTGCAACACGCCTTTTGGCTTACCTGTTGAACCGGATGTATAGAGAATAAACAGCGGATCTTCCGCATTCATGGCTTCAGGCTTGCATTCGATTGGCAGGCCCACAATGGCTTCGTGATACCATATATCACGATCTTTATTCCAATTGATCTTGCCACCCGTGCGCTTTACCACAATCACACGTGATACAGGAGCGGCCTCCAACGCCTCATCCACATTGGCTTTAAGCGGAGTGGTTTTGCCACCGCGCAGGCCTTCATCAGCCGTAATCACCAGCTTCGGTGCCGCATCCTCAATCCGCCCTTGAATCGCATGGGGAGAGAAGCCTGCAAACACCACTGAATGCACCGCACCGATACGCGCACAAGCAAGCATGGCATAGGCCGCCTCAGGAATCATCGGCAGGTAAATAATCACCCGGTCGCCCTTCTTCACACCCTCTTTTTTAAGGAGATTAGCAAAACGGCCGACATGTTCATAAAGTTCTTGATAGGTGATATGCTTAGATTCACCCGGGTTATCACCCTCCCAGATAATCGCCACTTGCTCTGCACGCTTGGAGAGGTGCCGGTCAACACAATTTGCAGTGACATTTAATTCACCATCTTCAAACCATTTAATCGAAACATCACCCGTGAAATGAGTATTTTTTACCTTGGTAAAAGGCTTGAGCCAGGTTAAATGCTCACGCGCCTGTTCGCCCCAGAACTGATCGGGGTCCTCGATGGATGCATCATACATTGCTTGATATTTCGCATTATCAATCCATGCACGTTGTTGCCATTCAGTAGAGACGGGAAATAGTGTTGTGTTATCTTTCATAGAACTCCCCTTCTATGGCTATTATCCGCAATAGCCTAGTATACCATAAAAATAACGCTTTTTCTATTCCATCACTAATGGTCTGTTAAGTAAGGACTTCATCGTCTCTTCTATGGCTGCGTTTTCATGTAATATAGCATTTACAGCCTCACAGATAGGCATGTCAACCTGAAGTTTACGGGCAAGTTCCACAACGGACCTAGCAGTTGCCACCCCTTCGGTGACACTATGGCGTTCTGAAAGAATAGCCTCAAGCGCAGCTCCTTCGCCAAGTGCAAAGCCTAGGGACATGTTGCGCGATTTAATACTGCCGCAGGTAAGGATTAAATCACCCATACCCGAAAGCCCCATTAAGGTTTTGGATTTGCCACCTTTGGCAATAGCCAAACGCTGCATCTCCGCCATACCGCGCGTAATCAGCGCAGCTTTGGCATTTTCACCTAAGCCCTTGCCTTGCACAATGCCACATGCAATCGCCAACACATTCTTCACCGCACCACCAATCTGCGCGCCGATAGCATCATCGCTGGTATAAGGGCGGAAGGTTGCGCTGCGGAATAAAAACGCCAATTGTTCACGCACTGCTGTATCTTCACAAGCAAGTGTCGTAGCTGTCGGCAGCCCACGTGCCACTTCATCGGCAAAATTCGGGCCAGACAGAATCGCCACAGGATTGGCCGGCAGCACACTTGCCACCACTTCGCTCATCAACATCAAACTATCTTGCTCAATACCTTTGCAGCATACAATAAGCGGAGTACGTGTGGTGATATAGGATGTGAGGCCTTGGCAGAACTCGCGCAATTTCTGCGCAGGCACCACTAATACCAGCGCATCGGCTTGCGCGGCATCGTGTAAATTATCTGTGACTTTAATGGAAGGATCAATATGAATGCCGGGCAGATAACGGCGGTTCTCATGCGCAGAGGCAATCGTATCGCGCACTTCTGCATTACGTGACCATAACGTCACCGCTGCCCCGCTCTGGATTGCCACCACAGCAAGCGCAGTGCCCCATGCTCCGGCACCTAAAACGGAAATACGGCTCATCCGTTGCCCTCTTCTTGTTTAGCGCCTTTTAAGGAGCGCAGCATACGGATAGGTGCAACGCATTTGCGTAACACACCCGCCACTTTTTCCACACGCACAGCGGTTCTAAGAACATGATCCTGAATCTGTACCTGCTGCGCACGGTGATCTTGCCATTGGCGGTCGAATTGTGTCCAGCGGTGATCTCCGGTGAGTTTTTGTTCTTCTGTCAGATGACGCACACCTTGAATGGAATGCGCGACATTCATCATATAGCCTAAGCCCAACACACCCTTTTCCATATCCTCCCGCAATTTTTCATTGCGGATAAGGCCGTTATAGAGCGCATGTTTATCTTCGCCAACCGTCACCGTATTACCATATTGCGCGCCCGAATCCACACGGTGGTGGTAATAGGCTAAAATCTCAGGGATAAGGCCAATATCATAGCGCTGCAAGAAACGTAAATTAAACTCCCAATCACCCAGCACCGGCAAATCTTCACGGTACATACCACCAATCTGCTCATAGGCTTCACGTTTATAAAGGAAGGAAATCGGCGGGAAAAAATTGCCGGCGCACATGCGCCACAGCGTCATTTCCTGAATCCAGTTGCTATAATCATGGCGCGATACGGTGGTGACACTCGTCCCCTCAACCCGCTCTTTCACGCATTCAATATAGCACACAACCCCACCCCATGGACGGCGTGTATCTGTCTCTAGAAACTGCACGGCGCGTTGTAAGAAGGTTGGATGCCAGCTATCATCATCATCGTGGATGATAACATACTTACTCTCACTACCCCGAATCCCCACATTCGATGCGGCTTCCATGCCGAGTGATTGTGGATTATGGATCACCGTAATCGGCAAATGTGCATATTCCGCCACCAGCGCATCCACAGGCGCTGCGTCACCACCATCATTAACAATGGTCATGCGCCAGTCTTTATAAGATTGATCCGCAGCAGATTCAATCGCCCTCCGCAAAAGGAGCGGACGGTCTTTGGTGCGGGTAATGATAGCTACGGTTGCATAGGTCATGCGAGAGACTATAGCAAGTTTTTATGCTAATGGCTAGACAGTGTTAACGCAGAATTTATCACTACGAGCAATCGATTCATTTGCGTTGAGGAGCATTGTAATTTTCTTCTCCTGGTAATGGCGGATACCAACCACCAGGCGGCGGAGTGGGCTCACTGGTCGCGTTATGTATCACTAGAATAGCAACATGTATCACGACCAGAGCACCAATCAGCATTAACCCCAGTTTGATAAGCTCCCAGATATACCACAGTATCGTTTTCATTTAATCCCTGTAACCACTCTTATTGATATCTATGTGTATGAGTGGTGGTAATAGGCTAAAATCTCAGGGATAAGGCCAATATCATAGCGCTGCAAGAAACGTAAATTAAACTCCCAATCACCCAGCACCGGCAAATCTTCACGGTACATACCACCAATCTGCTCATAGGCTTCACGTTTATAAAGGAAGGAAATCGGCGGGAAAAAATTGCCGGCGCACATGCGCCACAGCGTCATTTCCTGAATCCAGTTGCTATAATCATGGCGCGATACGGTGGTGACACTCGTCCCCTCAACCCGCTCTTTCACGCATTCAATATAGCACACAACCCCACCCCATGGACGGCGTGTATCTGTCTCTAGAAACTGCACGGCGCGTTGTAAGAAGGTTGGATGCCAGCTATCATCATCATCGTGGATGATAACATACTTACTCTCACTACCCCGAATCCCCACATTCGATGCGGCTTCCATGCCGAGTGATTGTGGATTATGGATCACCGTAATCGGCAAATGTGCATATTCCGCCACCAGCGCATCCACAGGCGCTGCGTCACCACCATCATTAACAATGGTCATGCGCCAGTCTTTATAAGATTGATCCGCAGCAGATTCAATCGCCCTCCGCAAAAGGAGCGGACGGTCTTTGGTGCGGGTAATGATAGCTACGGTTGCATAGGTCATGCGAGAGACTATAGCAAGTTTTTATGCTAATGGCTAGACAGTGTTAACGCAGAATTTATCACTACGAGCAATCGATTCATTTGCGTTGAGGAGCATTGTAATTTTCTTCTCCTGGTAATGGCGGATACCAACCACCAGGCGGCGGAGTGGGCTCACTGGTCGCGTTATGTATCACTAGAATAGCAACATGTATCACGACCAGAGCACCAATCAGCATTAACCCCAGTTTGATAAGCTCCCAGATATACCACAGTATCGTTTTCATTTAATCCCTGTAACCACTCTTATTGATATCTATGTGTATGACGGCAGTGAGCCGCGTTGTCCAACTATTGTAGATATCATAGATCGGAAGGCAGAAAGGTTATTTAACTAAAAAGTTTCTGCTCCCATTGCCAAGCATCTTTGACGATATTTTCAAGGGACGAATAACGTGGCTCCCACTGAAGCACATCCTGCGCCTTGCGGCCATCGGCCACTAGCACCGCAGGATCGCCTTCTCTGCGTGGTTGCACCATGTAAATAATCGGCTTACCTGTGACACGTTGCACGGCACGGATAATCTGCCGCACAGAGAATCCCATCCCCGTGCCCAGATTAAAGGAGCGCTCTTCACCACCACTATTAAGATAGTTGAGCAGCAATAAATGCGCCTCGGCCAGATCGGCTACATGGATATAATCGCGAATACAGGTTCCATCCGGCGTCGGATAATCATTGCCAAACACCTGAATCCACTCGCGGCGGCCACTGGCTGCTTGCAAGATAAGTGGAATCAAATGCGTCTCCGGCTCATGCAATTCGCCTACACGGCCTTTCGAATCACAGCCTGCTGCATTAAAATACCGCAAGCTACCACTCTTAATCCCATAGGCACGCTCATAATCCGGCAGAATTTGCTCGATAATATACTTAGACCGCCCATAAGGACTCAGCGGCAATTTCGGATGCGCCTCATCAATCGGCGTATAATGCGGCTCGCCAAACACCGCAGCGGTAGAGGAAAACACAAACCGCTTAATCCCCTGGCGCGCCATGGCGTTGAGCAGGGTTATCGTGTGCTGCACATTATTCTGATAATATTTATCCGGATGCACCACCGATTCACCCACTTGGATGAAACTAGCAAAATGCATTACTGCATCAAAACGCGTGGTAGTAAACAAAATATCCAGCAACGCCGGATCACCCACATTCCCATGCACAACCTCAGCCCCTTCCACATGGTTGGGCTGGTGATTGCTGTTATTATCGAGGATCGTGACCTTATATCCGCCAATATCAACCAATAGTTGCGCCATATGCGCACCTATGTAACCCAGACCACCAATAATCAGAATATTTTGCATGTGGGTATACTATCGCAGAATATCAGGCCTGGCAAGGCTTTACGCTAGTATCTCTTTCAGAGTTAGGCCTTTTATTTTTCACCCCCTTGCATTCATTAATTATTTATATTATTGTACACATCACTTAATTAATTAAAGGATTATATTATGCGTATTCTTAAATTCAGTGTATTACTTACTCTTATTGCTGTGTGCGGCTGCGCTACTATCGTTAGAGGCCCACGCCAAAACATCCCTCTCAATACAACACCTGCCGGTGCGACCGTGACCATTACCGATGAAGATAACAATGTTGTCTTCACAGGCATAACACCTACCACCGTTACCCTCGAAAAGAAAAAGGCGTATTTTAAAGGTAAGAACTATACTCTTTCTCTGAAAAAACCAGGTTATACCGATACCAATCTTGCTATCACCAGCACTGCTGGCGGTTGGTATATTGCCGGAAACTTCTTCTTCGGTGGTTTGATCGGCTGGTTTATCGTAGACCCACTGACAGGTTCGATGTATACGCTTGAGCCAAAAGAAGTAAACCAAAGCTTGCAGCAAAGCATTGTACTGCAAGATAACAATGGCAACACCCTGCCAGTTGTTCCACTGGATGCCGTTCCACACGAACTGCGCGATAAAATGCAACCGGTGCAAGCACAGTAATGCATACGAAAAAGGGAGCATCATCGCTCCCTTTTTTACATATTCGGATAATTCGGCCCATCCCCGCCTTCGGGCGTTACCCACACAATATTCTGCGTAGGATCCTTGATGTCGCAGGTCTTGCAATGCACGCAATTTTGGCTGTTAATCTGCAAGCGTGGCGCATTATCTTCGGTGACAATTTCATACACACCTGCCGGACAGTAACGCTGCTCTGGCGCGTCATAGGTTGCTAGATTCACCGCAATCGGCACATTCTTATCTTTAAGCGTCAAATGCACTGGCTGGTTTTCAGCATGGTTGGTGTTGGAAATATAGACCGATGACAGCAAATCAAAACTCACCTTGCCATCCGGTTGCGGATAGGTGATTTTTTGGCATATGGATGCAGGTTTGAGTGCCGTATGATCGGCATGATGCTTAAACGTCCACGGCGCTTTACCACGGAAAATATAGGTATCGATGGCGGCATAGAGCAAGCCAGGCAATAATCCCCAGCGGAAAGCCGGACGAATATTGCGCACGCCATGCAACTCCTCCCACACCCAGGAGCGTTTGAGTTTTTCTGGGTAGGTAAAGAGCTGACGGTTAGGCGCTGTGGTTTCATTATCAAATGCTTCTAGAATAGCCTCCGCCGCTAACATCCCTGATTTCATGGCCGTATGCGAGCCTTTGATTTTCGGTACATTAACAAACCCAGCCGAACATCCAATCAATGCGCCACCAGGAAACACTAGCCCAGGAATGGCCTGCAATCCCCCTTCATTAATCGCCCGTGCACCATAGGCAATACGCTTACCGCCTTCTAACACAGGCCGAATCGCTGGATGGGTTTTGAAGCGTTGGAACTCTTGGAAGGGGCTGAGATACGGATTCTGATAATCCAACCCCACCACATAGCCAATTGCCACCTGGTTATTTTCCAGATGATACATAAACGAACCACCATACGTCTGGTTATCGAGCGGCCAGCCGATAGTATGCACCACTTTGCCGAGCTTATGATTCTCTGGCTTCACTTCCCAGAGTTCTTTGATGCCGATACCGTAAGTCTGCGGTCTGTTATCATCACGCAATTTAAACTGGCGAATAAGCTGCTGCGAAAGCGAGCCACGACAACCTTCGGCGAAGAGTGTATATTTTGCCTCCAGAATGATACCGGCCTGGAAACTATCCTTCTCGGAGCCATCTTTGGCGATACCCTTATCACCCGTAATAATCCCACTAACAGAACCATCGGCATTAAACAACACCTCCCGCGCAGCAAAGCCTGGGAAAATATCAACACCCAACCCTTGCGCCTGATCCCCCAACCAACGGCAGAGATTGCCGAGTGAGGCGATGTAATTACCTTTATTATGCATTTGCGGCGGAGTAGGCAGTTTAAATGCTTTTTGTGCATTCAAAAATAAGAAATTATCCTCTACCACTTCCGTATGAAGCGGCGCGCCACGCTCTTTCCAATCGGGAAATAGTTCTGCAAGCGCACGTGGCTCGATAACGGCACCGGAGAGGATATGCCCCCCAATTTCTGCTGCTTTCTCAACCACACAGACGGAAATATCTTTGCCCGCAATTGCTGCCAATTGTTTGATATGAATCGCCGCCGCCAGGCCCGCTGGCCCCGCGCCTACGACAACGACATCAAATGCCATGGATTCTCGTTCTGTCATATTCCCCTACCTTATTGTCATTCCGGACGTGATCCGGAATCCATCCCAACTGGCGCTACCACTTTAAGATCACGTTGCCATACCAATGGATCCCGGATCAAGTCCGGGATGACACGTATTTTGCTTATCCTTTCATTATATCTTACACCACGTTAACCCATAGTTAAATATTCCTGCTCTATACTATAATTCTCTCATAGGTTGTATAGCGATTTTATTCGGTTGTATTTATACCTATTTAGTTGTATTATTATATAAAATTCACACCCATAAGTAGAACCATGCGTATTATCCTCTTCTTTTTCCTCATTCTTTGCAGCCCCTTTGTGCTGATTGTTCATGGCCTACGCGTGTTATGTGGTTTACTTAAAACTGCTGTCTTCCATACCGAAACGATTCACCGCGACGTTCTCTAGTCTTTTCCTGTATTAGCCTTGCATCTTGGATGGTTGGGTATTATATATCTATAAGAATCATCCGTCATTGCCGCATCGTCCGCTTTCGCTAAAGCTACAGCGCGACTCCTCGCAATGACAAGAACGCGTTTTATGTAAAGACATACCCATGACCCAGAAAACCTTCTATCCCCAAGTCGATAGCAACCCGGATTTTGCAAAGCTCGAAGAACAGACATTACAATTCTGGAAAGAGAAAAACCTTTTCCAACAATCCGTAGATGAACGCCCTAAAGGTAACGAATTCACCTTCTATGACGGCCCGCCTTTTGCGAATGGCTTGCCGCATTATGGGCATTTGCTGACGGGCTTTGTGAAAGACTTAGTTGCCCGCTATCAAACCCAAAAAGGCAAACGCGTCGAGCGCCGTTTCGGATGGGATTGTCATGGTTTGCCAGCGGAGATGGGTGCCGAAAAAGAACTGGGAATTTCCGGCCGTATCAGCATCATGGAACATGGCATTGATAAATTCAATGACCAATGCCGCACCTCGGTGATGAAATACACCTCCGAATGGGAATATTACGTCAACCGCCAAGGCCGTTGGGTGGATTTTGAGAATGACTACAAAACGATGGATATCACCTATATGGAATCCGTCATGTGGGCATTCAAACAGCTGTTTGATAAAGGCCTGGTCTACCAATCCATGCGCGTAATGCCCTATAGCTGGGCCTGCGAAACTCCGCTATCGAATTTCGAGACACGCCTAGATAATAGCTACCGCGAACGCGCCGATAAGGCGGTGACGGTTGCGTTTACGCTAAAAAGCAAGCCTGCATCAGCACCTGCTGGCTGTGATGCGTATAAGATTCTGGCATGGACGACAACGCCGTGGACATTGCCGAGCAATTTGGCGCTTGGTATCGGGAAAGACATCGAATACAGCGCCGTTGTAAAAGACAATACCTGCTACATCATCGCCACTTCTTCTGTAGCCAAATACAGCAAAGAACTCGGTGAGCAAGAACCCATAGCAGCATTTAAAGGCGCCGAACTCGTAGGCCTCACCTACGAACCACTCCTGCCCTACTTCAAAAACCACCCGAACTCCTTCCGCATTTTCCACGGCGATTTTGTGATGGAAGGGGATGGCACAGGTGTCGTCCATCTTGCTCCTGGCTTTGGTGAGGATGACCAAAAAGTCTGCGAAGAAAATGGCATTGAACTGGTCTGCCCAGTGGATAACGCAGGGAAATTCGATGCGCTGGTGCCGGATTATGAAGGCATCCAAGTGTTAGATACCAATGACGAGATCATCAAACGCTTGAAAGCCGATGGCTCTTGGATCAAGACTGAGCAATATCTACACAACTACCCACATTGCTGGCGTACCGACACACCTTTGATCTACAAAGCCGTGCCAAGCTGGTATGTGGAAGTGACAAAATTCAAAGACCGCATGGTGGAATTGAACCAGCAAATCAACTGGATTCCTGGTCATATTAAAGATGGTTTGTTCGGTAAGTGGCTGGAGAATGCTCGCGATTGGTCGATCTCCCGTAACCGTTTCTGGGGTGCACCGATCCCGATTTGGAAATCCGATAATCCGCATAATGACACACTCTATGTATTCGGCTCTATCGCTGAACTGGAGGCATTCTTCGGACAGAAAGTCACCGATCTGCATCGCCCTTATGTGGATGAACTCACTAAGCCTGATCCGGAAAATCCGAAATACACCATCCGTCGTGTAGAGGACGTATTCGACTGCTGGTTTGAATCCGGCTCGATGCCTTATGCGCAGGTGCATTATCCGTTTGAGAATAAGGACTGGTTTGAAACCCATTTCCCGGCCGATTTCATCGTAGAATACACCGCCCAAACCCGTGGCTGGTTCTATACATTGATGGTACTCGGCACGGCGTTATTTGATAAACCACCGTTCCTGAACTGTATCTGCCATGGTGTAGTGCTCGATGAAAAAGGCCAAAAACTCTCCAAACGCCTAAACAACTACGCCGATCCGCGTGAGTTATTCAAAACCTATGGCGCTGATGCGCTGCGCTGGTTGATGGTATCATCTCCCGTGATGCGTGGCGGTGAGTTGTTGATCGATAAAGAAGGCAAAATGGTGCGCGATGTGTTGCGCTTGGCCATTAAACCAATCTGGAACGCCTATAACTTCTTCACGCTTTATGCCAATGCCGATGGGATTGAGGCAAAGTTAATCCAGTCATCTGACAACCTGATGGATAACTACATCCTCGCCAAAACCCGCGAGGCGGTGAGCAAAATCGAATCCTCCATGGATAGCTATGATACGCCCGGCGCAACCGCCGCGGTTGAAGCCTTCTTTGAAGTCTTAAACAACTGGTATATCCGCCGCAGCCGCCCTCGTTTCTGGAAGGAAGCCCAGGATGCGGATAAACAAGCAGCGTATGATACGCTCTACACCGCCCTTCACACACTGTGCCGCGCTGCAGCACCGCTTCTGCCGTTTGTGACAGAATCGATCTGGCAAGGCCTAGTGCATGATGGAAGCTCTGTGCATCTCTCCAACTTCCCAGATGTAGCGCGCCTACCTGCGAATGCCGAACTGGTGCAGAACATGGATCGCGTGCGCGATGTGTGTAACGCTGCGCTGGCGATTCGTAATAACCAAAACTTACGTGTACGCCAACCGCTAGCGACACTCTCTGTGATTGGTAAGAATATCGATTGCATCCGCGATTATAACGATGTGATTGCCGACGAGGTAAACGTCAAAGAAGTCACCTTCTCCAGCGATATCGGCGATGCTGCAAGCTTCCGCCTGCAAGTAAACTTCCCAATCGTGGGCAAACGTCTGCCTGCGAAGATGAAGGATATTATTGCTGCGTCCAAGCAAGGCAAATGGGAAGATAAAGGCAATGGTGTGATCGAAATTGCCGGTGAACAGCTGCAGGAAGGTGAATTCAACATCCTCCTGGATGCGAAAGACCCAGCCGCAACCCAACCGCTTTCAACCAATGATGCGCTGGTGATTCTCGACCTGAACGTCACAGAATCCCTCAAAGCCGAAGGCCTCGCGCGTGATTTGATCCGCATGATCCAGCAATCACGCAAAGATGCAGCCCTCAATATCTCTGACCGCATCAGCCTGACAGTGGAAACCCCAAGCAGCGATATTACCGCTGCCGTTTCCAGCTTTAAGGACTATATCGCAGAGCAAACCTTGGCAGTATCGGTTGCGACAGGCCAAGCAGGCAACACCAACCATCGTTTTGAACAAACCTTGGAAGGTGAGCCGGTGGTGATTGGATTTAGTGTGGCGGCGTAGGGACTTAAGCGTCATACACCCGCCGTCCTTATATAGAACACATGGATCGGCGGGCTTATGCTCACGATGACGATACAACAATAACGTTGTGAACCATGCAATAACGCTGATCAAGTCCAAGGATAACACGCGAATTTGTGTTTAAAACACCGCAAAAAACGATAAAATAGCGAAAGCTTTCTGAAAAACTGTAATCAGTATTGCGCTCTTGCTTAGAGTTTTATACACTTAAAGTTCCTATTAATGGCCTCTGAAAAGGGAACCCATGAAGAAAAAGATACTGATTGTTGAGGATAACGAGCTTAACCTCAAATTGTTCAGGGATTTGCTTGAAACCAATAACTTTGATGTTGTTGATACCAAGGATGGCCTGGTGGCGTTTGATTTGGTGCTTTCGAGCATGCCTGATCTTATTTTGATGGATATACAGCTGCATGGTATATCCGGCTTTGATATTATCAAACGTATTAAGCAAGATGATGAGTTGCGGCGCATTCCGATTATCGCCGTCACGGCATTTGCCATGAAAGATGATGAAGAGCGTATCCTGCGCTCAGGCTGCGAAGCCTATATTTCCAAGCCTATCTCTATAGGCCCATTCCTCGAAACCATTAACAGCTTTTTGACAAGGAAATAAGTATGAGTGCCCGTATCCTGGTGGTGGATGATGTTCCAGCTAACGTAAAACTCTTGGAAGCCAAGCTCACCAGCGAATATTACGATGTGATCACCGCCAGTAACGGTAAAGACGCCATCCGCGTGACCAAAGAAAGCGAGCCGGATATCGTGCTGCTTGACGTGATGATGCCAGAAATGGATGGGTTTGAGGCGTGCCGCCGTATGAAAGCTGATCCTAAGATTGCTCATATTCCCGTCGTTATGGTAACCGCGCTCAGCGATGTGCAAGACCGTGTGCAGGGCTTAGAAGCAGGGGCAGATGATTTCCTGACCAAGCCTATTAATGATTTGGCACTATTTGCGCGTATCCGCTCTTTAGTACGCTTAAAGCAGTTGACAGACGAACTACGCCTGCGTGACCAAAGCGGGCAGGAATTGGGGCTCAATGAGGGCGATTCAGAGCCTGATCCTGCGGCGCTTGTGGCGGGTGCAAAGATTTTGGTGGTGGATGATGACGTAGTGCAAGCGCAGCAGCTCAATAATAAGCTAGCACCGCTCGGCGCCAATGTAAAAATCCTGACCGAGCCGGAAAATACGCTTCAAATTCTCAATGAAGATGATTATGACCTGGCGCTTGTCAGCACGCAAATGCTTGATTTAGACGGTTTGCGCCTCTGCTCGCAAATCCGTAGCCATGAACATACACGCCGTTTGCCGTTGCTGATTATCATCGAGGAAGATGATACCAATGCACTGGTAAAGGGGCTTGATATTGGGGTGAATGATTATTTGGTAACGCCGGTGGATTCCAACGAAATTCTCGCGCGTGTAAAAACCCAAATTAAACGCAAACGCTATCAAGATGCGCTGAAGAGCAATTATCAGAAGAGCGTCTCCATGGCAGTGACCGATGCGCTTACGGGGTTATATAACCGTCATTATTTCAACACCCATACCAAAAACCTAATGAACCAGGCCAAACAACAGGGGCGTGCGCTATCGCTTGTGATTAGCGATATTGATTTCTTCAAGAAGGTCAACGATACTTACGGCCATATCGCTGGAGATGAAATCCTCAAACAAGTACCGAAATGCATGTTACGCTGCATCCGGGCAACTGACATGGTGGCGCGTTATGGTGGGGAAGAGTTTGTGATTGTAATGCCTGATACGCCGCCGTTGATTGCAGAGGATATTGCAGAGCGTATCCGCAAAGAAGTGGAAGCGCAGCTGTTTAATATCTCTGTAGAGCCTGGCCAAATTAAATGCACCTTGAGCATGGGGGTTGCAACCGTAACCCCAGCCGATGCCGACCCTGAAGCGCTGCTCAAGCGTGCAGATGAGGCGCTGTATAAAGCCAAAGAAGGTGGGCGTAACCGCGTGATTGTGGCTTCTTCATAATCTAGGCTTGCATTATAGGTGTGATTGGCATCTCTGGGTTGAGTATTTTGTCGTTTTCCCTTTACACTGGTTGCAAAATTGTATAAATATATTACCGATTTAATACATGGCAATGCCAGAGGTAGTATATGAAGTTTGCAGAAATGATGTTTGGAGGGG
This sequence comes from uncultured Rickettsiales bacterium, assembly GCA_964574415.1. Lineage (GTDB taxonomy): Bacteria > Pseudomonadota > Alphaproteobacteria > Rickettsiales > CAZNNM01 > CAZNNM01. The sequence continues at coordinate 92,764 of CAZNNM010000007.1, read as the reverse complement.
TTGTAAAGAAAACCGGCCAGAAGGTGCAAGCAGAGGTAAAAAAGCTTAGTACAGAGTATGGGGAGGGCGTCCTGCAAAGCCTCAAACGCCGGTGGCTTGCTCATAGTTCTGTAAAACCACATGTTGTGGATGAGGTGGTGCAGCCAAAGCCTCTGCTGCGTGTGTACAAGCCATCCCGTCGGCGCTATCATACTCAGACAACCGCTAAGCGGTTTAATATCCCTCCTATGGCGCAATATGCCGCAGTGGCTGCCACCCATGATATGTGGAAACACGCAGACCAGAAGCGCTATTATAGCAGCACACCCCATCCCTATCACAATCCAACAGAGATTTCCAAAGAGGTGGAGATCCGGTTTGAGGAAGTAGTTGTAACCACAATCCGCAATCATAAAGCCTATAACCATCCTTTCTTCAAGCAGATTGAGGAAAGCATTGAGGCAGAGCAGTTTTCAGCCGATCACATGGCGCTCTTAAGCCAGGTGATGTATCGCTATTCGCATGATACGATTCCAGCCTTAGCAAGGGGCATAAAATGGGGGTTCTTGCAGGGGGATTATGAGGCTGCCAGCACCTTCCTGGAGAGCTTAAAACATGAAACGGGTGATGGTAAAATACAGGCAATGCATCCCCTCTTAATGGAGCGGGCACTCAATGCCTTGCGTTCGTATGTATTTAAATTACCGCCTCTTTCCATGATAGATGCGACGAAGATGAAGCATTTTGCAGAAGAAAAGACCTTCCGGCTGGTGATGTCAAAATTTCTGGAAGATAACCCCGTATTAGCCTTGTTCGTGCATGAGGCGATTATGCATGGAGAAAATAAACCTGAAAACCGTGGTTTTATGGGGGATTTCTACCGTGTGTTTGTGGCTTATGCGGGTGAAATAGATCATCATGCATATCATCGCGATATATTACCGTATTTTGAGGAGCATATTACGCTCTCGCCTGATGGCAATCATCATCAACTCTTTGGAGAAGAGGCGGTAAAAGATCAATTCCTCACCCGGTTGCGTGCTGATTTTATGCGGCAGTTTAAAACCGTGGAAGATGTGGATGCCATAGAGTCTTCTATCATAACCATATTAGATGCCCATGATGCATTATTTACAAAGTTCCAAGAGCGGTTTGAGGGGTTAAAGCAACAGGTTGCGCAAGGGAAAGTAAAACAAGCAGCAAAAGTTCTTCACACAAAATCTTCTCATTCTCTGCATTTGCATACCTCGTCCATTCTGGTTTCGGAACGGCTGGACGAGATTGTTGAAGCGGTTATCAAACCGCATTCGGTGAGTAACCATGAACTCTTCCGTTATCTAGAGAAACAAGCAAAAGCAGGGAAGTTAACACCAGAGCAGTTTGAAGTATACCGGGATGTTATGCTCCGGCGTGTCTATCCAACAGTGCCAGCGATTGCAACGCTGATTGAGTGGGCGTTTGTGCATGGTGATTATCAAACGGCAAAAACTGCTGTGCATAATATGAAAGAAGAGGGCGCAGAAGGTATTGTGCCGAGTATGCATCCTCTGCTGATGGAGCGGGCCTATAATGCCATGGGTAAACAGCTTGGTTTGCCTCCACAAACCATGTTAACTGCAAGTAAACAGCATTTATGGTCAGAAGAGGCGGCGTTTGCGGCTATTATGGAAGAGTGTTATAAAACCAATCCAGTGGTTGCATCCTTTGTGCAGGAGTTTTTATCGGGAGGCGATAATACGCTGAATAATCGTGGCATGATGGGCGATATGTACCGCCTGTTTAGAGCCTATATGCCTAATATGCCTTTGGAGGATTTTAAACGCGATGTGCTGCCGTATTTTGAGGCGCATATTACCGTAAAAGATGGTAGCTATGAGCAAGGGTTTGGCGGCAATGCGGTGGAACATCAGCATGGTGTACGGGCGAAGAAAGATGTATTACGCAGAGTGAAAACGCCAGAAGAGTTGGATGCCATGATTCCTGTGATGCAGGCCTTTATGGAGGCGCAGTCAGCATTATTCTCGCGCATTTTAAAAGAGGTGAAAGCACTAGCTAAAGACAAAGAGCCGCAAGAGGGCGCACATGCAAGTAAGCTGAAGCGTTCTGGATCGTCTAAGGGGCCGCAGTTATAGAGCCATATCCCTCTCACGTAAGCGCGGATATCCATGTGTTCTATATATAAAGGACGGCGAGGTCATAGAGATGGACTGCCGCGTCGTTATCGCTCCTCGCAGTGACGGGCAAACCATACAATAACCCCGATCAAGTCCAAGAATGACATAGACACAAAAAAACCGGCCTAAAGCCGGTTTTTTCATTGGAATGCAATGCATTAACCTTGGATCGATTGCCACTTGATAGGCAATTTGGTAATTGGGTCTAATACCAATTTAGATGTTTCATCATACATAGCAGCGATGTATTTACCGCGTTTTACTTGTGTACCAACATACAGAATTGGTTTTACCACTTTGCCGCTGTACATTTTTACTTTCGCACCCGAACCACGCGTCGTCGGGTTGTTCTTACTTGCTGTTTTTGCCTTACCCATGGTAATTATCCCTTAAGTCAAAATAATATTCTAGGGGGTCATTTTTAGCGGATAGACCTTGGAGAGTCAAGTGTTTTTTTGGGGGCTGGGGGCTGGGCATTAGGGGCCAGGGAAATAAAGGAAGCTCATAATAGCCTCCAGCCCCTAGCACCTAACATCCTATTTAGGCAACATCTTACCTAACCCACTGCGCATTAAGGATTTTTTATCCATTTTACTGAATTTTTTCATCATAGTGCGCATATCGAGGAATTGCTTCATCAGCTTATTGACCTCTTGCACCGTCACCCCTGCCCCTTTGGCAATACGGATCCTGCGGGAGGCATTGAGGAGATCAGGATTTCTACGCTCTTTCAATGTCATAGATGAGATAATCGCCTGCTGACGTGAAAGGACGGATTCGTCCAGATTCGCCTCATCCAATTGTTTTTTAATCTTTCCAATACCAGGCAACATGCCTAGCATACTGCCGATACCGCCCATTTTCTTGAGGTTTTTAAGCTGGGAGGCTAAATCCTCCAGGTCGAATTGGCCTTTTTGGACTTTCTTGGCCATTTTCTCGGCTTCTTCTTGGCTAATATTCTCAGCCGCACGCTCCACCAAGGAGACTACATCGCCCATATCCAGAATTCTTGAGGCAATACGTGACGGATGGAATTCCTCCAATTCCGACATTTTCTCGCCAGCACCGAGGAATTTAATCGGCTGACCTGTTACCGCGCGCATACTGAGTGCCGCACCGCCACGGCCATCGGCATCAATACGGGTGAGAACAATACCTGTCACACCCACTTGCTGGTTAAACTCTTGCGCTATATTGACGGCATCTTGACCCGTTAAAGAGTCCGCCACCAGCAATGTCTCAATCGGCTTCGCCAGATCACGCACGGCCTTTAGCTCGTCCATCAGCTCCGCTTCCACATGCAGACGGCCTGCGGTATCGAGCAGGACGACATCAAAACCTTCTAAACGCCCAGCCTCTAAGGCACGTTTGGTAATTGCTATTGGCTCCTGGCCTGCAATAATCGGAAGTGTATCCACACTGATCTGCTTACCCAGCATCGCCAATTGCTCCTGCGCGGCAGGGCGGCGGTTATCGAGGGAGGCCATGAGAACGCGTTTATTACGTTTCTGGCGCAAACGAAGGGCAATTTTTCCGGTGCTGGTGGTTTTACCAGAACCTTGCAGACCTACCATCATGATAACCGCCGGAGGAGTCGTTGCCAAATTAATGGCGGCCTGTTCACTACCCAGCACCTCAATCAGGTGATCATTGACGATCTTAATCACCATCTGCGCTGGCGAAACGCTGCGCAGCACTTCCTGGCCAATCGCTTTTTCCTTCACCTTTGCCACGAAATCTTTCACCACAGGAAGTGCAACATCGGCTTCTAGCAATGCAATACGCACCTCGCGCATCGCCAGATTAACATCCTCTTCCGAGAGCAAACCACGGCCGCGTAGCTTATCGAATACTTTGCCCAGATTATTGCTTAAGCTCTCAAACATGCTAACTTCCTATATAATAGATCATCAATAAACTGCCCAGCAGCACCACCATCCATAGGGCCGTTGTCCCAATCGGCCATTGGCGGGCTAACATACCATCAGGGCTGCAATAACGCCGCATACGCCTGCCACTGTACATGATAGCATGCCGGCTCAGTATGAGTATTTTCCCGTAGATATACTCCACCACCCTATCCCCTAGCAAGCAAATATGGAAGAGGAATACGCGGTAGAACCAGTCCATATCCGGTATATGCAGGTTTAAGCGCCAGTTTAGCTTGAGTAAAATCCGGTATAGCGCTACTGCTATGCTAATGATCAGCAGCACTTTAACCACCGCAACCACACCATATACCCCACCCGCCAAAGGCGCAAAACACGCCAGTGCTAATAGGGTGAGGGCGATTTTTGATATCAGTGGCGCAGATGTAACGTGCCAAGGTTGCTTAGGTTCTGCAAAGAAAATCCCATAGATAAACTTCGCCCCATAAAGCGCTGAGCCTAAGGAGCCGAGTAATAATACCATATACACACCTGTCGGCGCCGATGCTGCTAGCAAGGTTTTACCGATAAATCCAGCCGTCAGCGGCATTCCGGCCAGAGATAATACTGCAATTATCGCACAGCCAGCCACATATGGCATTTTACGATATAATCCACCTAACTCCGAGAAACGATCCTTGCCAGTAGCCTGCATCACACATCCAGCCACCATCATCAGCAATCCTTTATAGACCATATGCGCACAAGCAAGCACTGCCACGGCCGTAAAGGTTCGTGGCGTGCCAACACCAATGGCAATCAGCATTACACCGAGTTGATTGACAATGGCATAAGAGAGCAGCTTGCGTATATCATCTGCCGTAAACGCATAAATAAACCCATAGGCCATCATAACCATGCCAATAGGTATCAGCAGCCCTTCCCCTGGGAAGAAGGTGAGCATAGCATAGACGGCTACTTTCGTCGTAAACGCCGAAAGGAAAACCGCTCCAGTAGGTGATGCTTGTGCATAGCTATCTGCCACCCAGGCAGAAAACGGTGGAATGGCGGCATTGACAGCAATGCCTGCAAATATCAACCAGGATGTTGGGCTATGAAGCCATAGCGGGCCGATTTCCAGCGTTGGCAAGCCAGCAATACCTGTTAACAACATTGTTCCACCGATAGCATGGAGTATCGCATAGCGTATCCCCGCTTGCGGTGCGTTGCAGAGGATAATCACACTGGACGCAATCGCCATACATTCCCAGAACACAAAAAACTGCATCATTGATTGCGCCAACACCACGCCAGCCGCACTGCCTGCATAAAACCAGGCCAGAAGTAATTCTAACGGGCGGCGTTGTGGAAATGCATAGAGACTTCCAGCCACAGCAATAATCGCAAAACCGAGTAAGAAGAGATTCATTCCCCTACCTCCATTTGCCATCCATGGGAGGCCCATTGCAGCGCTGTATCTGGCATAGCAAAGAGCAGAATCACAGCGGCAGCCGTTATCACCATCGCCATTATCATTTTAGCCTCCGCCTCACCATGCGCAGGCTTCTCGCCACGGAATGCATTGACGATGAGTGGAATAAAATAAAAGGCATTTAACACAGAACTTAAGAACAACACCCCCATCACATACCAGCTATCCATCTGCCATGCACCTTGCAGTAAGTAAAACTTACTCCAAAACCCAACAGCAGGCGGCAGACCTATCATGGAAAGGGCTGCGATAGTAAATGCCACCATCGTCACCGGCATTGCCTTGCCAATCCCCTGTAACTCACTCACTTTGGTTTTATGCGCAGTGGTATAGATAGCACCAGCGGCAAAGAATAAGGTAATCTTTGCCACCGCATGAGCAGCAATATGAAAGCCTGCGGCCATCAGGGATTTGGGCGCTAATAATAATGCGCCCATAACAACATAGGAAAGCTGGCTAATCGTCGAATAAGCAAGCAACCGTTTGAGATTATCCTGCTTTAAGGCAACAAAAGAGGCTAATACGATGGTTGCTCCTGCTATATACATGAACCATGTCGTCGCCGGAATCAGCGCCAATAAATCTACACCCAGGATACCCACAACGACTTTTAACACCGTAAACACACCCGCCTTTACCACCGCCACCGCGTGTAATAATGCGCTCACTGGCGCTGGCGCCACCATTGCGGCAGGGAGCCAACGGTGTAAGGGCATCAACGCTGCCTTGCCAATACCATAGATATAGAGTCCCAATAACACCGATAGAGCCGTCGCACTCAGCTTACCATTGAGAATGCCGCCTTGCGTAAAATCCAGCGTGCCAGCCACAACCCATGTCCAAATAATGGCGGTGAGGAAGAAGCCAATCGAGGTTGTCAGCAATATCCCCAAATACACCCGCCCTGCCCGCTTCGCATCAGCGCAGCCGCTATGCGTGACTAAAGGATAGGTTGCCAAGGTCAGCAATTCGTAGAATATGAACAGGGTAAACAGATTCGATGCCAATGCCACACCCATTGTCGCCATAATAGAAAGCGCAAAACAGGCATGGAAGCGGGTTTGATGGGGATCTTGCTGCGCACGCATATAGCCTATACTATATAGGCTCGTCACCACCCATAGACCTGACGCCACCACCATAAACAATGCTCCAAGCGGCTCACGGGCAAAACCGATATGAATGCCTGGGATAATATCAGGTAGCACCAATGCAGGAATAGGAAGAGAGGCAATCACACACACAGCAGCTAATAAAGCAAGCGTTGTGACTCCCATCAGCACATCACGTAAGATAGACCAACGACCTGTGGCTATAATAAGGCACATGCCTAATAGCGGAATATAGAGTGGCAGGAGCAGCATCATATCCAGTCACTCACAATCCGTGCGACAATGCGCATAACCGGCATCGTATACACACCAAAGAGCAGACTCAACACCACCATAGCCAATGCCGGCAACAACATCATCGCAGGCACTTCCTGCGCTTCACTGACCGGTTCTTTAAAATACGCAACTTCAATCACGCGCCCGATATAGATGACCGTTAAAAGTGAGCTTATCACCACCACCCCTAATACCCACCATAACTGCTCTTCTGCAATAGCTTGCAGGAGATACCATTTGCTTGTGAAGCCTGCTGTTAGCGGAATCCCGATCAGACTTAAGCCCGATATCACAAAAATACCCATAGTCACCGGCATTTGCTTGCCAATCCCACGTAAATGCATCAACTCTACCCTTCCTTGCCGGAAGGCAACACAGCCTATTGCCATAAACAGGCCTGCTTTAGCAAAGGCATGATTGACGATATGCAATACTGATGCCGTCAACCCATGCGCACTGGCAAGGCTTACGCCAAGAACAATATAGCCAATCTGTGAAATACTCGAATAGGCAAGCATGCGCTTGATATTGGTTTGGAAAACCGCTACCAGCGAGCCAGCCAAAATACCACCGACTGCCAACCCCATAAAAATATGGTCAATCGGCATCATCTGCTTATCCCATAAGGTAAACAGTAATGTGATTAATACATATAGGCTTACCTTCGTTGCCGTTGCCGCTAGGAAGGTAGATACAAAAGACGGCGCATAAGTATATGCATTACATAACCAGGCATGAAGCGGGAAAAGGGCGATTTTAAGTGACAGGCCAATCACAATAAACACCAAAGCCGCATCAATCATCTTTTTATCGGTTAATCCTGCCATCTGCACCACTAAATCGGTAATGTTGAGCGTGCCTGTGGCCATATATAATAAGCCAATACCAATCAGATAAAATGTCGCCCCAATCGTGCCTAGCACCAAATATTCAAATGAGGCCAATATCGCACGGCGTGTGTGGCCCATGGCGATTAATGTATAGGTCGCAAGTGAGGAAATTTCTAAAAATACAAAGATGTTAAACACATCATTGGTCACCACCATCCCGCATAATCCTGCAAGACAGAGCAAATAGATAGTATAAAACAACCCTTGACGCTTATGCGGAATTTCAACAGGAACGCTGTGATACGCATAAAGCAATGCCAACACCCCCACCCCTGTTACCAGAGTCAGCATCAACGCCGCAAACATATCCGCACGATATTCAATCCCAATCGGCGGCTGCCAATTGCCCAGTGCATAATGCACCGGCCCCGTTTCATAGACCTGCATCATCAATACCAGAGACATCACCAATGCCCCAGTATTTGCGATAAATGCCAGCCACCAGCCTATACGCGCATGTGGATAAATCGCCGCTAAGGGGGCTGCCAGGAAAGGGATCAGGATAACAAGGATAATAGCATGGGATGCAAACATTATATGTGCCCTCTCTCATTGAGAGCATTCTCTTCCAGCTGGCTATCCTCAATCTGCATAATGTCATCTTCTTCAATCGTACCATAGGCTTCTTTAATACGCATCACCAGCGCCAGGCCTACAGCAAGCGTTGCCACGCCTACGACAATAGCCGTCAACATGAGTACCTGTGGTAAAGGATTGATATACGACACCACCCCTTTCTCCAAAATAGGTACCGCGCCGCCTTTGACATAACCCATCGAAATATAAAACAGCAACACCGATACCTGGAAGACAGCCAAACCCATCATCTTCTTAATCAAATGACCAGCCGTGATGACAGTATATAGCCCCGTCATCATGAGCAATATCGCAATCCAATAATTATAATTGGCAAGCAATAATTCCACGTCTAGTCCTTCTCTTCTTTCCAGCTTGTAAATGTATAAAATAACACCAGCATCACCGATGCCACCGTTATCCCTACACCTGCTTCCACCAGCATAATACCTAATTTCTGCCCGGCCTGGGGTGCGGATGCTAGTGTGTTATATTCCAAATACTGCCCGCCTTCGAGCAATCCCCATATGCCGACACCGCCATATAGCAACACCCCTAACGCCGCGCCAATACGCGCTGCACTCATCGAAATCACCTTCATGGTAGCATGTACACCATGCAACAGACCGTGGAGGATAAACGCAGCAGCAAAAATCACCCCTGCCTGGAATCCTCCACCTGGGCTGTATTCGCCATGAAATTGTACATAAAAGGCGAAAAGTAGCACAAAAGGCGTGAGAAAACGGGTGATTGAGGTGAGGATAATATCGTCATGCATCGTTATTTCCCCCGCCATAAGAGCAGCAATACACTCATAGAAGCCGTAAACACCACCATCGCCTCACCCAGCGTATCATAGCCGCGATAGCTTGCAAGTATGGCGGTTACCATATTTGGAATGGCAATTTCTTCAGGAGATTTGCTGATATAATGCTGCGCTACTTTCTGATGCGACGGTGCGGCGGGATCGCCATAGGCAGGCATATCATGTGAAGCATAGACAAGCATTGCCCCTGTCATCACCACCATCACCAATGCCCCCCACATACGCCCTGGTTTGGACGAAGGCTTGACCTCATAACCTGTATAAGCAATCACCGCCAGGAGGAGAATAGTACTGATACCCGCCCCAACAGCCGCCTCCGTCATCGCCACATCAGGCGCACCCATAAGCAAATACATCAGCGCCATCAACAAGCTAAAAATACCGAGCGCAACCGCAGCCACCAGCATATGCCGTGTAACAGCCACCATCACAGCCGCTATCACCAGCAAGCCCAACACGATAACCCCACTAATGGCCATATAATCGATCATGGCTTATCCTTTTCTTTCGGCTTCAACCCACCCAGCCATGCCACACGCGCAATAGCGTGGGTTGCTGTTGGGGCTGTAATGAGCATGAATAATAGCAGCAATATAAGCTTAAACGCCGTAATGCTTACGCCTGCATGAACAGCAAGCCCTAATAATACCAGCATAATGCCTAATGAATCTGCCAGGCTTGCAGCATGAATGCGTGTATAAAAATCAGGAAAGCGCAACATGCCCAGCGCCGCGCTCAGCATGAAGAAACTCCCTAACCCTACCAATGACCAGCTAATAACCTCAATCATCCTGCTTCTCCCCTAAGGTACCATAGGTAAAATAGCGCAAAAGCGCGATGGTAGTAATGAAATTGATCAATGCATAGGTGAGCGCCACATCAATGAAATAAAGCGTATCTGTTACAAAGCCCAGAATCGCTACGGCCGCGACAGTATGCGTGCCAAATACATTGAGCGCCAGGATACGGTCATAGAGGGCTTTCCCTACGACACCGCGTATCATCACCAGCGCCATGCTGACAATAATACCTATGAGCGCGGCAAATAACATGCTTCCCCCATCACCGATTTCACTTTGGCATCCATGCCGCCATCCTGCTGTAAATCACTCACCCCATCTTGGGTTAATCCATGCACAAAAATGCGGTCTTTTTCGACCAATATACTCACCGTGCCTGGCGTGAGCGTAATGGATATCGCAAAAATAGTTTGGCCCGTATCACTGGTCTGCGATGATGTTACCCACCCTGTAGTAGGCGAAATACGCAGTCGCGGCATCCATATCCGCCGCGTTACATCCACACTCGAAAAGACGATCTCTTTCAGCAGCCACAACACATAAGCAGGCGCCCGCCATGACTGATACCATGCATAAGGCAAACATCCCATACGCCGCGCAAGCCACATGGCAGCGATTACACTGATAACCCCTGACACCAGAAAAAACGCATCCGTATAACCTGACCAGATCAACCAGTTGAGGAAAAGGATGCAGAAAAAGATCAGACTCTGAATAATCCGTAACATGCGTTGATTATGAAGAAAAACGGCGGCAATGCCAAGGAAAATTAGAGGGTGGGATTCAGTATCTTTATGTTGCATCACTCTCCGTCATTGCAAGGCCACAACGGCGTTGTTGCATGGTTATAAAAAATGTCATTCCAGCGTAGGCTGGAATCCAGTTATAGACTGGTGAGCGTAGCGAACTCTTTATGTAATAGTGCGTTCGCCATGCTCACAAACATTGTGCTGGATTCCAGCCTACGCTGGAATGACACAAAAACAACCATACAACAACGCTGGCCACAACGTGACCATGGCGTGGTTTCTCAGTTCTGTAAATCCCCCATGGATCGCCGCGCTGCGCTCGCGATGACGGTGCTGCAGTTTCCCCTCTGTCATTCACCGACGTGATCGGTGAATCCATCCTAAATATAATAAAGCCTTTATTTTCGATGGATACGCCGATCAAGTCGGTGTATGACAGAGCACGCTTACACTCGCGATGACGGTGGTATGGCTCCTCTGTCATTCTTGGACTTGATCCAAGAATCCATCCAACATACATAGCATTATTCAAAGTTGTATTGTTGCTCTCTGTCTATAATGGATCCTTGGGTCAAGCCCAAGGATGACGGTGCACATTTTTCATGCAAAAAAATATAAATAGGAGTAGATGATGACAGAACAAGAATAGTATGAATTACATCTAAGGAGACAACACAGCCAATGCCCCACCAACACTACTCTGAATCCTCATATCGTCTGCGCACCGCATCCGCATGTGCCTCCAACCGCCCCTCATCAATCGCTTGTCGCAACCCTGCCATCATATCTTGATAGAATTGGATATTATGCCAGGTCATCAACACCGAGCCTAAAATCTCACCCGATTTCACCAAATGATGCAAATAGGCACGGCTATAGTTGCTACACGCCTCGCAACGGCATTCCACATCAAGCGGGGCAGAATCATCGGCATGTTTGGCATTGCGGATATTGACCGTGCCATCACGCGTAAACGCCTGGCCATTGCGACCCGAACGGGTTGGGATGACGCAATCAAACATATCCACCCCACGCAGCACCGCACCGACAATATCCATCGGTTTGCCCACTCCCATGAGGTAACGTGGCTTATCGGTAGGAAGCGTTGGTATAGTATATTCCAATACTTCAAACATCAGTTCCTGACCTTCACCGACAGCCAGGCCGCCAATGGCATAGCCATCAAATCCAATCTCTTGCAGTGCCTGAGAAGAAATCTCCCGTAAATCGCGATAGACGCTGCCTTGGACAATACCAAACAGACCATAACCAGGACGGCGCACAAAGGCCACACGCGAGCGCTTAGCCCAGCGCATGGAGAGTTCCATCGACTCCTTTGCCTGTGCGTGCGTTGCAGGGAATGGCGTACATTCATCAAAGGCCATAGTAATATCACTGCCGAGCAAATGCTGAATCTCCATCGAACGCTCCGGCGAAAGCATATGCTTGCTACCATCATGATGCGATTGGAAGGTCACGCCTTCTTCGGTAATTTTGCGTAGCTGCGCCAGGGACATCACCTGAAATCCACCTGAATCCGTCAAGATCGGCCCATGCCAGTTCATGAACTTATGCAATCCACCCAGCGCGGCAATACGCTCTGCAGTCGGGCGCAGCATAAGATGATAGGTATTGCCTAGAATAATATCTGCACCCGTTGCTTTCACCGATTGCGGCAGCATCGCCTTCACCGTAGCAGCGGTTCCTACAGGCATAAAAGCAGGCGTGCGAATCTCGCCATGTGCGGTTTTAACAATCCCTGTGCGGGCTTTACCATCGGTGGCTTTGAGTTCAAATGCAAAATTCACGTTATTCTCTTTCTAACAACATCGCATCCCCATAGGAATAAAAGCGATAGCCCGTCTCAACCGCATGGCGGTATGCCGCCTTCATACGCTCCATACCAGAAAACGCGCATACTAGCATAAATAATGTCGATTTCGGCAAGTGGAAATTGGTAAATAGCAGATCAACGCATTTAAAGCGATAGCCTGGCGTGATGAAAATATCGGTTTCCGCCTCAAATGGATGGGTGATGCCTTCTGCATCAGTTGCGGATTCCAGCACCCGCAAACTCGTCGTCCCCACCGCAATCACCCTGCCTCCTGCTTGCTTCGCTGCATTAATCTGTGCGGCCGTTGCTTCCGTTAAATAGCACATTTCAGCATGCATTTTATGTTCATGGATGTTATCTACTTTGACTGGCAGGAACGTACCCGCCCCCACATGCAATGTCACATAGGCACGCTGAACGCCCATAGCATCGAGCGCTGCAAAGAGTTGATCGGTAAAATGCAGCCCAGCCGTAGGCGCCGCTACTGCACCTTTTTCTTGCGCATAAATGGTTTGGTAACGCGCATTATCTTCTTCCGTCACACCGCCTTCGCGTTCAATATAAGGCGGGAGCGGAATCTCGCCATGCTGATCGAGCGCTTGATAAAAGGCCTCGTTTTGGAAGTTAAAGCGCAGCACGACTTCACCAAACTCCCCCTTTTCCAGCACCTCAGCCGAGAACCCATCCGCCACCACAAACTGCTCGCCCACGCGCAAGCGCTTTGCAGGCTTCGCAAAAGCCCGCCAGATATCCGATTCCGCTGAGATAACCTTATGCAGATTCACCTCTATCTTCGCTTCACCTCGATACCCTGTTAACTTCGCTGGAATGACCCGCGTGTTATTAAACACCAGCACATCACCCTTACGTAAGTAATGCGGCAGGTCACATACCTTGGCATCCTCTAGCTGGGGCGTTACATGCAATAAGCGCGACTGGTCACGCGGCTCTATTGCCGTTTGTGCAATTGCCTCACGCGGAAGCTCAAAATCAAAATCGCTTAGTTTCATTATGTAAAAAGGAGGCAGAAACTGCCTCCTCCTATATCGTTAGTGCTACAGCTAGACTAATTAGCACCAGCTGCTTTCTTTGCAGAAGCCTCATCTTTTGCATCAGCCGCTACTTGCATACGGATGATTTTATCTGGATCGGTCACAGCGCCATTATTGCTTTGTGAACCCTTTTTAATCTTATCCACATATTCCATGCCTTCAACCACACGTCCCCATACGGTGTATTTACCGTCTAGGAAGTTGGAATCTTTGAGTACGATAAAGAATTGGCTATCTGCACTATTTGGATCATTCGCACGTGCCATAGACACAATACCACGTAAATGCCGCTCTTGATTAAACTCAGCAGCCAGTTTTTTGCCTGAACCGCCTGTACCTGTGCCTGTAGGATCACCAGTCTGCGCCATGAAGCCTTCGATTACGCGGTGGAACACCACGCCATTGTAGAAGCCCTGACGTGTCAGTTCTTTAATACGCGCCACATGGTTAGGTGCCAGGTTTGGCAGCAATTCGATCACTACACGACCATCTTTCAGGTCAAGATACAGTGTATTCTCTGGATCGCGCGTTTGCGCTTGTGCGGAGGTTGCCATAAATAGAATTCCCATAAGTAAAGCGGTTAAACGGATAAATAATTTCATCGTGAATCCCCTCAGTGATGAATACTGCTTAAAAGCCGCAGCGGCTGAGATTATAGGTAGTTTAGGTTACATGAGTAGAGAGCGTTTGTCTAGAATGCATTCGTGGGGGTACTGACTCATTTTAAAATTTTTATGTGTGTTTTTTTATTTTGCTTGTCATTCCGGACGTGATCCGGAATCCACCAAGACTGGTGCTTCCAAGGAAATTCTTATCGATCACGCCGCCATAACAGTGGATCCCGGATCAAGTCCGGGATGACAAAAATGCAAAATGAGTCAATACCTTCACGGGCTTAGAACCCCTAGTGGTTAGACAAAGCAGCTCAGGCTGTCAAACTAACCTTCTCCCCACCATCGCCACGAGCAGGCTGCTTATGACAAGGGAAACTGTCTAACCCCCTCTTTTCATATCAAACCCACTTCAAAAAGAAAAGGCGACTTACGCCGCCTTCTCTTCTTCGTCTTGTACGAATACCGGACCAGAATCCTTGCCTTTTGCAGACACATCACGGTCAACAAATTCGATCACAGCCATTGGCGCCATATCACCATGACGGAAGCCTGCTTTGAAAATACGCAAGTAACCGCCTTGACGGCCAGCATAACGCTCAGCAATCGCAGCAAATAATTTTTGTACAGCAGACTCATCATACAGATAAGCCAGAGCCTGACGGCGAGCATGCAGATCGCCTCTTTTGCCCAATGTTACCAGTTTCTCAACGATAGGACGCAGATCCTTCGCTTTTGGCAATGTGGTGCTGATTTGCTCATGTTTAATAAGCGCAGCAGAAAGGTTAGCAAACAAAGCACGACGATGGCTACTTGTTCTATTCAGCTTCCGCCCTTTAATTCCGTGACGCATGACTTATTCCTTTTTTAACTCACTCGCTCAATTCATCCGAGCGATTATTACGTATTGAGAGTGCCATAGATTTCTATGGCACCCTTTTCAATCTATCCCAAAAATCCTAGTATGGATCTTCGTATTTCTTCGCGATTTCCTCGATATTTTCTGGAGGCCAATCAGGCACATCCATACCGAAACGCAGATTCATGCTTGCCAATACTTCTTTAATCTCGTTGAGAGACTTACGGCCGAAGTTTGGTGTTTTCAGCATTTCAGCTTCTGTTTTAATCACCAGATCACCGATATAAACGATATTATCGTTTTTCAAGCAGTTCTGAGAACGTACAGACAACTCCAACTCATCCACTTTGCGCAGCAAGTTAGGATCGAAGCTGAGCTTCTCTTCATCATCTTTCTTATCATCTTCCACTTCTTCAAAGTTAATGAAGAGTTGGAGTTGATCTTGCATAATACGCGCAGCATAAGCCACAGCGGTATCAGGAGAAACTGTACCATCGGTTTCAACAGTGAGCAGCAATTTATCATAATCCGTTACTTGACCAACACGGCTGCTTTCCACTTTATACGCTACACGCTTCACTGGGCTGTACAAAGCATCCACAGGAATCAAACCAATTGGCGCATCAGCCGGACGGTTTTGCGATGCAGGCACATAACCTTTACCGGTCTCCACAGTCAGCTCAACATTCAGATTGTAACCTTTACCAAGCGTACAAATCACCAGATCTTTATTGACCACTTCAACATCAGCACCGGTTTCAATCATGCCCGCCGTTACTTCACAAGGGCCAACTGCCTTGAGGTAAATACGCTTCTTTTCTGGTGAATGGGTTTTCAGCACCAGTGATTTGATGTTCAGAATAATATCGGTGATATCTTCCTTCACACCAGGCACAGAAGAGAATTCATGCACTACACCTTCAATTTTCACCGCAGTAACCGCAGCACCTTGCAAGGACGACAAAAGGATACGACGCAATGCGTTACCCAATGTCACACCATAACCACGCTCCAACGGCTCAACAGTGATTGTTGCAACCACGCCAGGGTTACGGCCCGAATCAACCTGCACGTTTGACGGCTTTATCAGATCATTCCAATTTTTAGATATCATTGATGTCATACGATTTCCTTTTTTTGTAAGTGCCGTAGCGCCTACAATATCAACGTTAAAGCCTAACTCCTAACAGTACCAAATTACACGCGACGGCGTTTTGGCGGACGGCAACCATTATGTGGAACAGGAGTGATGTCAACGATCGAAGAAACCACGAGCCCTAAAGACTGCAATGCACGCACAGCAGACTCACGACCTGAACCAGGGCCTTTAATACGCACGATCACGCTTTTCAGACCATGTTCTTTTGCTTTCTTACCCGCATCTTCTGCCGCCATTTGCGATGCAAATGGTGTAGACTTACGTGAACCTTTAAAGCCACACAGACCAGAGGTAGACCATGAAACCACGTTACCCATAATATCGGTAATGGTAATGGTTGTGTTATTAAAAGACGCGTTAATATGCGCAATACCGCTCGCAATATTCTTTTTAATTTTGCGTTTTGTTGCAGCAGCAGATGATGTTTTTGCTTTGCCCATCGTTGTTCTCTTTCCGTCAGTTTAGACTAATTATTTCTTCTTACCAGCAATAGGCTTCGCCTTACCTTTACGTGTACGCGCATTGGTATGCGTGCGTTGACCACGTACTGGCAGCTTACGTCTATGACGCAGCCCACGGTAAGTACCCAGATCCATCTGGCGTTTAATGTTCATTGATACGATACGGCGAAGATCACCTTCTACAATATAATCACTATCAATGATCTCACGGATCTTGATTACATCAGCATCAGACAACTGGTTAACGCGCGGATTATCCTTAATCCCTGCTTTTTCCAGGATTCTTTTAGATGTGACCAGACCAATACCATGAATATAGGTCAATGCCACTTCGATTCGCTTACCCGTAGGTATATTTATACCGGCGATACGTGCCACAGCTAGTTACTCCTTCACAACAGTTTAGCGCCTTCAGCAGACAGAGAATGCGCCATAATAAAAAGATTTTTCGTTAAGTCAACACTTTTCAGCAGTGCTGAGTAGCTTATTAATATCTTCCGTAACCTTTTCAATGGGTTGCAGCCCGTCCACAGAAGATAAAATTCCTTTTTTTGCATAATACGGCAATAATGGCGCGGTTTGGTCATGATAGGCCTTTAAACGCGCTTTTACCGTTTCTGCATTGTCATCCTTACGGAATACAAATTCTGTCCCACCACAATTATCGCAAACGCCTTGTTTTGCAGTAGGTTTGAATGTCTTATGATACCCCACACCACAGCCTGCACAGGTAAACCGGCCAGCCACACGCTCTACCAGCACGACATCATCTACCTTTAATTCGATCACCAAATCAATATGTTTTGCTGTTTTCGCCAGCATCACATCCAGCGCCTCAGCTTGGCCAACCGTGCGAGGGAAACCATCTAAAATGAAGCCATTTTTGCAATCTGGCTGAGTAATACGCTCAGCAATCATGCCAATAATTACCTCATCAGGCACTAATTGCCCAGCATCCATAAAACGCTTAGCTTCCAAGCCAATCGCCGTTCCTTGCGCCACAGCAGCACGTAGCATATCACCTGTAGACAATTGAACTATCGAACATTTTTGCTCAATATACTTAGACTGCGTCCCCTTACCTGCGCCTGGAGGGCCTAAGAAAATGATATTAATCATTTACGGCCTCGCAGCTTTGTACGCTTGAGCAAGCCTTCATAACGATGTGTCAGCATATGGGTTTGCACTTGTGTCATGGTATCAGTTACCACATTCACTACGATCAGAATACTGGTGCCGCCCAAATAGAATGGCACAGAATACTTCGCAATCAAAATCTCAGGCAACGCACAGACAGCAGCAATATACAACGCCCCAATCACTGTCAAACGCGTAAGAATATAGTCTAAATAATCCGCAGTCGGCTTACCAGGACGGCGTCCAGGAATGAACCCACCATATTTCTTTAAATTATCAGCCGTATCCTTAGGATTAAATACTACCGCAGTATAGAAGAAGCTAAAGAAGATAATCAGCGCAATATAAAGCGCAATATACAATGGCTTTCCATGACCCAAATACAATGCTACCTTATCCAAAATCCCACCTTGCGCTGCATTAGTAGAGAACCCTGCCAATGTCGTAGGAAATAGGAGGAGAGAACCGGCAAAAATAGGAGGGATAACACCTGCGCTATTGAGTTTTAATGGAATATGCGATGCTTCTCCACCATAGACTTTATTGCCCTTCTGGCGCTTAGGGTATTGCACGATAATACGGCGTTGTGCACGCTCCATAAATACGATGAAGAACACCATTGCAATCACAAGCGATATCAGAATCAGAATGAAATAGGAGGTAAATACACCCGTCCGGCCTAATTCCAACGTATTTGCCACGGCCCTTGGAAGCTCCGCCACAATCCCGGCAAAAATAATCAAGGAAATACCGTTACCAATACCACGGCTGGTAATTTGCTCACCCAACCACATCAAGAACACAGTCCCACCAACCAAGGTCACGACTGTAGAAAAACGGAAGAACACGCCCGGATCGATTACCACAGAACCCATAGAACCTTGCATGTTTTCTAGACCAACGGCAATACCAAAACCTTGGAATGTGGCCAGTAAAATCGTTGCATAACGTGTATATTGGTTGATCTTGCGGCGTCCTGCTTCACCATCTTTTTTGAGAGACTCTAAGTTCTTAGACAGAACAGTCATCAACTGTAGAATAATAGAGGCGGTAATGTAGGGCATGATATTCAGCGCAAAAATGGTCATACGACCAAGCGCACCACCGGAGAACATGTTAAACATGCCCAGGATACCACCGCTATTATGGGATACGATTTCTTTTAAGATATGAGAATCCACGCCTGGTAGCGGGATATAGGTACCAATACGGTACACGATCAGTACCGCCAGAGTAAAGAGAATACGGCTTTTCAGCTCACTTGCTTTTGACAAAGCAGAAAGCCCGAACCCAGCAGAAGCATAGGAGGTTGATGAAGCCATAATCTCTTAATCCCTAGCTAAAACTACGCAGCTTGCGCAGGCAGCACAACTTTACCACCCACTTTTTCAATAGCTTGCTGCGCTGATGCAGATGCAGCATCTACTTCTAATGTCACAGCTACTTTAATACCGCCCTTATTAAGCAGTTTTACAGGAGCATAATCTCTACGAATCAGGCCTGCATTGCTCAATACTTCAGCTGTAATCGGCTGTTTTGCATCGATAGTACCACGATCGATCGCATCCTGAATATAGCTCAGGTTGACAGCTTGGAATGGCACACGGAAAATGTTTTTGAAGCCGCGTTTTGGCAAACGACGGTGAATTGGCTGTTGACCACCTTCAAACCCTTTAATCGCCACACCAGTACGTGACTTTTGACCTTTAACACCGGCACCCGATGTTTTACCTTTACCCGAACCAATACCACGACCAACACGTTTACGTGTTTTATTAGCAAAGCTTGTAGGGCCTAATTGATTTAATTGCATGGTTTTATTCCTAGTTTACAAAAATTTATGCGGCTTCTACTTTAACCAAATGGTTGACTTTCGCAATCATACCACGGATAGAAGGCGTATCTTCCAGAACGCGGCTTCTGTTACGTTTGTTCAAACCCAGACCAATCAAGGTTGCTTCTTGGTCTTTTGGACGACCAATAGAGCTACCGGTTTGAGTTACTTTAATTTTCGCTGTAGATGTAGCTTTAGGCATGGTCTACTCCTTATCTTCTTTGCTATCAACAGATACTTTTTCACGTCTGCTAATGATCTCACCAATCTTTTTGCCTTTACGGTCAGCCAATATACGTGGAGAGCACAGACGATCCAGGCCATCCATAGTAGCTTTTACGAGGTTATGCGGGTTAGAAGAACCTGTGGATTTTGATACCACGTCTTGTACGCCTAAGCATTCAAAAATAGCGCGCATAGCACCACCAGCAATGATCCCTGTACCAGGAGCTGCTGAACGCATCACTACGCGGCCTGCACCGAAATGGCCTTCTACATCATGATGCAATGTACGGCCTTCACGCAGAGCAACGAATACCATCGCTCTTTTAGCTGCTTGAGTCGCTTTTGCTCTTGCTTCGCTTACTTCTTTGGCTTTACCGATACCATAACCTACACGGCCTTTACCATCGCCTACAACCATCAGTGCAGAGAAACCAAAGCGTCTACCGCCTTTTACTACTTTTGCAACGCGACCGATATATACCAATTTCTCAATCAGTTCACTTTCTTCGCGTGGAGCTGCTTCGACTTTGTTACGTGACATATTTAATATACCTTAACCTGTAATTATTAATCTCTATAGATTAGAACTTGAGACCAGCTTCACGAGCGGCTTCAGCTAACGCTTGAACGCGACCATGATAGAGATAACCACCGCGATCAAATACTACTTCTATAACATTTGCTTTAGAGGCTTTCTCAGCAATCAATTTACCTACTTCACGAGCAGCATCTTTATTGCCGCCGTTTTTAAGTTTTTCTTTAAGCTCAAGTGTTGATGCAGCAGCGATGGTTACGCCTTTTGTATCATCAATCAGTTGGGCATAAATATGATTTGAAGAGCGGTATACAGATAACCGAGGGCGACCAACAGCGTTTACACGCTTAATAGCTGCACGGTTACGACGCTGTCTACGTTCAAAAACTTGCTTAGCACTAGCCATAATATCCTCTACTTCTTCTTACCTTCTTTACGAACGATATGCTCGTTCACGTATTTCACACCCTTGCCTTTATACGGCTCTGGCTTACGGAAGCTGCGAATCTCAGCAGCTACTTGGCCAACGCGTTGAGGATCTGCACCTTCAACCAGAATACGGGTTGCGGCAGGGCAAGTAATTTTAATATCTTCCGGGAACTCGTAAGCAATTGGATGGCTGTAACCTAAGTTCAAGTACAGCACATTGCCTTCAACTGCCGCACGGTAACCCGTACCGTTTACTTCCAATTCAATTTGAACGCCTTTAGAAACGCCTTCAACTTTGCTTTGGATCAGGTTACGGATCAAGCCCCAAGCTGCTTTCGCTTCTTTGCTTTCATCCACAGGCTTCACAGTAACAGTGTTACCTTCAACAGACACAATAACCCAGCTTGAGTTATCGATAGTAAGAGATGACTTAGCACCTTTCACTACGATTGATTGTTCAGAGACGTTTACTGAAACGCCACTCGGTAATTCAACCGGTTTTTTACCAACACGAGACATATCTGTTTACTCCTAGAATACGCTGCAGAGAACTTCGCCGCCTACACCTGCAACGCGCGCCTCATGATCAGTCATCACGCCTTTAGGAGTAGAAAGAATATAGAAGCCCAAACCATTATATTTCTTTAACAACGACTTAATCGCTGTGTATTGACGCTTACCTGGGGTAGATTCACGCTTCAGTTCTTTAATAACAGGTTTGTTATTTTCGTCGTATTTCAACTCGATACGCACGTTATCATGCTTATTATAGCCTGCTTGCTCCGGTGTTTCGATAGCGAAACCACGAATGCATCCCTCACGCTTCAACACTTCAAGCACTGCAATACGCAGAGATGAAACAGGCGAAGACACATAAGATTTACGTGCTTGTTGACCGTTACGAATACGAGTAAGCATATCGCTTAATGGATCTGTGAATGTCATTCTATCCTCCTACCAGCTAGCTTTAAATACGCCTGGCAATTGGCCAACAGCAGCCAGATCACGAAGGGCAATACGAGAAAGTTTAAATTTACGATAGTACGCACGTGGACGGCCACTCAGCTCGCAACGGTTACGCACGCGGGATTTAGACCCATCGCGTGGTAATTCTGCAAGTTTAATTTGCGCCGCAAAACGCTCTTCCAAAGATACGTTTTTGTCTTTAATAACCGCTTTCAAACGCTCACGTTTAGCACGGAATTTTACAGACAGCTTTGCACGTCTTTTATTTTTTACTATCGCACTTGTCTTAGCCATACACTCAAACCTTATTAATTATGCATTATCGTTAGAACCAGCAGTTTGAATGAATGGCATATGGAAGGCTGCCAGCAATGCTTTTGCTTCTTCATTCGTATCGGCGGTTGTTACAATGGTAATATCCAAACCACGTACTTTAGAGATTTTATCGTAATCAATCTCTGGGAATACTAACTGTTCTTTCAAGCCGAGTGAATAGTTACCGCGACCATCAAAACCTTTTGCAGATACACCGCGGAAGTCACGCACACGTGGCAGAGCGATATATACTAAACGTTGCAAGAACTCGTACATACGAGCACCGCGCAATGTAACAGAGCAACCAATTGGCATACCTTCACGAAGTTTGAAGGTAGAAATGGATTTACGCGCTTTGGTAACCACAGGCTTTTGACCTGCGATTAATGTCAGCTCGTTCACCGCTGCATCAATGGTTTTAGAATCTGCTACTGCATCACGGCCTACACCCATATTCAGGCAGATTTTTTCAATTTTAGGCAATTGCATCGCGTTCGTATATTTGAACTTTGTTTGCAATTCCTTACGAATCTTATCTTCGTACAGAGCTTGAAACTCTGGTTTTTGGTTTTTCTTTGTCGCCATTTGTCTTACCTAACTATTCAATAGTCTCACCAGACTTTTTAGCAAAACGCACCTTACGGCCATCCGCCAGAGTCTTTTTACCTACGCGGGTTGCTTCACCTGTCTTAGGATCAGATAGCGCAACATTCGATACATGTACAGGTAATTCTTTATTAATAATACCACCTGCACTTTGCATGCTTGGACGAGTATGCTTTTTATGCACATTCACGCCTTCTACAAGCAATTTTTGTTCTTTAGGGAAAGCTTGTAACACTTTACCTTTTTTGCCTTTATCGCTACCCGCGATAACTACAACCGTATCACCTTTTTTGATCTTCATGATCTATTCTCCTTACAGCACTTCAGGAGCTAAGGAAATGATCTTCATATGGCCTTTACCACGAAGCTCACGACAAACCGGTCCGAAAATACGGGTACCAATTGGCTCCTCTTGCTTATTAATTAACACAGCAGCATTGCCGTCAAACCGGATAGTACCGCCGTCAGGTCTGCTAACTTCTTTCTTTGTACGCACGATTACCGCACGATGAACGTCACCCTTTTTCACTTTACCGTGAGGGTTCGCATCTTTAACAGATACCACAATGATATCCCCTACAGAGGCTGTTTTGCGCTTGGATCCACCAAGAACCTTAATGCACATAACCTCTTTGGCGCCTGAGTTATCTGCGACTTCTAATCGTGTTTGCACCTGAATCATAATAACGATCCTTTAAAATCTACCTGATTAATTACTTACTCTCAGAGAGAACTTCCCATTTTTTTGTCTTAGAGATAGGTCTGCTTTCAATAATTTGAACTACATCACCTGTCTTATACTGGTTATTTTCATCATGAGCAGCATATTTTTTGCTACGAGTGATGGTTTTACCATAGAGTGGGTGTCTGAAACGACGTTCTACTTTTACGGTAATTGTTTTATTGCAGCTATCGCTAACCACTACACCTTGCAATACGCGCTTAGGCATTTGAACCTCCAGCCACTTTCTCTTTAATCAATGTATGTACACGAGCGAGAGTTCTTCTTACAGTTCTTACACGCGCAGTATTTGCTAACTCACCACTTACAGCTTGGAAGCGGAGGTTAAAAGCTTCTTTTTTCAAATCCAGCACCAATTGTTTCAATTGCTCTATGGATTTTGCACGAAGTTCTTTGTTATCCATGACTATATAACCTCATCCAAACGTTTCACGAAGCGTGTTTTCACGCAGAGTTTTGCAGCGGCACGCTCAAACGCTTCACGAGCGATTTGCTCAGACACACCATCTACTTCAAACATAATACGGCCAGGCTTCACTTTCGCTGCGTAGTATTCTACAGAACCTTTACCGCTACCCATCCGAACTTCCGCTGGTTTAGCAGAAATAGGAAGATCTGGGAATACACGAATCCATAATTTACCTACACGGCGCATATGACGGCTGATAGCACGACGAGCTGCTTCGATTTGACGAGCGCTTACACGACCAGGCTCTGTTGCTTTCAAACCGAAAGCACCAAAGTTGAGGTCTGTGCCACCCTTTGCTTGCCCATGGATACGACCTTTATGGGCCTTTCTATATTTCATTTTGCTAGGACTTAACATATCACTGTCTTTCCACTAAAATTACACAGCTGAAGGCTTAGCAGCTTTATCGTAGCTATCTTCATCAGCGGTCAATACCTCACCTTTGAAAACCCATACTTTAACGCCAATCACGCCATAGGTTGTATTTGCACGAGCAATACCATAATCGATATCAGCACGTAATGTATGCAACGGCACACGACCTTCACGGTACCACTCCATACGAGCGATCTCTGCACCACCTAAACGGCCAGAACAGTTGATACGGATACCTTGCGCACCTGCCTTCATCGCAGATTGCACTGCACGTTTCATCGCACGACGGAACGCTACACGGCGCTCTAATTGTTGAGCCACTGCTTCGGCAACCAGAGTCGCATCGATTTCAGGCTTACGCACTTCAACAATATTCAATTGCACTTCTGCAGCAGTCACTTTTGCCAAAGATGCTTTTACTTTCTCAATATCAGCACCTTTTTTACCGATCACCACGCCAGGACGTGCTGTGTAAATGCTTACACGTACTTTTTTCGCATGACGCTCGATAAGTACACGGCTAATACCAGCACTTGCCAGCATTTTCTTCACGATAGCACGAATCTTTAAATCTTCGTGCAGGCTATCAGCATAATTAGTACCAGGAGCAAACCATTTAGATTCCCAGTTATGGTTTACGCCAACTCTAAAACCAATTGGATTAACTTTTTGACCCATAACTATTCTCCACGTTCACGGACAACGATTGACAAACGGCTGAATGGCTTCAGAATACGAGCACCACGGCCACGAGCACGGGCACGGAAACGCTTCATAACCATTGATTTACCAACATAGGCTTCAGCAACATACAGACGGTCAATATCCAGGTTGAAGTTGTTTTCCGCGTTTGCGATAGCAGATTGCAGAACTTTTTTCACTTCACCAGCGATACGACGCTTAGAGAATGTCAGTTGATTCAAAGCATCCACAATCGGTAAACCTTGAATGGACTGAGCCACGATTTTGAGCTTGAACGGGCTGGTACGCAATTGCTTTGCAATCGCTGTTGCCTGGTTCACAGCAAGGGTATTAGCTGCTTTCGCCATGGTTACTTCCTCTTCGCCTTTTTATCTGCACCGTGACCATAATAGGTACGGGTAGGAGAGAACTCTCCTAATTTATTGCCAACCATCTCTTCGGTTACCAATACAGGTACGAACTGTTTGCCGTTATATACGCCAAATGTCAAGCCTACAAATTGAGGCAGGATCGTTGAACGTCTTGACCAGGTATTGATAATGGTACTGCGGCCAGATTTTCCAGCTTCCAGTACTTTTTTGAGTAAATGCCCATCTACAAACGGGCCTTTCCACACTGAGCGTGCTCCCATAACGTCCTCTACCTTTACTATTTAGCTCTACGACGAACAATGAATTTCTGAGTCGACTTGTTGGAGCGTGTACGCTTACCTTTAGTCGGCTTACCCCATGGTGATACTGGATGACGACCACCTGATGTACGGCCTTCACCACCACCATGTGGATGGTCGATTGGGTTCATCGCCACACCACGTACAGTCGGACGAACACCTAACCAGCGTTTTCTACCTGCTTTACCATAGTTCACGTTTTGGTGATCAGCATTTGATACTGCACCAATAGTCGCCATGCAATCTGCAGATACCAGGCGCATTTCACCTGATTTCAAACGCAACATCGCACGGCCAGAATCTTTACCAGATAACTGAACATAGCAACCAGCAGAACGCGCTAATTGACCACCTTTACCAGGCTTCATTTCCACGTTGTGTAGAATGGTTCCCACAGGAATATTACGCAGTGGCATCGCATTACCAGGCTTCACGTCTACACGCTCACCAGATACAACCACATCACCTACCGCTAATTTTTGTGGCGCTAGGATATATGCCAATTGACCATCTTCATAACGGATCAACGCAATGAATGCTGTACGGTTTGGATCATATTCCAAACGCTCAACAGTCGCGCTTACATCAAAACGGCTACGTTTGAAATCAACCAAACGGTAACGTTGCTTATGACCACCACCTTGGTGACGGGTTGTAATGCGGCCGAGGTTGTTACGACCACCTTTTTTCTTCTTACCAACGGTCAGTGTCTTTTCAGGAGCGCCTTTATGCAAAGCAGAGCGATCAACCTGAATCAGCGCACGTTGGGAAGGGGTTGTTGGATTAAACTTTTTCAACGCCATGATTATACTCCTGCAGCCACGTCAATGGTTTGACCTTCGGCAAGTGTAACAATCGCTTTTTTCTTATCTGCACGACGGCCGATAATGCCTTTAAAGCGTTTTTCCTTACCTTTTACGTTGATGATGTTAACAGCCGTTACTTTCACGTTGAACAAACGTTCAATCGCTTTTTTAATGGATGGCTTGTCAGCATCAGCAGCAACTGTGAAAGAATATTTATTCTGCTCGATACCACCTGTAGACTTTTCTGTCACCAGTGGCGCGCGAATAATATCATACTCTCTACCTGTAGATGATATTTTGGTCATGCTAAGCGCTCCTCTAAACGTTCAACCGCTTCACGTGTTAAAACCACATCTTTATGTTGCAGAATGTCATACACATTCGCACCAATTTGTGGCAGCACATCGGCGCCTTTAATATTGGCAACTGCTTTCTTGAAGTTTACATCCACCACATCACCAGCGATGAACAATACTGAGTTCAGACCCAAACCTTGGATTGACTTCAACACTGCCGCTGTTTTTGGCTCAGACGCTACTAAATCTTCAAGGATATGCAAAGAACCATCAGCAAGCTTCACAGACAGAGCCGTTTTCAGCGCAAGCTTACGCACTTTCTTTGGCAAATCATGAGCATGGCTACGCACTACTGGACCGAAAATGGTTGCACCACCTTTGAATTGTGGCGAACGACGGCTACCTTGACGCGCGTTACCGGTACCTTTTTGCTTGAATGGCTTCGCTGTTGTACCGCTTACATCACCAATTTCTTTGGTTTTGTGTGTACCAGCTTGGCGTTTTGCGAGTTGGTATTGCACCATACGCGATAATAAATCAGGACGCGCAGGCAACCCAAACACCGCTGGATTCAACGCGATCTCGCCTTTTGCTTTATTATCAAGTGTGCGAACATTAGCCTTCATTGCTTACATCCTCTTTATTTTCACTTGCAGGCGCAGCATCTACTACTTTCGCAGAAGACTTCACAGCTGCAGGGTATGGAACATTTGCTGGAACGGCACGTTTAACCGCATCCGTCACACGCACATAGCTTCCTTTAGCACCTGGCACAGCACCTTTTACAATAATCAAACCATTTTCATCGTCGATCTGGATCACTTCAAGGTTTTGCACAGTAATACGGTTTGTACCCATATGACCCGCCATTTTCTTACCCTTGAATACACGACCTGGATCCTGGCGTTGACCTGTCGAACCATGCGAACGGTGGGATACTGATACACCATGCGATGCACGAAGACCACCAAAATTATGACGCTTCATAACACCCGCAAAGCCTTTACCAATCGTTTCGCCAGAAATATCAACGAATTGACCAGGAATAAAATGGCTTGCAAGAATTTCAGCACCCGGCTCAATAACGCCATCAGCACGAACACGGAACTCAGCCAGTTTCACGGTTGGCTCTACTTTTGCTTTCGCAAAATGGCCACGCAGAGGCTTAGATACGTTTTTTACTTTCGCCTTGCCAACACCCACTTGCACTGCATTGTAACCATCACGCTCTTCTGTTTTCACAGCTACAACGTGAGAGTTTTGAATTTGCAGCAGGGTTACTGGCACATGCACACCACCTTGTGTGTACACGCGGCTCATACCTACTTTAAGGGCAATAAGACCCGCTCTCATTATTTCGCCTCCACTACTTTAATGGTCACTTCGACACCCGCAGCAAGTTCGATCTTACCAAGAGCATCCAGAGTTTGCGGCAAAGGATCGATAATATCTAACACACGCTTATGTGTACGAACTTCAAATTGCTCACGCGACTTTTTATCAATATGAGGAGAACGGTTTACCGTAAAAATCTCCTTCATTGTTGGCAGTGGCACAGGGCCACATACCTTAGCGCCCGTTCTTTTTACGGTGTCAGAAATAACTTTTGTTGATTTCTCTAACACTACGTAATCAAACGATGCGAGCGTAATACGTACCTTTTGGTTTTTCATAGTCAATCCTATGCGCTTACAATGCTTAATTAAACTTACTTAATGATCTTCGCCACGACGCCCGCACCTACGGTACGGCCACCTTCACGGATAGCGAAGCGCAAGCCTTCGTCCATCGCGATTGGCACGATCAAATTCACTACTAAACGGATATTGTCTCCAGGCATAACCATCTCGGTGCCAGCTGGGAGTTCAACAGTTCCGGTAACGTCAGTTGTACGGAAGTAGAATTGCGGACGGTAGTTCGCAAAGAATGGTGTATGACGACCACCTTCTTCCTTAGACAATACGTATACTTCAGATTCAAACTGGGTATGTGGTGTAATAGAACCAGGCTTAGCCAATACTTGACCACGCTCAACGTCTTCACGGCCAACACCACGAAGCAACACGCCCACGTTATCACCAGCACGACCTTCGTCCAGCAATTTACGGAACATTTCAACACCAGTACAGGTGCTCTTCTGGGTAGCGCGGATACCAACAATCTCAACTTCCTCACCCACCTTAACGATACCGCGTTCAACACGGCCGGTCACTACAGTACCACGACCAGAAATAGAGAACACGTCTTCGATTGGCAACAGGAATGGCTTATCCAAAGCACGTTCAGGCTCAGGGATATACTCATCAACAGCTTTCATCAATGCAATGATGGATTCCTTACCCAATGGGGTTTCTTTACCATCCAGACCAGCCAACGCAGATCCACGGATTACAGGAATATCATCACCAGGGAAGTTGTAAGAGCTTAACAGCTCACGGATTTCCATCTCAACAAGGTCTAACAATTCAGGATCGTCAACCATGTCGCATTTGTTCATGAATACAACAAGCGCAGGAACACCCACCTGACGAGCCAGCAGAATGTGCTCACGGGTTTGTGGCATTGGGCCATCAGCAGCAGATACTACAAGAATACCACCATCCATCTGTGCAGCACCGGTGATCATGTTCTTTACATAGTCAGCATGCCCCGGGCAGTCTACGTGTGCGTAGTGACGGTTCTCAGTCTCATACTCTACGTGCGCAGTATTAATCGTAATACCACGAGCCTTCTCTTCAGGAGCAGCATCAATTTGATCATAGCCTTTAAACTGCGCGCGACCTTGTTCAGCCAATACTTTCGTAATCGCAGCTGTCAATGTCGTCTTACCATGGTCAACGTGACCAATCGTCCCAATATTTACGTGAGGCTTCTTACGCTCAAATTTCTCTTTAGCCATTTGCTAGCTCCTTCATTGTTAACAATACTTCAACCCAAACACCCGCCTGGGTAAAATTCTATATATTCCGTACTCAGCACCCCAACGCGTGGAGCGGGTGATGGGAATCGAACCCACACAGCCAGCTTGGAAGGCTGGAACTCTACCATTGAGCTACACCCGCATTCGCGTTTACTAACTCAACCATACCAAACACCACCTGTTACGATGGTGGAGAGGGTAGGATTCGAACCTACGTACGCTACGCGGGCAGATTTACAGTCTGCTGCCTTTAACCACTCGGCCACCTCTCCGCTTATAAGTCACCAAACAGTGCCTGGCAGGGACTATATAACTCCGCCTTTTCGTCGTCATATACAGTATCTTAACAAGAATAAAGAGCTTCAATACTTTTATATTTGTGACTGCACAATAGGGCAGAGGGTTGCTCTTTTTAATCTATTGGTTATTATATGTCAACTAACAAGACGCATTTTTTGTAAATAATTCTTTGTATCGCGATGAAACACACATATTCAAACCGGAAAAATGGCTCAAAACAGCCATCAAAACAAACACAAAAGCCCGCTTCGCAGCTGTGGCTCTATGGTAATCATGCTTGCATTGCAGCACTTCACAACCCAGAGCGCAAGAAATTGGGGCTAGCGCTCACCAGCCATGCGCTAAAAGAGCTAGAAAATCAGAATATTAATGAGAAATCCTTGGGCATTACCCCTCGCATTGTGACCACACGCGAATTGGATGAACTCCTCCCTCCAGGTGCCGTGCATCAAGGCATTGCTTTTCACACCTCCCCCCTGCCTGACTATAACCTAGAAAGCTTTGTAAAACAGCGCGGTAATCCATCACCTTTGCTGATGCTAGACCAGGTGACAGACCCGCATAATATCGGCGCAATGCTGCGTTCAGCGGCAGCTTTTGGCGTTGGAGCGGTGATTGTTACTGACAGGCACTCTCCACAGGAAACGGGCGTTATGGCTAAAAGTGCTTCAGGCGCGATGGAAGTAACACCGCTGATTCGGGTTAGCAATCTTGTGCAAAGCATCGAAATGCTGAAAAAACATGGCTATTGGTCTATTGGCCTGGATGGATATGCGGAGCATACAGTTGAGAAAGCTACAGAATTTGATAAGGCTGTGATTGTGATGGGCGCAGAGGGCAGCGGCTTACGGCGGTTGACGCGTGAGCATTGTGATGTACTGGTAAAACTGCCTATGACAGATGCGGTGGAGAGCCTAAATGTCTCGAATGCTGCGGCGATTACGCTCTATGAGATATTTAAGCATAAGCATCCTAACGCTTAATATCCGTTGGCTTTGAACCCGCTTCTGGTGTTTTATACTCTCTCATCCCTTGCACAGGCGCAGGTGGAGTTGTTTCTAGGGCTTTTAAGCGCTGATAATCTCCATTATCGGACTGTTCAGGATGAGAAAGCAGCACCCCAGGCGCGGATTGCTTATTATAGGACAACACTGCATGGCGCAGAATAATAATTGCTAGGCGTCTGTTTTCAGGTGCAGATACATCTTCAACATTGCGTAATTCATGATCCGCCTTGGCAACCATTTTTGCCACTTGTTCATCCTCAAAGCCGGCAGAATCGATATATTTACGCACGCTATTGGCACGATCAGCCGATAACTCCCAATTTCCATAGGATGTATTACTGCTTGGCACCCCATCTGTATGCCCTTCTATGGAAATATAATTCGGGACATAGCGGATGATCTCCACCACTTTTTTCAGGATGGTTTGCGTATAAGGCTCTAAAATCGCTGTTCCACGCTTAAACATACCGTTTTTCTTATCATCCATGATCTCAATCAGCAGCCCTTCTGGGGTTTGCTTGATATTGATATTATCTTTAAATTCTTGTAATTCCTTATTATCTTGCACGGCAGCTTTGAGGTTTTCTTCTACGATGCGGATGCGCTCTGCATCTTCGCGTTCAATGCGTTCTTGCTCCGGTGTTTTGGCAATTGGGCCTTCATTAGGCGCGCCGTTGATGAGGGCGGGGTTAGTGTAATTCTCTTTATCTTGCCCATCATCTACCTGGCCTTGGCCACCCTCGAAACCGATACCCATACTGTCTTTGAGACCAATAGTCGGGGTAAAATAATCAGCGATGCCTTTTAATGTCTCTTGAGGAACACTACTCAATAACCATAAGAGCAGGAAAAATGCCATCATCGCCGTTACGAAATCGGCATAGGCTACTTTCCAGGCGCCACCATGATGGCCATGTCCACCTTTTTTGATTTTCTTGATAATAATGGGACGTTGTGAATTATCAGCCATAGGAACCCCTGTTATCTGGTTACTATAACGCTCAAACCCTTAAAAAAACGTTGCTTATATCAGGCTTTACCGCTATTCCTGAAACAGGAGAAGAGAATAATGCATTTTACAGAACATGATTTCCGGCTCGCAATGGGCAGTTTTATTACGGGAGTGACGGTGGTCACCACACGTACAAACGATCAGCAGCCGCATGGTATTACCATTAACTCCTTTAGTTCTGTCTCTCTCAAACCCACCCTTATCTCTTTTTGCCTAGATAACCAAGCGCATAGCATGGCATTCTTTAAGGATTGCCAGCATTTTGCCATTAATATTCTGGCGCAAGAGCAAGCAGATATCTCCCGCCATTTCGCCCATCCCCTTCAGCATGGCTGGGATGACATTATATATAAGGAGGGCATGCAGAACCTGCCTTTACTCGCAGGCGCAATCGCGACGGTGGAATGCGAACGTTATGCCACCCATACAGCAGGCGATCATACGATCTTCATCGGTAAGGTATTGAATTTATCCCATTATCCCGATAAAAAACCCCTCGTATATTATCACGGACAATACAACCCTATATTATAAAGAGTAAGCAATCATGAAAATCGGCATTATCGGCTGCGCAGGCCGGATGGGAAAAACATTGGTGCAAACCGTATCAGGCCATGCAGACAGTAAGCTCGCTGGCGGCACTGAATATGCTGCAAGCTCTGCCATCGGCCAAGATGTTGCTCTCGTTGCGGGGCTGGAGCCATGTGGGGTGGCGATTACTGGTTCTGCTGAAGAGTTAATCCAATCTGCCGATGCGGTGATTGATTTTACCACACCAGAGAACACCCTTAACACAGCCGCCCTGGTTGCCAAGCATGGAAAGATTCTTGTAGCAGGCACCACAGGTTTTTCTGCTGCACAGCAAGAAGAGTTAAAAACGTTTGCGAGCAAAACACCGATCGTATGGTCTTCCAATATGAGCATTGGGGTAAATTTGCTTTTTGCCATGGTTGAACAGATGGCAGGTATCTTAGGGCCGGATTATGATATCGAAATTCTGGAAATGCATCACCGCCACAAAAAAGACTCTCCCTCTGGCACAGCTATCTCATTAGGCGAAGCAGCAGCGCGTGGGCGCAAAGTGAGTTTAAATGATGTGGCACGCTATAGCCGCGAGGGCATTATTGGCGAACGCCCTATCGGCGAAATTGGTTTCGCGACATTGCGCGGCGGCAGTGTGATTGGGGATCACACAGTGATTTTCGCTAGCGATGATGACCGCATCGAAATTACCCATAAGTCTTCCAGCCGTGGCATCTATGCACGCGGCGCTGTGCAAGCCGCCTTGTGGGCGCGCGGGCAGAAGCCTGGATTGTATTCGATTCAGGATGTGGTGAAGTTGAAGTAGTATCTCTGTTTGTTAGGTTCATGTCATTGCGAGGAGCGATGATGAATACTCTTTGTCATACGCCGACTTGATCGGCGTATCCATCGCCAATATATAGCCTTATCCTTTTTAGGATGGATTCACCGATCAAGTCGGTGAATGACACAGAAGAGACAATACATACTCCCACCCCTCCTCTTACCCAAAAATTCCTCCCAAAATTATATCAAATCCTCTAGCGTCATGCATTTTTCCGTGTATGATAAGAAATGATATACATAGTGGTTGAACCACAAATAGATAACAACATATCGTTTGCAAAGAGCTCTATTATGAAGAAATTACCTGCTGCTAAAACCATGCCATTAGATGTTGGGATTATCCATTTAGTAGGGATTGGCGGTATTGGTATGAGCGGGATTGCGGAGATTTTGCATAATCTTGGTTATAAAGTGCAAGGCTCAGATCAAGCCGAAAGCGGGAATGTAGAGCGCTTACGCAAGATGGGCATTGAAGTCCTCATCGGCCATAAGGCTGAAAATGTGGCACAAGCAGCCGTAGTGGTAAAATCATCCGCAGTAAAAGATACCAATCCTGAAGTAGCAGCAGCACGTGAAGCATTTATTCCTGTGGTAAAGCGCGCAGAAATGCTGGCTGAAATTACTCGCCTGAAGAATACGATTGCCGTTGCAGGCACGCATGGAAAAACAACGACAACATCTATGGTAGCGGCTGTTTTAGAATCCGCAAAGCTTGATCCTACTGTGATCAATGGCGGTATTATTAATGCTTATGGCACCAATGCTCGTCTAGGAAAAGGCGAATGGCTGGTGGCAGAGGCTGATGAATCGGACGGGACATTTATTGCCCTGCCTATTACCATCGGTATTATCACCAATATCGATCCAGAACACTTGGATCATTATGGTAATTTTGAGAATATGAAAGCAGCGTTCCGCACGTTTGTATCCAATATTCCTTTCTATGGATTTGCTGTACTATGTAAAGACCACCCTGAAGTCAAAGCCCTGCTTAGCCAAGTGACAGACCGCCGTTTAATTACGTATGGTATTGATTCTGAGCATGTGGATGTGAAGGCGATCAATATTCGGAACACCGTAGGTGGATCCACCTATGACATCGTATTATCGCCCCGTATTGCAGGCGGCCAAGAGCGTGTGCTGAAAGATATCTATTTACCAATGCCTGGGATTCATAACGTCTCTAACTCACTTTCTGCAACAGCGGTGGCAGTGGAGCTTGGAATTAGTGATCAGGATATTAAAAATGCCTTTGCCAACTTCGCTGGCGTGAAGCGCCGCTTTACGCGTACCGGTGAGGCTGGTGGCGTCACCATTATCGATGATTATGGCCATCATCCGAAAGAAATTGCAGCAACCCTCAAAGCGGCACGCGATGTACAGCAAGTCGGCAAAGGCCGTGTGATTGCTGTAGTACAGCCGCATCGCTATAGCCGTGTACATGATTTACTGGGTGAATTTGCGACGTGTTTTGAGAGTGCAGATACGGTAGTGGTAGCCGATATTTATTCTGCTGGCGAAACACCGATTGAAGGCATTAGCCAAGACCGTATTATCAGTGAAGTGAAAAAAGCAGGGCATAAAGATGTGCGCAAGCTGGACTCACGCGAAGCCTTGGCAGAAACAGTAGCAGGTATTGCACAAGCGGGGGATTTGGTGGTGTGCTTAGGCGCAGGTACAGTAACCTACTGGGCAAATGCGCTGCCTGAGGAATTAGCAGCAGCGCAATCTAAACAAAAAATCGGTGCAACAGCATGAGTGAAACGGCTGCGCAAGCGTCTTCAGGGCTGATTGCCCGGCTGCCGGAAATTCGCGGTAGCTATCGCGAAGGTGCGGATCTTTCTAAAATCAATTGGTTTAATGTCGGCGGCCCAGCCGAAGTGATGTTCCGCCCTGCGGATGTGGATGACTTAGCGCATTTTTTAACGCATAAGCCACAGGATGTAGTGGTGACTGTACTTGGGGTTGGATCCAACCTCCTGGTGCGCGATGGCGGGCTGGATGGTGTGGTGATTCGCTTAGGGCGTGGGTTTACGGATATTCACTGCGACGGTGAATATGTCCATGCAGGCGCAGGTGCGCTGGGGTTTAATGTGGCAGTATTATGCCGCGATTACGGCCTTTCAGGCATGGAGTTTTTAAGCGGCATTCCTGGCACAATCGGTGGCGCGCTCGCGATGAATGCAGGGGCTTATGGAAGTGATGTGGCTACTATATTAGTCGCCGCCCATGCCGTAGATGAGGCGGGCAACAAGCTGGTGTTAAAGCCAGAAGATATTGGTTATGTCTATCGTGGCAATACGTTACCTGAAGGCATTATTTTCACCAAAGCCATTTTCCGTGGCATGCTCGCAAGCCCGGAGAAAATTGGTGCGAAGATGCATGAGATTAATGAGAAACGTGAGGCAACCCAGCCTGTCCGTTCACGCACCAGCGGCAGCACCTTCACCAACCCCCCAGGCGCAAAAGCCTGGGAGTTGATTGATAAAGCCGGCTGCCGTGGCTTGGTGGTGGGCGATGCACAGGTATCAGAGAAGCACTGCAACTTCCTCATCAACCGTGGCACAGCAACAGCCGAAGATATCGAACAATTAGGCGAAGAAGTCCGCCGCCGCGTGAAAGAGATGAGCGGCATTGATCTGCATTGGGAAATTAAACGTATCGGGAAGAAAAAGTAATGAACATTTTCTCCGTCATCGTGAGGGATTATTTGATATTGTCATCCCGGACTTGATCCGGGATCCACTGTTATGGCAGCGTGATCTATAAAAATTAAGTTTAGAAGCGCCAGTCTTAGTGGATTCCGGATCAAGTCCGGAATGACAAACGGAATAAATGACGGAGTAAAGGTAAAAAGGTAAGTTATGTCTATACAGTCTAAAAAACACGTAGCCGTATTAATGGGTGGAATGTCCTCTGAGCGCGAGGTGTCGTTTAGTAGCGGCAAAGGAATCGTGGCTGCATTAGAGAGTTTAGGCTATCAAGTAACTACAATCGATCCAGGCCGTGATGTGGCAGAAATATTAGCGCGTGTGAAGCCTGATGTCGTGTTTAATGCGCTGCATGGGCCTTATGGTGAGGATGGGTGTATTCCAGGTTTGCTCGAAGTCATGGGCATTCCTTATACGCATTCTGGCGTGTTAGCCTCTGCACTTGGGATGGATAAAGTCAAGTCCCGTGATGTTTTCATGAGCAACGGCATTCGCTGTGCGGAAGGTAAGCTAGTGCATAAATGGGAAAACCATAAAGGTGATCCTATGCCACGTCCTTATGTCGCCAAACCGCTCTATGAAGGGTCAAGCATTGGTGTAGAGGTGGTGTTTGAGGGGGATGATTTTGATTTCTCCACATACGAATGGCCATATGGTGATACAATTCTAGTAGAACGTTATATTCCTGGCCGCGAGATACAAGTAGCGGTGCTGAATGACAAAGCGATTGGGGCGATTGAGATTCGTCCTAAAGGGCGCTTCTATGATTATGAAGCCAAATATACCGAAGGCAAAGCTGAGCATATTATGCCTGCACCTATTGGTAAAGAGGCTTATGCAGAAGTATTAGCCATTGCAGAAAAGGTGCATACCATTCTCGGCTGCCGTAGCGTAAGCCGGGTGGATTTCCGTTATGATGATACGCCAGGTGGTGATGGTAATTTCTATATTCTGGAAATCAATACTCATCCTGGTTTTACTCCACTTTCACTGGTGCCTGAGATTGCTGGCTATAATGGCATTACCTATGCACAACTCGTCGACATGCTTGTGAAGGAGGCGCGGTGCGACAAGTAGTTACACCCTCATTGCCAAAGAAAAAGAAAGTCAAGCCACGGCGGATGGTGGTTAATTCCCGTCGTGAACGTGCTGGCTTGCGTCGTTTTTTGGCGTTGAGTGCTGTTGCGCTTGTGGTGGGATGCCTTACAGCAACCACCTGGTTTGTCGCCTCTGGTCGTTTTGATGCGATGGTGGAGACGGTGGATACGAAGTTTGTAGAAGCTTCTACTAAAATGGGATTCGTGTTGCAAAACGTTTATCTCGAAGGCCAGCACCATACGCATAGCAAGGATATTTTAAAAGCCCTCGATGTACAAATCGGCCAGCCGATTTTTAGCCTATCGCTTGACGAAATGCGCGAGCGGTTGGAGAAGATTAATTGGGTGAAATATGCCGTCGTCGAACGCCAATTGCCGCATACGCTGCATGTGCATATTATCGAGCGCCAGGCCGTGGCGATTTGGCAAAATGCAGGGCAGTTATATTTGATTGATTCGCAAGGCAATACGATCGTGGAAGATGATATGAAACCTTTCGAATCCATGAAGATTATGGTGGGTGATGATGCGCCGTTATATACGAATTCGCTGTTAGAAATGCTGCATCAAGATCCAGCACTTGCAAAGCATGTGGCATCTGCTATACGTGTGGGTGAGCGGCGTTGGAATGTGCGTTTTTATAACGGGCTTGAAGTGAAACTTCCTGAGGAAAACAAAGAAGATGCCTGGAAGTTTTTTGTACAGCTGGAACAGAATAAAAATCTGCTCGAAAAAAATGTAAAACATGTGGATTTGCGTGTGCCAGGGAAGGTCTATATCCAAATGGCACCCACACGGGATAAAAGATGAAAAAGATCCGTAACGGTAATGGTTTGTTAGCAGCACTCGATATTGGCACCACCAAGATGGTGTGCTTTATCGCAAAAGTGGATGTGACCGGTGATATGGAAGTGGTGGGTATCGGCCATCAAGTGTCACAAGGCGTGCATGCAGGCATGATTACGGATATTCGCGCAGCAGAGCGTTGCATTCTCTCTACGGTGAGTGCGGCAGAACAAATGGCGGGCGAAAATATTGACCGCGTGATCGTCAATATGGCCGGCAATAAATTATCCTCACAACTCGTGCATACCGAAGTGCAAATGGGCGGGAATGAAATTACCGAGCGCGATATTGCGCGCTTGATGGACGCCGCGATGCAGCAATGCGTGGCAGAAGATCGCACCATTATTCACTGCACACCGCTGGATTATGTGCTCGATGGTGAAACGGGAATTAAAGATCCATGTGGGATGTATGGTAAGCATCTGAAAGCGCGCTTCCATGTGGTGAGTGTGTCTTCAACAGCTTTATTGAATCTGACTAATTGCTTGGCGCGTTGCCATCTGGATGTGGCGGATTTGGTGGTGCCGGCTTATGTATCCTCGCTTGCTTGCTTAACGCAAGACGAAATGGAATTAGGCGTGACGTTGCTGGATATTGGCGGTGGCACGACAAGTGTTGCGGTATTTAAAGAAGGCCATGTGATTGCGGTGGATAGTATTCCACTCGGCGGTGTGCATATTACGCGCGATATGGCGCAAGGGCTTTCGACTGATATTGCAAACGCAGAACGCATTAAGACGCTTTATGGGAATGTGATGGTGACATCATCCGATGAGCGCGAGATTATTGATGTTCCCAATGCCAGTGGTGATGAGAGTGATATGAATTACGTCCCACGTGCTATGCTGGTCAAAATCATCCGCCCACGTGTGGAAGAGATTCTGGAAATGGTGAAAAACCGTTTGAGCCAGAAAGGATTGGATGTGTTGAGTGGCAGCCGGTTGGTGATTACCGGCGGTACAAGCCAATTACACGGCATGAAGGAACTCTCAACACATATTTTCGGCAAACAAGTGCGGATTGCAACGCCAGAGTTTATTGAGGGGCTTGCCGAAAGTACGAAAGGCCCAGCCTTTGCTACATCGATTGGTATGCTGCAATATGCAGCACGCCAAAATTCATTGGATCGTTTCATTTCACGCAAAGTGGAACCATCAAACGCCAAACATTATTACCAATCATTCGTGAAATGGTTGCGTGAAAATTTTTAGCCGTATACAATATATAGTGATAGAATATAATTTGATTACTACCTGCTGGAGGAAAAAGATATGACACTGGATTTACAACTACCTGAAAGCCTTACATTAAAACCACGTATTACCGTATTTGGTATCGGTGGTGCAGGTGGTAATGCGGTTAATAACATGATCAGTTCACGCTTAGAAGGTGTGGAGTTCGTGATTGCCAACACCGATGCGCAAGCGCTCGAAAATGCGCTGTCACCAAACCGTTTGCAATTAGGTGAAGAGCTGACACGTGGTTTAGGTGCGGGTGCTTCTCCGAATGTGGGTAGCAAAGCGGCGGAAGAATCTGTGGAA
Source organism: uncultured Rickettsiales bacterium (assembly GCA_964574415.1). GTDB lineage: Bacteria > Pseudomonadota > Alphaproteobacteria > Rickettsiales > CAZNNM01 > CAZNNM01. The sequence goes on along the minus strand of CAZNNM010000007.1, from coordinate 53,137 downwards.
GAAATCAACAAATACCTCGAAGGCACCAACATGGTGTTCATCACTGCTGGTATGGGTGGTGGTACGGGTACGGGCGCTGCACCTGTGATTGCGCGTATGGCTAAAGACCGTGGTTTGTTGACTGTTGGTGTAGTGACAAAACCGTTCCATTTTGAAGGCGCGCATCGTATGCGTATTGCAGAAGTGGGGATTCACGAATTACAACAACATGTAGATACACTGATTGTGATTCCTAACCAAAACCTGTTCCGTATCGCTAACGAAAAAACCACTTTTGCCGATGCGTTTAAAATGGCCGATAGCGTACTGCATGCTGGTGTGCGTGGTATTACCGATTTGATGATGATGCCTGGTTTGATTAACCTCGACTTCGCAGATATTCGCACAGTAATGAGCGAGATGGGCAAGGCGATGATGGGTACAGGTGAAGCCGAAGGCCCAGATCGTGCGCGTCTGGCGTCTGAAGCAGCGATTTCTAACCCGCTCTTGGATAACGTATCGATGAAAGGTGCGCGTGGCGTGTTGATCAACATCACTGGCGGTGGCGATATGACACTCTTTGAAGTGGATGAAGCTGCAAACCGTATCCGTGAAGAAGTGGATCCTGATGCGAATATTATTTTCGGTTCAGCGTTTAACCCTGACCTGGATGGCAAATTACGCGTATCTGTGGTGGCGACTGGTATTGATGCGGAAGAATATGAAAATGCCCGCAACCGCCCTGCGCCAGTATATGCACGTAACCAAGAGAAAGCTTCTACTGCAGCCGTAGCAGCAGCGCCTGTCGTTGCATCCGCGGAAGAAGAGGATGATGAAGATTTCGTGGTGACACGTTCTGTGCTGGATTTGGCGAAGAACCAAGTCGAGGAAGAAAATACAGCCACTTCTTTCATCGCCCCACGTCCGGCAACACCTGAAGAAGTGCCTGCAACAGCAACTGTTGCTGCACCAACTATAGCTGCGGCACCATCGCTGCGCGGTGCGCGTTATGAAGAAGATGATGTGGCCGTATTAGAGCGCCCTTCTGTGCAAACAGCACCTCGCACTACTGCACAAACAGTAGCACGCCAACCGCAAGCCCAACAAAAGCCTATGAGCCTGTTTGGCCGTATGGCCGCTGGTATGGGTATTGGCCGTACTGCTGAAGAGGAAGAATTGGCCGATGTGCGTGCAACACCGCAAGTCTCCCGCAACACACCTGGCCAAGCCAGCCAAGAAGAAATCCTCGATATTCCAGCCTTCCTTCGCCGCGCAAAACGCGACGAATAGGCTGGCCTATGGTGGCTCAAGATGAGTGAGGGGATTCTATCATCTTGAGCTGCCGTCCAGAATAATGAAAAAAACGCCGCTATACTTTAGCGGCGTTTTCTTTATGTCGTTATAGAGGACAGAGGAATCAGCCCCTGAACTGCCGCGCTAAAGCTCGCGATTGTCGGCGCCGTAGTTTCTCTTGTCATTCTTGGACTTGATCCAAGAATCTATCTAAAAACATATAGCATTACTCTTTCTTATAAGCTGTATTTTTGTTCTCTATTTACGATGGATCCTTGGATCAAGTCCAAGGATGACAAATGCAGAAAACAATAGGATGCTAAATGTATATTATGAATACCCTGTCATTCACCGACTTGCAGTAAGTCGGCCTATAACAAACCCCAAAACCCAGAAATACGTATCGTTCTAATGCAACATCAATTCCAGCTTACTACCAATATCCAACCGTACATACGCCGCCTCCATTTCTGTCAAGCGGTGCTTAAATTCTAAGGATTGGCCAGGTTTGATGGCAGAGCCAGGGGAGGTGAGTTGGAGGTCGTAGAGGGATTCTTTCTGGTCATCCAACAAACTTACCTCAACGCTTGGCAGCACTTTTTCTACCTCCGCATCATTGCGCATTTTCCATTGCAGAACATAGGCCGGACGGGCTTCTTTTTCGACATTGAGCTTCACCAGCTTCACATCACTTAATACCACCCCATGTTCTTGCTCTAAGCCGATGGCATCATAGAATGTGGCCAGCTCTGGAAATTGCTTTACCACATGCGCATGGTCAATAATGGCGTAAAAGGCCAGAGTGCATAAGGCCAGAGGAAAAGGCAGTAATTTCAACCATAACGGTGCATGGCGTATCTCTTTCACCACAGGCAAAGCAGAGCCTTGTGGTACTGGTTCGAGGGCGGCTGGCGTATCTGCCACAGGTGCTGCTACGGCTGCTGGCTCTTCATTTACAGGCATTTGTAGCCATTCATGGCCACATTTAATGCATCGTACCTGCCGCCCTTGGGGGCCTATCGCATCGGGCTTGACCATATAATTGGTATGACAGGCTTCGCAGGTAAGAATCATATATTATTCATTGCTTTCTAATAACAAGGCGTAGTATTTATATGCATTATATATTTTATAGTACTATGAATCCTAGAGAATGCAAGAGGACACATGCAAAATATTCACGCATTTGAATCCATTATCGAATCCGCATGGGAACAGCGCGATACGATCAATCCCAACACACAAGGCGAAATCCGCCAAACCGTTGATGCCACCCTTAAAGCGTTAGATAGCGGTACACTCCGTGTAGCCGAGAAGAAAAACGGCCAGTGGCATGTGAACCAATGGGCGAAGAAAGCGATTCTGCTTTCTTTCCGCTTAAACGATATGCAACTGATCGAAGGTGGCCCAGGCCAAGCGCCGTGGTATGATAAAGTGCCATCCAAATTCACCGGCTGGACTGAAGCTGATTTCAAACAAGCCGGTTTCCGTGCTGTGCCAGGATGTTTTGTGCGCCGTGCGGCTTATATTGCTAAAGGCGTAGTGCTATTACCATCCTTCGTGAATCTGGGTGCTTATGTGGATGAAGGCTCGATGATTGACACCTGGGCAACCGTGGGAAGCTGTGCACAAATCGGTAAAAACTGCCATATTTCTGGCGGTGCTGGTATTGGTGGTGTATTAGAACCACTGCAAGCCAATCCCGTCATCATTGAAGATAACTGCTTCATTGGCGCGCGTAGCGAGATTGCCGAAGGTGTGATCGTCGGTGAAGGCTCGGTGATTTCTATGGGTGTGTATATCGGGGCCTCTACCAAGATCATCGACCGCGAAACTGGCGAAGTGATTTATGGCCGCGTGCCGCCTTATTCTGTGGTAGTGCCAGGTAGCGTACCAGGTTCAACAGGCAATGCATCGCTATACTGCGCTGTGATTGTAAAAAAAGTGGACGAAAAAACCCGTTCCAAGACCTCCATCAACGAGTTACTCCGCTCGCACGCGGCGTAATACTCTTTCGTCATTGCGAGGAGCGTAGTGACGCGGCAATCCATAATGATGCTTACTCTTCCTTTATGTAGGATACATGGATCGCCGCGCTACGCTCGCGATGACGTACGACTTAAAAGGAGATAGCTATGACTCTCAACCCCGTCAGCCTCACCCAAGCCCTCATCCGCTGCCCAAGCGTAACACCTGTTGATGAAGGTGCGCTTGCTGTATTAGAGAACGCTCTCAAGCCACTTGGCTTTGACTGCCACCGCCTCTCCTTCCAAGAAGAAGGAACACCGGATGTGCATAATCTCTATGCCCGCCTTGGTGGCTCTGGCCGCCATCTATGCTTTGCAGGGCATACGGATGTGGTGCCAGTTGGCGATGCGGCGGGGTGGAAACATCCACCTTTTGGAGCCGAGATTGTGGATGGTGTGTTATACGGGCGCGGAGCAGTCGATATGAAAGCGGCCATTGCCTGTTTTGCAGCTGCTGCCTCCGAATATATCGCCCATCACCGCCTTAATGGCTCCATCAGCCTACTGATCACGGGCGATGAAGAAGGCCCTGCGATTAATGGCACCAAGAAAGTGTTACATTGGATGAAAGAACGTGGCGAGCGTTTGGATGCCTGTATCGTAGGCGAGCCGACTAACCCAGATGTCGTCGGCGAAATGGCTAAAATTGGCCGCCGTGGTAGCGTTACCTTTACGCTCTCCATTCGCGGTGTGCAAGGCCATGCGGCCTATCCGCATCTGGCGGATAACCCTATCCATCCACTGGTTGGCATTCTGCATACGCTCTCGACCAAAGTGTTAGACGAAGGCAATACATTCTTCCAACCGTCCAGCTTGCAGATTACGACCGTCGATGTCGGTAACCCTGCCAATAACGTCATCCCTGCCCATGCGCATGCGACGTTTAATATTCGTTTTAACAATGAACACAGCTCCGGCTCACTCATCCGTTGGGTGGAGGAAGTCTGTGCAGCACATAGCAAACATTTCACCATCAAAACCCATATCACAGGCGAATCCTTCCTCACCGAACCAGGCCATCTAAGCGATATCGTCAGCGCTGCCGTGAAAGATGTGACAGGGCTTACCCCCGAACTCAGCACCACAGGCGGCACATCCGATGCACGTTTCATTAAAGACCTCTGCCCTGTTGTAGAGTTCGGCCTGATTAATAAGACTGCGCATAAGGTGGATGAATGTGCGAGCGTTGAGGATATTCTGAAGCTGACGACGATTTATAAAGGGATTATTGAGCGGTTTTTTGCGTAGTATCTCTGTTGTCATACGCCGGCTCGCGCTCTTGTCATTCCGGACTTGATCCAGAATCTACCCAGACTGATGCTAAGAGCCTAATTTTGTAGATCGTGCAACCATAATAGTGGATCCCGGATCAAGTCCGGGATGACAATAATTCAACACCTTAGATAACAAGATACTCAAGGCGTTACAACTACTTCACCACAAACCCCACCGGCTGCAGCACATGCTGCTGCCCATCCATCCGTGTTACCACCGCATTCACCTTATGCTTACCATATTCCAACGTCCACATTTTCCCCTCTACCACCCCATCATCCACACGCCATTCCACCTGGTCCCCTTCGCGTGTACCTGCTAAACGCAACTCCAATTGCTGGCGCTCACGCGGGATACGTGGATCAATGGCAAGATGTAGATTTTCAGTAGGCTGGGTAATCACCAGACGCTCGCGGGATTTTTTCTGTGGAATGCTCGCTCCTGGTTCAGTACCCATTATATAATATTCCGTCCGCTTCAAACATCGCTCACCCACACAACTATCCATCGCCACAAGCTGTGGGCTGAGATAGAGAGGCTGGGTTTTTTGATAACGTGTTAGCTCCGAAAACACCGAACGCAGCGCAAGTGCTGGCCCCGTTGAACCTGTTACTTCCTCCATCGGAGTTTGATCAAGATTGCCCATCCATACGCCCACCGTATAACGGTAATTATATCCCACCGCCCAGGCATCGCGGTAATCGGTGGATGTCCCCGTCTTCGTTGCCGTCTGCACGGGCAGGTTAAGCACGCTATTCGCCCCAAACTCCAAACGGCGCGCCCATGTATCCAATAAAATATTGCCCATCAACGAAGCAGCCTCGGCAGAAAATACCTGTTCTTCTTTAACAGGGCGATCACGCTCCAGCATCGCCGATAAAGGGCGGTATATCCCGCGATGCGCAAGCGCTGTATAGGCACGCACTAATTCCAGCAGGGTAACCTCACCATTACCAAGCGCCAACCCCTCATCATAAATCATCGCCCCACGATCCAGGCTTGCAAAACCTAAGCGGTGTAATGTCTCCAGATAGGGTTGCACCCCTACATAATGAATCGTCTTCAGCGCAGGGATATTCAATGAATTTGCAAGTGCCTCGCGTAAGGTAATCGGGCCGTAAAATGTGTTGCTATAATTCCTAAAACGATGCAACCCCGCACCCACTGCACCATAAAACGGCGAATCATCAATCAATGTTGAAGCTGTCCAGCCTTTTTCAAGCGCACGTGTATAGAGAAACGGCTTGAGGGCTGAGCCTGGCTGGCGAGGTGTGGTGACAGCATCGATTTTATAGCCAGGTGTTGGATGTGTACTACCACCACTTTCCGCACCCGCCACCACCCAGGCCAGAATCTCTCCGCTTTCATGATCTACCACCAACACCGCCGCATTATGCACCTTGCGATAGCGGAGCGCTGCCACGCGTGTATCGATAATATGCTGGATTTTCTGCTGTAACACAGCATCAAGCGTCGTGCGTACCACTGCGGTATGCCGCATCATCGGTTCTTTGCGGATGTAACTCACAAAATGTGACGCATTGACAGGCAGTGCTGGTGGCTCAATATCCAATGTTGTCGCCAGCACTTGCGCTTGCTCAGCATCAGGAACCACCTGTTTTGTAAGCCGCGCAACACCTGCTTCAATGGCTTTCGGATTTTTATATAAATCCAAACCCGAAGGCGCACGGGCTAAGACGACTAGCACCAGCATTTCCTTCTTGTTCAATGTCGAAATATCACGATTAAAATAATACCGCGCCGCCTGCACCACCCCACGGCGATGGGAGGCATAAGGCAGCTGATTCAAATAAAACTCCAGGATCTCATGCTTAGAGAACTTCTTCTCCAGCAACATAGCCTCCCAACCTTCAATCCATTTTGACCACAGATTACGCGGACGCGGTGTGAGCATACGCACCACTTGCTCCGTAATCGTGCTGGCCCCACGCACAGCGCCCCATGCACGGATATTCTGCCATAGCGCACTCCCGCGCGCTTGCCAATCGACTCCATGATGGTCATAAAAACGCTTATCTTCCGAGCGGATAAAACTATCGCGCAAGAAAGGTGGCACGTGATAAAGCGGAATGACATCCGAACTGTTCCAGCGTTGCTGATAAGAAGCCGTCAACGGCACGCCATTACGATCCGTTAACTGCACTGCCTGCCTATCGGAAATCACATGTTGCAAGGACGTTTGTACGGGCGTTACATCGATAGAGGTTTTGATGCCTATGCCGAGCATAAACATCACTAGCAGGCCGAGAGACCAATAGCGTTTTTTAGAAGCCATTACGTGTTATCCACTATGTTTTTCTTTTTGTCATTCACCGATTTGATCGGCATTATTGCATAGCTGTCTTTTTTCGTCATCCCAGCACCAGTTCGGTGTTGTTGTATGGCTACAAAATGCACCGTCATCCCAGCGAAGGCTGGGATCCAGTCCTCTTAAACATAAAGCAAAAATACGGCGTTCACTTCGTTCACACGTATTGCGCTGGATCCCAGCCTTCGCTGGGATGACAAAAAAAGACAGCCATGCAACAACGCCTACCAGCTCCTGGTATGACATGAATACCCATCACTGCCCCGCTGCCACCCGCAATGTCGCACTGATGCCTTTGGCAAACACATCCGGATCATACATCTCTTCAGCATGTACAGGCAGCATTGCAAAGTCCCCTTCTGCAATCGCTTGTGCGGCATAGGAGAGATGGTAATTACCTGCACTTAAATAATCCGAATAGAAGCGCACCGAATCATGACGTAATTCTTGGTGATAGAAGCTCCAGCGCGAATAACCATATTCATGCCAATCCTTAAACTTAAACCACCAGGAGCCACCGGATGCCTTAAAGACAGCCTTATCTGCATCAACGATAGATGTCGTAGCAAGATCACGGTTTACAGGCTCCAAACCACCAGGCACTGGGTCATTGACCACCACGAAATTACGCGCCGATGGCAAGGAGAGGTAAATATCCACCCGCACTAACTCACCGCGTTTGATTTCCGCCGGGTTAGAGAGCAATACCCATTCCCCATCACGTTCCACACTATATTCCCGACGTATTTCCATACCGGCATTGGTCGCCGTATCAAACCCATCCTGCGGTGCGTAGCGTAGCATGCTGGTATAATAGAGCCTGCCCTGCCCTTCGCGTGTCACCGTCAGCGTAGCTTTACGGCCACTATCACCTTCTGCAATCGGGCGCGATAAGGTCACAGGCGCATCGCGGCGTGACTCAAACTCGGCAGAACCAAGCTCCTCATCACCGAGCGTTGCTTGCAGGGCCATGCGTGGTGTCTCTTTTTCATAGACCTCACTATAATGCACCAACGCACGCATACAGAACATATTCTCCTGGGTATTCTCCCAATGATCCCTGCTTTTACGGGCTTGGGTGATCATGCGTACCAGTTTAAATGGCACATCCCCCACCAACTCACGGCCTTTTGGCGTTTCGGCGAAGGTGACGAAACTATCCAATATCGCACAATTATCCCGTAGTGGTGTGGCAAGTATACGTGTATAGCCGCTATCGAGCGTTTCAGAGAAAATAAATTTCCCACCCGTTTGATTAGCATGCGCCAGAATCGCATTACCGGTCTGCGCTCCAGGCACGCCGGTTGATAGGGAGGCAGCCAGATACTGCGCCTTGCCAAACAAACTCATACCCTTCATCGCCGGCTGATAACGCTCCACATCCTGACGCGTCACCTTGCCACGCTCGGCAAGTGCCGCAAGCGCCACTGCGCGCACGCTGGAGCGCATGCCTTCTTGGTAGAAATCCGGCGTGGTATCGTGTTTGAGGAGGTTGAGCAGGTAATTATCCAACCGCTTTTCTACCTCTTCTGGCACAGCATAACCATCTTTACGCAACCAGTTAAAGGCCAAGGATGTATAGGCACTCAAATACGGATCCACATACCCATCCTGCGCCAAGAAATAGGCCATACCACCATTTGGCGCTTGGAAATCAGCAGCACCATCGAGGGTTTGTTGTGGGATGCTTGCGCTATCCTTCCACTCCAACTCAGGCGGCAAATACTCGCGTAAGCGTTTATACTGCGAGGCCATCACCGCCTTGGTCAGCCGTTGCTCCCAGCATAGATACGGATAATCCCGCATATAACGGAATGCACCATCAATATTACTAATCACACTCGGCGCAAGCGTAATACCCACCTCCCCTGTATCGCTACGGATATGATCAGGGAATAGGATGGACTCGTTAATCGTATCCTCAGTAGTTGTTCCGTAATTAGCAGCTGTCAGCAATGATATACGCTTGAGCACAGGCAAATTATGCACCATGCCATCGCCGTCTTCATTATCCTTCGCAGTAGCATTAAACGCAATCATACCCGCCTTAGCATCCTCCACCGGAATCCAGACGATGCTACGCTCATATGGCTTTAACACCACGTCCTGCGTAAACTCCGCCTGGCCTGTGACATGTGCGTTAAATTGCAGGGTGCGCTCATGATCTGTACGATTCATGACGCTAAATCCAGCTTTGAACTTATCCCCCTCCATCACCTGGTTCGGCATAACAGGGCGGACTTCCGTCGGACGGTTGACTTTAAACTCTCCTTCACCTAAGCCCAAACGGTCATTAGGTGTCACCGCCATGGCAAGCACACGCCAGCCTGTCAGGTTATCTGGCAACTCGAATTCAATCTGCGCATTGCCAGATGCATCGGCTTTGAGCGATGGGTTCCAATAGGCCACGAATTTGAATACATCACGCATACTCAAATCCGCACCACCATCCCCTCCAGGGTTAGCGCCTTTCTTTTCGAACTTCTGGCGGCCGACTAAGCGTGTGAGCAAACTATAATTGCGCACGTCTAAGCCATCCAAGCGAGCGAATCCTTTATACGGATCAAAATATTCCCGTCCACCTGCTACCAGATCAAACACCGCTTCATCGAGCACCACCACGGCAAACTCAATCGGCTCCTTAGTTTGCATCGGCATACGCGGCGCAGCATGGAGTTTCACATTCACCACATCACGCGGACGGTAGACATCCTGTTCTGCCTTTGCCGTAATCACCAACTCTTTATACGGATCAATCACCGGCACTTTTAAGTAAGCCATACGGAATGTCGGCTTGCCTAAATCCAGCTCACCCATTTTGAGCGGCTTATCTCCATCCACCCGTGGTGACTGAATCACGATAGACAGATAGAACCCTGGCAGATAGTCTGGTTTCACTGGGAATTCAATCACCGGCGTGCTGCCCTCTAGCGTCTGCACGAAATGATCAATCACGCCATAACGCTCCACCGTAATCAGTGCTTGCGCACCCGGATACGGATTTTTCACCAAATAACGCGCTGTCTCACCCACACGGTATTCGGTTTTTTCTGGCACGACTTGCAATGTTGAATCATCCTCACCACGCCAGAGGACATAATCCTTACCCGTCACCCATAAGCGCAATTCGGTGGAATGGCTTCTGCCCTTCGTATCTTTGATCGAAGCGATCATGCGATACGTACCCGCTTCTTGCGGTGTAAACTTACACGGCAGAGGCTTGGTATCTGGCGAAAGATTGCAATCGCTTTCTTTCTTCCACTCCGTTGTATATTGCGTCAGGTAAGCATTCCCCGCCCCTTTCACACGGGCGGATTGCGTTACTTCGCGTTCGATTGTAACACTAACTGGCGTACCACTCACAGGCTTACCTGTTTCATCCACCACAATTGTATCAATCGCTGCTTCTTGTTTTACAGGATAAAGCCATTCACTGCTATGTAAGCCCACTAATCGGTCTACGCCGACATAGTGCGCTTGGCTTTGCGCAGCAATATATTTACCCCGCTCATCCTGCACTGCGCTTTCGACGCGCAATGTACCATAGACCACATCCGATTCCGGCAATGTTACCTCATGAGTGAGTTCGCCTTTATCATCGAGGGCTGTGATTTTCTGATCGATTTGCTGGCTGCCGCGATAATCTCTATCATAACTTGCAAACACAAAATCCTTAGCAATAGGATCTTTCGATGTAAACCGCCGCTCATCTAACAATGTTGTGATACGGGCTGATGCTTGTGTATACGCCCCACCCGAATGCAATTGCGCCGATGTTGCTACTTGCACCACCTGCCCTGCCGTAAATACATCGCCATTCAAACTATTACGCACCTTAAACGGCGAAGGCGTAAAGTCACTTACGAGTACTCGCATCGGCTGCCAGGTAAAGGTATCTTTGGATGGCTTAAAGGTCAGCGTAAACTGATACCACCCCACCGCCGCCTGCTTCGGCACGGTATATTCTCCATCATACCCACCAAAAGCAGAAAGCGTAATATCCTTTACTTTATGCACTACTTTGCCTGTTGGATCGCTAATCTCTAACTGATACCCTGTAAGCGGTGGGGTAATCAGGCCGGTATTATTCTGATTGCGGACATAGAATTTATACTGAATCGTATCCCCCGCCCGATAAATTCCCTGCGCCGTCGTCCCCCAGGATTCCATATGGCCATATTCTTTTTGGCTATCAGGATAGACATAATCACCCTCCGTATAGCCAGGATACACCGCAAATTCATTAGCCACTGGCAAGAGCGCAATCTCACCTTCTTTTTCTGCGCGGATAAATAAATGCGGTTCGCTATCTTTCCATTGGGTGCTGATGATCAAACTAGGATCGAGCGTTACAGTACCCGGTAACAGCACAATACCCTGCTCATTCGTCACAGCCTTAGCACGCCAATTTGTTGGCAAGGTTAATTGTGTGATGGCATCTTCATATATCCCCACATTCGCCCCAATTACAGGCTTGCCTGTGGCAAATTCTGTTACCCATATCACCGTACTAAAATGCCCAAGCTTGGCATGGATTTGATAAGGAGTGACCTGGGCAAACAGGATATTCGCACCCTCATATTTCTTCACCTCAGGTGTCGTAGATAAACTCCCATACACCGCCCCACTCTTGCCTTTCAGCATGGCTTTCACATCAAACGGAATAGCAAACTGCACATCCTGCACGGCAGGAATCGTATAGTCCTGACGTTGATTTTGCAGGCTTTGAGTAGCCGTTACACTCCGGTAATCAAACTGCGCTTGTGTCAGATTATTGACATAAAGCGGCACTTCACTATCCACTGCTTTTTCTAACACGGCGGTATTATGAATAATCTCGTAATTCGGCTTGCGGTGATCAGTCTTGATTTGCACCGCCACTGGCTCTGCCAATGTCCGCCCGAATTCATCTTCCAGCCCGACACGTGGCCAGAACCAGGCCAGCAGCCGCTCCCACCAGCTTTTATGTTTGTTATCCAGAGCGATAGTATATTCCTGCGCAGCTTTTAAGCCGGCAGGCAGCCAGATATTAAAGGTCTGCCCTTTATCAATAGGATTCGACAGCCGCGAATATTCCTGTCCGTCATCTTCTCCCCATAATGCTGCATCTTTCTTGGCACTGCCTAACCAGCTAGGCGTCAGGCTGAAATACTGTTTAAGCTGCGAACGGAATACCGGTGCATTAAAAGAGAGATAAATCGACTCCATAGGGTTACAGAGCTGATCGGGCTTCTGTGGAGCTTCTGGCGTAATCAGCACCTCATCATTGTTATTATTGCGGCACCGCACGCCTAAGAACGCAAATTCGGGATAGGTCACTAATTGCACAATATCGCGCTCTGCAATACCTTTTTCCTTACCTTGTACCGATACCAACCCAGGCTCTATTTTCAAGACGAGTTCACTATCAAGCGGTAGCGGATCTTTAGGCGATACTAACCATGTATACCGCCCACCTTCTTCATCGGATGCCTGATCATCTGGATCTTTCTCCACCTCGACGGCAAACCGCTCATCCCCTTGTGCGAAATAGAGATGCTGGCGTGCTGAATCTTGCGTCACCTGCTGGTTAAAATTCACAATCATCACCGGCGTACCAGGCCCGCGCCATTCCTTAAACCAGTTATTCCGCTCATTCGGGCGCTCGGTGATGAACTGATGCTTATAGGCTTCTGCAATCGTCTGCCCATCTTCGGCCTTAATACCTGGGGCGATTTCAACCGCATAAGCCGTCGCCACCTTCATCGCATCAGCCTGATCCAAATTACAGGAGAGTGATTGGGTATTCAGCCAACGCCATTGGCAGTTGAGCGCAGGGGTAATCGTGACAGGAATCTCTGATGCCTCACGCTCCATCCGGCCGACAGGCACGATAGGACGGCTGAATTCTATGACAATCTGCTGGCTCGGCGGCACATCATCGCCTGTCGGGGTGACACGTACAACACGCACGTCCGATGCCGCATAGGCATTGATGGATATCAGACTTACAAAAAACAGAATAAACAACCGCATAGCCATCCCCTTACTCGTATACTCTATACAACGTGCGCGAGTATACGTGATCTTTGAGAGGGTATCAATTTGAATTGTGTTTAGTTCTGTTGCATAGCTCTTTATCTTGTCATTCCGGGCTTGACCCGGAATCCACCAAGACTGGCGCTTCCGCCTAGATTATTCTTATAGATCACGCTGCCCTAACAGTGGATCCCGGATCAAGTCCGGGATGACAAGTATCCATAGATTAACCACCTATGCAACAATGCCGATCACATCAGGGTATGACATCAAAGCACTCACTATTACCCCCCATAAAAAACTTCTAAAAACCTTCTTAAGTATGATGCATACTCTCTAAAAATAGAGTATTTTAAGCCATTATGTGGATTCGCCTGACTTCTTTATTGTGCCTCACCCTAACCTTAAACGCCTGCAATACGCTGATCGATAGGGATTATTTTTCTATTTCTTTGCCGGATTTCTGGCAACAGCCGGTTCCTGAAACAGCCGATGCACCTGCGCCGCTTGCTTATGATTGGTGGAAAGGCGCGAATGATCCTACAATGAATATACTTATAGAGCAGCTGGATAGCCAAAACCTCTCGCTCGAACAAGCCCGTTTCCGCCTGGAGGCTGCACGGGTGAACAAAGGAGGGACGGATTATCTGCCGACATTGGGCGCCAGCGCTGCTGCACAGTTTGATCATACATTACACGGCGCCCAAACACCGACCTTCTTTGATGTAAACGCCGCCCCTGAAAAAACCACTAGCTTCTCACGCATCTCCGGCAATCTCGCCTGGGAAGTGCCGCTCTTTGGGCAATTTGGTGCGGCGCGTGATATTACCAAAGCACAAACCATATCCGCAGAGGCTGATATGGCCGCGATTCGTAATTCGGTGATTGCAGAAACCGTACAATATTATGCAGAGCTACGCGCAGCTCAAGCACGGCAGGAGCAATTGCAAAATATCCAAAAAAGCCAACAGCATATTCTAGAACTGACCGAAATCAAAAAGAAGGTGGAGCTTGCCTCTGAATCGGATCGTTTACAAGCCGAACAAGCGCTGCATAGCATTAATGCCGAAATCGCTCAGGCACAGAATACCATTGCCGATCGCAGCCAACGCCTTGCCCTGCTTATAGGAAGCACATCTCTGCCAGAATCTCTATCGCAACCGAATTCTATCCCTCGTTTCCCAGTGACCTCTTTTAGCGATACCCCACGCGATGTGCTGCGCAACCGTCCTGATATACGCCAGGCTGAACAAGATGTTCTCATCGCTGCACGGGAATTGGACTTAAGCAAGGCAGAGCGCTATCCGCATCTTAATATCAGCGGCAATATTACCCAAAGCGATAATATCCACGGCCAGGCACTCTTCGGTTCAAGCTTGCAACTAACAGGAACTCCCACCCTCTCACTTCCTCTGTTTGATTGGGGCAAGCGTATCAGTGCAGTAAAAGTACGTGGCTTTACTCTCCAAGAAGAAACCAGCGCCTATCGTGAAACGGTGCTGACGGCGATGAATGAAGTCGAGCAATCCATTGCTGCTTATAACGCAGCTGTCACCACCCGCAAGGCCGATCGCACCCGTGAGAAAAATGCTAAAACACTGGCAGACCATGCCAGCATCCTCAAAGAGCAAGGCCTTTCTGATAATATCGCGGTTGAAAACGCCCGCATCAGCCATGCGCGTAGCACCATCGACCGCCTCACCGCCCAATCCAATGAAACCTCCAGCTTTGCTGTTCTGACAAGAGCATTAGGCGGAGGTATTGCCGCACCAGAAGGAGCTACCCATGCGCAGTAATGTAAAACTCATTGCCGTGATTCTCATCGCGATTGTGGCGGTGGGCTTGTATATCGCACTCCATAAAACTCCTGAGAAAACCGCTAAACCCGTCAGCGCTGCGATGGTAATTTCGGTTGTGACCCCAGAAGAAAAAACCTTGCAACACAGCGTTATAGCCTCTGGCTTGGTGGTACCGCGTGAGGATATTATCGTCACCACTGAACTCACCGGCGTGCGCATCCGCCAAGTATTCGCCGATGAAGGGCGCTGGGTGAAAAAAGGCGACCGCCTGGCTTTGCTTGACCCTATCCGCAACGTAAATCAGCTCGATCAAGTGGAAGCCCGTTACCAAGAAGCCAAACGGGATTTTGAGCGGGTGGATAGTATTAAAGATACGGGCGCGGTTAGCATGGAAACCGTCACACAAAAACGTGCCGATTACCAAGCAGCACGGGCAGAACGTGATACAGCCCGCCTCAACGTCATGCGCACCTTCGTGCGCGCGCCTTCCAACGGCGTGATTTATGAACGCCAAGCACGGATTGGTGATTTAATAGATGCTACTACTCCCCTGTACCGCATCGCCCTCAATGGCGAGATTGAGTTGGAAGCCATGGTATCAGAAGGCAGCCTGCCACAGTTACAAACGGGCCAATCTGCAATGGTGATAGTGACTGGCCGTAGCGAGCCTGTCAAAGGCACGATTCGCCTCATCTCCCCGCGCATTGATAACAACACCCGTACCGCAAAACTCCGTATCACCTTGCCTAAAGACGAAACCATCCCAATCGGCGCTTTTGCTGAGGCAACGATGGGCGTTGGTCAACAAGAAGGGCTGGCTGTGCCGCAAACCGCCGTGATGACGGCAGGTGATATGAATACGGTATGGATTCTCGATGAGAAGAACCAGGCCCATACCACCCCTGTCACCGTCACCTTACGTGCGGATGGGCTTGCACTGATTGAAGGCGAAGCCATCACCCCAAGCACCCGTGTTGTCGCCAAAGCGGGGCCATTCCTCACAGAAGGTGAGAAAGTGGAGATTGCACAATGAAGCTAACGCTTTCTTCCTGGGCGATACGGAACCCTATTCCACCGATTGTGTTATTTCTGGTACTGACAGTTGCTGGCCTCTTTGCTTATAGACAATTGCCGATTAATAACATGCCGAATGTGGTTGTGCCGGTGATCAATATTTCCATCACCCAGCCTGGCGCCTCGCCCTCTGAAATCGAATCACAGATTACCCGCAAGGTAGAAAGCGCCATTGCAGGGTTGCAGGGGGTGAAACATATTGTTTCGACTATCAGTGAGGGAAATTCTAATACAGTCGTAGAGTTCTACCTCGAAACCAATTTCGACCGCGCGCTCAATGACTCGCGCGATGCTGTCTCTAATATACGCGACCAATTGCCGCGCACTATTCTCGAACCGATTATCCAGCGTTTGGAAATCGATGGTGGCTCTATCCTCATCTATACCATCTCTGCCCCTGAAATGCGCACGGAGGAATTAAGCTGGTATGTCGATGATACGCTCAGCCGTGAATTGCTGGCTATTCGCGGTGTAGCGAAAGTAGAGCGTAATGGCGGTATCGACCATGAAATCACCATTTCCCTCAATCCTGCACGGCTTGAATCTTTTGGCATTACAGCTAGTGATATCAGCCGCCAGCTCACCACCAATAACATCGACCTCCCAGGCGGGCGTATTGTGCTGGATGGCACGGAACATACGATTCGTACACTCGGCGGAGCACCAAATGTGGAGGTGTTGCGTAACACCCGTATTCCTACCAGCACAGGCCGCATGGTGCGGCTTTCGGATATTGCCGAGGTCACGGATGGTGGGGCGGAAGTGCGGGATAGTACGAAACTTGATGGGAAAGAAGTGGTATCATTCCAGGTCTACCGCTCGAAAGGCGCCAGTGAAGTGACGGTTGCGCGGCTGGTAGAAGCAAAACTAGCAACATTAGAGAAAGCCCATCCTCAGATTCATTTTACGCAACTTTTCTCCGTCGCAGAATTTACAGAACGCACCTTCTTATCCACCATGTATACTTTCATTGAAGGTACGATTCTGACCATTATTGTGGTGTATTTCTTCCTACGCGATTGGCGGGCGACAGTGCTTGCGGCCATTGCTATTCCGCTCTCTATCATTCCCACATTCCTCATCATGTCCTGGTTAGGCTTTACGCTTAATGGCGTAAGCTTACTGGCAATTTCGCTGGTAACCGGGGTGCTGGTGGATGATGCGATTGTGGAGATTGAGAATATCTACCGGCATATGAAAGCCGGCAAAACACCGTATGAAGCCTCGATGATTGCCGCCGATGAAATCGGGCTGGCGGTGGTGGCAACCACTTTTGTGATCTGTGCTGTATTTATGCCTGTGAGCTTTATGGGTGGTATTTCTGGGCAGTTCTTCAAACAGTTCGGTTTGCCTGTTGCTATGGCGGCCTTCTTCTCACTTGTCGTTGCGCGGCTTCTGACACCGATGCTTGCCGCCTATTGGCTCAAACCCATAGACGATCAGCACCACCACGGCCCCAGCCGTATGCTCATGCGCTACCGGCATATGGTAGAATGGACGCTTGATAATCGGCTTAAGACACTTGGCATTGCCATTATTACACTGATTGGCTCCTTCGCACTCATCCCATTCCTCTCTAGTGGTTTTATTCCTTATGATGATTTGTCACAATCCAAGCTCATGGTCGAACTGCCTCGCGGCACTAGCTTGGCTGAAACCAATCAGTTTGCCCAAAATATTGCCCAAAAACTCCGCAAACGGCCAGAGGTCATGTATGTGCTGACCAGTATCAGCGATGACCAGGCCAGCGGCGGTGTTAATAAAGCAACGCTTACCATCAAACTCGTTCCCTCTCATGAACGTGATCTGGATCAGCGTGCATTTGAAAACGACATTCTTCCTGACTTACGCAAACTGCCCGATGCCCGTATAGGATTTGCCAATAATGCCGGAGTCAAAGATGTCTCCATTGCACTGGTCAGCGAAAACGGCACAGCGCTTGTCAAAGCCGCAGAAGAGCTAGAACGCGCCATGCGCGCTATGCCAGAGCTGCAAAGTGTGACCAGTACCGCCGGGCAAAAACAGCCCGAAATTATTATCACACCGGATTACGAACGCGCTTCCCAGCTTGGCATTACGGTAGAACAAATCAGCGATGCGGTACGTATTGCCACTATTGGTGATAACGTCACCAGCCTTGCCAAATTCAGCTATGGCAGCCGTCAGATTCCGATACGGGTGCGGATGCCGCAAATGAATGTGGATGATACACATATTATTGAAAACCTCCGCATTCCAACCCAAACTGGCTCTACTGTTCCTTTAAAAGCCATAGCCGATATCCGCTATGGCAGCGGCCCTACCACGATTGAGCGTTATGACCGTCAGCGCAAAATTGCCATTGAAGGGAATCTCAATGGTATTCCACTCGGTACTGCGATTGAAAAAATCCACGCACTGTCTGTGATCAAGAATTTGCCACCTGATGTACAAGTGCTTAACACGGGTGATGCTGAAGTCATGGCTGAACTTTTTGCAGGCTTTGCTTCTGCGATTGGAGCGGGGTTGATGATGGTTTATGCGATTCAGGTTTTGCTGTATAAAGACTGGCTGCAACCGCTTACCCGTATGACAGCCTTACCACTTTCCATCGGCGGCGCTTTTTTGGCGTTGTTGGTGACGGGAACCGATATGAATCTTCCGGCTACAATTGGTATCTTAATGCTTATGGGCATTGCCGATAAGAACTCGATCCTTCTTGTAGATTACATGCTCGAACTCATGCGCCAGGGGATGGATCGCCGTCATGCGATTATCCACGCCTGCCTTACCCGCTCACGCCCGATTATTATGACCTCACTGGCCATGCTGGCAGGTATGTTTCCTATTGCGATGGGTATTGGCATGGACACAGCCTTCCGCGCACCGATGGCGATTGCAGTGATTGGTGGCTTGATCTCCTCCACCGCCTTAAGCCTGATTTTCGTGCCGGTATTGTTCAGCTATGTCCGCGATTTCGAGATATGGCTGGCGCCGAAGTTGAAGCGGTTGTTGATGTAATTGCGTATATATTTTTTATATATGGGTAGGCATAGTTTTTCTGTTTATAACAGGAGGCTATCATGAATAAAAAAGTTCTTATGACAACCGTAGCAGGCATGTTTGCAACCGCGCTTGCTGCGAATACGGCACTTGCAGAAGGCAAAACTCCCGCCAATCAAGAGCGTTGCTATGGCATCGCCAAAGCAGGGAAAAATGACTGCAAAAGCGCCAGCGCTTCCCATTCTTGCGCCGGCCTTGCACCGAAAGATTTTGCAGATGAAGACTGGGTGTATGTGGCTAAAGGGCAATGCGAACAATCAGGCGGGAAGTTGAAGCCTGTGAGAGCGGAGAATGAGCTGGAATAAATTTCGTTGTCATTCACCGACTTGATCGGTGTTGTTGCATAATCGCCCCTTGTCATTCCGGACTTGATTCGGAATCCACCCAGACTGGCGCTAAGAGCTGCATTCTTAGAGATCACGCCACCATAACAGTGGCTCCTCAATCAAGTTCAGGATGACAGAGATTAAGAAGCCATGCAATAACGCCGACTTGACGGTACTGACTCATTTTGAAATTTTTATTTGTTTTCAAGCCTTGTCATCCTTGGACTTGATCCAAGGATCCATCGTACTACTAAAGCAATAATACTGCTTATAAGGGCTTTATGTTTTGGATGGATTCTTGGATCAAGTCCAAGGATGACAAGAATTATTTCAAAATGCGTCAGTACCGACTTGACCCAAGGATAACAAGGTCACATTACTCCTTCGGCACAAACTTCAACGACACCCCATTATTACAATACCGCAACCCCGTAGGCTCTGGCCCATCAGGAAATACATGGCCATGATGCCCCCCACAGCGGGCGCAGTGATATTCGGTGCGTGGTACACCGATTTTATAATCGGTGCTCGTTTCCACCGTGCCAGGAATCACATCATAAAAACTTGGCCAGCCGGAGCCACTATTATATTTATAATCCGCCGGAAAGAGTTCTAAACCACATCCAGCACACACAAACATCCCTTCCCGCTTCTCATTATTCAGCGGGCTGGTGAAAGCTGGCTCTGTGCCTTCTTCACGCAATACACGGTATTGCTCGGAGTCCAGCTCCTGCTTCCATTCTGTAGTGGTTTTGGTGATTTTCTGCATGATATATCTCCCTGTGATAGAACGCCCCACAAAGGGGTATTCTATCACAGAAAGCGTGTAAGATTACAATTACATTACGCTTAGTTGCGCATTCGCTCCATTAGCAATCTTAACTTGATATTTTTGCTCTGGAGCTGTTGTGCCATATAATGGATGCAACACATCCTCTGGTTTTACCACTTGCTGGCCTGGCCAGATGGTCGTTTGCGTTGAAACCTGCGCTTTTCCACTTTGAATATTCGCCAGCAACTCGTCCATGCTACGTGTTGTAAACTCACGGTTTACAGTGCCATCTGTATTGAACATGAGAGAATATACAGCAAGCGTGGTCGATAAATTAGTATTGGCTGTATGCGCGCGTTCTGGAAGTTTAGCAAGCTCTAATGCATCATGTAATTGCTTCGCTGCCTTCAGCACCTTGTCTTCTGCACCCAAAATCGCACCGATTTGTGGATCGAATACACCTTTACCTAAACCACCTTGCAATAGAACAATCCCATTAGCACGCGCTATCTCTGTGGAAAGCTCGACCGGCCACATAGCATCACCCACCCAAGTTGGTAATGCTTGGCCTTTTTTCAGGTCCACTTCCTTAGAGTTAATACGCAGATGTGTAATACGCTCGCTGCCTAATTGCTCTACTTTGGCTAAATCGTCCTTTGTGAGCCCAAACACATCTTCCAGAATTTGTTCTGGCGATTTTCCTGATGTATTGGTCAGCAAATGTGCATTGAGTACCGGTAATGAAATCTGCTTCTTGGTTTTTAGAGCAATATCTTGCTCTGTCACCCCATGCTCCACTTGCAGACGCGGATTGACCTCCAATACGCAGATCTTGCCTGTTTCAGGCACAACCAGCATTTCGAGCGTACCCAAACCTTCATAACCATCCTGGGCTAAACGGTTTGCTACTTTCGCCAGTTCCTCTCGGATTTGCGTAATCATCTCAGGTGCATAATCACCTGCAATCAGGTTCAATTCTGCAAATTTCTGACCAGCAATCTGCGCTGTACAATCACGCATACCCAAACAAATCGCCTGTCCTGCTGTTGCTGCGAACTGCACTTCCAAATGGCGAGTTTTGCCTGTAATGCACTGCTCGGTTAAGACCTCACCGTTCCCAAACAGCCGCTCTCCCTCTTCCACAGTTTTATAAACAGCCCGGACATAATCCTCATAACTACCATTGGCAAAGCGCGTAATCCCACGGCCACCACCACCGGCAACCGCTTTAATCATCACATCACCGCCCATTGCTTTCACTTTGTCAAAGTAACCTTTATATTCCAGATGCAATGGATTATCCGCAAGGAAACCACCGTCAATATAGGCCTTCAGCTCTGCTGCTGTATGTTTTTTATTGCCGATATAACCTGGGTTCAAATCTGGCGCAATCTCTTGCACCAAATCACGTAAGGTCTTCTTACCGCCTGCTACTTCCATTGGCTTGCTCTTTGGCCCCACGAAAATGACACGGCCTGCCAATTCTTGTTCAACACGTGCTACAAAAG
Organism: uncultured Rickettsiales bacterium; assembly: GCA_964574415.1. Classification (GTDB taxonomy): domain Bacteria; phylum Pseudomonadota; class Alphaproteobacteria; order Rickettsiales; family CAZNNM01; genus CAZNNM01. The sequence goes on along the minus strand of CAZNNM010000007.1, from coordinate 31,695 downwards.
CATCATTCTCTGCCAAGAATCCCCACCCTGGATGGAAAAGCAGTGTTTTGCCTGGATTCGCATCCGCTAGCTCACGTAATGCTTTAATCATTATACCGTGATCTGTATAGCTCTTCACCAGCACCTTCTTCTCAGCAGGAGCATTCGCAACCACTGGCGTGGTTTTATCGCCATCTACATAAAGCACACGCACATCCTCGCCCATTTGCTCTAAATCACCTACGATTTTAGTAGCACAACCCGCACGGTTAGCAACAATATGTAGATATTTCCCCTCTGCAGTATGCGGCGCTAGGCCTTTTGCTAAGGCATCACGGTTATATCCACGTTTCTGTGCAGATGATAATGGCTCTGGTTGCGGAAGAGTTGCATCATCATTGGACACAGCTACGACTGTCTCTGTTGTCACCTCTTGCTGCAAGGTTGCTAGTTTTGTCTTAAACTTAGTGGCAAGCACACCATCCTCAACAACACCATTGCCATTATGCTCAGATGTTTTAAATGCTGGCGCTTTGACTTGCAATTGCACTAGATCTTGCCCTCTTTGCAATGTCGCCTCTTTGGTAACCAGCACTGAGTCTACCACCCCATCTGCTGATGCTTTAATAAACACTTGCATTTTCATCGCTTCAATGACCGCAATAATATCACCCGCTTTAATTACATCACCTTTCTTAACCTTCACCTCAACCACTGTACCTGGCATAGGAGAAAGAATGCTAGAAATCACCTTATGGCTTTTAACAGCATCGACCACGTTTTGAATATTTACGGATGACTTACCAAACTCGGCGACAAGTTGCTCTACTGATTCCACAAAATAAGCAATCGCCATATCAATGCGCTGTTCTACAGGATACAAGAATGGATGGCCTGTGCTACGTAGATGCTGATTAGCACTTTCACGCTGCTGCTTATAAATAGCATTGACTGCATCAGCAACGATTTGCTCATCCCCTTGTTTGATAGCATGAATAAAGGCAAAGCCTTTCTGCTCAATAAACTGCAACACCCAAGCACGCAACGCATTATGCTCCGCCTTTAAAAGCGCAGCACTCTTTGTTAATGCATCCTCCGTTGGAAGCGCAGATGAGCGCCATGCTTGCACAAGACCATCTACAGCATCTGGCGTAAAGCTACGGCCTGATTGATAGCGTTTCACAGCATCTGCATAAGCACTTGCAGTCGTATACTCACTCGCATCCGGCTCACGTAACCATGGTTGCTCTACCCGGTCTGTTAAGGAAGCGCTTAACACCGTTGCCCAGCTGATATTGCTCTGACGCGCTGCTTTAGCCAATGCCTTCACTAGCGATTTTGCCTTTGGCTCATCATTGATAAAGGATTGTATCGTAGCAAAGCTTTGATCTTTCCATTTCTCACATGCTTTGCCATCTGGCTTAGTGTAAATTAACCCCTTCTCCAGAAGCGCTGCAATAATCTCTGCTTTCTGTTCTACACCCTGTAATACAGTATGCGCCTGGGTTACAGTCGGACGCACCAGACCTTTTTTCTGTAAGGCCTTTACCTCATCCGTTGTTTTTGTTAATTGCGACACCAGACCATCGGTGAGCAAACCTTGACGATACCCCACTGTATCACGCACCACTGACCGCATTGCTGTTGGCATATCACCTTTCAAGAAATTCTGTACTGCTGGCGCTAGGCCTTTTAAGAAGTAGTTCTGCACCTGCTCATCCGTTAACTCAGCTAGGACTGCAGCTTCAACTCCGTCATATCCCATGCCTGCTTTCAAATACCCGCCATCAATCATATTGCTCAACAGATTAAGAGCCGCAATTTGCTTATTCTGGAAGCCTGGTGTTACGGCAAATGGATGCCCCATAATATGGCCTACAGCAATTAATGCGGTTCCAGCAATACGCATGGCTTCAATATGCGAAAGACCCAGCTTATCCGCCAAATCCATTGACTGCACAGCCGCTTCAAAGCTTGCCAGACCACCGCCTGGAATCTTATATCTACGTAATTCTTCACCCGTGAGAGCAACTTGCACGCGGCGGGGTTTATAAGCCTCTTGCACCGCATCCATTTCTGCTGCCATCTTATTCAATACAATACGCTGCGCTGATGTTAAACCTAAACCTTCACCGCCAAGCGCTTTATCCACCGCAATAATGCTTGCAAAACCTGTATCTTTACCTTCTACCGTATCGATGGAAATCGGCCAAGCGAGTTCTTGGCATACTTTAATAGCTGCCACATAGGCCTCACATGCCAACCCCGTATCATGCAAATGCAGGCCAAGTTCGATATTCAGGTTCTCTTGTTGCAGACCTTCAATCACTTTTCTTACAATACGCGCAGCATCCTCCGCATTCAGCTCGCCCACCATATCCTTCAAGCTTACGCGGAATGCACTGGCAGGAATACCATATTTATCCGCTAACTTCGCAGCACCGATAATACGATCGACGAAAAATGTATCCGGATATTCCTTGCCCTGGCTATAGGGAATCGCCACTTCGGCAGTAACAGGATAACCTTTGCCGCGTAGCTTGGCGATAATCTCTAAACTTGACTCCACTTCTTTCAATACACCTTGTGAGTCAAATACCTTCACGCGCAGTAACTCTGTTGTATCCCCTTGCAAATTTTGGCCCGCCGTATCTTCTGCCAACTGGCTTAGAATAGCTTCTAATTCTTCAATATTCTTAGGCACCAGGTTGAAACCATTCGCACCACGCCAGAGAGGGCGTTTAGGTGTATGTGGCGCTGCTGTTGTGACTTGACGGATAGTTTCATTGAAATCCACACCTAAATATACCGAATCTACCTGCGGCTGCGCACCACCGATTTCAATAGCGCTAAACTGGGTAGCTTGGCCTTTGGTTGCCACATGTAAAGCGTCCCATTTCTTAAAAATCTCTAGTAAACCAGGATGAGAGAGCAGAATACGGTTACCATATAGTCCTTGCAAGGTATCACGCACAACTGTGTTAACCTTCACCTGAAATTGCTGCTTCGCCATAGTCACTATTCCTTTGTTTTTTATTTTACAAATCGAAAATTTTGCGCAAAAAATTTAATACCAGCACACGCAATAGCACCTGCTGTTGTCATGTCAGAGTATCATTTCCCTAGGGATTTTTATGCCTCGCGATCAGAATATGTTCCATATTGGAGCATGTCAAGCGGCAAAAAGTGTATAACTAAACGAATTGAGATAGGGCGATGGAAAGGCACGCATTGTCATGCTTTAGCTTGGGTAGGGGTAATGCATGGCGTGATTTGTCATCCCGGAGAGATTGATAAGAATTGCTCTTAGCGCAATTCTTACCCTACAGGTGGCTTACCCCATCCAAATTACTCAGAAACGCGCCGCGTTTCCTCCGTCATTTGTGATAAGAATTGCTCTTAGCGCAATTCTTACCCTACAGGTGGCTTACCCCATCCAAATTACTCAGAAACGCGCCGCGTTTCCTCCGTCATTTGTGATAAGAATTGCTCTTAGCGCAATTCTTACCCTACAGGTGGCTTACCCCATCCAAATTACTCAGAAACGCGCCGCGTTTCCTCCGTCATTTGTGATAAGAATTGCTCTTAGCGCAATTCTTACCCTACGGGCAGCTTGTAAACTCGCTGTCCAATGTCGCGTTGCGACATTGTTGAACTCAAGAGTTCTCATCGAATATATCATTATCTATAAGGGGGATACATTCCCCTTATAGATAATGGCGATCCCGGAGAGATTCGAACTCCCGACCCACTGCTTAGAAGGCAGTTGCTCTATCCGACTGAGCTACGGGATCGCGAAGGATGGATGGTTCTTTTAACGTAAATGGAAGTGAAAGACAAGTCAATCGTCACGGTGGAGCAATCTCTGCGTTGCGTTATTCTCTTCGTCATTCCAGCGAAGGCTGGAATCCAGCACAATGCTTGCGAATAAAATGAGCACCGTATTATTGCTTTATGCTTAAGAGGACTGGATCCCAGCCTTCGCTGGGATGACCAAACAAGCCCAGGCCTAATGCCCACACTCCCTCATCACCACCCCACTCGCCGTAAGCGCTGCCTCTAAACTCTTTTTAAGCCGCTCTAACCCCTCAGCCGATTTTGCCTCACAACGGGCCACTAGCGCTGGTTGGGTATTGGACGCACGCAAGAGCCACCAGCCATCCTGGGTCAGCACGCGCACGCCATCCACATCATTGACCTCAGCACCTTCTTGCTTCAATCGGGCTTTCGCTTCGTCAATCACTGCAAATTTGCGCTCATCAGCGCATTCGATGCGGAGTTCTGGTGTATTGTGTAGGACGGGCAAGGCACTCAGCATATCTGCCACGCTTTCCTTGCTTTCTGCCGCCAAGCGCACCATACGCACCGCCGCATAAATGCCATCATCAAAGCCCAGATATTCATCGGCAAAGAAAATATGCCCACTCATCTCACCTGCTACAGGCGCGCCGGTCTCAAGCATTTTGGCTTTAATCAGCGAATGGCCTGTGCGCCACATAAGGGGCTTACCGCCAGCTTTAGCAACTTCATCAAACAGCACTTGGCTAGCCTTCACATCGGCAATCACCGTCGCCCCAGGCTGGCGCTTGAGTACATCGCGAGCGAATAACACCATCAGCTGATCACCCCAGATGATCCGTCCCTGGCCGTCTACAACGCCCACACGGTCTGCATCCCCATCAAACGCCACGCCTAAATCGCAGCCATGATGCTTAACCGCCTCGATTAACTGCTCCAAATTCTTAGGCACGGTTGGATCCGGATGATGGGCTGGGAACGTACCGTCGATTTCCGTATTAAGCAGAATATGCTTACCCGGCAATGTCTCACACACACGCTCCACGATCTCACCCGCCGCGCCATTGCCTGCATCCCATGCGACTGTCAGATTTTTCTTAGCGCCTGGTGTTGCAAAAGCTTTGAGTAAGGTTTCGACATAGGCCTCACTCACATCCTCAAAACTCGCACTGCCTGCCCCTTTAGCAAAATCCCCCCGCGTTGCCATCGTACCAAGCGCACGGATGCCTTCGCCATAGAGCGACTGCTTGCCTAGCATGAATTTGAAGCCATTATGGGTAGGTGGATTATGCGAACCGGTCACCATTACTGCACCATCCGCTTCGAGCGTACGCGCTGCGAAATAGAGCATCGGCGTCGGCCCAAGCCCTACGCGAATCACATTAGCGCCAGTCGAAAGAATACCCTTCACCAACGCCTCTTCCATTTCAGGCGAACTCAAACGCCCATCAAACCCTACGCAAATACGGTTATGCTTGGCTGTTTCCAACACCTTGGTGGCAAAGGCTTTGCCTATATAATAGGCATCCTCAGCAAACAGCGTTTCGCCCACCACGCCACGAATATCATATTCGCGCAGAATAGTTGGATGGAAAGAATGGGTTTGGGGGGTGGATGCTTTCATATACATGTCCTTTTAAAAGGGACTAGGAACTAGGGACTAGGGACTAGGGAAGAAAAACTCCCCAATCCCTAGCCCCCAATCCCTAGCCCCTATCTATATCTATACAACTCATTTCCATGCGTTTTCAGCCAGTTACGAGCTATTTCATACTGTGGGTGGAGGGACTTTACCACACGCCAAAACGCTTGGCTATGATTCATTTCTTTGAGATGCGCTACCTCGTGGGAGACGAGGTAATCCAATATGTTATACGGCGCAAATACCAATCGCCAGCAGAAAGAAAGCCGGCCATCGGTCGTGCAACTCCCCCAACGCGAGGTGGTTTCGCGCAATGTTACTGCCTTTACAGAAACGCCTAGCTGCTCTGACTTTTGCTGCACTAATATCATGATCTGCGCCTTCAGATGCTTCTTCAGTGCCTCTTGCACACGGCGGCCTAGGAATTCTGACAAGCATTCTACCTGCAACACGCCCTCTTGCATCACAGCAATGCCACGGGTTTTTTCTATATGATGAATCGTATACGCCTCACCCAACACTGGTATCACTTGGCCATGGGCTAGCGGAGTAACGGGCGGAAGTGTGGCTATCTGCTTGCGAATCCACTCCAGCTTACTCTCCAAAAACGCCAATGCCCGTTTCTCCGATCCGCGCATCGGATAGACCAGCTCCACCTCCTGCGTCGTCTGCGACACACGCAAGGAAATCCGCCGCGCACGTGGGCTTTTGCGGATGGTAACAGGGAGGCCGTGGATGGAGAGGGTGGAGTGCATAATAGCGGGGATTTTAGGATATTTCTTGGGGAGGCGTCTACTTATTTATTTTACCAAAGAATAGGACACTGTTATAGGTGCTGCCTCATTTTGAAATCACTCTTGTCATTCTTGGACTTGATCCAAGAATCCATCAAAAACATAAAGCCCTTCTAAGCCATATTTTTGCTTGTATTATTTAGGATGGATCCTTGGATCAAGTCCAAGGATGACAAAGTTTGAAAAACTTCAAAATGAAGTAGTACCTATGACAAGGCATCAAATCCCCTCCAACACCTCCATCGCAATCCCAAGCGCGGTAGCAATTCCGCGTGCTTTGGTCATCGTCTCTTGCCATTCCTCTTCTGGATCAGAATCCGCGACGATACCGCCGCCCACTTGGAATTCACATAACGCCCCCTGCAGAATTGCCGTGCGTATCACCACGGATAAATCGCAACTTCCATCCTCTGCGAACCGCCCAATTGCACCGCTATAAATCCCGCGCGATTGTTGTTCCAGCTCGGTGCATAACTCCATCGCCCGAATCTTCGGCGCACCGGTCATCGAACCAGGCGGGAAGCAGGCTTTGATGACATCAAGCGTGGTGGCGTCTTGGCGTTTCTGCGCGGAAATCGTGGAGGCCATATGATGCACAGTAGCATAGCTTGTCACCTTATATAGCTCATCCACCTGCACACTTCCCACTTCGCAAAAACGCGAAAGATCATTGCGCATTAGATCAACAATCATCAGATTCTCCGCCCGGTTCTTCACGCTGTGATACAGCTCCTGTGGATCGCTATCCTTCGGTGCTGAGCCTTTTATCGGCCGCGTTTCTACCCTGCCTGATGCATCAATGCGCAAAAACTGTTCAGGACTAGAAGAAATCACCGCATAATCCCTCAACTTCATAAACGCACTATACGGCGCCGGGCTTGCAGCGCATAAGCGGCGGAAGAGCGCAAATGCATTGGGGGTACGATCGAACTCCACTATGAATTTCCGCGTAAGATTGGCCTGATAGACAATACCTTGCTCAATAGCAGATTTGACCGCAAGCACATGGGCTTGGTACTCAGGCTTTGTCATATTAGACCGTACCGCACTCACCACCGCTTTTTCGCCTTGCGGTGCTTTATGGGTTGGAATATGCGCTAAATCTGCTTCCGTATGCGCCATTGCACGGATCACTTGTTCCTCATGATCAAAACATAACACCAAGCGGTATTGCACTAGCCATAGCGAGGGAGGATTGAGTGTGGATGGGATATCGCTAGGTAATTTCTCCAGCGTGTTTTTCAGACCATATCCTAAATACCCAAACCATTCGCCTTCAGGCAGTTCTTCTGGAAAATGATCGCTCACAATCTCACGAAACGGGCGGAGAGCTAGGTAAGAATACCGCCCTGTAAACTCATTGCGCAGCCCCGAATACAGCAACACCCAGCATGATTCATCAGCAGGAACACAAGATGCAACCTCTAACGGCTCACGCCAGGATAATGTTTTAGTGATGGGTGCGCGCATAGCGTCGCATATCTTCATCGAGCAACCGCCGGATTTCGCGTGCATACTCATGGTCTTGATAAACAACTCCAGCAGGATGGAGTTTTTGCACAGGCAATGTCAGCCAAGATACATTGGTGAGGAACACTTCATCCGCTACTTCCAAATGCTCAATTCCAAACCTGCCTTGCACCACCATCATCGGTGCTAAGCGAATAACCGCATCACGAATTGTGCCAGGCAATAAGCCGGTTTCAAGCGATGGCGTATGTAAAATATCATCCTTCACCCAGAAAATATTCCCTGAACTGGCTTCACAAATATGCCCTTGCGCATTCAAAATCACCGCATCCGCGCAATGCACCTCATGCGCTTGTAGCCGTGCCAGTGTGGAATGCAAACCTTGCATGGTTTTTGCATTTACGGGACAGGAACGTGCAGACGGTTTTTCATAAGTGCTGATCCAGAGATCAACCGGCGCGCTAATAGCAGGCGTTGGCGGCAAGGTTTCCATCACCAATAATGGCGAACCACCGGTTGGCAGATAGCCTTGGCTACCAATGCCACGACTGATTGAAAGGCGTAAGAATCCCTGCACAACCGCATTCTTCTGCAACAGCTCTTTAGCCAGTGCAAGCAATGTACCATCGGGATAAGAAATTTTGACAGCTTTTAAGCCATCATGCAGGCGTTTGAGATGTAATTCCCATTGATAGGGCACGCCTTCAACAACACGAATGGTTTCAAACACGCCATCCCCAAAACGGAACCCTCGTTCCTCAATAGAGATAACCGCATCCGTCCGTGCAACAAATCGATCTTTGACGTAAACCCATTCCATATATATGCTTGTATGCGATATTATGGGAAAAAGCTAGTTATTTGTTGAAGGAGGGGGTTAGGGACTAGGGATTGGGGGTTGGGAGCTTTGCCATAATTTTAACAATCTCATGAGCTTTGCTCATGAAGCTATATCCCTAATCCCCAGCCCCTAGTCCCCAACCCCCAAAAGGAGGAACCATGCACCACATCATCATCGGCCTCGGCTCGAATTTAGGGAATCGCGAGAGTTATTTGGATCACGCAATTGCAGAACTGCAGAAATCCGTGACGGATATTCACCGCTCACCGATCTATGAATCGCCTGCATTGCTGCTGCCCGGCTCGCCAGAAGAATGGAATACGCCATTCCTCAATATGGCCATTATGGGAAAAACCACACTGACACCGGAAGCCATTCTCCTCGAAGCTAAACGCATTGAACACGAAATGGGCCGTGAAACGGGTAAGCGCTGGGCGCCGCGTGAGATTGATATTGATATTCTAGCTTGGGATAATCAGGTGATCCGCACACCCACCCTCTCCATCCCGCATATCAGCCTGCTTGAACGCGATTTTGCGTTGCTGCCGCTGGCCGATCTCTGGCCGCATTGGCATTACCCTGTGCCAGGGGAAGCATTTGGCAAAACGGCAGCGCAGCTTGCGTTGCAACTTTCCGTGACGGCTAAGCGCCTATGACAGAACTTTTCGGCATTCTCAATATCACACCGGACTCTTTCACTGATGGTGGCAACTACACCAGTGTTGAAGACGCCATCGCCCATGCCAAACGCATGTATGCCGAAGGTGCTGCGGTGATTGATGTCGGCGCAGAATCAACTCGCCCAGGTGCTACTCCGCTGACACATGCAGAAGAATGGGCAAGGCTGGAGCCAGTGCTTACGGCTCTCCAAAAACTCCCTATTCCTGTGAGCCTGGATAGCTACCACCCCGAATCCATACGCAAAGGGCTTGCGCTTGGAGTGCGTTATATTAATGACGTCACCGGCTTCTCTAACTCTGCGATGATTGAAGTCGCCAAGCAAAGCAATGCTGATCTCATCACCATGCATAATCTCGGCCTGCCTGTGCGACCTGATGTGACATTGCCGGTGGAGTGCGATGTGATAGCGCGTGTGCATCAGGATGCAGAAACGCATATCCGGATGCTCGAATCACATGGCATTAAGCGCGACCGTATTATCTTTGATCCCGGTATCGGCTTTGGCAAAACCGCAGAGCAATCGCTCACACTCCTCAAAGAATGCAGCGCACTCCATGCGCTCGGTGTCAAAATCCTCATTGGCCATTCGCGCAAATCCTGTTTTAAAGCACTTTCACCAGGCAATACCAGCTCGCGTGACCCTGAAACGCACGTGATGTCCGCTTATCTTGCCAGCCAGAATATACAGTATTTACGCGTGCATGATGTGCTTGGAAATGCTAAAGCATTACGCGTAGGAGCGTATTTACAATGATCATCACACCGCATTGGCCGATTCCCCTTGGCCACAAGCCCATTGATTTAGGATTAGAGCGTGTACATGCTTTGCTTGCTGCACTTGGCAACCCGCATCATACACTCCCTCCGGTTATCCATCTTGCAGGCACGAACGGCAAAGGCTCTACTCTTGCGTTTACACGGGCGATACTCGAAGCAGCAGGCTATACTACCCATAGCTACATTTCTCCCCATCTCGTCTGTTTTAACGAACGCATTACCTTAGCGGGAGAAATGATTAGTGATGCATATCTCTACGAGATTCTGGAAGAATGCAAAGCAGCCGCGCGCGAAATTCCGGTGACCTTTTTTGAAGGTACCACTGTTGCCGCACTCTTGGCTTTCTCGCGCATAAAAGCAGATGTGGTATTGCTCGAAACCGGATTAGGCGGCAGGCTGGATGCTACTAATGTGATTGATCACCCCGCTCTTAGCATCATCACACCTGTTTCCTTCGATCACACCGAATTCCTAGGGCATTCACTCCATGCTATCGCAGGTGAAAAAGCTGGCATCTTAAAAGCTGGTACGCCTGCTATTATCAGCCAACAAGAACCCGAAGCGCTAACCTCCATCCAAGCACATGCCAAAGCACCGCTTTATGTCTATGGTCAGGAGTGGCAGGCAGCGAAGATTGATAATCATCTCCATTACAGCGAGGGCGATTACCGCCTTATCAGCCCTCTGCCGAATCTGTTTGGCGATCACCAGATCATCAATGCTGGCACAGCAATTGCTGCGATTCGCCATCTCAAAGAATTTACGGTCGATGAAACCGCCATCCTCACCGGCTTACAAACCGCCGAACACCGCGCACGGATGCAACGCCTAAATGACCGCCCTAATGGGCAGGAAGTTTGGCTTGATGGCGGGCATAATCCATCAGCGGGTGAAGCATTAGCACATGTGGCAGAGCAATGGAACGATCAACCCCTGCATCTGATTACGGCCATGTTAAGCGGCAAAGATGGCAAAGGCTTTTTTGCTCCACTGGCAGGGAAAGTCACCAGTGTTACCTGCATCACCATCCCCGATGACCCCAACAGTAAATCCGCCGAAGATCTTGCGCATGAGGCAAAGCATGTAGGGATTGCAGCACAAACTGCCACGTCACTGGACTCAGCCCTTGCTAGCATTCCAGCGACAGGGCGTATTTTGATATGTGGGTCGCTGTATTTGGCGGGGCATGTGTTGGGGCGGGGCCTTTAACCTTCTGTCATTGAGAACGAAACACAGTGTAGTGCGATAATCCATAACCACCGCCCATGGATTGCCACGGCCACGTTGTGGCCTCGCAATGACGAAGATCCATACACCAACGCCGATCAAGTCCAAGGATGACACAGCATGAAAACCCTCTTGAATTAACATAAAGAATCCGCTAAAATTAAAAAGGTTACCAGTAATAAGGGCGGGATTATGACCGATACGAACTTAGACGGACAATCCCGTCGTATTACCAGACGTCTCCTGGCCTATTGGGAAGCCGCCAAAGGCGACCGTCCCTTCCCTGCGCTGACAGATATACAGCCTGAAATGCTCAGTGATATTTGGGATGCATGTTTTCTTGTGCAAGTAAAACATACAGCCAATCCTGGTGAGCAATATAAATATATCTATCTCGGCCCTTCCATCATCGCTGCCTATGGCAATGAAGCTACGGGCGGGAATATCAATACCTCCCTGCTTTCCAAGCATAGCGGCCATATTACCGATGTGTTTGACAAAGTAGTGGATACCGGCAAGCCATTGGTGGAAGAATCCGAATTCCGCAATCTGAATGGTATTATGGTACGCTACCGGCAATGCGTGCTACCGCTCGGTGAGTTTAATGATGATATTGATCATCTGCTTGGCGGCATGAAGTGGAAAGCTGAGTAAACTTACCTCAGCTGCGGCCCCTTACCAGGATTATCTTTACCCCCATAACGCGTTGTAAAGGATGTTTTTCCCTCTCCCCCCTGAGGTTTTTGGCCTGGAGTAGGGGGCGGAGGCGGTAACTCTGTTGGCGGGGTGAGATCATCTTCACCACCCCAGTCCAAAATCTCATCTGCCAGCTTTCCTACCTCATCTTCAACCTGGTTGGGAGTCTCCTGCGCAAACTCCTGCCACCGATTCATATCCACCTTTTTTCCAACAACACGTGATATAAAACGTTGCAAGGCCGTCAACTCCGCAAGCGAGTGCCGCAGATGCACAGAATCCAATTTTTGTTCTGATGCAGTCTCTAGAAACTCCTGTGATTGTTCCAGCAGTTCTGTCGTTTTGATTTTTGTATATTTATTAAATGGCTTATGATGGTACTCACTATAACGGGTTGTTGATTGCACATGCTCTTGCAATGCCCTCTCCCCGATTTTCTCCCGCCCTATAGGTTCAACGTGAATAGGCGCAAGATATTGCGCATGCTGATACATTGCAGGCGGGTAGCAGAATGGCTTGACTATCTTAATTTCCTCCAACGCTAGTAAAGTTGGCATATTCGCCTCTGCATGAAGACGCGCCTTTTCTGCTGTTAAAGCCTCCCCCGTATAAGCATATTGCGCTAAACGTTCAAACAACCCTTCACGACGGTATTGCTGACCATGCAGCACATTATCGAGCGAAATGATAGTGCAGCTTTTGCTATCACGCTGGGTTTTTTCAGCATTCATATACATCGGATCACCCGGAAAAACCTCAGCAATACGCTCAGCATAATCAATCAAGCTACCGCTTCTTTCATTTCGTGTTAAGCCTAATGATTCATAAAATGCCGATGTTGCATGACCGTTTTGTATATCCATATACAATGTCGTGTAATGCCCGAAGAAGCTCTCAAACTGGATATTTAACTGAAAGACCTTATCGGGATAGTCCAATGAAACTGCTCGCAGCAGGGTTAACGCATCATGGAGTTTTTGATGCCCATCTACAAAGAAGACATTCTGCGCTCCTGATATATCCATTGCTATCATTAATGTGCTAGGTTCAATGCGCTGCAAACGCTGTAAATGCTTTACATACTCTGCCTTCTTCTGTTGTAAGCCGATATCAGGCACAGTTGTATACACCGACATTTCACGCAGCGCCTCTCCCAATTCTCCCCATGCATTACTGGTATCATAATTCAGAATATCAATAGGCGCTTGCCCTATTGTATTTTGAATATTAACGCCGATATCACCTTCTTCATGCTCATTACTATAGTCTACCAGCACCCTCACCGTATCCACATCCTGTGCTAACAAGGCCTCCATGAGGGGTGTATTGCCGTGTGCGTTTTGATGTATCAGATTGGGGTGATAGGGCAACAACCATTCCACACAACGATCTTTATCTTGTGGGCGCTTACGCATCATGAACGCCAACGGCGTATCACCATGATTATCCACAACATGTATCAATTTCTGCAACGCAGGAAGCTCCCTTAAGCCCTTATAGAGACTCCATGGCTCCTTTGCGATGCAGAGATGGTGCATGAATGTTCTGCCATGGCTATCGCGCGCTGTGGTTAAGGTGCTTTCCGGCAGCTGCATCAACTCCATCAAGAGCTGAGGCTGATAGGATATAAACCCGCGCAGTAATAATGGATCTTCCATCAAATGCGCGGCCAGATATTCACGCGGAATATAATGGCATATACCTGCCACCACTTCCATTGCCGCCTTCGGATTCTGACGATAGCTAGGATTATCGCGCATCATAGCACTTGCGCAGTCAAACATCGATTTAGGATCATGCGCTAACTTCGTAAGTATAGGGTTGAGCTCTATTATTTCTTTGATAAAAGCTGCATCCTGCATTCGGAATACAAAGGATAAAAAACTACGCCCTTGGTTATCTGGCATCAACGGATTAAACTGCGGATGCTGCACAATATCCCGCAATGTCTGCTTCACTATCCCCAAAGGATTCTGCTCTTCAGACATTGTAGAATAAAAATCGTCTATCAACGGGATGCATGTACACAAATACATTGCCAGATTCTGTTTATCGAGTTCCTTTTCTACAGGAAATCCCAAACCATCCTCTAGTTGTAAAACCGCTTGAGATATATAAGTTGCATTTTCTACAATCTGTTGGGGAGCCGTTAATAGAAGCTTTGCACGTTGTGTAATTTCTTGGCGAATGCTAAGTTTGGACATAATCTTACCTGTTTTTCTCAGCCTTACACCTTTTGCATTACATAATTATGTCATTTATGTGAAAGTTTTATGTCAGCGCTTCTTTATCAGCCGAGGCCAGAATCAAAGCGCCGCTAGCGATGATATGGTTGAGATCATAGGTTCGATGCACAATTTTATAAGGGCGCACCACCTGGCTTAACTCCAACGCCTCACGCGCCGTGGCAGCTTCTACCATAACATATTCCTGAGGGTTTTTATAAACCTCATAGATCATATCATTCTTATCTTTCAGACACATAACTGGAATTTCCAGGGCTGAAAATACGATCGGGCTATGGCGCGCCATGTAATACCTAAACTTTCATTACACCTCTTTTCAGTATGGCACATATTAATTAATAATAATTTAATGATTATTCGCTAATACCAATAGTATATTCATGATTTATCAATGTTTCTTGCGGATAATGAGTATAGTCATTTAACCTCATTGTTTCGTATGGATTGCTATAAAAGCAGCAGAACGAAAAGTAGGCCTATTATGCAGATACACATCTCATCTCACACCATTGCACTGAATTCGTGTAATATATTGATAATAAACACCAATCCCCGCATGAGCAAACTCTTGCGCGATGTGTTGCATGGCTGGAAGGCAAAGCGTATTTTTACGGCTATTGATGCAAAAGATGCCCTTTATACCCTGAAAAATCATACGATTGACCTGATTATCAGCGAATGGGGCTTGCGGCCGTTGGATACGAAAACATTTGTAAAACAACTACGCACATCACCCGATTCCCCTGCCCGCCTTACACCCATTCTCCTCATCACCAGCCGGCCGCCACAAAGCGATGTGGCAACTTTTGGCTTGGAGGGGCTCACCGAATTTATGGGCTATCCATTTACGATAGGCTATCTGCATGACTATATCCGCCATTTCCTTACCCGTCATCAGGCAGAGCGGGAATCGATTGCTGCGCTGACCGCACAGCCTGCCATTACACCTCGTATGCGCGCCACTATTCCGCTCTCTGGGCGTCACCATCCAGTGATGGAAAAATGGTGGGGTAAACCGACAACGGCCAGTATGGAGTCTCATCGTGAGTGATCTTCCACCTGCTTTACATGCTACTATTAGCAAAGATATCGATGCATTACGCTTAGCCTATGATTCCATTGCAGAAGGCCAAACTGCCAGCATCAACCATATACCCGTCCTTGCACTGGCGATACGCGGTGCGATGGAAGGTACACATTATAGACTAGCCTATGACATTGCCGATTCCCTCGCCACTTTTGCGGATGGGCTGAAGACCTTCAGCAACGTCACCCTTGGCATACTCAAAGGCCATATCGATGCGCTTCATAGTATTATCCATCTGGATATCATCGACGATGGCGGCGCAATCGGGCAAGAATTGCTGCAAGAGCTACAAGCGCTTAGTATGGATTATAAGCATTAAGCTAGCAACGTCGTCAGCGAAAATAATACTTGCCTTGTCATTCACCGACTTGATCGGTGAATCCATCTAAAAATATATAGCTTATTATTAGGATGGATACGCCGATCAAGTCGGCGTATGACAGAGTAAACTTCTGTTCTTTGGTAAGCCCTGGATTGTCACAGCCACCACATAGCCTCACAATGATGGTGAACCACGCATTTTCAAATTGATACCCCCTCCGTTTCTGTATATAGTCGCCCCATGAAAAAAACGACTATTGACGCCATTTTTGAACGCCTCTCCGCGCTTAATCCGCATCCTGAAACAGAGTTGCGTTATGTGAATCATTATACATTATTAGTCGCCGTCGTCCTTTCCGCCCAGGCAACGGATGTCGGTGTCAATAAAGCCACCGGTGCGTTGTTTGAGAAGGTTGATACGCCTGAAAAAATGGTCGCCCTCGGTGAAGAAGGCTTAAAATCCTATATTAAAACCATTGGGTTATTTAATACCAAAGCCAAGAATGTGATTGCCCTCAGCAAAGCGCTGATCGAAGATTTCGGCGGACA
Organism: uncultured Rickettsiales bacterium; assembly: GCA_964574415.1. Taxonomy (GTDB): domain Bacteria; phylum Pseudomonadota; class Alphaproteobacteria; order Rickettsiales; family CAZNNM01; genus CAZNNM01. Next base: position 15,587 of record CAZNNM010000007.1, on the reverse strand, counting down.
CATTCCTCAAAAACGGGAATTATTAGAAAAACTGCCTGGCGTTGGCCGTAAAACAGCGAATGTGGTCTTAAACGTTGCTTTTGGCATGCCAACTATTGCTGTGGATACGCATATTTTCCGCGTTAGCAACCGTATTGGCTTAGTTAAAGCTGATAATGTGCTGCAAACCGAGCTACAACTTGAAAAAAACATCCCCAACCGCTGGAAAGAACATGCACATCATTGGCTTATCCTGCATGGGCGCTATATTTGCAAAGCCCGCAAGCCGGAATGCTTCCGCTGCCCGATTCATGATTTATGTGACTATATGCCGAAGAATATGTAGGCATTTTTTACCTAGCACACCATAGGCATTTTTTGCCATTTGCATTTCTTACCCGCCCCCGCAACGCAAAATAATCCTTACATAACAGTACATTATAATTTGGCACACCGATTGCATATAGATAGGGGAACAGACCGTTTAACCCTAATGCAGTAAAACCATGAGTGTAGCGATACCACAGTTTTTAGCAGGCATGATACTCCCGACAATGACGGGCGGAAATGGCGTTGCTGCGCAAACTGGCGCCACCGCTGCTGCAGGTGATGCATTCGCAGGGTTGCTGGCGTCTACATCTACTGCTACTACTACAAACACAACAAATAATCCTTTTGCACAACTTTACGCACAAATCCAACAAGCACAAACACAAACCTCCTTACCTACCACAACATTACCTATAGAAGGACAAGTGGCAGCCGATGCGCCTGTGGTGCCAACAACACCTGTTGTAACAGCAGAAACCACCACCCCCGAAGAAATCACCATCCCAACGACTGTTATTGATATTATGGGCCATGATTTTACTCCGGTGAAAGATGCAGGCCCGCTGGAAGCTATCACCCCGCCATCGGATGAAAACTCACTGATATTAGAAGCAACCGGCAATGTTGTTCAGGATAAAGCTATCCTCTTCCCGAATGTGAACAAAGGATTGGTATTAGAAGATGGTATTGCAGCAAAGAATAGCAGCACCACAGATACAGTGGATGCAACCGGCGTTGTAGCGGTTGCAACCATCGTAGAACCTACCGTTATCACCCAAGCAACACAAACTGTAGAAACCACCGCTGCCACTGAAGCGATCACCCAAGCAACAGAGCAAACCCGCGTGCAAGCGCAAGCTTATATCCCAGTTGGCACACCGGTTGCCGATGCTACCGCAACCGCTACGACACAAAGCACTATCGCAGCAACCAATACCACCGCCCCACAAACCACTACCGACGCTTCCACCCCTGATGCACTGGCTGAAAGCTTAGCACAAACCGCTGAAGGCTCTACAGATGCAAGCAATACCAGCGATGGTAAACCGCGCAGCAGCGCAGCGCAAGGTGGCCACTTGAACCATTTAGACCTGGCAGCAAAAGTAGCCCAACATCAAGCAGCTACCAAAAGCATCGTATTTTCTGCTGATCCGAATAAAGAAAAGCTGAGCGATACTATCAACGACTTAACCACCAGCACCACTACCAGTAACGCCACCCCAGCTTTGCACGAAATCGCACGTAATACGGATGTATCAGCTAAACACATCGTGTTAAAGCAAGACCCGTTACATAATAATGTGATTGATCAGGTTACCTTCAAAATCGGCCAATCATTTAAAAACGGCTCCAATAAAGTAACCGTGCAATTAAACCCTGCTGAGCTTGGTAAAGTAGAAGTGAAAATTGACGTAAACCCTGATGGCCGCACCAATATCGTCATCGCGGTTGAGAAGCCTGAAACCTTACAATTACTGCAAAAAGATTCCGCTGACCTGCAACGCTCGTTAAGCCAAGCAGGTGTGCAAGCTGATTCTGGCAGCCTGAATTTTAGCCTGCAAAGCGGTAATGATAACAGCCATTACAACAGCAATGCATCTGACCGTGCAGCAGCTAATGAACGTTATAAATCGATTACTGAACAAAGCGAAGATAATAGCCGTTTAGTGACCGCCTACCTCGCATCTAACCGTGCGGGCGGTCTTGATATTAGAGTCTAACTATAAGGGAGAGTATTATGGTTGATAGTGTAAACACCAATACGGGAACGAATACCAGCGTCACAGGCGCCAACAAATCCTTATCGGGTTTGGCCGAGAATTTTGATAACTTCTTGATCCTGCTGACTACGCAGCTCAAGAATCAAGATCCTACAGCACCAATGGATACTAACGACTTCACCAGCCAGCTCGTATCCTTCACTGGCGTAGAACAAGCAGTAAACACCAACTCCAACCTGGAAAAGCTGATCAGCCTCACCCAAACCAACCAAACCAATGATGCGGTAGGGTATCTGGGCAAAACCGTTGAGGTTGAAGGCAGCGTAGGTTCGCTTAATAATGGGCAAGCAGAGTTCTTCTACACTCTCGAAGAAGATGCAGATTATACCAGCATTCTAATTACCGATTCCGATGGCCGCTTGGTAAAAAGCATTGATGGTAACACCAAAGCCGGTAAGAGCAGCCTGGTATGGGATGGCAAGAGCGAAAGCGGCCGTCAAATGCCGGATGGTATGTATGAGATTTTGGTGCGCTCTGTGGATGCACAAGGCAATGAAATCAAAACCAGCAGCAGCGTGACCAGCGTGGTAAATGGCGTGACCATTAAAGATGGCAGTCCAATGTTAACACTCACCAACACCTTGGTAGTACCAGCGTCCAGCATTGTATCCGTACGCGATACCGTACCACCAAAAGCTTCTGATGATGATGCACTACAAGCATATGTAGGCAAAACCGTAGAAGTACCAAGCAATAAATCATCCTTAAAAGATGGCTCAGCGCAAATGTTCTACACACTCGACAAAAAAGCTACCAGCGTTTCCATTAGCATTACCAATGCAGATGGCGATGTAGTGAAAACCTTAAATGGCGAAGTGAAAGCCGGTAAGAACACTATCACCTGGGATGGTAAAGGCGAAAACGGAGCGAAAATGCCGGATGGCCTCTATACATTCCAAATCAAAGCACTGGATGCTAATGGCGAAGACATGACTGCAACAACATCGATTAGAGATGTGGTTGCCAGCGCAGAGGTCAAAAATGGCGTATCTCTGCTGACACTGAAAAATTCACTGGTTGTCCCCGTATCAAGCGTCATTGCTTAAATACATGGAACACCACTCGTAACAGATAAGAAAAACATTAGAGGAGTAACATCATGGGTCTTTTCGGAGCATTATCATCAGGCGTATCGGGTCTTAACGCACAGAGTACTGCGATTGCGACGATTTCTGATAACGTATCAAACATCAACACCGTTGGTTATAAAGGCCGTGCATCTAACTTTGGTACCTTAGTGACCAGCAGTATTTCCACCACCTCTTATGCCAGCGGCGGTGTAAGAGCAGGTAGCCGCACCACCGTTGATGGCCAAGGTCTGATCCAAGGTACAGGTGTGGTAACCGACTTGGCGATTTCTGGTGAAGGCATGTTTGTAGTCAACAGCCGCCCAGATGCAACTGGCGACACACTCTACACACGCTCCGGTTCCTTCCGTAAAGATAACCGTGGTAACTTCGTAAACGGTGCAGGTTTCTATCTGATGGCATGGCCACTCGACCCAGAAGGGCGTCTACCTGGTGATATCGGCAACATCAACACCACCTCTAATGCCCTGTTAGAAAGCTTGGAGCCTGTAAACATCCGTTCATTAAGCGGTGTAGCAGCAGCAACCACTAAAGTAGACGTAGGTCTAAACCTTGATGCTGGCCAAGAAGTATTACAAGGTGCTGGTGATACCGCGGATTTTGAAAGCGGCGCAACCTATAACCGTAAAATAGGTGCTGATGATATTATCGCTCCAAGCGGCAATTTACGTGTAGGCGATGCGCTGACAGTAACTGCAGCTGGTGTAAGCTACGCCTATAATTATGGTGGATTTGTTACCAGTAACGATATCTCTACCGGCATCTTAGGCGCGTTTACCCCTACTCAGCTCTTTAGTGGCCTGACAGCAGGTGATAAATTCACCATCACCACTCCTAAATCAGGTACGGTTACCTTCACTTATACACCAAGCTCGCCAAACACCTTGACCGGCCAGTTTAACGATTTGTCATCTCTTGCCACAGCCATTGACGACACAGTAGGCTTAACCGCACGCGTGGTGAATAACCAGCTTCTCGTTGCGCCTGAAGATGCAACCGAAGCTATGACCTTTAAAGATATTACTGGCGGTGCAGCAAACCGTTTAGGTTTCACAGGTTCAAGCACAGACCTCACCTCAACCACTGTACTCGGCGCCAATAGCGCAACAGCGGAATTTACCGGTGCAGTTGATAACGTTGATAACTTCTCCATTACCACCTCCGCAGGCACGATCAACCTGACCTATCGTTTAGCAAGCACTCCACCAAACCCAGCAGTGGGTGAGTTCAGCAACCTGACTGAATTAGCAGCAGCCATTAACAACGCCGCGATGGGCCCAACTATCGGTGTGCAAGCATCTGTTATCGGTGGCAGATTACACGTAACCACCACCAACCCAGCAACCGCATCCACATTAACCTTCACAGATGTTACAGGCACATTCGTAAGTGGCTTAGGCCTAGCGGCTAATGGTATCGGCGCTGCTACAAACCGCTTCAATACCATGAAAGGCTTATCTGATCTCATCAACAACTCGGATGGTATCTCTGCTATTATCGAAAACCCACTCGATGATAGTAGCTTACAAATCTTCACTGATGACCCACTTGGGATCATCAACTTCAGCAGCCCAATTATCGGTGGCCCAAGCTTGAACGCGGTAACTGACCTTGGTTTAGCAGGCACAGCCACAACACTCGGTGTTGCCGGTAACGATGGTGATGCGATTAATATCGTTGTCAGTGGTACTACCTATACCTTCACCTACCGTAACCCTGCTGTACCAAACGCTAGCTTAGGGGAATTCTCCAGCATGGATGATTTGGCAGCCGCGATTAATGCGATTGCGCCTACCGAATTAAACGCAACGATTGACCCAACCACAAACAGCATCACCATTGCAGCCGTAGGCGATAAAGTAATCACCTCCATTAGCGATGTGGATAACGGTGGTGGTGGAACATTCGCCACTCTGATGGGTCTCAACGGCGTAGCCAGTGACTTTATGACCGAGATGGGTATCGGCAAAGGCCCATATGGCCCTGCTTATGACCCAAGCGGTACAGCAGCGCCCAATATGGCAAGTGGTAAAATCGTTCCTCAGTTCAGCCGTAACGTGCGTATGTTCGATGCGCAAGGTAGTGGACATGACTTCCAAATGAGCTATGCAAAACTGGCTGATAACACCTGGGCGGTGGAGATCTACTCCATCGATCCAAAAGACATCGTCTCCAACCGTACAGACGGTCTGATTGCTTCCGGTACTGTACGCTTCAACGGGGATGGTAGCTTACGGAGTGTGGATGCAGCACTTACCCAAGCCATCGATATCGCATGGACAAATGGCGCATTACCAAACAAAACCGTCTTCAACTTCGGTACAGCCGGTTCGCCAATCGGTACTGTTGGCGCCACCACTATCGGTTTGACTGATGGTCTACGCCAGTTCGATGCAACCTATAACGTCGAATTCGTAGATCAGAACGGTGTGGCAGCGGGTCTGTTAACCTCGGTAGTGATCGATGAAGACGGCTTCGTAGTGGCAAACTTCAGTAATGGTGAATCGCGTAAGATTTACAAAGTGCCATTGGCAGATTTCGCTAACCCGAATGGTCTGCAAGAAGTAGCCGGAAACGCCTACCGCGAAACCCAAGCTTCTGGTAACTTTAACTTACGTGAGCCTGGAACAGGCGGTGTGGGTAAAATCTCCCCTGCATCTCTGGAATCCGCCAACGTAGAGATTGCCGACGAGCTAACCCGCATGATCGTAGCCCAACGCGGCTATCAAGCCAGCTCGAAAGTGATCAGCACAGTAGACTCCCTACTGGATGAGCTAAACCGAATCTTTAACTAGTCGTTAGAGTACTAACAAAACCGCCTCTGGAAACAGGGGCGGTTTTTTTGTTGGGTGAGGGATGAGAGAGTATAGCCTTACTTTGTCATCCCGGACTTGATCCGGGATCCACCAGGACTGGCGCTTCTAACCTATCTACGTATCAATCACGCTGCCATAGCAATGGATTCCGGATCAAGTCCGGAATGACAATGATTACATAAACACCGCAATCATCAACGGCACAGACACCAGCGCCAGCACCATGCTCACCACCACAGCCGCCGCCACTTTCGTCGGCTGGGCATTGAGTACGGTTGCAATCACCACTGTATTAGCCGCCATTGGCACAATCGATAGCAGGAATAGCGCCTTATAAATCGTATCGCTATATAAATGGAACATCATCCGATCCAGCGCAATAAATCCACCCATCAATAATGGCCAGGCCAGATGTTTTGCACTAAGCGCAAGAGCTACGAAGGGGATATCTAGCTTAAAGCTCTTCAGCGTTGCAAGCCCTAGGCCAATCACCATCATGCCAACTACCACATATGCACCACGCACATTCTGCACAAAATCATCAAAGAACACCGGAGGATACAGCGAGAGTTGATTAATCACCAGCCCAATCAGAAATGCATAAATCGCTGGCAATTTAGCAAGCTTGCGCAATACCTCACTGACATGATGCTCCCCACGTGCTGTGATGAAGAAGCCTACCGATACTTCATAGAGCGTAATCCCAAGCATCGCGACGATATACACACCTACTGTCTGCTCATCGAATAACAGCAGCGCCACGGGAATCCCAAAATACCCTGTATTTCCTGTACCTGCAGAACAAGCCAAAATATTCTTCGTCGAATCACCCCAGATGCGTTTGCCGATGCTATAAAATATATAACACAGCAAGGAGCTACCTAAGAATGTCATAAGTGGCAATAGCAATATTCCTGCACTCAACTCCGTCTTAATCACCGCATTAAACACGATAATCGGTGACAGGATATAGAAAATCAGCGAAGCAATACTCTCCCGATGCACATTAAGATACCGCCCTGCAAGGAAGCCTAGGGCAATGTTGAGGTAAAGGGAGAGGAGTTTAAGAGAAATGAGGGAGAAGACGGCCATAGAGTATGTCTATTAATGCTGATGTTTGAGGATGGATTGCCAAGTAATTGGCGTCCTTACATACCTCTCCGTCATTGCGAGGAGCGATAGCGACGCGGCAATCCATCTCTATAATTTTGCCGTTCTTTATATAGGCCCTGGATCGCGCGCTTACGCTCGCGATGACGACAGGTTACAACTCCGACCAACGTGATCGGCGAATCCATCGCAAACTTATTTCGGCGACAACACCATCAGCATCATCTTGCCTTCCATCTTGGCAGCAAGTTCCACCTTAGCAATCTCAGTCGTATCGGCTACGATACGATCCAGCAATTTCATGGCGATTTCTTTATGGGTGATTTCACGGCCGCGGAAGCGTAGAGTGACTTTTACTTTATCACCCTCGCCGATGAATTTCACCAGGCTACGCATTTTAACCTGGTAGTCATTCTCGCCAATATTCGGACGGTATTTGAGTTCTTTAATCTCAACAACCTTCTGTTTCTTCTTGGCTTCTTGTGCGCGTTTTTGGGCTTCGTATTTATACTTGCCGTAATCGAGCATTTTGCAGACAGGCGGCTCCGCGCCCGGAGAGATTTCTACCAGATCAAGCCCAGCTGCCGCAGCACGCTCAAGCGCATCGCGCAGCGATACAACGCCTAGCATTTCACCATCAGCACCGACCAGGCGCACCTGGTTGGATGTAATTTCGTTATTCGCGCGTGGGAAATTACCACCCTTGTTGGAAGAAGACTTAGATATAGAAAACTCTCCTGTAATTAAAACTTTTCATTGTCATTCCAGCGGAGGCTGGAATCCAGTAATATACTGGTGAGCATAGCGAACTCTCCTTTATTATAAAGAGCATTCGCTACGCTCATAAACATTGCGCTGGATCCCAGCCTCCGCTGGGATGACAAATTCTACCTATGCAGGCACCATTGCTTCGTTTCTTAGTTTATCCACAACTTCATTTAACGCAAGTACTTCTTGCGCTTGTGAACCGATACGGCGCATAGAAACCGTGCGCTCGTTCATTTCGTTTTTGCCGACCGCGAGGATCACTGGCACTTTCGCTAGAGAATGCTCACGGATTTTATAGCTAATTTTGTCACTACCTGTATCACATTCCGCCCGTAAGCCAGCCTCTTGCAGAACTTTTTGCACTTCAAGCGCATAATCATCCGCCTCATTGGTCACGGTTGCTACCATAATCTGCAATGGCGCCAGCCAGAGTGGGAATTTACCGGCATGTTCTTCGATCAGAATACCGATAAACCGCTCAAACGTACCCAAAATCGCACGATGCAGCATCACTGGTCGGTGTTTTGCGCCGTCTGAGCCAATATAACTCGCATCCAAACGCTCCGGAAGCACGAAATCCACTTGTAGCGTACCACATTGCCAATCCCGGCCAATCGCATCGCGCAGCACGAATTCCAGCTTCGGCCCATAGAACGCACCCTCACCTGGGTTGAGCGTATATTCTAAACCTGCTGCTGTTACCGCATCTTTAAGCGCACCTTCAGCACGATCCCAGGTTTCATCCGTACCTGCACGTTTCTCCGGACGATCGGAAAACTTCACGCGTACTTCGTTGAATCCAAGCGCTTTATAGACTTCCAGCAGCAAGTTACAGAATGCCACAGTCTCGCTGGTAATCTGATCTTCCATACAGAAAATATGCGCATCATCCTGCGTAAAGCCGCGCACGCGCATGATCCCATGCAGCGAACCACTGGATTCATTACGATGGCAGCAGCCAAACTCCGCCATACGGAGTGGCAAATCACGATAACTCTTCAAACCTTGCTTAAAAATCTGCACATGGCATGGGCAGTTCATTGGCTTAATCGCAAGGGTTTTCTCTTCGGCTTCAGAGATAAACATATTCTCACGGAATTTTTCCCAGTGCCCCGAAGCCTCCCACAGCGCCCGATCCACCATGATCGGGGTTTTCACTTCTTGATAGCCATTCTTTTGCAGCTTAGTACGAATGAAGTTCTCTAGTGTGCGATAGAGCGTCCAGCCTTTAGGATGCCAGAATACCTGCCCCACCGCCTCTTCCTGCACATGGAATAAATTCATCTCACGGCCAATCCGGCGGTGATCACGTTTTTCTGCCTCTTCCAGACGAGTCAGATAGGCCTTCAACTGCTTCTCATCCGCCCAAGCGGTACCATAGACACGCTGCAGCATGGCATTTTTGCTATCGCCACGCCAATAAGCGCCTGCCACTTTCATCAGCTTAAACGCCTGCACCTTACCCGTAGATGGCGCATGTGGCCCACGGCAGAGGTCGATAAACTCGCCTTGGCGATAGAGCGAAATTTTCTCACTGGATGGGATAGAAGCAATGATTTCAGCCTTATAATGCTCACCAATGCTCTTGAAGAACTTCACCGCTTCGTCACGATCCCACTCTTCACGGTTAATGGTTTCATTGCGTTTCACAATCTCATGCATACGCGCTTCAATCGCCACTAAATCATCCGGCGTAAACGGCTTATCGCGCGCGAAATCGTAATAGAAACCATCATCAATCGCAGGGCCAATGGTCACTTGGGTTTCTGGGTATAATTCCTTTACGGCCTCTGCCAGAATATGCGCCGCATCATGGCGGATGACTTCTAGGCCTTCTTCATCTTTGCCGGTAATAATACGAATCTTCGCATCGCTTTCAATCACACGGGATAAATCGCGCAGATCACCGTTAATCTCAATCGCCAGCGCCGCTTTTGCTAAACCAGCACCAATGCTGGTTGCCACATCCAAACCTGTTGTGCCGTGAGCGAAATGCTTAACGTTACCATCAGGAAGGGTGATCGCAATAGAAGCGGCAGCAGATTGGGCGTGCATAGAAAGTCCTCTAGTAATAATACAACCTAAGTAAGCTGTTTTATACTATCTGACAAGGTTTTACAAGATAGTGTTGGGGGAAGCAGTGCTTTTTCTGTCATCCTTGAACGTGATCGACGCCATTGGATGCCCTCATTCTTGTTATTCCGGACGTGATCCGGAATTCACTAAGACTGGCGCTTCCATCTAAATTCTTCTAGATCACGCTACCATAACAATGGATCCCGGATCACGTCCGGGATGACAAAGCATTTTAATCAAAGGCTTAACTATATAGAGTCTTAAGCCTTCACAGGCGGCAATTCTTCCTGTAAATACTGCACCATCCGGCGCCCCACCTCGCGTGGCCCCATCACAGCAAGATCCACCCCAATATTGGTAAAATACTCAATTTCCTCATCATTATGCGCACGCACTAGAAGTTTGACCTCTGGCTTTACATGCCGTGCAGCTTCCGTCACCCGGCGCGCTTCATAAGGATTTGGCACAGCCACAATTACCGCAACAGCCTTATCAATCCCCGCATGGCGCAAGGTTTCCTCTTGGGTTGCATCACCTGCAATCGCAAACAGGCCTTTTTCACGCAGTTGTTCAATACGTTGGCGGTTTGAATCTACAATCACAATATCCATATGCGCAGAACACAGATTCTCCGATATATGCTTGCCCACACGGCCATGCCCCACCAAAATCACACATTGACGAAGGGAATCATATTCCTCCGGCGTCAGATGCGCCAAATCATCCCGCACTTCCTCTGGCAATGGCTCATCCGTAGGCTTACGCGCTGGCGTAAAACCTAGCCATTCTTGGATATGCTGGCTGACATGGAAACAGGCTGGGTTGAGCGAAATAGAGATAATCGCACCCGCCAAAATCAAATCCCGCCCTGCTTCCGGTAATAGCCCCTGATTAACACCAAGTGTTGCTAGAATAAAGGAAAACTCCCCAATCTGCGCCAATCCTGCAGAAACCAGCAATGCCGTTTTGAGCGGATAGCGGAATAGCAATACAATAGCAATGGCAGCAATTGATTTACCCACCATAATAATCCCAACTACCGCCAATACCTGCAATGGCCGCTCTATGATAATCGATGGGTTAAATAACATGCCTACTGCAACGAAGAATAATACAGCAAACGCATCTTGCAACGGCAAGGCTTTATCAGCCACCTCATGCGAAAGATCGGATTCACGAATCATCATCCCTGCAAAAAACGCCCCCAGTGCAAAAGATACGCCAAAGAGCTTCGCCGCCCCTAGCGCCACACCCATGGCTACTGCAAATACCGCTAATGTAAAGAGTTCCCGCGAACGGGTACGCGCAACAACCATCAAGAGCATCGGCAGCAAACGGCTACCCGCCACCACCATGAACACCACAAAGAGTATCACCTTGCCCATAGCAATGGCTAAATCCGTCGCAATCCCTGCTGCGGTCATGGCTGTGCCTTCCGTTGTTGCTAACGCTGGAATCAACACCAACGCCAATACCATCGCCACATCTTCTACAATCAGCCAGCCAATCACCACATTTCCATTGGTGGATTGCAATAAATTATGCTGCTCAAGCGCGCGCAAAAGCACCACGGTACTTGCAACCGATAACGCAAAACCTAACATCAGCCCGCTTGTCAGTGGCCAATCCCAGAAATGCGCGACACCAGCCCCCAACAACGTCGCCGCCGTAATTTGCACAATTGCCCCTGGAATAGCAATACGCCGCACCTCTAATAAATCACGCAACGAGAAATGCAAGCCGACACCAAACATCAGCAATAGCACCCCAATTTCAGAAAGCTCTTCGGCAATTTTAACATCCGCCACCACCCCAGGCGTATAAGGACCTACCGCAATCCCCGCAATCAAATAGCCGACAATCGGAGGAAGACGCAATTTAGATGCAATCATCCCAAGCACGAAAGCTGCTGTAAAACCTAATGTAATTGTCGTAAGAAATGGGAGCTCTGGATGTGCCATTGGGGATAAGATACCTATTCTGGGAGGGTTAGTATGCGGGATTTATATCTATAGCCTGTAGAAACCTAGTATAAAGATCAAGTATTAATTTGCATTTAACGTCATTTAATTAGGTATTTTTTACAAAGTGATACACAATTACCTCGACAGCCCCATACTAGAGGCCTATAGTGATCTTATTCTCAGGGCGGGGTGCAAGTCCCCACCGGCGGTATAGCCCGCGAGCGATGCTTCATCGCATGATTCGGTGAAATTCCGAGGCCGACAGTATAGTCTGGATGAAAGAGAATGTGTATAGGGCTAGACCGTGCTTGCGGTGCTAGGCTTGTGCCTTTACGCCTTGATTTGACTTATACGAAAGGAAAATCTATGGCCCGCATCGCCTTCATCAAAGCCCAATGGCATAGTGACATCGTCAATCAATGCTACCACTCCTGCGCTGAAACCTTAGGCAAACAGACCATAATCGACGTTATCGATGTACCAGGCGCCTTTGAAATCCCCCTCATGGCACAGAACCTCGCCAAAACCGGCCAATACGATGCCATCATCGCCTCTGCCTTCGTCGTAGACGGCGGCATCTACCGCCATGAATTTGTGGCGCAAGCAGTAATCAATGGCCTGATGCAAGTACAACTCTCCACCAGCGTCCCGGTCTTCTCCGCCGTCCTCACCCCGCACCACTTCCATGAGAACAAAGAACACCAACGGTTTTTCTTTGAGCATTTCAACGTAAAAGGCAAAGAAGTAGCCGAAGCCTGCTTAGCAGTGCTAAAAGTACAAGAATCATTAAAAGGAGAACAACGTTACGCAGTGGCGTAGTGGAAGAAAATGGCGACCCTACGGGAGCCGCCAATTTTATACATCCACCTGATATATAAATAATTCTATTTGGCGTTTTTACACAAGAACCAACATAAAGACCAACAAACCTTTATGGCGCACTATTATTCTAACCCGCCATGAACTACTTGCTCGGGGAGTATCACTAATACTGGAATCTATTATGAACCAGCTTCCAAGATAAACCAAGAAGAATCCAGAGACCGTGTACAAGCAGGATAAATGGTGAAAGCAAAATACACGCAAACGCAAAAAAGATACGGACTACACCGAAAAACGTACCACGAATAACCACTCGCTCCATAACTAAAACTAGCTCCAACTCCCTTAGAGCTGCTGCTAAACTCATCCGCATCCGCCACAACATTCAGATTATGACCAGCATACAGATTAATCCCATTCGCCGTAATCCCAGTACCACTTAAGGTAAGATCATTCCCAGCCCGGATATCCATCTTACCACCCATAGTAAATTGGCTAAGATACGACTCCGTCCACTTCGTCTCACTACTATGAACCCCAAGGCTCACATTCACAGACAGGCTATTCTTCCCACTCCCAAGCAACCCATCTTTCGACGTATACCCACCCGTCACAAACTCCAACGGATCAGGCGATGCGAGGATTTGCCACGCCTGCAAACCAGCATTCGCAGGGTTCAGCGTGCCGAAGCCACTGCCAGTGTTTTTGAGGTTATCAACCACCTTCAAGGTCTGATTACTACTCACAATCGCCTGATACGGATCATCACCATCGGCTATCGCATTGATCGTATTCGTGCCAAGCCCACCAAAGATGTTAACGCCACCGCTCAGCGTCCACCCACGCTCCTTGATATACTTCGTAACCTTCTCACTCTTAATATCAACATCATGACCCGCCGTGATTAACCCATCCTGCTCACCATTAAACAGCACACCTTCACCAATCACATCACGCTTAGCATCCAGATATATCGCAGAGCCAGATAACGTCGTAAACGCCAGATTATGGTCATTCCACTCCGTATCACTCTGGCTCGCAAGCGTACCACCGCCAGCGATGCTGCCTGCCATTAGCATCAATCAGACTTCAAGTAGATAACATATTACAATGCTTCAAAAACTTTTTTTAAAATAGGCTCAGATGATGGTTCGGTTGCCGCTAAAATATTCCCCAACCCCTCATCATAAATCAGACTTAAGATATTGCTATCACATTGAAACTGCCACAGTTCAACATCCAACGAAATCTTCTTCTTTAATATTGCCTTGAACTGGCTTTGTAATATTTCAGCAACGTTCAGAAAACCATCTAATCCTTCATAAGAATGCAACCAAATTTCTAAAACACCATCATCACGGCGATTTAAAATGTTCCCAGTTTTTATTTGCATCTTATTTCGTGGGAAAATTAAAATAAGTAAAAATTGATTCAAACAACTCAAGCGCAGCCCCCTTAAGTTGTGATCGCGTGACATCCACATATATTTTTCGATCCGTCATCATCTCTAATGGCTCAACCTGTGCAAGGTTCATTAGCTGCGCATCACCTGTATCAACCATGCGTTGGATAAAAGCAAAAATACGATCAATAAGCTCTTTATTTTTCTCATAACCCTCTTCTGGATAACGGTTGCCATCACCATCAATAAGAAACTGCAAAAGACTTCCCAAACCACCAAGCGTTGAATAAGGTAAACCCGCTCTGAAATCATGGTAGAACTCACTTGTAAAATACTCAGGTATTTCTTTTTGTAACTCTTCAGTCACATTATCCATTGTTAACTTTATCTCTTTCATCAGAATTTCCCCAATGCATCACCCAAATCTAACCATAGATCAATTGCAATATTCATATCACTTTCATTCAACATATTACCATTGATAATATCTGTTAGATTCTTGAATCTTTCATTACCTTTCTGTGTATGCTGGCCACCAACACCCTCTTTTCTAATAATATCTGCGGTCCCACCATCCCCAACTTCGGCGCCTGGTCTATATAACTCCTTTGCTATATTCTCTAACTTCTTATCTTCTATAGTATCAGTCAACCTATCACGCATGGCTCGACCATTTGATTCACCCAAATGCTCATCTAACCCTTTCTTAATCTCCTCAACCGTCTTCTCAGTCGCCAATTCTTTAATCAGCTTACCAGTCTTATCTTTAGGGTCATTCGGATCATCATCACCACCATTATTATTACCGCCATTACCTCCCCCCTTCGGCAAGTTAACAACAGGCTTACTCGGATCGCTCGGCTTACTCTCATCACTCTCACTCAACACAACATACGTCACACCCGCCACAACCACCGTCGCAACCACCACGCCACACACAACACTCGCAACACATGCCGCAGCGCCAGCACTAGCATACGTCGCAGCGCTCGCAGCAATCGGAGCAACCCTTAACCCAAGCGCGGCTGCCATACTTGGCGTCAATACATCCGTATCGCCTCCACCAAGCTGCACCTCAATATTCCCATTCTCAGATACCAATAAACTGATCTCAGTACCTTCAGGCTGACCAAGCACCTTCGCAATCCGGTCTTTTTCAGATGCAGATACCTCAAGCTGTTTGTAATCCTCTTTTCCTCCAAACGGATACCCCTCTTCAACATCACCAGGGCGGATCATGATGAGCTTCTTATCAGGCGTCTCAGCAGCAATCAGTCCCTTAGACTTCGCCCAATCCTTCAAATCTTTCAGATTCTGCTCAACCTGCGCATTCGCAGCAGCAACAGCCTCAGGCGTCATATTCAACGGAACCGTTATCTCTCCCTCACTCTGGCTTACCGTGATGGTTTGTACGGAGTTGATGTCTCGATTAATCCCTTCAGCGCTAAGCA
>CAZNNM010000006.1:33017-140194 GCA_964574415.1 uncultured Rickettsiales bacterium | reverse complement strand
GTAGGTGTAGGTGTAGGTGTAGGTGTAGGTGTAGGTGTAGGTGTAGGTGTAGGTGTCACACTGGCGAACTTCACTTCACCTAATGCTGAATCATCTACCACATCATGGATACGCGCCTCAATATCCGCATCGTTTGCCGCACCGGTAAAGGTCGCAGCCATAGCATCCACATCGGTTGTGGTGTTGTTCAACACGATATCTTCGGTTGCTGTGTTGTTAAACACGGTGTTGCCGATATTAAGATCAGTCGTGCCTGTACCATTGGCAAATAACAGGCCTACTGGCGCTGTGCCATCAAATGTCACATCGGTGAATGACACATTGGTCGCATCCGAAATCCCATCCAGTGTCATCGCAGAGTTGCTATAGGTACCGGTCAGGGTGACGTTATTTAACGTTAGATTGGTTGGCGCGGCTGTGGTTGCAGTGTAAATAATACCATTTTGCAGACCCGATAAGCCTTCAACTACCACATTATCCAATGTTACGCCTGAGCTGTTTGTATCGGTAATCTGGATACCATTCGTATCATCGCTTTGAATGCGCAGGTTGCTGATGGAGATTGGTGAAGTGTTGTTTATAGACAGAGCATAAGCAGCACCGCCGCCTGTGATAATCGTATCCACTGTTGCATCAGTGCCGCTGCCAGCGCCGATGATATCCATATTATGGGTCAGTGCAATGCTTTCTGTGTAGGTGCCACTGCCAATATGCAATGTTGAGCCATCTGCACCATCTGCCAGATCTGCCAAGGTAATCAAAGCATATATAGCACTACCCTGGTTGCCTGATGTATCGGTCACATAGGCTGAATGGGAGAAGGTGTTATTGCTGAGGATATCTGCAAACGCATTGGTAGCACTCGCATCACCATATTGCACCATATTTCCTGTCAGCGTGTTGCCTGTCACGGTAATGGTCGCAGTAGGCTGATATGAAATGACACCAATACCTCCTAGGCTATTGAAGATATTATTGCCTGTCACGCTCACATTATCTGTAGTAGCTGTACGGATTGGGCCACCTACGGTTCTACTTGCATCCTGAACGGTGATCCCGATAGAAGGGGTCAGCAATGATGCCAAACCACCATCAATCGTGTTGTTGGAAATGGTGCTATTGGTTAAGCCATCTGCCAGAATGCTATTAGTTGTTGCATTAGTAATCGTGTTGTTATCCATATCCACATTGCTTGCAGACAGGCCAAACAGATTTGGCACAGAAGCATCTTCAATGCTACCTACTGTGGCGTGGATACCTTTATCAACATCAGTAATGATATTGTTATTTACCGTTGTATTCGTCACACCTTCAGTATAAATACCTACACCAGTCATAGTGTCAATAATCGTACCATCTAATGGATTTGTGATTGTATAACCGATCATATTAGTGATCTCGTTGCCACTAATATCTACGGTATCAGCTGAGTTATAGCTAAGTCCTGTAAGAATATTTGAGCTATCAGAAGTAGATAGACCATAGACTTTAATACCCACCCCACTATTGGTAATCGTGTTATTGGTGATGGATGAGTTGGTGATGCCTGTGGCTTCTATTGCAATGACACCCATGTTATCAAAGGTGTTATTGTCGATAGTTAACTGATCCGCATGGTAAAGGATAGCGTTACCCGAACCTGTATCCGTCGCGCTGACATACACACCGGAATCCATATTGGCGATATCGTTATTGGTGATGGTTGTATTAACTGTATCCACATCCCAACCGTCGATCCAGATTGCAGCCGTATCGGTTGCACCTGGAACCGTGCCTAGGAAATGGTTGCCATCGATGGTGTTATTATCGGATGGGCCATAGAAGGAATCGGCTGATAGGTAAATACCGTTGGTTACAATGCTGTTAAAGGTATTGCTGGCAATATTCAAATTGCTGCTACCATAGGAGAAGATACCATCGCTATAGGTAAAGATATTTCCTTCAATTCTACCAGATGTCAGCGATTCCAGATAGAGGCCAGACAGACCTAGTGGCACACCCATAGTGGTGTTATCAATTGTGTTATTGAGGAATCGTACATTTGATGAGCTGGTCAAGGACGCTGCGAACATCTGGTTATCGATGAAGTCGTTATTGCGAATCAGGATAGATGGTGCGTTGTAGACATACATTCCCAAAATGGCGCCGTCGATTTTGTTGCCTAGGAATTTAACACCATTTGAATTCACAATATTGGCACCCATATTCACATCCACGAAACGGTTGTTTTGGATGGTGACATCATTGCTGCTTACGGTATAGGTATTTAAGTCAGGCATCACATAGATACCATCCACATAATGATTAGTTAAGGTTGAATCACCAATCACTCTGTTGCGGGTGACTGTCACACCATCGACCGCTGAAAGATAGATACCCACACTTAATCCAGGGAAGGTGGTGCCGTCATGATCCATTTGGCTGAATCGGTTATCATCCACTGTGCCGGATACTTCATACAGATATAGGCCCACATGCGTGTTACGCGCATCAACGCCACGGCCTCTGAAATCATTGCCTGTGACATTTACATTCAAGCCAGGGCCAGCCATGATAACGGAGTTGCTATCGGAATCTACTACCATGCTATTGGTCAGGTTCACGGTACGTGTCCCGCCATCATCGTTTTGTACGAAGATACCTGTGCCACCGAATGGAGATGTCGGGCCGTTAATGCCGGCTACGCGGACGTTATCAATGGTACCTGCGGTGTTGATATAACCAATACCGGTGAAGTAATCATTGGTATCGGCTTTGCTGGAACCATTTACGCTGATGCCGCTGATATTTACTGTGCCTGCATTGTTTACAGCAATCACAGGGCGTACTTCGGTGGTGCCGGTGTAATCGACTACGGATTGTGCGGTGATGTTATCTGCGGTTCTAATAATTGTATTGCCAACACCTGCGCCCTGTAAAGTGAGGGATTTGGTGATGATCAGGTTTTCGGCATAGGTGCCTGTAGCAACATTGACCAATCCGTTAGCCGCCACAAAATCAATCCCTTGCTGAACGCGGGCAGTATCTGCCACATTCACTTGGTTTGCCGTACCTGTTAATGTGAGCAAGCTGCCGCTAGTATTGGTAATAACAGCATTAAGATTAATAGTCGGTGCATCGAATGTCAGTTCGGAATCACCACCGCTGCTTTTTTTGACATTCTGATTGAGAGAAATGCTAGTATTAGCTTGGATATAAACGTTGTTACCATTGTTCAGAATGGTGTTGATCTTGCCTGAAGACACATATAAATCACCGTTTAGCTGATCGGTGTTATCCAGCATATTATCATTAATCATGGAGTTGTTGGTGCCATCGCCGCTGATGATCACGTTATCAGGGTCGAGCAATAATGTACCTGCCTGGCCTTTTACGGCAGTCATATCCACATCACCATAGAAGCCCAGATTTTGTTTGCCGGATACTTCGACGAAACCGCCATTACCGCCGTTCTTTCCGCCTCTTGCGAGAATGCTGCCGGAATAGACGGTGTTCTTATCCGCCCACACAATCACTGAGCCTGCATCCCCTTTATCGGTTGCATCGCTCACGATTGTAGCGCCTTGTGCTACCGTGGTATTTTGTGCAGTCTTCAGAGCGCCTTGGCCTTGTTTATTGCCACCAATACGCACTTTACCACCGCCGGTTTTACCGGAGGTGTTGATGTTTGCAGTGGAGGCGAGTTTGATGTTATCACCTGTAACAGTCACCTTGCCGCCTTTGCCTGCTTTAGATGCTGTGTTCAGTGTACCTGTAACGTTGACATTCGGGCCACCGAGGATGATCTCGCCGCCTGCTACAGTCGCAGAGCCTGCTTCAATCACACCATCCATATTGATCACATTATTGACCACATGTTTAGCGTCTTGCACCGTCAGCGCCACGCGGCCGCCATTGGCCTGAATCGTGCCTTTTTGCTCGACGATTTTGGCAGAGTCATTATCGCTGACTTCAAATTTCACCAGGTTATCGCCATATAAATCCAAGGTGAATTTATCACCTGCGGCGAGTTCTACTTTGCCGACATTGGCCACGATCAAACCATCGTTACGCACATTAGGCGCCACAAATGCGGCCAAACCGCCATCGCGGATAGTGATGGTGCCTTCGTTGATCACTTTCGCGCCCGCATTGCCTGGCTTGGAGAAGTGGTAATTACCCTTCATGAAGTCTTTATTATCAATATCGCTGGTGGTAGCAACCAGGCCGGATACGTCCACTTTAGCTGTCTTGCCAAAGAACACCCCATTCGGGTTGACAAGCATGACTTGGCCGTTTGCAGTCAGATTGCCGAGAATAGTGGAAGGATTCTGGCTGGTAACGCGGTTAAGAGCGATGGAGTTTTTATTCGGCTGCACAAACTGAGTGGTTTCACCTTGGCCGATACTGAAATCATTCCAGTTAATAATCGCTTTGTCTGTGGTTTGGTTAATGGTCACACGGTTAGGAACGGTGCTAATCGTCGCCTGGCCGCCTACAACGGTGCCGCCAGCTGGATTGGCATGTGCTGCCATAGGCACTAAGGCTGCACATACAAGTGCAGAGCTAGAGCAGAGATGCATCAGCGCAGAAGAGGCGCGTTTAGAGGCGGTTTTAGGAGCGGTAAAAGACATAATAGCTTCCTTCAATATCTATATAACTATCTGAAATACAAAAGAATTAACTTATTCAGACGCGGAGTTTTCCGCTTCTCTTATAGCGGAATTTCTGCGATTTTGCAACATGAAGTTTAAATTTTAACCAAAATGTAACAATTCTTAAAAACGATAACTTGTACCAAAGAAGAAGCGCGGATCATCATCGCCTTCGGAGGCTACTTCACGTGTCAGCGGGAAGGTCAGCTCTGCCAGGCCAGAAAAGGCATGGGTCGCGTTAAAGCGTACACCTAAACCGGTGGATGAGAGGCTTTGGCGTCTTTCTTCCCCTACAAGCAAGTCATTATTCCATACAGCACCGATGTCATAGAAGCCATAGAGCTGATATTCCTGGAAATAAGCCATATTGGTGCTATCACCATATTGCAGTTCCAGCTTACCTGCCGCACCGCTATCGCCGGTGATTTCAGAAGGATCATAGGCTTTGCCCATATAGCCGCCACCTAACGCGAATTCTTCTGAAGAGAGTAGGGCGTCAGATGATAACTGGCTATCTAACTCGGTCAGGAATGAGAAACCATGGCCTAATGGCTGTAAGCGTGATGCTTGGGCATTGAACTTCACGAAATCATTATCTGCATTGCCACGCGAACGTTTCGGGCCGGAATCACTGGCGCCAAATACATTTACACCGGCGCTTGCTTCTAAATCCAACAGATTTACACCTGCCCATGGGTCTACTTTATCATACCGTCCACCCAGGCGGAAGGCGCGAACATGGTCGTTGGAGAACTCCGAGTTCAGCACATCGGTTTCGTTATTATGGATGGCAAATTCTGCCCGTCCGCTTAAATTCTGTTCACGTGCGCGGATGAAAGGGTGCGATACCAGGAAATCCAGGCTCACGGCACGGCCTTCAATATCCAAAGGCTCTAATGTAGAGCCTGGGTTAGAACGTGAATATGCCACATGTGCTTGTAATTGTGTGCCTTCGCTATTGATAGGCTGGCTATAGGTGGCATCCACGAAGGCTAATTCATCTGGATCTGCCGTCACAATGCTGCGCATAGTAAGTTTTTCATACAGGCCGAGTGCGGAATTAATATCCACTTGTCCTGTCACTTGGTATGGGCCTAAATATTTGGTGCCACGGTTATCAAGTGCTACCATCCCGCCGATCATATCATTATTCAGATCAATCACCAGCTCACTGCTGCCTGGCTCTGCACCTGGGCGCAATGTGCCGCTGGCGGTTACGCCGGCTAAGTCATTCGCAAGTAACAGGTAGCGCTCCAGTTTTGTTGCTGTGAGGGGGCGGTCTGCTTTAAGTTTGCTTACAAAGCCATCAAAAATCCGTTCGTTTTTGATCTCGCCATTGATAATAACATTGCTGATATAACCTTCAATCACCTGAATATGGAACACGCCGCCGGAGATTTTCTGTGCAGGTACAACGGCACGGGAAAGCACATAGCCGGCTTTGCGGTAATGGGTGGTGATTTTATCAGCCACGGCGTACATATCTGCCAGTGATACTTTCTTGCCGATCAAGTTTTCATAGAGTGGCGCTAAATCGGTTTTAGAGAAAACACTGGAACCCTCAACGACTACATCATTCAGCACAAAGGTGATCTTATCCGCATTCGGAACAGGGCCGGTTTGTGGGGCTTGTGGAATGCTAATATCAGGTGTTACTTGTGGTGTAAGCGGTTGCTTAAAACGGCGCTCGATCTGCCCAGGATCCACGGAAGGCGGGATGACCTGTGCCAGTGCTGTTGAACTTACCATCATAGCACATGTAAAGAAGAGAATGTTTTTCACCACAATATCACCTATTTTCCTAGAGTCTAAAATGATTTATATTTACCATACACCATAAAGATGTAAAGCATCATTGCCGTTTTTTACGCGAGCTAACATCTTTATGTGACATAAATACATAGGAGTTTTATGACAGAGCAGGGACTTGTATGCGCCTACGCGTTGAATGGCAGTGGTGGTGCGCATCAGATTGCACAGCCAGATATGCTTGCTGAGCATCATGTGTATTGGACACACTGGCAGCGTATGCATCCTGATACGGAAGCATGGCTTTATGAGAAATCAGGGCTGCCGGATTATATTATTGAACCTCTACTCGAAGAAGAAACCCGTCCACGTATTGTGGAGACACCTGCGGGGATTTTGCTGTTCTTGCGCGGTATTAACCTCAACCCAGGGGCGGAGCCGGAGGATATGATTTCTATCCGCCTATGGGTTGATAAGCATCGGATTATCAGCTTGCGTTTTCGCAGGTTAATGGCGGTGCGTGATATTCGTGATGATTTAGAGAATGGTAATGGGCCATGCAATTCGGGCGATTTTATCGCGGAATTATGTGAGGTGCTGTTTAATCGTCTACAGCCGATTATTACGGATATTGAAGATCATATTGATGATATTGAAGAGTTGATGCTTGAGCATCCGAAGCGCGATATCCGCCAAAGAATCAATAAATTACGCCGCAGGTGTATCACCTTGCGCCGCCATCTCAGCCCGCAACGGGATGTGATGCTGGGGCTGATCAATGCCAAAGCGTCGTGGTTAAGCGATACCCACCGCGCGCAATTGCGCGAGAATCTGGATCAAATTACCCGCTATCTGGAAGCACTGGATGTCGCCCGCGAGCGTGCATTGGTGGTGCAAGATGAGATATCCAGCCATATGGGCGATGCGTTACAGCATAATATGTATATTTTCTCAATTATCACCGCTGTTTTCCTGCCGCTCAGTTTTTTGACGGGGTTGTTTGGTGTCAATTTAGGTGGAATACCCGGCGGACATGAGGATAATACCTGGGCGTTTGGGGTGTTTTGTGGGCTTGTGGCGATTGTGGGGTTGCTGGAATTTTGGGTGTTGAAGCGGAAGAAATGGTTTTGATATATGGCCTTTTTATATGGCTATAATATAACATTTTAACTAGTGCAACAATGCCTTGTAAACCCCCGCTGAAGATGGTATACCATCTGTCAAATTTTATGAATTTGCAGCTATAGCGGCCTATGGATTTTATATCGCATATTTTTTCAAACATACTGCCGTTTCTGGTGGTGTTATCTATAATCGTCTTCATCCACGAATTTGGCCATTATATTGTGGCGAAATTATGCGGTGTGAAGGTGGAAGCCTTTTCCGTAGGGTTTGGCAAAGAAATTTGCGGCTGGAACGATAAATCCGGCACACGCTGGAAAATCAGTTGGTTGCCATTAGGTGGCTATGTCAAAATGTTTGGCGATATTAATCCCGCCAGCGCACCGGATCCTAAATTGCAGTTTATGAGTGAGGAAGAGAAGCAATATTCCTTCCATCACAAATCCTTATGGAAAAAAGCACTGATTGTTGCCGCAGGGCCATTTGCCAATTTTGTGTTGGCGGTGGCGATTATGACGGCCATGTTCTCCTATTATGGCAAAGCCTATAATAGCACAGAAATTGGTGGTGTTTTGGAAGGTAGCGTGGCAGAAACAGAGGGATTGCGCGTGGGGGATAAGATTCTCTCTATTAATGGCAGCACGGTAGAGAGTTTTGCCGATATTAGCCGCATCGTGAGCTTACATCCTGAGATTGCTATTGAGTTCATCTATGAGCGCGAAGGTAAAGAAACCAAAACGAACATCACGCCAGCATTGGTGGAACAGAAAGATTTGTTAGGCAATAAAACCAAAATCGGCCGTTTGGGGATTACGCCAACCAAAACCGAACAGCATACATTGCCATTAAGTGTTCCTGAAGCGTTTTCTACCTCTATTACGGAAGTCTATAATATTTCAGCCTCCACGTTCACGGCGCTCGGCCAAATGATTACAGGCAAGCGTGGGACGGAAGATTTGGGTGGGCCGATTCGTATTGCGCAATATTCGGCGCAGGCTTATAAGCAGGGGCTTGTGACGGTATTATGGTTGATGGTAGTGTTATCAGTCAATCTAGGGTTGGTGAACCTGTTCCCTATTCCAATGCTTGACGGCGGGCATTTAATGTACTACGCCATTGAAGCAGTGCGAGGCAAGCCGATGGCGCAAGCATTCCAGGAATATGGTTTCCGCTTTGGATTGTTGTTATTGCTCGGATTTTTTATTTTTGTGACGATTAATGACGTCCTCTCACTCTTTGGTTTTTTTAAATAAATAGGCACGTTATGCTGAAGAAAATTTTTGCTCTTTCTGTTTGTCTCCTAAGCCTTGCCGCGCGCGCAGAAGCAGCGCCAATCAGCACGATTCAAGTGCAAGGCAACCAGCGTATTGAAGCACGTACGGTCGAATCCTATATGGCCATTAAAACCGGTGATGAACCTGATTCTGCGCTGATTAACAAAAGCTTGAAGCAATTATTTGCGACGGGATTGTTTTCCGATATCCGCATTCGCCAAGATGGCACAGCATTGATTGTAATCGTTAACGAAAACCCGATTATCAACCGTGTGGCGTTTGAGGGGAATAAACGTATTGAAGATAAAGACTTAGAAGTCGAAGTGCAATTGCGCCCACGTTCCGTATACACTAAAACCCGTCTGCGCGATGATGTAGAGCGTATTCAGAATATTTACCACAAAAGCGGCCGTTTCGCGGCGAAAATTACTCCGAAAGTGATTCAGCTTTCGCAAAACCGTATCGACCTGGTGTTTGAAATCGATGAAGGCCCGAAAGCGGCTGTGAAGCGTATTGATTTTGTCGGGAATGTGAAGTTTAGTGATAAAGCATTACGTAAGGTGCTGCAAACCAAAGAAAAACGCTGGTATCGTTTCTTCTCATCGAGCGATTCTTATGATGCTGATCGTTTGTCTTTCGATAAAGAATTATTGCGCAAATACTATATTGCCCGTGGTTATGCAGATTTCCAAGTGACGTCTACCAATGTGGAGCTGAACGCAGATAAAGATGCATTCTTTATCACCTTCACTCTGGAAGAGGGCGAGAAATATAATTTTGGTACGGTGGATGTAAAGAGCAGCTTGCCGAATGTGAAAGAAGCGGATTTTACACCGGTTCTGAAAACCAAATCCGGTGAAACTTTCAATGCTGAGCTGGTGGAAAAAACCATTGAAGCGATGGTCGGCAAGCTCAGTGATGCAGGTTATGCTTTCGTAGCGGTGGATCCACAATTTACCCGCAAACAAAAAGAAAAACTGATGGATGTGACCTATAACATCCAAGAAGGTGCGAAAGTTTACGTGGATAATATTAATATTCACGGCAACGTGCGTACCATGGATGAAGTGGTGCGTCGTGAATTCCGTCTGGAAGAGGGTGACCCTTATAACGCTGCGCTGATCCGCCGTTCGCGTGAACGTATCCGTAACTTAGGTTTCTTCGACAAAGTGGATATTAAAAACGTCCGCGATGAAAAAGCGCCGGATAAGATGGATATTGATGTGCAAGTATCAGAACGTTCGACAGGGGAATTGAATTTCGGTGCAGGATATTCGACCAGCGAAGGTGCGCTTGCTAATACCAGTATCCGTGAGCGTAACTTGCTGGGTAGAGGCCAAGACTTGAAATTGACCTTACAGGCTGCAGAGCGTGGTTTGCAGGCGGATTTAGGCTTTACAGAGCCTTATTTCATGGATCGTGAAATTGCAGCTGGTTTTGATGTATTCAGCATCACCCGTGACCGTCGTTTAGAAAGCTCGTATGACAGTAAAACCCAAGGCGTGACCTTGCGTGCAGGTTATGCGCTGAGTGAGTATCTGCAACACGCATTGCGTTATTCAGTGCGTACCGATGAGATTACGAATGTCACTGATGATGCATCGCGCTTTATTAAAGACCAAGAAGGGGAAAACATGACCTCTGCTATTGGGCATTCATTCACCTATGACCGCCGCGACAACCGTTTTGATCCTCGCAATGGTTACTACTGGCGCTTTAACCAAGAATTCGCGGGTGTGGGTGGTGATTCACAATATGTCCGTAACGAATTGCGTGGTGCATATTATATGCCTGTCATGAGAGATGATGTGGTGCTGCAACTTTCTGCAAAAGCTGGTAATATTTTCGGTTGGGGCAGTAAAGATGTGCGTATTAACGAGCGTTTCTTCGTAGGTGGTGATGATTTACGTGGTTTCCGTTCCGGTGGTATTGGCCCGCGTGATATTGACACCAAAGATGCCCTCGGTGGTGATAACTACTACACTTTCGGCCCAGAGCTGACCTTCCCATTAGGTCTGCCAGATGAACTTGGGGTTCGTGGTGCGTTATTCATGGATGCAGGTAGTCTGTTTGGGGTGGATGATACTGGCCCAGAAGTAGTGGATGAAAGCTCTTTACGCGTTGCCGTGGGTGGCGGTGTGGCCTGGGGTTCTCCGCTCGGCCCAATCCGCGTAGATGTGGGCTTCCCAATCAAAAAAGAAGATTTCGACAGAGAGCAAAATTTCCGTCTGAATTTTGGAACACGTTTCTAATTTAAAACATACTGTAGGTATATTATGACTTTTAAACATTCTTTCCGTGCGCTGACATTAAGTGCTATTATATTCGCATCCAGCGCGATTTTGCCTGCACATGCTGAGGTAAAACAAGCGCGTGTTGCTGTGGTGGATATTGCCTATATCATGAAAAACTCCACTGCTGCGCAAGGCGCTGCAGCACAAGTGAAAAGCCAGCTTTCTGCCTATGAAGCAGATATCAATAAAAAAGAGGCTGCACTTAAAGAAGAGCAAAAGAAAGTCGTGGGGCAACGCAATCTCTTAGCGGCGGATGCATTCCAGAAGAAACAACAAGAGTTTAAAAATAGTGTTGTAGCCTTCCAACGTGATATTCAGCAAAAGCGTGAAACCTTAGCGCGTGCGCGTGCGATTGCTCAGAGTGAGATTCATAAGGCACTGTTGCAAATCGTAGACGAGCTTGCCAAAGAAAAAGGCTTTGACTTAGCGGTGCCAAGCGGTGAATTATTATATGCAGGCAATGATCTGAATATTTCTCCAGATGTATTAGAACGTTTGAACAAGAAACTGCCTAAAGTGACATTGAAAACAGGAGCGAAACAATAATGACCGATAGTCGTTTTTTTAAGAATTCGGGGCCGTTTGATGTAAAGAAATTGGCTGAGGTTACTGGCGCACAATTGCGTTTGCCTAAAGGTGCATCGCGTTTGGATGCCTATGATAATAAAGTGCGTGACGTAGCGCCACTGGGCAAGGCGGAAGCCTATGAAGTGACATTCTTAAGCAACGCACGTTACCGTGAATTACTGGCGACAACCAATGCCGGTGTATGTATCATGCACCCTGACCTGGCCAGCCAGGCGCCGGAGGATATGGTGTTGCTGTTAACGCCGGATTCTTATGGCGCTTATGCCAAAATTGCCACTGCATTCTACCCAGCGCCTGCATTGCAGCCTGGTATTTCGCCTAATGCGGTGATTCATCCTTCCGCCACAGTGGGCGCCAACTGTCAAATCGCGCCTGGGGCAGTGATTGAAGAGAATGCGGAGATTGGTGAGAATAGTGTGATTGGTGCTAATACGGTGATCGGTACTGGCGTTATCATCGGTAAGAATGCGCGTATTGGTGCAAATGTGACGATTAGCTATGCGATTATCGGCGCGAATGCGATTTTCCATCCTGGTGTGCGTATTGGGCAAGATGGTTTTGGTTTTGCGCCTATTAACGGTGAGCATTTCAAAATCCCACAACTCGGCCGTGTGATCGTGGGCGATAATGTGGAAATCGGGGCTAACACCTGTGTTGACCGTGGCGCAGGCCCGGATACGGTGATTGGTGACGGTTGTAAGATCGATAACCTGGTGCAAATTGGCCATAACGTGCGTATGGGCAAAGGGTGTATTTTGGTATCGATGTCAGGTATTGCTGGCAGCACGAAACTGGGTGACTATGTGATTGTGGGTGGTAAAGTAGGTATTGCTGGCCATCTTTCCATCGGCACTGGCGCGCAGCTTGCGGCAGGTAGCGGTGTGATCCAGGATGTCTTCCCGAATGAGGTGCAAGGTGGTTATCCTGCCGTGCCGATTCGCCAATGGCACCGTCAGAATATTGCTTTGAAGAAAATGGTCAAGAAGCAAGGTAATGAATAATACAAGGATGATCCGTTGTGTTTTAAGGTGCAGCGGATTATACCTATTGAAAGCCGCGCATATAAAATTTTCATCGTAATGCGTGAATATAGTAAGGAGTAATATTATGACGAATGCTTCCTCTGCCGGGGCTTCCTCCGTTGTGATTGATATTGATCGCATTTTAAAAATGATCCCGCACCGTTACCCGCTCTTGCTGGTAGACCGTGTGGTAGAACTCGTGCCGGATGAACGCGTTGTGGGTATTAAGAATGTGACCTTCAATGAACCACATTTCATGGGGCATTTCCCTGATAAACCGATTATGCCTGGCGTGCTGATTGTTGAGGCGCTAGCGCAGGCTTCTGCGATTCTGGTGGTGCAGACACTGGGCGGTGAGACAGAGGGCAAACTGGTTTATTTCATGTCCATCGAAGAAGCGCGTTTCCGCAAACCTGTTGTGCCTGGGGATACGGTATATCTGCATGTTACCAAAGAACGTAACCGTGGCAATGTATGGAAATTCAAAGCTGAAGCGCAAGTAGAAGGCAAAAAAGTAGCTGAGGCTACCTTCTCCGCAATGATTATGGATAGAGAATAATGACACAGATTCATCAAACCGCCATTATTCATCCAGGTGCAAACATTGGACAAAATGTTCAGATCGGCCCGTATTGCGTGATTGGCGAGCATGTGGTGCTTGGCAATGATGTGACGCTTAAATCCCATATCGTGGTAGATGGGCGCACAACCATTGGCGAGAAAACCATTGTATATCCGTTCACAACGCTTGGGACTGCGCCGCAAGATCTGAAATTCAAGGGTGAGCCATCGCAGCTGATCATCGGTAGAAATAACACTATCCGCGAAAATGTGACCATGAACCCTGGCACAGAAGGTGGTGGGATGCTCACAGAAGTGGGCGATAACTGCTTATTCATGGTGGGCAGCCATGTGGCGCATGATTGCAGAATCGGTAGCCATGTGATTATGGCCAATAATGCGACATTAGCAGGCCATGTGGAAGTGGGTGATTTCGCAATTCTAGGTGGGCTTTCTGCTGTACATCAATTCGTGCGCATCGGCCATCATGCGATGATTGGTGGGATGTCAGGTGTGGAAAGCGATGTGATTCCGTTTGGCCAAGTATCGGGCGAGCGTGCATCGCTTGTGGGGCTGAATCTGGTAGGTTTGAAGCGCCGTGGTTTTGAGCGTGATACTATTCATTCACTGCGCAGTGCGTATCGTTTGCTTTTCTCTCCAGAGGGAACATTATCAGAACGTATTCAGGATGTATCGCAGCGCTTTAATGCTGAAATTGCGGTGAAAGAAATCGTAGATTTCTTGCAAGGTGATACCAGCCGTGCGATCTGCCAGCCGAAAGCGGTTCCACATTCATGAAAAAACTGGGGATTATCGCGGGTGGTGGAGAATTGCCAGAACGGCTAATCCAGGCCTGCCACGATCAATCCCGTCCGGTTTTTGTGGCGGCTATTGAGGGGGAGGCTGAAGCTGAACATGTGGCCAAAGCGCCTCATGAGTTCTTTTTGATTGGTGCAGCTGGAAAAATTATCCAGGCGCTGAAAGCTCAGAATGTCGAAGAGCTTGTCCTTGCTGGCCGTATCAAACGTCCTGCTTTTTCTGCGCTTAATTTGGATATGACGGGCGTAAAGCTGATGGCGCGTGTGGCTAAAGCGCGTATGCAGGGTGATGATTTATTGCTGCGAACCATTGTGGCTTTCTTGGAAGAACAGGGATTCTCAGTGGTGGGGGCAGATAGTGTGTTGGGTGATCTGCTGATTCCGGCAGGCCCGCTGGGTCAGTTTTCGCCACAGGATGATACAGCGCGCAATGATGTTGCGCTTGGTATGCGTATTGCAAAAGCGATGGGTGATCTGGATATCGGCCAGGCTGTGGTTGTGCAGCAAAGCATTGTGGTGGGTGTAGAGGCATTGGAAGGCACAGATCAGCTTTTGGCGCGTGCTGGGCAATACCGTTTAGACGGTGCTGGTGGTGTATTGGTAAAGATGCGCAAGCCTAACCAGGAAGCCCGTGTAGATTTACCCACTATCGGTATCCAAACCTTGGAGAATGCCCATAAAGCTGGCTTGCGTGGGATTGCCGTGCAAGCCTACGGTGCGATTGTCATCAACCGCCAGGAACTGATCGAACGCGCCAATGCGCTGGGGATGTTTGTGGTGGGGGTGGAATAGGTTAGAGGGCAGGATTCAGAGATTTTGCTTATTTCCTCTGAATCTTACTTATCCTCCGGCTGTAACATCAGCCTCTCCACGCGCTTACCTTCAATAACATGTTTCTGAAGAATCTCATCCACATCTTCTTTGCTGTGATAGCTATACCATACGCCTTCAGGGTAGATAACCATGACGGGGCCGAGTTCGCAGCGGTCTAGGCAACCGGCTTGGTTAATGCGGGTTTTTTTAATGCCGAGTTTTTTGGCGCGGTCTTTCATGTAATCGCGTAATTTTTCGGAGCCTTGGCGCGCGCATGAGCCGCGCGAATGCCCGGCTTCGCGTTCGTTTAGGCAGCAAAATACATGGGTTTTGAAGAATAATTCTGGGTCATGAGAACTCATGAACGCTACTCCTTAATTATCGTGGCGTGGTCTATGCGATAGAACATACCAGAGGTGAGGTCATCTTCCTTTTCTAATAGGGTGAGTTTACCAGAAATCAGGAGTGGATCATAGGTAAAATCAATGCCCTCATCGAGGGTTATTTCAATTAACTGCGAAGGCCCAGCTGGTAAGCAAAAGGCGCAGGAAGGCGGATAGGCGCTGAGGAGGAAATGTTTTTGTTTTTCTTCTTCCTCAAGAGGAAACAGGAAGCCTTTGACTTTGACTTCCTGCCCACTCAGTTTTTTGACGTCATCAGAGAAGGTAGGCACCAGCAAAATCTGGTAGCCCCCTTCCACCTGGCGTTCGACTTCTTTTTGTGTGACCTTATCGAGCATTTGCCATGCCACAAATCCTTTGGGGACTTCAACAGGATCCATTTGACCGGGTAAGACAGTATCTTCACCGATTTCAAAACTCCATGCCATGAAGGGCAAAAACATTACACACAAAAAAACAATCACACGCATCATCAACGGGTCGCCAGTAAGGAGGTTATATCGGTACGATAGGCTTGAATAGCCGGAATCAGTGATGCAATCACGCCAATACCGCAAGCTGCTAGCACAATATATACTTCCTCAACGGAGAATACCAGCCCTGTTAAATGCATATCGCGCGCTTGGGCGATAGACAGGCTGAGAATATGCGTGACGCCATGCCCTAGCACCAAGCCGAGCAGTATGCCAGTTACGGTAATGATCAGCCCTTCGCAGATCACCTGCATCAATAACCGCAGAGGCGTTGCGCCCATGCTGCGCATGATGGCCATATCATAGCGGCGTTCTTGCATTGCATTATAGAGTGCGATGAACAGGCTAAGTGCCGCGGTGATGATGAATAACAGGCCGAAGGCGCGTAGTGTATCTAGCCCGATACCGAGCAAATGGAACAGACGTGCCATTTCCATCGCAGGAGAGGCCGCTTGCATATTAGTGCTGCTATTGATCAAGCGTGGCATAGAGACGGCAGCGGCAGGGGATTTATAGGTGACAAGAGCCGTTGTAATCTCACGCGATGTGGCGGCATGTTCTTCATGCTCTTCATCGTGGTCATGATCTTCATCACCATCATCGTGATGGTGGTGGTGATGTTCATGCACTTCCCATACGCTGTCTAAGGGGGTGAGGACGAGGCGGTCGATGACAGTGCCTGTTGGTTTTAATATCCCAACTACGGTATAAGGAAATTCGCTATGCTCTTCTCCGCCCGCTGCCAGGCCATGATTCCCAACAAAATGCTGGCCGAGGGTGAGGCGGGATTGAGCAGCAACATCGGCGCCAAGCACAGCGGTGAAGGCTTTGTCAAACCATACACCATCGGCTAAGGTTGCTTTGTAATGTTCGGGATAGGCACGCTCTGTGCCGATGATGCGGTATCCGCGATAGCTATCGCCTATGGATAAAGGAATAGCCTGTTTGACCATCGGGTTGGCACGTAGCGTATCAAGGGCAGTGAGGGGGATATTGCCGGTTGGAATATCTACATGATACACGCTTGAGAGCACAAGCTGTAACGGGCTGCCTTTGGCGCCGACGGCTAAATTAATGCCTTTTGCATCATTGGTGAAACGTTGTTGTACTTGTGTGCCAACCAGTAGGAGCATTACGAGTGTTGCAATGCCTAATCCAAGCAGGAGTATATTCAAACTGCTTGCAAGCAAACGCGCGCGAATATAGCGCAGGCTAAGAGAAAAACTATTCATGGCGTAACTCCAATACATGGGTAAAGCGTTGTTTCACACGGGCATCATGCGTGGCGATGATCAGTGTGGCATTGGCATGTGCGGCTTGTTCTTGCAACAGGCGGATCACATCATCGCAATGGGCATCATCAAGCGCTGAGGTCGGCTCATCGGCAAGGATGACGGCAGGGCGGTTGACAAGCGCCCGTGCAATCGCCACACGTTGCGCTTGGCCGTGGCTGAGCGTATGTGGATAGCTATGGGCTTTATCGCTCAGGCCTAGGCTGGTGAGGAGATGCTGAATATACGCATGATCCACAGGCACTCCGGCTAGGGTATTAGCGAGTATCAGGTTTTCGGTTACGGTGAGTGCTTTGACTAAATGCAATGTCTGAAAAATAATGCCGATATGCTTCCCACGAAATGCATCACGTGCAGTAGGAGGGAGTTGGGTGATGGCGGTATCAGCAAGTCTAATGGTTCCCGCTGTCGGTGTAACAAGACCGCTGATAAGATGCAGCAAGCTACTCTTCCCACAGCCTGATGGCCCTAAAATAAGCCAGTGTTCGCCTTTATTTACGTGCCACTCATTTAGCGCTAAAATCGGCTGAGAGCCAATGTTATAGCGGATATTCTCTATATGCAACATTGTATGCACCTCCTTAGATGATGTTACTATATAACATAACATTTTCAGGATGTCGCGTGTTTTTTTAGGGGGCGGGATTCGGGGGATTTACTTTTTTCTTATAGCTTAAGTGGTATATCGTTCTTGGTTTTCTATCTCTATGCCGTAACTATGATATAAAAAAGATACTGATTTTTGTCATTCTTGGACTTGATCCAAGAATCCATCCAAAACATAAGCCCTTATAAGCTGTATTTTTGCTGGTATTATTACGATGGATCCTTGGGTCAAGTCCAAGGATGACAAAGCTTGATGAGTCAGTACCATAAAAGGGGTAGTCTATGGCATGGTTCTCGCAGGTGGAATGGGCAGAGATTTTTCAGTTTGAGACACCGGTGCTAGAAATTTTTGTGCGCGGGAGTGTGATGTATATCATGTTATTCCTGCTATTGCGTTTGGTATTAAAACGCCAGGCTGGCGCGGTGGGGATCACGGATTTGCTGGTGATTGTGTTGATTGCCGATGCATCACAAAATGCGATGACGGATGATTATAAAACATTGCCTGATGGAATTTTACTGGTATCAACGCTGATTTTCTGGAATTACCTGCTGGAATGGCTTGGCTATCATTTCCCATGGTTTGATAAGCTCATCAGTCCTAGTCCGTTATTGCTAATCAAAAATGGGCGCATGATCCGGCATAATATGCGAAAAGAGTTAATCACAGAAAATGATCTCTTAAGCCAACTACGCCAACAGGGATTTGATGATATCAGTCAGGTATATAAGGCTTGTTTAGAGGGAGATGGGAAGATTAGTATTATTCCCAACGAAAATACAGAGCATGCCCATAAGCCACCGGAGAGGGCGGTGTAAGCGGTATTCTGTCATTCTCAAATGACAATCCACTAGATTATTCCACCATCTCCTATATATTCGTTCCAATACATAAGAAAGGAACGAAGATGAAGCCGAAGCATTCTATTGAATCAATAATCGAACGTGGCCTGTTTGCGAGCCGTTGGTTGATGGCGCCGATGTATGTGGGGCTGGTGGGTGCATTATTGCTCTTGCTGTTTAGTTTCATGCAGGAATTGGCACATTTATTTGCCCAAATTCCTGATATTACACCGAATGATGTCGTGCTGGGTGTATTATCGCTGATCGATTTATCACTGGCAGCGAATCTGTTAGTGATTGTGATTTTCTCTGGCTATGAAAACTTCGTCTCGAAAATGGATACGGGTGATCATGTGGATCAGCCCGATTGGAAAGGCTCGGTGGATTTCTCTACATTGAAGCTCAAATTAGTGGCATCGATTGTGGCGATTTCAGGGATTCATTTGCTGAAAGTGTTTATGGATGTCCATAAAACATCGGATGATCAAATCCGTTGGATGGTGATTATTCATTTGGTGTTTGTGGTTTCCGGTGTGTTATTAGCGCTGATGGATCGTATTGCTGCTAGCACGAAATCGCTGAAGAGTAAGTAATATGTATACACTCTACTATTCTCCAGGCGCGTGTTCGCTGGCGGTGCATGTGCTGCTGCAAGAGTTGAAGCTGCCGTTTGAGTTGGTGGAAATCAATTTGGGTGAGCGTAAGCACCGCACGAAAGATTATCTCGCCATTAATCCACGCAGCCAAGTGCCGGCATTGGTGGGTGATGGTGTGGTGTTGCTGGAGAGTGCAGCGATTATGCTTTATCTGATGGAAAAACATGGTAGCGCATGGCTACCAATATCAGCTATGGCGCGGGCGAAGGCGGTGGAGTGGTTGCTGTTTTGCAATAGCACGCTGCATCAGGCCTATATACGCAGTTTCTTTTTCCTCAAAACCATCAAAGATGCGGAGCAATTGCGGGAGTTATTAGTGGTGAACTCCAAAGCAATATCGCGCTTATGGAGCAATGTGGAAGAGCAATTGCTTGCGCATCCCTATATAGCAGGTGAGGCGCTGACAGCGGCTGATATTCTGCTGACGGTGATTGCAAACTGGTCGTTTGCTTTTCCTGATGCGCCGATTACGATAGGTGAGCGGACGAAACAACATCTCAAACATATTGCCAGCCTGCCAAGCTTTGTGAAAGCTATGGAGCGGGAAGGGGTGAGTTATAAGGTGGTGTAAGCGTAAAGAAAACAGTGAAACTGTTTTTAGCCGGAACCGCTGTAGCTTTAGCAAAAGCGGACGGCGTGGCAATCCAGAGCAGCTTTCTCTGTCCTTTATGTAGGATACATAAATCGCCGCGCTAACGTTCGCGATGACGGTGGCATATTTCTCTGTCATTCTTGGACTTGATCCAAGAATCCATCTAAAACCAATAGCATTATTCTTTGTGGTACGCTGTATTTTTGCTCTCTATTTACGATGGATCCTTGGATCAAGTCCAAGGATGACAGTGCTAGTATTTTCATGCAAAGAAATATAAATAGGAGTAGATGACGAAGGATGCTTGTTATTTATCAACCTAAACTTCCTCTCCAGCCGCTTTTTTCTCTCCTGATAATTTCGCTAGCTCGCGCATGATAATTGCTGTGGTTTCCTGCAAGCCTTGGTCGCTATATGGCTTGCCGCCTGTGCCCCATACAGGATTTGGCCAGGCGTTATCATCTTTGAAGCGGGCGATGATATGGATATGGAGTTGTGGCACCATATTGCCAAGCGCTGCCACATTCATTTTATCGGGTTGGCAAACATGCTGCATTGCTGTAGATACCAGGCTGATTTCACGAATAAGGGTGATCTGGTGTTCGGTAGAAAGATCGGTGATTTCTTTTAAATCTGCTTGCGCTGGCACTAGGATAATCCAGGGATAAAGCGCATTATTCATCAATCTCACTTCACATAAGGAAATATGACCGAGCAGGATGGTGTCTTTATCAAGTTGTGGATGGATGGTAAATGACATTAGAGATTTCCTTTAGCAATAAAATGAGGATTATCAAGGCCTGCTTTGCCATAGCTGAGTGTTGTGCCGTCGAGTTTATCGACATGGCCGCCCGCGGCGAGTAACACCGCATGGCCTGCTGCGGTATCCCATTCCATTGTCCGGCCAAAGCGAGGATATACATCAGCTTTTCCTTCGGCAACCAGGCAGAATTTCAGTGAGCTGGAAGCAGAAAGCAGCGAGGCAACTTTAAGGGTGGAGATATAAGCCTCTGTCTCTGGGCTACGGTGGGAATGGCTAGCAATGACCGTTAGGCCTTCTTGCGGCGGTGTGCGTACTTGGATAAGCTCATGCTCATTTTTATAGGCTTTGCCATCCACGCCTGTAGCATAGCACATGCCTGTTACAGGCACATAGACCACTCCGCCTATAGGTTTCTCATTGTCAATCAAGGCAATATTGACGGTGAATTCCCCTGTACGTTTGATGAAGCTTTTGGTGCCATCAAGTGGGTCTACCAGCCAGAAGAGTTTGCTACTAAGCGCTGCTTGATTATCGACTTCGGCGTTTTCTTCTGAAATAATCGGAATATGTGGCGTAAGCGCGGTGAGTTGGGCGACGATATAGGTATTCGCCGCAATATCGGCAGCGGTGACAGGCGATTTATCGTCTTTGTGCTGTACATCCAAGGGCTGTTTGTAGTACTCCATAATAATATCACCTGCCGCACGGGCGATATGGATAAGTTGGTCGGCATATTGTGTATAGGGCATGATAGTATCCTTCCATAAAACAGCCACCCCATCATAAAGGAGAGTCCCACGAATGCAATGGTCAGATGAAGGAATCATCTTATCGATGCGTAAATATGGCGAAAATTCAGGGATATTAACCCTGTTTACGCCAGAGCGTGGCGTGCATGGAGGGATGGTGCGCAGTGCATTTAGCGCGCGCCATCGGGGGAATTATCAGCCTGCAACGATTGTCACAGCACACTGGAATGGTAGGCTTGAAGGGCATTTGGGGAATTTTAGTTGCGAGACGGTGCAATCAATTGCAGCTTCGGTGTTACACGATGTAAAGCGCTTAGCGGCACTTAATGCGGCCCTTGCATTGGTAGAAACCTCTATCCCTGAGCGCGAGCCGCATCCTGAGTTTTATGATGCCTTAAAAGCGTTTTTGCAGAAACTAGCCTCGGACGATACGTTGGATATGGTATGGCAGGCGGAATATATGCTACTGGAGCTTAGCCTGCTTAGTCATATGGGGTTTGGCTTGGATTTATCAGCCTGTGCAGTGACCGGTGCGGTGGAGGATTTATGTTATGTCTCTCCCAAATCCGGCCGTGCTGTCTGCCGTGAGGCAGGGGAGGCATATAAAGATAAGCTTTTGCCGCTACCGTTGTTTCTTCGTAATGATTTACACGAACATGCATTTGCAGAGGAAATATCTAAAGGATTTATATTGACGCGTTATTTCCTTAACCGATATATTTACCAGCCACGCAATAAACCCATCCCCACAGCGCGCGAGCGGTTGGTGGGGTTGCTAAGAGAGTAGCTATGTCGAATCAAAAATATAATCAACCGCCTAAACCACCCTATAAAGAGGAATCTTGGGTGGACTCCATGAAATCTTCAGAGAGGCTAAAAAAATCATGGTCAACCATGGATGTGCTTTTAGAGGAAGATGAGCCAATTGAAGAATCCGTGGAGCAAAAGGCTAACACTGCGCCAGTAGAAAAATCTAAGAGTGTTTGGAGGGGTGTAGTCATCAAATCTGCCTCAGCACCTTCGATGAGTAAATAATTATGAGTGAAACAAAATTACCGGCTATTCTTATTACACCGCCTGATGATCCTATGGATGTTGTACAGGTGGAGTCTGCAGCACAACGTTTTGCACATTTGCGTTTGGTAGAAGAAGAAAAAGCACATTGGCCGCAATCTCCTGTAAAAAAATGGGCGGAGGAGGTGGATCTTACTAGCTATGCGGAAAGAACATTGCGTCCATCGAGTTTTGGTCAGGGTAAGTAGTTATGAAAGAGTTTGATAGCGAGAGTGATTTGGGTAGTGTGACGCTCTCTGATTTAGAGACGTCTTCTCATGCGTCTAGAACATCTACTGAAGTGCAGCAAGATATCGGCGATACGCATCGTATTCTTCATGAGATGTCTGAGCAGCTGGAAGCAAAAGATAGTGATTTATTGACCCAAGAGGGTTATAGAAAAGCAGACCATGCATTAACAATGTTGGCTGCCGCTATCAAATACGATATCAAGCACAGCTTCAAACAACGCGCTGAACAAAACCGCAACCGGCCACGGGCGTGGACGCTTTAACTGTAATTTCTGTCATTCTTGAACTTGATCCAAGAATCCATCTAAAATATAAAGCCCTTTTAAGCCGTATTTTTGCTGTATTATGGTGATGGATCCTTGGGTCAAGTCCAGGGATGACAAGGCTTCAAAACAAATAAAAATTTCAAAATGAGTCAGTGCCTGGTTTCAGATACGGTTGCCTGTAAGCCCGATTAATGCGATACTAGTGTATAGTAACTCTCGTAAGGAATGACTATGGCGCTACCTAATGATCTTCGCATGTGGATTGCAGAGAATGTGATGCTTGGCAGCGATTTAGAATCGCTAAAGAAGACCTTAGTGCAGATGGGGTTTGCACAAGCAGAGGTGGATGCAAATGTGGAAGATGCGCTGTCGCATCCTTATATTGCAGCGGGTATGAAACTAGGGTTGATGACGCGTAAGCGTGAGGCGCTGTTGAAGACGCTGGATCAGCAGTTACGTCATTTTCCTGCCTATACCTCCATCACCAAAGAAAAACTCCCCCCGTTTAAAGATTTTCTCCATCGTTATTATTATTCCAATTTACCTGGCGTATTTACCGGTGGGATAGATCATTGGCCCGCACGTGAGTGGACACCTCGTGCACTGGTGGAAAAAGTGGGGGCGGATACGGTTGTGCAGGTGCAATATGACCGTGATAAAGATACGAATTATGAATCCAATAGCCATAAACTGCGCCGTGATATCCGGTTTGGTGCATTTATTGATATGGTAGAAAGCACGGAATCGAATAATTTCTATCTCACAGCTAATAATGCAGGCTTCTTAAACAGTAATTTAAAAGTGCTGCTTGAGGATATGGGGAATGTGGGTGATAACTACCTCCATCCTGAGCAACTCGGCCAGGCAACCCATTTATGGATTGGCCCGAAAGGGACGGTGACGCCGTTGCATCATGATTTGACCAATAATCTCTTCATCCAAGTCCACGGCAAGAAACGTTTTACACTGATTCCATCCTATCAAGTGCCGTATATGTATAACTATTTGCATGTGTTCAGCGAGGTGGATTTGCTGAATGCGGATACAGACCGTTTCCCTGATTTCAAGAAACTCACGCCGATTACCTTAGAAGTGGATGCGGGGGATATTCTGTTTATTCCGATCGGCTGGTGGCACCATGTGGTAGGGCTGACGCCGAATATTAGTTTGAGCTTTACCAATTTCAATTTACCGTTTAATGGTTTCATAGATTACCCGCAAGGGGCGCGGTATTAGGAGGTAGGGATGTCAAAAGGAAAACAAAGACCAGAGGGAATGCCATTGTTAAATGTTGAGAAGGCAATGAGAGATATGCCCGTTAGCCAGACACCCCTGCTAAAGGAGAGGGAGTCGGTAGTATCCCAGGTTCAGCCGGAGGAGGGGAAGAAACACCGATCTAAACACTCTTATAAAAAGAAAAAGCATACTTCGATAGGCAAGGAAGATGGCATGATTGATGTGACGGGTCAAATAGATACGTCTATTCTGGATGAGCTACTACAAGAGCTTGGTGAACCGGTAGAGGGTGTAAGAAGAGTACAGACACAAGATCTATCTACCCGAACATTGGAAGATCTGTTAGCAGAATTGGTTGAGCCATTATCGGTTTCAAAATCGCAGCGTGTGAAGTCTCAAAAACTGCAAGCAAAGGCAATGGTATTATAATATGTCTAAGGCAACACATTTAGGCGCGGATTTTGGTTTATCGCTGGATGATTTGAGTAATTTAAGTAAGAAAATGGGAGCATCTTCTGCGGACGTGCCTCAGAAAATAATGGCACCGAAAGGCCATGCATCCCGTGTTAAAATATGGACAGCAGAAGAGTATTTAAGCCGTAAGCAATCTCAGAAATACAGATAAACAAAACAGGAGTACCTATGGTAGGAAAAATCAAAGTCGCGAATCCCGTCGTGGAATTAGATGGTGATGAGATGACGCGCATCATCTGGGCGATGATTAAGGATAAGCTGATTCTTCCCTATTTGGATATTGATCTGCATTATTATGATCTTGGCATTGAGAATCGTGATAAAACCGAAGATAAGGTAACGGTTGAGGCGGCAGAGGCAATTAAGCAATATGGCGTGGGTATTAAATGCGCCACGATCACGCCGGATGAAGCACGTGTGAAAGAGTTCTCTCTCAAGAAAATGTGGAAGTCACCGAATGGGACAATCCGTAATATTCTCGGTGGAACCGTGTTCCGTGAGCCGATTGTGTGCAGCAATATCCCTCGCTTAGTGCCTGGTTGGACAAAGCCGATCGTTATTGGCCGCCATGCGTTTGGGGATCAGTATAAGGCTACCGATTTTAAAGTGCCTGGCCCTGGTAAATTAACTATGACATTTACACCCTCTGATGGCAGTGCGCCGGTGACTTATGATGTATTTGATTTCCCTGAAAGCGGTGTGGCGATGGGGATGTATAACCTCGATGAGTCCATCGAAGGCTTTGCGCGGGCGTGTTTGAATTATGGGTTGATGCGTGGTTGGCCGGTATATCTATCGACAAAGAATACGATTCTTAAAGCCTATGACGGCCGTTTCCGCGATATTTTCCAGGCGGTGTTTGATAAGGAATTTAAGGATGCGTTTGCGGCCAAGAATATTACCTATGAGCATCGTTTGATTGATGACATGGTGGCTTCAGCGCTGAAATGGAATGGTGGATTTGTTTGGGCGTGTAAGAATTATGATGGGGATGTGCAATCCGATACCGTCGCGCAAGGCTTTGGCTCATTAGGGCTGATGACGTCCGTATTGCTGACGCCAGATGGCAAAACAGTGGAGACAGAAGCCGCGCATGGCACCGTGACCCGCCATTACCGCGAATATCAGCAAGGCAAAGAAACCTCCACCAACCCGATCGCCTCTATTTTCGCCTGGACACAAGGGCTGAAATACCGTGCGAAATTGGATAATACACCGGAGGTGGAGCATTTTGCAGAAGTGTTGGAGCGTATTTGCGTGAAAACCGTCGAATCTGGTTTTATGACCAAAGACCTAGCCCTTCTCGCAGGCCCAACCCAAACCTGGCTGACAACAACGCAGTTTTTGGCGAAGTTGGAGGAGAATTTGAAGGCGGCGGTGTAGTTTTACGCAGCTATTATTCTATTAAGAGACGCCGATTGCTGTATGGCTTGCCTTGCATCTTGTCATACGTTGATCAAGTTGGCGTATGACAAAGCACTATTCATCATCTACTCATATCTATATTTCTTTGAATAAAAGGTGTGTTCCTGCTTTTTATACTGTCATTCACCGACTTGATCGGTGGATCCATCTAAACAATCTAGCGTTATTATTATGGATGGATACGCCGAGCAAGTCGGTGAATGACAAGACACCTCTCGTCATCGCGAGCGATAGCGTGGCGATCCATGTATCCTGCATAAAGGACGTGGAAATCTTACACATGGACTGCCACGTCGCTAGCGCTCCTCGCAGTGACGATAAGCCATGCAAGAACGCTGAATCCTCTACCTAATTCCTCCGCTGCCGTGGATACTCATACTGCACTCCACGCTCTTGCTGTTCAGCAGGAGTAGGTTCTGTGCTGGTAGATCCTGGGGTTGCAGAAGGTGCAACGGGTGCAGCAGGTTCAGTTGGGAAGGTGTTGGCAGGTGGTGTTGCTGGCACTTGATTGGTTGTTGGCGGGTAGAATTCATCGCGCGGAGCGGTGTTCTTTCCGGTGCCGAACAGGCGTTGCCAGAAGGTGCGTTTTTCTTCCACTTCTTTCTCGCGTTGCTCTGCGAGCGGGTTTGGAATCTCTTCAGGGTTAATGGTCAGCTTGAATGAGCGCGCAGGCAAGCCTTTATGCGCTTCTTGCATGGTAAGACGCCAGATACGTGCTGGGAGTTTTCCTCCGGTCACGCCTTTCATTGGCTTGTTATTGTCATTTCCGACCCATACACCCGCTGCATAATCCGGCGTAAAGCCTACAAACCATGCATCGCGGAATTCCTGGCTAGTGCCAGATTTACCCGCATTCGGACGGTCATCCAATTGTGCGCCACGGCCAGTTCCGCTATTGACTACCCCTTGCATCAGCATGGTCATATAGGAATTAGCTGTTTCACTAATCACCCGGTACGATTCGGAGGGTTGGCGTTCGTAAATAATATCGCCGTGAGAATCTTTAATATCCAGAATACCATAGCTATTGACGCTATTACCGTTATTGGCAATGACGGCATAAGCACGTGTCATTTCCAGCACTGTTACTTCATTCGTACCGAGCGCCATGCTTGGATGCGGTTGGATTGGTGAATCGATGCCCATGCGGTAGGCGGTACTGATAACATTATAATAGCCCACAGCTTCCAATAATTTGACAGCTACAGTGTTAATCGATAGCGCATAGGCCTGCATTAAGCTCACTTGGCCAAGATATTCGCCGGAATAGTTTTTTGGTGCCCAGTCTTTAATGATAATTGGAGAATCTTCCATCACCGAATATGGCGTATAGCCTTGCTCAAAAGCCGCTGTATACACGAATGTCTTAAAGGCAGAGCCAGGTTGGCGATAGGCTTTTGCGGCGCGGTTGAATTGGCTCTTATAGTAATCTTTACCGCCGACCATTGCTACAATTTCGCCCGTTTCAGGTTTGATCACGACGATGGCTGCTTGATCGGTTTTCATTTCCTCGCCATATTCATCCAACACGTCTTTGACCACTTTTTCAGCCGTTTGCTGGAGATGGATATCCAGCGTGGTGCGGATGGTAAGGTTATCGGCCACATTGCCGACATAATCTGGAATCTGCTCGATGACCCAATCGGAGAAATACGGTTGCACCTGATATTCATTTACCCCATCTTCAAGCTTAGGCGGGCGGACGCGGATTTCTTCTTGGGCTTTTTCTGGCGTAATAAATCCAGCGTCTACCATTGATGCTAGCACGAGTTGCGCACGTTGCTTAGAGCGTTCTGGATTCGCTGCCGGCGAGAAGCGGCTAGGGGCCTTGAGGAGGCCAGCTAGCATCGCGGATTCGGTGAGGTTGATTTTGCGTAAATCTTTGCCGAAATAATAATGCGCCGCTGCAGACATACCATAGTTGCCACTGCCCATATAGACGCGGTTGAGATAGATGGTGATAATGTCTTCTTTAC
Source organism: uncultured Rickettsiales bacterium (assembly GCA_964574415.1). Classification (GTDB taxonomy): domain Bacteria; phylum Pseudomonadota; class Alphaproteobacteria; order Rickettsiales; family CAZNNM01; genus CAZNNM01. The sequence continues at coordinate 112,263 of CAZNNM010000006.1, read as the reverse complement.
TGAATTTATGTTCTAACCAGAAAGCCAGTACCATTTCCTGGATTTTCCGTTTGATTGTACGTTCAGGGGTTAAGAAAAGAATCTTCGCCAATTGCTGGGTAATGCTACTTCCTCCTTGGATCACATGGCCTGCTTTGAAGTTCACAAAAGCAGCACGTGCTAAGCCGAATACGTCGATGCCGAAATGCTCAAAGAACCGGCGGTCTTCAATGGCGGTGACGGCTTGGATCAGGTGTTTAGGGAATTGGTCATAGGTGAAATATTCACCGTATAAATCACCGTATTTGGCGATCACCGTGCCATCAGCCGTGGTGACGGTGATATTGGGTTTTTTCTCTACGGTTTTGAGGTTTTCTACATTTGGCATATCGTAGGTATAATACAGCACGATCAATGCAGCGCAAATCACCCCCCATAGCGCGAAGACCAATGACCATTTCAGGCCGAGTGAGGTTAAATTAAACAGCGAGAAGAACGATTTCCGGCGTGGTTTCTTTGGCGCAGCCTTCTTTTTTACGACTTTTTTTTCAGTCGATGTTTCACGTTTCGGAGCCCGTAACCCATTCTTTTTTGGAGCGGGTTTTTTCTTGCCAAGTTTGGGAGTGCGGCGGTTATCGGAGGAAGGAGCCATAATTACTAAAATTAATACGTGACAATCTGCGCTATATTGCATACATCTATGCTCTGTCAACATATCGTATTTTGCTGGATTAGCAATCCTAATTTCGTTAAATTAGACTTTAGTATTACGTGATAGGTAATGTTATGGAACGAACCGAATTTGAAGAATTAGCGGAAGAAACGCTGCAAGGTATTATTGATGCAATTGAAAATGCAGATAGTGATGCCGTATTAGACATTGATTTCCTGGATGGCGTGATCACCCTGGAGTTTGAGAATGGGAGCCAGATGGTGATTAACCGCCATGGAGCCTCTCAACAAATTTGGCTGTCATCGCCACATAGCGGGGCATCGCATTTCTTTTATGATGAAGGCGAAGAAGCTTGGCTGGACTCGGACGAAAATGAGTTGTATACCGTTCTGCAAGAAGATATTCGCGAACTTGCGGATATTGATGTGCGTTTTTAACCTTGTAAGTTGAGCATCGTGGCCAAGCCAGAATCCAATGCAAGCGATAGACCCAAGGGTGAGCTGAAGAGCTTACCCCTGTTATGGAGCTATTTGCGCCCCTATCGCCTGCATCTCATGGGCATGTTTATTGCGTTGGTGGTGACGTCTTCTTCCGTGCTTGGCATGGGCAAGGGCGTGGCGTATTTGGTGGATGAGGGGTTTGCGAGTAATAATCCTGCCTTATTGGATAAAGCGCTGATTGTGCTATTGACCGTTACAGCAGTGTTGGCACTGGCCACCTATGCACGTTTTTATTTGGTAACCTATGTTGGCGAGAAGGTGATCGCCGATATCCGCCGAGATGTGTATCGTCATATCGTCCATCTTTCCCCCAGTTTTTTTGAAACCACTAAAACCGCAGAAATCCTTTCGCGTTTGACCAGTGATACGGCATTATTGCAAGTGGTGGTCGGCAGTAGCCTTTCGATTGCGCTGCGTAATACGTTGATGTTTGTGGGGGGATTAGTGTTGCTGGTGCTGACCAGTGCTAAGCTTACCACCTATGTGGCGATAATTCTTCCTATCGTGTTAATCCCGATTATTGTGTTCGGCCGTAAAGTCCGCCGTTATTCACGCCTCAGCCAAGATAAAGTTGCTGAACTCGCAAGCCATGCAGAGCAAGGGATTGCAAGTATTCGTACGGTGCAGGCCTATCATCGGGAAGAATGGGAATCTGTGCAGTTTAGCGAACAGGTGACAGGGGCATTCCGCACGGCAGTATCACGCGTGCGGTTGCGGGCATTGCTGACGGCGATTGTGATTTTGCTGATATTTGGGTCGATTGGCGTGGTATTATGGATCGGCGGGCATGATGTGCTTTCTGGGAAAATGACAGCTGGTGCGCTTTCTTCCTTTATTTTCTACTCCTTAGTGGTAGCAGGTGCGGTGGGGGCGCTGAGTGAAGTGGTGGGTGATATGCAGCGCGCAGCTGGTGCTACGGAGCGGCTATTTGAGTTGCTTAATGTGCAGTCTGATGTTGAAGAGCGTGTGACGCAGCAGCTTGAGGGTTTTGAGCGGGATATTACGTTTGAGAATACCAGCTTTTCCTATCCCTCACGCTTCGACCGCAAAGCGCTTGATGCGATTAATCTCACCATTCATAAAGGCGAACACGTAGCCATTGTAGGCCCGTCAGGTGCAGGGAAGACGACGATCTTCCAGTTGCTCTTGCGTTTCTATGACCCACAACAGGGCAGGGTGATGGTGGATGGGAAGGATATACGGAGCCTATCGCTGGTGAATCTGCGCCAGAGCTTTGGTTATGTCTCGCAAGATGCTACGATTTTTTCGACCAGTGCTTATGAGAATATTCGCTACGGCCGTCCTGATGCCAGCCATGATGAGGTGATCGAAGCTGCGCGTGCGGCGGAGGCGTTTGAGTTTATATCGGCGCTACCGCAAGGGTTTGATACATTCTTAGGCGAAAAAGGCGTACGCCTATCGGGTGGTCAGCGCCAGCGTATTGCTATTGCCCGTGCCATCCTTAAGAATCCTGCCATTTTGCTGTTGGATGAAGCAACGTCTGCTTTGGATGCAGCCAATGAAGTGGCTGTGCAGCAAGCGCTAAACCGCTTGATGGAAGGGCGTACGACCTTGGTGATTGCGCATCGTTTATCTACGGTGGTGAAGGCGGATCGTATTATCGTACTCAATCACGGTGTGATTGAAGCCATAGGCACGCATGAGGAGTTATTGAAACTCCCTGGGCTTTATGCTGAGCTGGCGAAGTTGCAGTTGGCGTAATAGAGTTGTCATTCTTGGGCAAGGCCGGTGTTGTTGGATGGTTCTCGTTCTTGTCATTCCGGACTTGATCCGGAATCCACCATGACTGGCGCTTCGGCATTAAATTCTTATAGATTGCGCTGCTATAACAGTGGATCCCGGGTCAAGCACGGGATGACAAGTCTTAATATGCTAAGCAGTACGGTCATATGCCGACTTGATCGGCATTGTTGCAGATTTCCGCACATTCTGGTTCTGTCGTCATCGCGAGCGCAGCGCGGCGATCCAGGGACTACTTAAAGAAACCCGCCCGGATTGCCACTGACGTAGAAGCTACTCACCCTGCGCTAGCGTAAACCCTAATGCGCCGTCGAATGTATACAGATTATCCAGTTTAATGAAATCCAGCTTCGCTTGTGTCAGTTCACCGAGCAAGGTGATGATATCTTGCAGCGTAGCTGTTTTCTCACCTTCAGGCACAAAACGTGCTTGGCAGTGGTCGCAACCTGCATCCAGTACTTCATCACTTGGCCATAATTTTAAGCCGCGAGAGGTGAGGATTTGGAGTTTTAGGCGGCTTTTTGTGGCTGCGTTAATTTGCTCTGCAAGTTCTTTGGGTGATTTATTCCACTCAAAGCTCACATCCACGCCAACCAGTTGCTTATCTGCTTTCTTTGCAAGAACAGGCACAGGATTAGCGCGTTGTGTTGTGGCAGAAGGCTGGTAGTTCACTTTTTTCAGCTTCTTAGGCTCCTGGCCTAAATGTTTCACAACAATCTTCGCAAATTCTTTTGTGCCGACACGTTGTTGGCTGATTTTGGAGCTGTAAATATCGGCTGTATGCATCCCGCTCTCCAGCGCTGCTAACCAGCCATTATGGATTTTGGTAGCCACATCATGCTGGCCAATATGCACGAGCATCATTACAGCAGCTTGCAATAAGCCGGATGGGTTGGCAATATCTTGCCCTGCAATATCCGGCGCGGAGCCATGGATGGCCTCAAACATGGCGAAGTCTTTACCGATATTCGACGAACCCGCCAAGCCCACAGAGCCTGAGACTTCCGCTGCGATATCGGAAATAATATCACCATACAGGTTAGAGGTCACAATCACATCAAATACTTCTGGCTTAGAGGCAATGCGCGCGGAGCCGATATCGATGATATAATGCTCTTTTTCGATTTGCGGGTATTCTTTCGCCACTTCATCATACACCTTATGGAAAATACCATCGGTCATTTTCATGATGTTATCTTTGCTGAAGCAGGTGACTTTCTTACGGCCGTTATTGACGGCATAGTCAAACGCGTAGCGAATAATTTGCTCAGAGGCCGGGCGGCTGATGAGTTTTAGGCATTGATAGACATCTTGCGTTTGGCGGTGTTCGATACCGGCGTATAAATCTTCGGTATTCTCACGCACAATCACCATATCCAAACGCGGATGATGGGTTTCCACAAACGGAGAGTAAGACACACACGGGCGCACATTGGCAAACAGGCCGAGTGTTTTGCGCATGGTGACGTTTAGGCTTTTATAGCCACCGCCTTGTGGGGTGGTGATAGGTGCCTTTAAGAGTACTTTTGTTGAGCGGATGGATTCCCATGCACTTGGCGCAATCCCGCTGCTATGGCCTTTTTCATAGACATTTTTGCCGACTTCAATGGTCTGCACACTAATCCGCGCGCCAGCTTCTTGCAGAATATGCAAGGTAGCTTCCATAATTTCCGGGCCGATACCATCGCCATAAGCGACTGTGATGGGGGTGTGTGACATAATATTTTTCCCTCGTTGTTATTATAAAACGTCATTGCGAGGCTCGTAGAGCCGTGGCAATCCAGGGCTGAACGCACCATTCTTTAAGTATGCCCTGGATCGCCACGCGCTAAAGCGCTCGCGATGACGGGTTAGGCCTTCTCATATTTCTTCAACACCGCAAACACATTCTCAATCGTATCCACGATATCGTAAAGCTGGCGTGTGCGCGGTGCGGCGAAGCCCATGCTGATAAAATGATCGGTCATGGCTTCCCAATGGTCGTAATAATGCTTGTAATTACAAATGATAACTGGCTTTTCATGCGTATGCAACTGCTTCCAGGTGATCACCTCGAAGGTTTCATCCATGGTGCCGAAGCCGCCAGGCAAGACGATGAATGCATCGGAGTTGTTAAACATGGTCATTTTGCGGGTGTGCATGTCATCCACGATGATGGTTTCATGCAAGCCTTTATGCTCTTCTTCGAGACCTTCTAATACGCGTGGGAAAACCCCGATAACTTTACCGCCAGCGGCTAACACGCCATTGGCTGTTGTGCCCATTACACCGCAATCACCACCGCCATATACCAGGCGGTAGCCGTTTTCGGCGATCATTGTTCCTACTTTGGTTCCTGCATCTAAATGTTCTTTCGGAGCGGCATTGCTTGCACCGCAAAATACACAGACTGACTTAATTGCTACCACAGAGACTCCATAATTTTAAACCATACTTAGGCATGCTTTACAGCAAAAACGGGAAATGCTCTAGACAAATTCACATTATGCCCATAGTATCAACACCATCGTAGCAAGAATGTGTTGCATAATTATTAATAGTAAACAGGAAGAAGCTCTATGAACCTGCTGAAGCATATACCAAATATTCATAAAGAAGGCGTGATTTTTATTGTCCTTTTTGCCGTTGTATCATTAGGCGCGGGCATATGGAGCGATACACTGGGCTGGATTGGCTTGATTTTGACCTTATGGTGTGTGTATTTCTTCCGCAATCCTGACCGTGTTACACCACTTGGTAATAACTGGGTTGTAAGCCCGGCTGATGGTGTGGTGCAAAAAATTACACGCGCGGCTTTGCCAGCGGAATTGGCGCTCGGTGAGGGCGAGCGTACACGTATTAGCATTTTCTTGAACGTATTTAACGTGCATGTGAATCGTGTGCCGGCGACGGGTAAAATTACCAAATTGGTTTATCATCCTGGCCGTTTCATTAATGCGGAATTGGATAAAGCAAGCATTCACAATGAGCGCCAATCGGTTGCGATGGAAACCGAAGACGGTAAAGAAATTGCTTTCGTACAAATCGCGGGTTTGATTGCGCGCCGTATTGTATGTAATTTGGAAGAGAATCAAACGGTTGTGGGTGGTGAGCGTTTTGGTATCATCCGTTTCGGTAGCCGTATGGATGTGTATCTGCCAGAAGGTGTTGAGCCATTAGTGGTGGAAGGCCAGTTGGCCGTTGCAGGTGAGACTATCCTTGCAGACCTTACCAGCAATGTGTCTACACCACGTACCGGTATCTTACATTAATAGATAGGATAACAGCATGGCAAAACCACGCAAACTCAAATTCCTGCCGCTTAACCGCTTGTTCCCCAATATGGTAACAATCTTGAGCCTCTGTGCAGGTCTATCTGCGATTCGGTTTGCTTTGGTTGATAAATGGGAACTCGCCGTAACCTTTATTTTGGTGGCGGCGGTTCTTGATGGCGTGGATGGCCGTTTGGCACGGTTGCTCAATGCCACCAGCACTTTTGGTGCGCATCTGGATTCGCTTACGGATTTCGTGAATTTTGGTGTGACGCCGGCGATTATTCTTTATCTCTGGCAGGTCGATAATATCACGGTGCGTGGCCTGGGTTGGGGGATTTGCCTGTTTTATATTATCTGTATGGCTATTCGCTTGGCGCGGTTTAACTCTGCATTGGAGGATGCTGACCGCCCCAAATGGGCTGATGCCTTCTTCACCGGTGTGCCAGCCCCTGCGGGCGCTGGGCTTGCATTGCTGCCGATGATCATTAGCTTTAAGATTGGCGATGAATGGATTATCAGCCCTGAATATGTGGCGGGGCATATGGTGGTGGTGGCGCTATTGCTGGTGAGCCGTATTCCGACATTCTCGGCGAAGAAACTCCGTGTGCGCCATGATCTGGCATCGCTTGCGATGGTGCTGGGCGCTGTGTTGGTGATTGCGCTATTGATGGAGCCGTGGATTGCCTTTCCTGTGATTGGCGCACTCTATTTGCTGAGCATTCCTTTCAGCATTGCCTATTACCGCAAAATCAAACGCGGCGAAGTTGCGCCACCTGTGGCAGATGAGGAGACTGGGGACGAGGCGTAGTTACATTCCTTGTCATTCACCGGCTTGATCGGTGAATCCATCCTAAAAAATAAGGCTATATATTGCGATGGATACGCCGATCAAGTCGGCGTATGACAAGTGGTAGTCTCACTTCTTCTCCCGACATTTCATCACTAAAATCGTGCCTGAAAGTACCAATGTTACCGTGTTGGCAATCATCATCGGCCTGTTTTCTAGGCTAATCCCATAAATCAGCCAGCACAAGACACCACAAGTAAAGATGATATACATCCAGAGCGATATACTATGCGTATCGCGGGTGCGTATGACCTTAACTGCTTGAGGAATAAAGCTTACTGTTGTGCAGAAGGCTGCTAAAAATCCTATATATTCTTCCATAAATCCCTTTTTTAGCACCAAAAATCATGAAATGATGGTCAGACGGAGAAAAACCTATTATATATCATTCATCTTATAAAGAGAGAATGTAATCCATTATGAGCATTTTGAGTACTATTTCTGCCGCTAAAGCCCTATTACCTGCTGGTTTCCGTGAAGTTCTGCCTTATGAAGCGGCAGCGCGTTCGCAGGTGATTTCGCGCCTATTGGCGATATTTGAATCCTATGGCTATGATCTGGTGATCCCACCGACGATGGAATTTGAGGATAGTCTCTTCACCGGTGCGGGCAAGGCCGTGAAGCACCAAACGTTCAGGGTGATGGATCCTGTTTCACGCAAAATGATGGGTTTGCGTGCTGATATCACCATGCAAATCGCCCGTATTGCCTCTAGCCGTCTGCATAATGAGCCGTTACCGTTGCGTTTATCGTATAGTGGCCAAGTTTTCCGCGTGAAAGCGATGGATTTGGATGCAGAGCGCCAAGTGACCCAGGCGGGAATTGAGTTGATTGGGGTGGATGATACTTATGCGGATGCAGAGGTGGTATTGGTGGCTGCTGATGCGCTGACCCAGCTCGGCATTAAAGGTCTCTCGGTGGATTTCAGCATCCCGCAATTGATTACATTGCTGCTAGACCATTTAGGTTTTAATGCCCAAACGACTAAATTACTCCGCAATGCGCTGAGCCGGAAGGATATGCATAGTATTACGGATTTAGCGGGTGATCATGCTAAAACGCTTATAAAACTCTCCACACCGCACAGCAATCCTGCAGCAGCACTAGCATTGTTGAAGTCGTTAGACTTGCCAAAGGCCGCGCAGGCGCTTTGTGCACGGTTGGAAGGGATTATGAATTATCTCACCCAGCATATTCCAAGCCTGGCCATTACGGTCGATCCGCTGGAACATCGTGGTTTTGAATATCACACAGGCATCAGCTTCGCCTTCTTCTGCAAAGAAAGTGCTGGCGAGTTGGGTCGCGGTGGGCATTATGTGATTACACCGACAGATGCAGCACAGCAAGCGCCATTAGAGGCTGTGGGTTTCTCGCTCTATGTGAATAATATTTTCCGCATTCTCCCGATTCCCGCCGCTAAGAAACGCATCGCCGTTGCAGCGCAAACATCCCTGCACGATGTTAAATCCCTACATGAGCAAGGTTGGGTGACATTACAGGTGGTAGATAGTAAAGCCGATATTCGCCAAGAGGCGAAACGGTTGAAGTGCCAGGCGGTATATGTGAGTGGGAAGGTGGAGGCAGTTTAGTTTGCAGTCTCCCAATATTGTCATTCCGGGCTTGACCCGGAATCCACTAGGATTGGGCTTCCGACTAGATTCTTATAACTCACGCTGTCGTAGCAATGGATCCCGGATCAAGTCCGGGATGACAATGCTCCTACTTCAACCCCTCATACAGCCCCCGCATATCCTCCGGCATCGGCGCATCAAACTCCATCCATTCTTCGGTAACCGGATGGAAAAAGCCGATGTGATGTGAGTGGAGGGCTTGGCGGGTGAAGTTCGTGATGCATTCGCGCACATCCGGCTCTAGGCTGCGCAAGGTTTTGGTGTTGGCGCTGCCATAGCTTGGATCGCCTAGCAGGCTATGCCCCTTATGCGTCATATGCACGCGGATTTGGTGGGTGCGGCCGGTTTCTAAGCGGCATTCGACGAGACTTGCTATGCCATCATGCAGGGATTCGATCACTTCATAATGCGTAATTGCTTCGCGCCCACCTGTTTTGAAAATCGCCATTTTCTTACGGTTCTTGGTGCTACGGGCGATATTTGCCTCAATTTTCCCTTGGCGTGGCACTGGCACGCCCCACACAATTGCGTAATACACACGTTTTAAAATGCGTTTGCTGATTTGATGGCTAAGCGATTGATGGGCCTTATCGGTTTTGGCGACCACCATCAAACCGCTCGTCTCCTTATCCAATCGGTGCACGATCCCCGGGCGGGATACGCCGCCAATGCCAGAAAGATTGCCCTCGCAATGCGAGAGCAGCGCATTTACGAGCGTATCTTGATGATTGCCAGCTCCCGGATGTACCGTCATTCCTGCTTGTTTATTTATAACCAGCATTGCATCATCTTCAAACAGAATATCCAGCGGCAATGGCTTGGCCATCAGCTCTGAAGGCTCGGGAGGGGGAAGGGTGACCTCGATTTCATCACCGTGTTTGACACGGTGGGAACAGTCCGTTATTGTCTTCCGGTTGAGTGTGATGCAATCGGTCTTCACCAGTTGCTGGATACGGCTACGGGTGACATCCTGCATATGCATGCTCAAGAACTTATCAAGACGAATGCCTTGATCCTGTGAGGGGACAGTGAAAGAGTGCGATGTAGAAGCTGTCATGAAAGGCCAGAAAGAAAATGGACGTAAAACCGCGTAATGAATTTGCTGTATTAAAATTTATCGTAGTGGCCATGGGCGTTGCCCTGGTTGCTGGTACTATACTGCTTTTTGTGATGCTCTTCCAGCGGCAAAATGCAGTGAAGGAAACAGCCGCACTGCCAGCGCCAGTGGTGGCTGGATGTGAAGGTGGACAATTTACCCTGCCAGTGCGTGGTGAAATCCAGAGTTTTCAACAGCATGATGGTAGGATTACCCTCCTTACTAAAGAGCGCCGTAACGAGCAGCAGGTGATGATATTGGATGTATGCTCAGGCCAGGTGATCAGTACCTTTGCTCTGCATAAAGAAAAGGGTTACGAAACTGCAACTGCAGAAGAAATACCACCAGTAGCGGAAGAAAAACCACAAGAAACCGCTGCAATGCAACAATATTTGTTGCAAGAAGCGAAGTCTTTACGTAAACAACAAGCTGCAGCTCTTAATGAGCGTCGTAAAGCGGCGGTGTTAAATACCATTACGGTGCGCGATGCGCCAAAACCTCAGAAAATGAATGAATAGAAAAATATGACTGATATTACACCTGAAGATAGTGTTATTGAGCCTGTAAATGTATACAAAGAAATAGGCGAAGAACTCAAAGCTGCCCGCGAAGCGCAAGGCAAAACCATTGAGGCTCTTGCAAGCCGCCTGAAAGTGCGTCCGCGTAATTTGGTTGCAATTGAAGCAGGCGAATGTGATGATTTGCCGGAACATGCGTATTTAGTTGGGTATGTAAAGGCTTATGCGGATGCGCTGGGTTTAAACAGCAGCGATATTATTGCACGTTTTAAAGGTGCAGAGGCAAATGAGCGCAAGAATCTCTCTCTGCCACAGCCGCATCGCACCAGCTTCCATCCGGGTTTCTGGGTTATGGTGATGTCGATTATCGTGGCGATAGGGATTTATTTGTTATGGTATCAACACCAGAGCAAAGAGCCAGTGGTAGAAGAAGTGCCAACAACTACAGAAACAGCGCCATCTACCCCAGCAGAAACCTCTGCTACGGAAGAGACAACCACAACGCCAGCGCAACAGGATAATGCCCAGGCAGAAACCTCAGCGCCGTCTGCCTTCTCGCGTTTCTCGGAAGAAAAAATACGGGAGAAGAATCTGACGGATCTAAAAAATACGCGCATCGTGCTATTGGCAAAAGAGGCAACATGGGTACGTTTGCTGACAGGGCGTAACCAGTTCCTGCTGGAGCGCACGATGAATCCGGGTGATACCTATTTCGTGCCAAACCGTTCGGATTTGGTGATTACGGCCGGTAATCCTGGTGCGGTGGAGATTTTTATTGATGGTGTCAAAGACGGTTTTCTGGGCACATTGGATGATGTGATGAAACAAGGCACTGCTGCACCTGCTGAGGCTGATGCGGATAGTGAAGATGCTGTGCCAGCTACTGATACCACTACAGCGCCAGCTACGGATGCTACAGCACCGGCAACAACTGAGCCAGAAAATCCAAGAAAACCGCGTGTCAGAAAGCCAGTGCAAGAAGAAAACGGCTTGCCGTGGCGGCAGTAGCTATCCGATCCTATTATAGGATTGTTCTTTGTGATGTGCTCCGATTTGATTGATATATAGCAAAGTTGGGAGAGTCATGACCAAACACGTCCTCATCGCAGAATCTCTTGATATCACTCTCCTACGTGAATTACCTGAGTGTTATCCTGGCCAGGTGTTCTTGCATGAAGTCTCTGTAGACATTGATACGCCCGGTATTCACCTGCATTACCGCCCTGAGATTGCCGATGATGGTTTGGTGCTGGCCGATGAAATCGCGCGGGCGCCGTATGAGATTTTATCTATTCGCCCTTACCCTGTCCATCCAGAAGCGATTGATAATGCTCCGCATTTAAAAGGTATTATCCGCGAAGGGGCGGGGGTGAATTCGATTGCGGTGGAGTATGCTGCCGCGCGCGGTATTTGGGTGGCGAATACGCCTGGTGAGAATAGTGTTGCAACGGCAGAATTTACCTGGGAATTTATCACCTATCTAGCAGGCAAGCGCCGGATGTTGCAAACGGCGTATGATGTGCGACAGGCGTATGATACGGGCGATGTTCTTTATCCGCCAACAACCTATATCGGCGAAGAACTGGAAGGCAAAACCTTGGCTATTATCGGCCTGGGTGCCATTGGCCGCGAAATGCGCAAACGGGCTGAAGCATTTGGGATGAAAGTGATCGGCTATAGCCGTAACAGCGGTGATGTGGCCACGCTTGAAGAAGCGTTGCAGCAAGCCGATATGGTGACATTACATACGCCACTGACGGCGGAGACAACCGCGATGCTTAGCGCGCCCCAATTTGTAGCGATGAAACCAGGGGCGATCTTGATTAATACAGCGCGCCCACAATTGGTAGATCCGCAAGCGCTGGATGATGCGGTTGCGGCGGGTATCATTAGCGGTTTTGCCTTTGATGGCGATTATGACAAAATCGAACCCTATCTAGCCATCGCCCAGCGCTATGAACCCCGTGGCGCAGAACGTTTTCTCTGCACCCACCACATCGCCGATTCCACCCACCAAGCCATGCAAAAACTCACCCGTGCATTTATACGGCAGTTATTGGCGTTTTATGGGATGGATGGCGATGAGGCTCGGGTGGTGAATAGGGTGAGGTAGGATTCGGGATTTCACATACAGAATATCTGTCAAATATTTTTCTTATAAATCAGATGTTTTGTGAGGTTTTTCAACACGAGGAACCCCCTGAAACCTGGTACTGAATCATGTTGAAATTTTGGTTATTTTTCAAGTTATGTCATCCTTGGACTTGATCCAAGGATCCATCGTACTACTAAAGCAATCATACTGCTTAGAAGGGCTTTATGTTTTGGATGGATTCTTGGATCAAGTCCAAGAATGACAACAATTATTTCAAAATGAGTCAGTACCTGAATCCTCCCCTTCTTGACATATACCCCCACCTGGTATATACCTGTAGGGGTATAAGGAGCCTATGACCATGCCTAAACATCTTTCCCAAATTTCTCGTATTAACCGTGCTGTTGGCCAATTAGAGGCTGTGAAGCGGATGATTGAGGAGGAGCGGTATTGCGTGGATATTATGACGCAACTCCGCGCAGCGCGTAATGCGGTGAAGACAATTGAGCTTGGTGTATTACAAGCCCATATGGAAGCTTGTATGGCCGAAGCAGCTGCAAAAGGTGGGGCGCTCAAAGAGCAGCGTATTCAAGAAATTATGGAACTCTTAAAGAAATATGAGTAATGATTATGAGCGAATGTTGTCATCACCACCATCATCAACCAAAAACACCTGCTAAACCTGCGTCAGCGGGTGCGCTATATACCTGTCCGATGCATCTGGAAATCCAGCAAATAGGGCCAGGCACCTGCCCGAAATGCGGTATGGCGTTGGAGCCTATGCAGGTGACAGCAGAGGCGCCAGAGAATCATGAATATAAGGACATGCGCCGCCGTTTCTGGATTGCGCTGGCGCTGACATTGCCCGTGTTTATCAGTGAAATGGCAGGGCATATGGGCCTGCATTATAATACGCTCTGGCTACAGTTGATTCTTACAACGCCAGCGGTGTTATGGTGTGGCGGACCATTTTGGGTGAGAGGGTGGCAATCGCTTAAAACACGGCATCTCAACATGTTCACCCTGATTGCGATGGGAACGGGATGTGCGTGGATATACAGTCTGATTACTATGTTCTGGCCGGAAATCTTCCCGCCAGCCTTCCACGATCAGCATGGCAATGTGCCGGTGTATTTTGAATCGGCAGCGGTGATTACTACGCTGGTCTTGCTCGGCCAGCTTCTGGAATTAAAAGCACGCGAGCAAACCAGCAGTGCCATCCGGCAATTATTAGCACTTGTCCCCATCACAGCGCATCGTGTGAATGTAGATGGGAGCGAGGAAGAGATTGCGCTGGAAGCGGTGCGGCTAGGCGATCATCTGCGCGTTCGCCCCGGTGAGAAGATTCCGGTGGATGGAGAGGTTATTGAAGGAAAAAGCGCTGTTGATGAATCGTTGATGACGGGTGAATCCATGCCTGTGAGCAAAGTAGTGGGTGATCATGTCATCGGGGCGACGATGAATCAAACGGGCAGTTTTGTGATGGCGGCTCGTCATATCGGCAGCGAAACTATGCTTTCACGCATGGTGCAAATGGTCAGCGATGCCCAGCGTAGCCGTGCGCCGATACAGCGTGTGGTGGATGTCGTCTCCGGCTGGTTTGTGCCGCTGGTGATTGCGGTAGCTATTATTGCTTGGATTATCTGGGCGTTGGTGGGAATGCAGAATTATGGCGTGATTGCGGCGGTATCAGTTTTGGTGATCGCTTGTCCCTGCGCGTTGGGATTGGCAACGCCCATGTCAATTATGGTTGGCGTTGGCCAAGGTACTAAACATGGCGTGCTGATCAAAAATGCTGAAGCGCTGGAGCGGATGGAGAAGGTCACTACGGTAATAGTCGATAAAACCGGAACCCTTACCGAGGGCCGCCCGAAAGTCACGCATATCAAAGCTTATAATGGTTTTGCTGAGGATGAAATATTGCAACTCGCTGCTTCGCTGGAGCATTCCAGCGAACATCCGCTGGCGCATGCGATTGTCACTTCAGCGCAAGAAAAGGACCTATCGCTACTGCCGCTTACCGATTTTGCTTCTATCACTGGCAAAGGCGTCACAGCGCAGATCGCGGAAAAGCAGGTGGCGATTGGTACTATAGGATTGATGCAGGATTTAGGTGCTACTCCGGTTCCAACAGAAGAAGCCGATGCTTTGCGCAGTGAAGGTGCAACTGTGATGTTTATGGCTATTGATGGCAAGCATGCTGCTATGATTGCAGTAGCTGACCCTATCAAAACCTCAACAGCAGAAGCTATTAAAGCCTTGCATGCCATGCATATAAAAGTGGTGATGCTGACGGGTGATAATAAGGTAACTGCTGAAGCAATTGCCAAGAAGCTTGGCATTACCCAGGTTATTGCGGATGTTTTGCCAGAAGGAAAACGTGATGTGGTAAAACGCTTGCGTGAGCAAGGCGAGGTTGTGGCGATGGCAGGTGATGGTGTGAATGACGCGCCAGCGCTGGCAGAGGCTGATATTGGCATTGCGATGGGTACGGGTGCAGATGTGGCAATTGAAACTGCTGCTGTGACATTACTGCGTGGCGATATCGCTGGCATTGCTGCCGCTCGTGAGCTTTCGGCAAAAACCATGCGTAATATTCGTCAGAATATTTTCTTTGCGTTTATCTATAACTTCTTAGGCGTACCCGTGGCAGCAGGGCTGCTCTACCCGCTATGGGGTGTGATGCTGAATCCCATGATCGCAGCGCTGGCGATGTCGCTCAGTTCGGTATCGGTGATTGTTAATGCATTGCGGTTGCGGAGGGTTTAGGGGAGGCTCTGTCCATTCCCTTACGCACATGGCTGCTCGTCATTGCGAGGAGCGTTAACGACGTGGCAATCCAGGGCGGGTTTATGTAGGATAGATGGTCGCCGCTCTGCGCTCGTGATGACGGGCAGCCATGCAACAGTACTAACGTGATTGGTATACAGGAACGTGAGGTGGGTAGGTAAAAGCGTCAGATGACCCTATTACACAATCTCTTTCAACGTCTTGCGCATTTTTTCAAGACGCACTAGCACATGCTCTAAATTAGGAGCAATACCCAGGTTCTTTACGTGCGGCGCGGCAGGTTTTGCTGCTGGTTTTGGGAGGGCCGGTTGACCGATACGGTCTTCCTCAGAAAGGGCTTCTTTGCCTTCTAGCACTTTTTGCACGCCTTTAATTGTATAGCCTTCGCTATAGAAGAGGCGGTGGATTTGGGAAAGAAGGCGGATATCGTCGGGGGTATAATAACGGCGGCCGCGATGTTTGACAGGGCGAATCTGAGGAAAGCGTGTCTCCCAGAAACGCAACACATGATGGGCAACGCCGAGCTCATCAGCTACTTCCCCAATCGTCCGCAAGGCGGAAGGATCTTTACGGGTCCCATCAAATGTGTTGTTATCGCCTTCTGTCATACATCCTTAGACTAGAGCATAGGCTCTATTATTTGCCGCTTAATTTTTTGTTGATCTCTTCTTTCAACAGATTCGATGCATTGAATGTTACCACGCGGCGAGCGTTAATGGTAGCTTCTTCTTTGGTTTTTGGGTTACGGCCAACACGCGCTTTTTTCTCGCGGATTTTGAAGCTGCCGAAAGAGGAAAGTTTCACTTCGCTGCCTTCTTCTAAGCACAGAGCGATTTCTTCGAGTACGGCATCTACCAACTCAGAAGATTCAGTGTGTGATAAGCCGATTTGACGGTATACGGACTCTGTAAGGTCAGCGCGAGTCACTGTTTTTTGATCTGTCATGATGAATACTCCCATTCGTTTCTTTACTTATAAAATTACCAGCATAGCAAGCATGAACCCCATGCTAAACCGCCACCTATGGCTTCCAATACCACATAATCGCCTTTTGTTAAACGATTTTGCTTGTAAATTGTGTCTAATGCAAGAGGAATAGATGCTGCTGACGTATTTGCATGGTTTGCCACGGTGGTGACAACCTTTTCTTTATTAACTTTTAGCCGTCTGGCTACCGCATCCAAAATACGGATATTGGCTTGGTGAGGCACTAGGAAATCAATATCGTTCCCGGTTAAGTTATTGGTTTCTAGAGCTTGTTCGACGCATTTGGCCATTTTGTCTACGGCGTGTTTAAATACATCTTGGCCTAACATATTAATTTTACCCACAGCGCCATTTTCAGAAGATGGCCCGCCATCGACAAATAAAATATCCTGGAATCGGCCGTCAGAATGCAGATGGGTGGATAAAATACCCTGTTTTGGATCGTTATGTGCCTGTAAGACAACAGCTCCAGCACCATCGCCGAAGAGTACGCAGGTGGTGCGGTCTTCCCAATTGACGATGCGGGAGAGGGTTTCAGCGCCAATCACTAATACATGTTTTGCTTGACCCGCCCGGATGAAATTATCGGCAACCGATAATGCATAAATAAAGCCTGCACATACGGCCTGCACATCAAAAGCTGCGCCATGTTCCATGCCGAGCAATGCTTGCACTTTGGTGGCAGTGGAAGGGAAGGTGCGGTCAGGTGTTGTGGTTGCAAGGATGATGAGGTCGATATCTTTTGCAGTCAGTTTTGCTGATTCTAGAGCAGCTTTAGCAGCGCGAAAGGCGAGATCGGAGGTGAGTTGGCCAGGGGCTGCAATATGGCGTTGTTTGATGCCTGTGCGCTCGGTGATCCATTCATCGCTGGTGTCTACGCGCTTAGCGAGTTCATCATTAGTGACAATGTTTTCAGGCAAATACGAGCCACAGCCGATAATACGTGAGCGCATGTTATTCTCCTGATGCTGTGGTTTGGTGATGATAGGCAGTGGTGATCTCTTCGCGGATGCGGCTGTTAATATCATGCACAGCCAGTTCTACTGCAACACCAATAGCATTAGCAAACCCGATGGCATCTGCACTACCATGGCTTTTCACGGCGATACCATCCAATCCTAAGAACATAGCCCCATTATGCAAACGTGGATCGATTTTTTTGAATACTTTGCGCAGTGATGAGGCTGCAAGTAATGCCCCTATCTTGGCAAGTAAGGAAGACTGGAAACCTTGTTTGATAAACTCTTTGCAGATACGCGCCGTGCCTTCGGCGGTTTTGAGGGCGATATTGCCGGTGAAGCCATCGGTCACAATCACATCGGCAACGCCGCGTGGAATGCCATCGCCTTCTACATAGCCGGTGAAGTTCAGGTTCAGTGGTGTTTCTTTGAGCATGACACTGGCGGCTTTTACATCTTCATGCCCTTTGATCTCTTCTTCGCCGACATTAAGCAATGCCACGCGCGGCTTATCAATGGTCAGCACAGCGCGTGCAAAGGCATCACCCATAATAGCAAATTGGAAGAGATTGGTTGCGGTGCATTCTACATTAGCGCCGAGATCGAGCAAGACGCAACGGCCTGTAAGTGTTGGGAATAAAGAGGCAATGGCAGGGCGGTCAATCCCTGGCAGGGTGCGTAGCACGAATTTGGACATTGCCATAAGCGCACCCGTATTACCTGCGGATACAACGCCCACAGCGCTGCCTTCTTTCACGGCATTAATCGCATAGCGCATGCTGGATTCGCGGCCTTGGCGTAATGCTACGGAAGGTTTGGTATCGGAATGGATAATGTCAGGCGCGTGATGAAATGTGCTTGCCTGTTTCAGCGCAGGAAAGCGCTCAAGCAAAGGAAGGACTTGCGTTTCATCGCCATATATTGCAAAGCGTAGGGAAGGGTAAGATGCAAGTGCATTGTGGGCGCCTTCTATCACTGATAAAGGCGCATGATCCCCTCCCATAGCGTCGAGCGCAATGGTAACTGCCGCGTATGATGCTTTGTTCACAGCCACACAGCTATTCCACAATAGATATTAAGATACGCAACTGCGTGATTTACGCAGCAGAGCCAGCGTCGGTTTCTTCAGACGCAAAACGCTCTTTTCTCTCGATCACTTGACGGCCTTTGTAGAAGCCATCTTTCAGAGAGATGTGATGAGGCAGTTTTGCTTCGCCTGTGGTTGCATCATATACAACATTGATGCGGCCGAGCGCCAAATGAGCGCGGCGTTGGTTACGACGGGATTTCGACGTTTTCTTCTTAGGTACAGCCATGGTCTTACCTTATCTTCGCTTAAACTTATATTTTATTGAATTCTAATTGCAATGATTGCATTCGTCGCGCCTTTATAATATACAATAGGGAGGAAATCCAGAGAAAAACCTTCAATTGAGCAGTAATTTCGTTATTTATGTCTTCTTTTGCTAAAAAATGCTTATTTATAAGTGGCTTATTCTTAGTCCTCACCGCATGTGCTGATAACACGGTTTCGCGGGGGTATAATTATGATAAATTGAAGGAAAGCAAGGCGTTATTATCGCAAGGCACGTTGACAAAACAATATATTGCCGAGCTTATGGGCTCCCCTTCTGCAACCTCTGATTTCGGCGGGGAGCGCTGGTATTACATCAATTCCAAAATGCGCACCGTAGCCTTCCTGCCGCCAAAGCTGGTGGATCAGACCGTGCTTGCGATTGCTTTTGATGAAAACGGCACCGCTGTTGATATTAAAGAATACAGCAAAGCCGATGCCCGCAAGCTAGAGATTTCCAAAGATTACACCCCAACCGAAGGGCATAGTGTAACGGTTATCCAGCAGCTTCTGGGTAACGTAGGCCGGTTCAATAACCAAGGTAATATGCCTGGAACTATGGAAAATACAGGCGCGCCTGGGCAGTAATAGGTGGCAGGATTCAGCATCTAGGATCCAGAGAGCTGTTTCGCTGATGTGGTTGGTATGTGATGGTTTTATAGAAAGCTCGCATAGTGTATAATAAGATAATCATGCTAAATCATACGCTCTCCATCCTCCGCTCATTGATTGGTTACGATACGACGAGCCGTAATTCAAACTTAGAGCTTATCCATTTTGTGCAAGAATATTTGCAATCGCATGAAGTGGTCTCGCATCTTATTCATGATGAAACAGGAAAAAAGGCAAATCTTTTGGCGACGATTGGCGAATCGCTCACGGGAGGTGTGATCTTTTCAGGGCATACGGATGTCGTGCCTGTAGACGGCCAAGCCTGGCATACTCCCCCCTTTGTCATGACAGAAAAAGACGGCAAGCTTTATGGCCGTGGTACTGCGGATATGAAGGGGTTTCTAGCTGTTGTGCTGGCCTGCGTGCCAGAATGGGTGAAGCAACCGCTGGCGCGGCCTATTCATCTGGCATTTTCATATGATGAAGAAGTGGGCTGTATTGGCGCACATTCACTGGTGGATGCTATCCTTGCCCATGGCATCCGCCCAAGCCTGGCGGTGATTGGGGAGCCGACCGAAATGAAGGTGATCCATAGCCATAAAGGTATTTACTCCTTCCTTACGACCGTCAAAGGCCATGAGGCGCATTCAAGCGCGGTGCATAAGGGGGTGAGCGCTATTATGATTGCCGCGCAGTTAATTGAGGTGTTATCGCATATTCAAGAGATGCTGCGCGAAGAGGCAAATCCAATGTTTGATCCGCCCTATAGCAGTGTGCAGGTGGGTGTTATCCATGGTGGAACGGCACAGAATATCATTCCTGGCGAATGCCATTTCCAATGGGAAATACGGGTAGTGCCTGGAAGTGATATCGAAGCTATTACAGCACCATTCCATGCCAAGGTGGCGGAGTTACTTCCAAAAATGCAAGCCATTGCGCCAGAGGCCGATATCATCACCATCAGCACATCACATACACCTGCATTAATGCCCAATGAGGATACCAGCCTGGAACATGCTGTGTTGCATGCGGCGGGGTGTAATCATATGGAGGTGGTGTCATTCGGTACAGAGGCAGGGATTTTCCAGCAAGCGGGAATTCCAGCCATTATTTGCGGGCCTGGCAGCATCATGCAGGCCCACAAACCGGATGAGTTTATAGCGGTGGAACAGATTGAGAAGGCGATGGCTTTTGTGCGAAGCTTGACGGTTTAATACCATTGTGATTGTTAGGTGGAACTTTATCGGCCCATTTTTTGTCGGTATTTTCAGTATCTAAAGTAATTCCTGAAATGGCCATCAGTTTATTAGCTGCTGTTTGGGCCATATTAATCGATAAATCCGTATAAAGTTCTGCGATGGCTAAATGGGCGGCGTGGAAAATATCTTTTGCTGCAATATGACGGAGTTTCTTAGCGTAATTGCCGCCATTTTTTAGTATATTATCATACGCTGCATCCTTGCCATGAAGCGGGTTTCCTTCCTCAAATAATTTCTCTATTTCGCGGACTTGATCTGCTACTCCCATTGGCTTGATTTTTCTAGCAAGGTCTAAGAGTGTTTCTTTATCTTTATCAATCAGTTTTTTGATTTCATTAGAATTTAATAATCCCGTTGACCCGATAATTTCCCGTAATGTATTGAA
Organism: uncultured Rickettsiales bacterium; assembly: GCA_964574415.1. Taxonomy (GTDB): domain Bacteria; phylum Pseudomonadota; class Alphaproteobacteria; order Rickettsiales; family CAZNNM01; genus CAZNNM01. The sequence continues at coordinate 91,563 of CAZNNM010000006.1, read as the reverse complement.
TACTTTTCTAGGTTTCTTAGCGGTCATATTCTCTGTAAGCGAGATAATATAGCCTGCTCTGCGCTTATCATCATCGGATTGTAGAGATTGTAAGATTGTATTTTCTCTTATGCCAAGGAATAGCTGAAGCCGTTGTTGCGCTTGTTTTGCTTCGGAGAGAGCTTTTTCTGCTTTAGTACAGCTCTCTAACGCCAGTTCTTTATCTGATTTGCGTGGTGAAAGTATAACAGGTTTAATGGGAAGGGGGCTGTATGTTTCTGTATCGGTTGAGGATGATGTTTTTGACGGGCTGTTTTCAGGTGTCTTGAAAAGTACGCGTTGTGTACGGTTTAATAAAGGGCTAGCCGCGGTTGCTATTGCTAGAGAGTCATTCGGAAGAGGTTCTGGTTGTGCTACTGGTTCTGCTTTTATGGCCTGGTAAGTAGCAAATGCTTCCGTATATTTAGCAAGTGCTGTGTCATACTGATCTGCTGTTTTTTGCAGTTGTATAAAACGTGCGTTTAGAAGCTTGCGGTGTGAGATGCTTGTCTTTGCTGTTGTGTAGTGTGTAAGATGTCTATCTATTGTTGAGAATGCCTCATTGATAGGCGCTTTAGGTACTTCCATTGCACGTAATGCTGCTAAATAGGTTTTTTGCCCTTCTTCGCGGGCAGATAAAACCTCACTGTCTGGAATGTCTTCTATTGTTAGCGCTTTCTTTTCATCCTGTTTTTTCTTTGCTGCCTTTTTTGCCGTGATAATAAGCTCCCTCACTTCATCATCATTCTTCTTAGCAATAGGAATGAGGTAGCCCTGTGGTTTTTGTAAGGCTGTAAGTTCTTGTGGGGTGAGGGGGAAGCGTTGGAAGGAAAGGGTTGAATAAGTATATTGTTGCTGCTCACGAGGTTTTTGGGAATCTTCAAGCGCTAAAATAATGGTGCTTACTCTATGATAGAATTGATTGAGTACCTCAGTTGCTTCCTTTTTGCTATTGAAGGCAGCAAATTCGCCTAATAGATAGCTATACATGCCTAAATCATGGTATTTTTTCATTTCGTCTGTGGTAAATTTGCTCATCTATAGGGCTCCTGAAGGGTGATTAGGTTGCCTCCCTTATACCACATTAATTATAAAAGTTAAGTTATTTATCATAAAAACCCCTCGACTCCAGTAACCTATTGTGGCATATAGGCTCTATGCAACGGTATAAACTTATTATTGAATATGACGGCACCGGGCTGCTTGGATGGCAGCGCCAGGAGGATGGGCCTTCGGTGCAGGAGCATCTGGAGACGGCGTTTTATGCGTTCACCGGTGAAGCAGCAGTGTTTTATGCTTCTGGGCGCACGGATGCGGGCGTGCATGCGCGCGGGCAGGTGGTGCATGTGGATTTAGCTAAGCCTATGCATCCGCATCGTATTGTGGGTGCGTGTAATGTGCATTTGCGGCCGGCAGCGATTGTGGTGGTGGATGCAGAGGAAGTGGGCATGGAGTTTCATGCGCGGTTTTCGTCTAAGGCGCGGCGTTATCTTTACCGCGTGGTAAACCGTCAATCGCCTCCGGTTATTGATGCGAATCGTGTGTGGCATGTCAAACGCCAGTTGGATATAGAGGCGATGCAGCAGGCGGCGAAGCTGTTAGAAGGTGAACATGATTTCACCAGTTTCCGTGCAACGGAATGCCAGAGCAAATCACCTATTAAGACCTTGGATAGTATTGTCATTGAGCGTATCAGTACAGAAGAAATCCACTTCTATTTCTACGCTCGCTCATTTTTGCATCACCAAGTGCGCAATATCGTTGGCACATTGGTTGAAATTGGCTATGGCAAACGGCAGGTAGACGATATTCCTATATTGCTAGAAGCCCGTAACCGTGCCCTAGCCGGGCAAACTGCGCCGGCGCATGGGTTGTATTTTATGGGGGTGGAGTATTAAGAAGGGATTCGGGAAAAGAGTGGCATAACTAGAATAGCTGTCAACCCTTTGTTTATTATAAACCAGAAGTTTTTACGAGGTTTTTCAATACGAAGGAAGCCCTCTGAATCCTGAATGCCGAATCCTGCCCTCTACTTCCTACTTCCCTCTTGCCACTTCCCCGCCACCCGATATACTTACGCCTATGGGGAATATCTATCATATTTTGGAAAAACCACCGGCACTGGAAAAATATCAGATGTTTCCAGAGGGTGAGGCTTTGGCGGAAGCGTTGGTGAAATCGGGGCGGTTTCGGGTGGATGCTTATGAGAAGCTTAATTTTGTGCGGTTTCAACGGCCTTATGAAGGTGTGGAGCGGATGTTTAGTGAGCGGGAATTATATGACCCGGCATTGCTTCCACTGACCGAGCGCACTATCGCAGATGATCTCGCTTTCCGCCTGCCGCATGCGCAGGCAGAGGCTAAGGCGAAAGAGGAAATCGGACGGTTACGTGAAAAGCTTACCAAGCATTTAAAGGTTGAGCCTGAGTTAGAGATGAAACTGGCGCGGCTGGTTGTGCAGGCTTGCCATCCTGTGGTGATGATGATGATCATATGGGAGCGGGTGGAGGTGTTTGTCTCCTATTCCCATAGCGTGGGCGATATGCTCGATTTTCAATCCTGGCAGAGTGTAGGCAGCAGTAGTGGTCTGCAAAGTACGGATATGCGCCAAACGGCGGTATTTGTTTCCACAGGCGGTGATCCTTTTAATGAGCCAGAGATTACCGATGAAACCCAGAAAAATAAAGAACGCGAATATGGCGATGGATTTCCGGCGATTGCGCGGTTGATCGTCATTGGTGCGCAGGAGCTGGGACATTATTCGGATTTAATGCGCGACCGGTTTGGCCGCAAGATTGGCCGTTATTCCGCTGATCTTTCGCGTCATCCCATACGGCCCAGCGAAAAAGCACGTATTGCGCGGCGCAAGGATATTGCGGCGGCAGCGCATATGGAAGCGAAGTTACTCAAAATGGGATTAGGCGAATTGGCAGAATTGGAGCGTTCTGTTGCGTTTTTTAAGGAGCATAAGAATAGCTCATTACGCATTGCCAATGCACAAAGGCGGGTGAATAATAAAACACGGAGTTTTGTGCGTAAATGTAACCGTATGGGGTATGGTTTTGTGAATTATTTGAATCCCACTAAACCTATTGCTACCCAATTGACCATGATGATTGCGGATATGAAGTTCAATCTGGAGCCGAAAGCCGATGCTTATAGACGGCCTGATCCGTTAGAAGAGGAGGCGATTGCCTGTATCGAGGCGTTAGCGCGTGTGCCGCAACAGATGGTGAAATGGGGGCATGTGGTGACACGTATTTTTATGCCGAATCTCTATCGCCTGTATTATAAGGACGTCATTCCAGGCTGTATTAAATATTATCAGGCAGTAACAGGCACGAAATACCGCTTCCGTCCGACACGGCCACGTGTTCCTATCAAAGAGCGGTTTAAGCAGTTATTCAGGAGGGGCGCATGAGCCATGCGATTTTATGGTTGCGTAATGATTTGCGCCTGTCGGATAACCCTGCATTATACCATGCTGCCCAGCATAGTGCGTTTACGGTGGTCTATATACGTGACCATACCTTAGGCTCTGCACAAGAATGGTGGCTGCATCATAGCCTTGCGGATTTACAAGCACGTGGGTTGAAAATCACGTTACGGACAGGTAAGCCAGAAGAGATATTGCGAGAGATTGCCACCCAAACCAAGGCAACGCATCTTTACTGGAACCGCGCCTATGAACCGCAAGCACGCAGGCAGCAAGCGCGGGTGAAACAGGCTTTGGAGCATTTGCGCATAGAAACCTATAACGCCACTCTTTTATTTGAGCCAGAGAAGGTGATGAATAAGCAGGGGAGTTATTTCAAAGTCTTCACACCGTTCTGGAAGCACTGCCTCTCTATGCCGGCTCAGAAAGAGCCACTGCATGTGCCAGAGATTGGCCATGCATGTCTGGCAGAAAGTGAAACGCTGGAAAGCTGGCAGCTTCTGCCTAGCAAGCCAGATTGGGCAGGGGGCTTGCGCCAGATGTGGCAGCCTGGGGAGTTACATGCGCAAGAGCGCCTATATGAATTTCTGGATCATAGTATGCTGCATTATGCAAGCCATCGCGATAGGCCGGATTGCGATCACACATCGCGCCTTTCGCCGTATTTACATTTCGGCGAAATCAGCCCACGGCAGATTTGGCATGTGCTGATGCATCGTGCATTACCGGCTGAGAAATTCTTAAGTGAGTTAGGATGGCGGGAGTTTTCCTATCATTTGCTGTATCACTTGCCCAATCTACCAGAAAAGCCCTTCCGGCCAGAGTTTGAAGCATTTCCGTGGCGTGATGATGAGCAAGTATTGCGTGCCTGGCAACGTGGGATGACGGGTTATCCGATCATTGATGCAGGTATGCGACAATTATGGCATACAGGATGGATGCATAACCGTGTGCGTATGCTGGTTGCCTCCTTCCTCACTAAATCCTTGCTGATCCCATGGCAGAAAGGCGCGGCGTGGTTTTGGGATACGTTGGTGGATGCAGATTGCGCTAGCAATTCAGCAAGCTGGCAATGGGTGGCAGGATGTGGTGCGGATGCAGCGCCGTATTTCCGTATTTTTAATCCGGTATTACAGGGCGAGAAATTTGACCCCGATGGCAGCTATGTGCGCCATTGGGTGCCGGAGCTTGCTAAACTGCCGGATCATTATATTCATAAGCCGTGGGAAATGCCGCCGATGTTATTACGCGAATATGGCTGCGCCCTTGGCAAAGATTATCCGCACCCGATTGTCGATATCGCCAAAGCACGCAATGTAGCGCTTGCGGCGTATAAGACGTTGAAGGGGGTGGAGGAGTAGTCGCATATGCTCTTCTACTTAAGTGCTGACTCATTTTGAAATTCAAGCCTTGTCATCCTTGGGCTCACGCAAGTTGGCGTATGACAAAGCACTAATCGTCATCGCGAGCGTAAGCGTGGCGATCCAGTGAATACTTAAAGGACAGAGATGCCCGTCCTGGATTGCCACGTCGCTAGTGCTCCTCGCAATGACGAGGCTTGCCTTGTCATCCTTGGACTTGATCCAAGGATCCATCGTATAATAAATGCAAGAATACGGCCTAAAAGGGCTATATATTTTAGATGGATTCTTGGATCAAGTCCAAGAATGACAACAATTATTTCAAAATGAATCAGTACCTTTACTCATATTATGGTACTGACATTCACCGATCAAGTTGGCGTATGACAAGCCTTAATCCGTAAACTTATTCGTCCGCGGAAAACCAACGGGCGGTAAACGTCCTGAGCCACCGCGTTTGCCGAGCCAGGCGGTAAGATTGGCTTCGGTGCGGATACGCTCACCTAATTGCCAGCTCAAGCCATCAGCCAGGTTGAAGATTTTCATATCGGCAATGCTGCCGCCGGCTTGATAGCGCTGTAGTAGCACACCTTGCCCGCGTTTCATCATTGGGATTTCATCGACTTTGTAGACAACCATTTTGCGGTTCTTGCCGATAATGGCAATCGCATCACCATCCACAGGCAGGCAGAATGCTGCCTTATCGCCTTCTGCCACATTAAGCACTTGCTTGCCGTTTTTGGTTTGGGCGATCAGGTCTTCTTCTTCAATGATGAAGCCTTTGCCGCTAGAGGCTGCCAGCAATACTTTCCGGCCTGGTTGATGCACAAACATATCCACCACATCATGGGTGTTATCGAGATCAATCAACAGGCGCAGCGGCTCGCCAAAGCCTTTCCCTTTCGGGATTTTATCAGCGAGGATGGTATAAAACTTTCCATCACTGGAGAGAAGCACCAGCTTATCGGTGGTCTGCGTTTTGATGGTGAAGCGCTCTTCATCGCCTTCTTTGTATTTCACGCTCTCTGTATCAATATTATGCCCTTTAACCGCACGAATCCAGCCTTTTTGTGAGCAGAATACGGTGATTGGCTCACGTTCGATGAAGGCTTCGATGGAGATGACTTGTGATACTACTGGTGCATCAGAAAGCTGTGTACGGCGTTTGCCGATATCGGTGGTTGGGCCGAATTCTTTTTTGAGTTCTTTGATTTCTGAGCTGATGACATTCCAGCATACGGCATCATCATTAATGATGCTGAGTAGCTCTTCTTTATCAGCACTGAGTTTATCATGTTCTTTGCGGATTTCGACTTCCTCAAGCTTGCGCAAACTACGCAACCGCATATTCAGAATCGCTTCGGATTGCACATCCGTCAATCCCCAGCGTTTCATCATGACTGGCTTAGGCTCATCTTCTTCACGAATCAGTTTGATCACCTCATCGATATTGAGATACGCAATCAGCAAGCCTGCTAAGACTTCCAAACGATGATCAATTTTGCCCAAGCGGTAGCGCGAACGGCGCAGCACCACTTCGTGGCGGTGGTCAAGGAAGGCTTGCAGCACTTGGCGTAAGTTCAATACTTCTGGCACGGATTGGGCGGTGAGTACATTCATATTAAGTGATACGCGCACTTCCAGATCGGTGACTTTAAACAGCGATTCCATCAGCATTTCCGGATCAACCGAACGGCTCTTCGGTTCTAAAATCAAGCGAATTTCCTCGGCGGATTCATCACGAATATTGCCTAGCAAGCCCAGTTTCTTAAGCTTATAAAGTTCTGCAATTTTCTCAATCAACCGGGATTTTTGTACCTGATATGGGATTTCAGTGATGACGATCTGATACAGCCCGTGGCTTAACTCTTCCTTCTCCCATTTCGCACGTAAGCGGAAACTGCCACGGCCGGTTTCATAGGCTTTGAGAATGCTCTCACGCGGTTCCACCAGCACACCACCCGTTGGGAAATCCGGTGCAGGAATGGATTCCATCAGTTTTTCAATAGAGGCCTGCGGGTGTTTAATCAAATAGAGCAACGCATCGCAGAGTTCTGCCACGTTATGAGGTGGAATGGAGGTTGCCATCCCCACCGCAATCCCTTCCGAGCCATTGGCCAGCAGGTTTGGGAAATTGGATGGCATAACGATAGGTTCTTCTTCGCTACCATCATAAGTAGGGCGGAAGCCGACGGTGTCCTCGTCAATATCTTGCATTAAATAGAGCGCTACTTTGGTCAGGCGCGATTCGGTATAACGCATCGCCGCTGCGTTATCGCCATCGATACTGCCGAAGTTACCCTGGCCGTCGACCAGCGGATAGCGTACTGAGAAATCCTGCGCTAAGCGCACCAGCGTTTCATAGACGGCCACGTCGCCATGCGGATGGTATTTACCAATCACATCCCCCACTACACGCGCACATTTCTTATAGCCGGATTTCGGATCAAGCTTGAGCTGCATCATGGCATAGAGCAGGCGGCGGTGTACGGGCTTGAGGCCATCACGCACATCTGGCAGCGAGCGCGACATAATCGTCGAAAGCGCATACGCCAAATAACGCTCGCCAAGCGCCTCGCCAAAGGCAATCGGTTGAATGGTAGAATCAGTAGCAGCCATGAAGATAATCCTCGGAAATATACTATTGCTTAGAAATGTAGCGGGTTTGGGGAGGGGATTCAAGAGAAAAGGGGATGGGCAGGATTCGGGATTCAGAGACTTTTGTCATTCCGGACTTGATCCGGAATCCATCAGGACTGGTGCTAGTAGCTCAATTTTATAGATAGCGCTGCTATAACAATGGATCCCGGATCAAGTCCGGGATGACGGTAAATATACCTTGTCATTCGCTGATCAATTCGGCGTGTGACAATATTCTCCTCTGAATCCTGAATCCCGAATCCTGCCCCCTTCTTCCCCCTAGACACCCTATCCCCCATCCTCTATAGTACCGCACAAATAACAAAGGTAGGTAATTATGCGGATTGCTCATGTGGTGTTTAGCCGGAATCTCGGCGGGTTGGAGCAAGTATTTGTGGATTATTGTGAAGCTTTGGCGCAAGAAGGCCATGAGGTGATTGCCATTGTACATCCGCAGGCGGGGATTTTGCCGATGCTGAAGGCGTTGCCGACACCGCTTACCATCAAAACCCTGGAGAACAAAGGCCTATGGGATGTGCTATCGCGCTGGCGGTTGCGCAAGATGTTACGTGAGTTGAAGCCGGATATTGCAGTGGCGCAAGGTAATCGTGCGATATCATTGCTCAAAACAGCAGGCAAGGGTATCTGCCCACGTGTAGCGGTGAATCATGGCTATAATATTAAACGTGCGATTGGTTTTGAAGCGGTGATCGCTATTAATGAAGATATGAAAGAGCGCTATCACGCCGCTGGCCAGCCGCTTGGCACTATCCATAAGATCTTTAACATGATCAAAATGGATAAAGGTTTTACACCCGTGCAACCTGCCTGGCGCAACCCGCCGGTGATCGGGGCGATTGGGCGGTTTGTGGAGAAGAAAGGTTTCGGGATTTTTATCGATGCGCTGGCTGAACTGCATAGTAAGCAGATTGATTTCAAAGCTATTCTCGCCGGTGATGGTGACTTAGCGCCTGTACTCAAACAACAAGCGCAAGAGCGTGGGGTGGCGGAGAAAATCGATTTTTGTGGTTGGGTGAAGGATAAAAAACACTTCTTCGATGCCATCGATATTTTCTGCTTCTCATCACTCGATGATGTCTGCCCGATTGTGCTGCTGGAAGCCTATATGTATGGCAAACCGATTGTGATGACCGATTGCAAAGGCCCGGTAGAAATCGCAACACGTGGTCAAGATGCATTGGTCGTGCCAAAAGGTAATCCTGCTGCGCTGGCAGAAGCGCTGGCACAGCTCATCCAAAACCCACAAGAATCACGCCGCCTCGGCGATAATGCCTTTCAAAAACTCGCGAGTCAGTTTACAATGGATGTCATGGGGAAACGTTTAAGTGAGGCTCTGCAAGCCATTCAGCGAGGATATTCACATGATCGTTCATCTGTCTGACCGTGCGCTTATTGCGATAAAAGGTGATGATACCGAGCATTTTCTGCAAGGTATTATTACGAATAATATGCGCCATTTGGCCACACAGCCGGCTATTTATGCCTGTTTGCTGACACCGCAAGGGAAGTTTCTCTATGATTTCTTTGTGGTAAAACAGGAAGATGGTGTGATGTTAGATGTGGATGCAGCTATTGCTGAGAAACTGTTTGCGCGTTTGCGTATGTATCGGCTTCGCTCAAAAGTGACACTGGAATTAAGCCCGGATTATACCGTGATTGCGGGTGATGATTTGCCCAATGGCTACACCGATCCGCGCTATCCAGCCATGGGCAAGCGTGAGATTGTGCCGGTGAGCTTTAATGCGGAATGGTCGCCTTATGAGATGTATGAAGAACGGCGCTGTGGGCTTGCGATTCCGGTGGGTGGTAAGGATATGCTGCCAGAACATGCGTTCCCACTCGATTATGGCTTAGATACTCTCCATGCCATTGATTTTGAAAAAGGCTGCTATGTCGGCCAAGAAGTGACCGCGCGCACCAAACATCGTGGTACATTGCGCAAGCGGATTTATGCTGTCATAGGTGATCAGGATGTGCCGGAGGAAGAGACGGATATTCTGGTCAATGGCAAAAAAATTGGCGAAATGCGATCTTCCTTTAAGCAAAAGGGTCTGGCGCTTATCCGCGTGGATGATCTGGCAGCGGCAGGTGAGGGAGAGATTGTGGCGGGTGAGGTGCGGCTTAGCCTGAAGTTACCGGAATGGGCCTTATAGTGTATTATTGTCATCCTGAACTTGATTCAGGGTCCACTGTTATGGCGGCGTGATTTATAAGCATTGAATGTGGAAGCACCATTCTTGGTGGATTCCGGGTCAAGCCCAGAATGACAAGGGAATAAAAAACACCAATAAAAAGGAGCCTTAAAGGCCCCTTTTACTATCAACCACGATAGAGAAAACGCTAGCTTGCGCCGCGTAGGATTTCATTTTGGGCGGTGTCGGTGCAACGGAACAGCTCATCTTCAACAATGCTTTTTGCCATGCGAATGCCGGCGGCTTCTAAATCCATCAGGATTCGGCCGATAAGCGTTTGTTCGTTATGATGATTGATGTTGGTCTCCATAAAGTCACGTGCGTAAACCTCTGCTTTATCCCCCTCAAAACGGAGATGGTGAGCTGCCCAAAGGCCTAGGAGTTTATTACGGCGTGCGTTGATTTTGAATTGAACTTCCTCGTCATGCGCGAATTTAGCCTCATAAGCCTGTTCGCGTTTGTCAAACATTGTCATGTTTTTTAGTCCTTTCCCGTACCCGTATTGTCGTCATTTGAGTATTGCACTAACACTCTGATTAGTTTATAGCTGTTCATAGTATTTCTTTTTACCCCTGAAACGGGCGTTTGCGGTATTGTGCAGTGTAGCATATTTTACCCCAAAATTCCATATCAGCTGTATAATTAAAAATACTATGCCATGCCCAATTCGGACATTGTTCAAGCTTACAAATACAAGATTAAATTTTGGTAAAAAAATTATGGTTTCTCCTCCTCGCCGGAAGCAACTCTATGAAGGTAAAGCAAAAATTCTGTTTGAAGGGCCTGAGCCAGGTACTTTAATTCAGCATTTTAAAGACGATGCCACTGCTTTCAATAACCAGAAAAAGGGTACGATTGCAGGTAAGGGGGTGTTAAACAACCGGATTTCTGAGTATATTATGACTCAGCTAGGAGAAATAGGGATTCCAACCCATTTCATCCGTACCCTCAATATGCGTGAGCAATTGGTGCGTGAGGTGGAGATTGTTCCACTGGAAGTTATCATCCGTAACGTAGCCGCAGGCAGCCTGTGTACGCGTTTCGGCTTGGAAGAGGGGATGCCTCTGCCACATCCGATTATCGAGTTCTGCTATAAGAACGATGCGCTCGGCGATCCGCTGATTAGCGAAGAGCATATTTATGCCTTCTACTGGGCAGATCAATATGAAGTGGAAGAAATTAAATTATTATCCTTCCGTATCAATGACTTCCTGCGAGGTTTGTTCCTGGGGATTGGTATTACTCTGGTGGATTTCAAGCTGGAGTTTGGCCGTTATTACCAGGAAGATTATATGGGCATTATCCTAGCCGATGAAATCAGCCCGGATTCTTGCCGTCTGTGGGATATTAAAACCCAGAAAAAGATGGATAAAGACCGTTTCCGCCGCGATTTAGGCAATGTAGCTGAGGCTTATCAAGAGGTTGCGAAGCGTTTGGGTGTGTTTGTAGACAATCTGACATCAGAAGATGAGGTAGTCTACGAGCTGGATCCTAAGCCAGCGACCAAAAAGCCTGCCAAAGCGAAAACGGCAGCTCCTAGAAAGAAGAAAGACCCGAAAGGCAAATAATGAAAGCGAAGATTTACGTTACACTGAAAAACGGGGTGTTAGACCCACAAGGAAAAGCGATTGAAGGTGCTTTAGGCCATTTAGGCTTCTCTGGCGTGGAAAATGTGCGCCAAGGCAAGTTTATCGAAGTGGCTCTGAAAGAGACTGATAAAGCTAAAGCTGAAGAATCTCTCAAAGCCATGTGCGAAAAATTGCTGGCGAACACTGTGATTGAAAACTACCGCGTGGAGTTGGAATAGCCCATGAAAGCCGCCGTTATTATTTTCCCTGGTTCCAATTGTGATCGTGATATGATCACTGCCTTGCGTAATAGCACAGGAAAAGAGCCAGCTAAAGTCTGGCATGCGGATAGCAGCCTGCCGGATGTTGATCTGATTGCTGTTCCAGGTGGATTCTCTTATGGAGATTACCTGCGCAGCGGCGCCATGGCTGCCCGTTCACCCATCATGCAAGAAGTGGTGAAAGCTGCGAATAAAGGTGTGCATGTGCTTGGTGTCTGCAATGGTTTCCAAGTGCTAACCGAAGCTGGCTTGCTGCCAGGTGTGCTGATGCGCAATAAGCATCTTAAATTCATCTGCAAACCCGTCAATTTAAAGGTGGCTAACGCTGATACGTCATTCACCAAAGGTTATAAGTCTCAGCAAGTGATCAATGTGCCAGTGGCGCATCATGATGGTAATTACTACGTGGATGATGCAACGCTCAAAAGCCTGGAAGATAATGGTCAAGTGGCATTCCGCTATGCGGATGCTGAAGGCAATGTGAGCGATGCAACCAATCCAAACGGTTCGCGCTCTAATATCGCCGGTGTATTTAACGCTAAGAAAAACGTTCTTGGCATGATGCCACATCCTGAACGCCATGCGGATCCGCTCACCGGTGGTGTGGATGGTAAGGTGTTATTTGATACGCTGGTGGCTGCGCTGTAATTATACCTCGTCATTGCGAGCGTAAGCGAAGCAATCCAGGGCCTACTTAAAGAATCGCGAAATCCGCTCTGGATCGCCACGCCTTTGGCTCGCGATGACGGTGTAAGAAAAACTAAGACAAGAAGATTGATACCATGAAAGCACAAACTCAACCCAATAACATCACCATCACCCCACAAATCGTGGCTGAGCATGGATTTACGCCGGAAGAATATGAGCGTGTGCTCGCCATTTTAGGGCGTGAGCCGAATCTGACTGAGCTGGGCATTTTCTCTGTGATGTGGAGTGAGCATTGCTCGTATAAATCCACCCGTAAGCATTTGAGCAAACTGCCAACCAAAGCGCCATGGGTTGTGTGCGGCCCTGGGGAAAATGCGGGGGTGATTGATATTGGCGATAAGCAAGTAGCGATCTTCAAAATGGAAAGCCATAACCACCCATCGTTCATCGAGCCTTATCAAGGGGCTGCAACGGGTGTGGGCGGTATCCTACGTGACGTGTTCACCATGGGCGCGCGTCCGATTGCCAATTTGAATGCGCTGCGTTTTGGTAGCTTAGATCATCCTAAAACCCGTCATTTGCTGGCGGGTGTAGTCTCTGGGATTGGCGGTTATGGTAACTGCGTGGGCGTGCCAACCGTAGGCGGTGAATGTATTTTCCACCCATCCTATAACGGCAATATTCTGGTGAATGCCATGAATGTGGGTGTTGCTGATGCGGATAAGGTGTTCTATTCAGCGGCAACTTCTGTCGGCAGCCCGATTGTGTATGTAGGCTCGAAAACCGGCCGTGACGGTATCCATGGTGCGACCATGGCCTCGGCGGAGTTTGATGATGATTCGGAGGAAAAACGTCCAACCGTCCAAGTGGGCGACCCGTTCACTGAGAAATTGCTCATCGAAGCATGCCTGGAATTAATGGCAACTGATGCGATTCTGTCGATCCAAGATATGGGTGCGGCTGGCCTAACCTGCTCATCGCTCGAAATGGCTAATAAAGGCGGTACAGGTATCGAGTTGCAGCTGGAAACCGTTCCAATGCGCGAAAAAGGTATGACACCGTATGAGATTATGCTGTCGGAAAGTCAAGAGCGTATGCTCATGGTGATTAAGCCAGAGAAAGAGGCAGAAGCGCGCCGTATTTTCGAGAAATGGGAACTGGATTTCGCAGTGATCGGGAAAGTAACCGATACGGGTAAAATGATCCTCAAAATGCATGGCCAAACCGTGGCAGAACTGCCAGTAGCCCCACTTTCAGACGAAGCGCCAGTCTATGACCGCCCATGGGTACCAACCCCTGCGCGTCCTGTGGTGGAAGCTGCTAGTGTGAAAGCACCAGTGAGTGATATTGATGCGCTGAAGAAATTGCTATCGACCTCCGATCTGTGCAGCAAACGCTGGATTTGGGAACAATATGACAGCATGGTGATGAACGACACCGTAGCAGGCCCAGGTGGCGATGCTGCGCTGGTGCGTATCCATGGCACTAACAAAGCTCTCGCAATGACCTCTGACTGCACACCGCGCTATTGTTTCGCAAACCCAATCGAGGGTGGCAAGCAGGCGGTGGCGGAGAGCTGGCGGAATATTACCGCAACCGGTGCGACGCCGCTTGCAATCACCAACTGCCTCAACTTCGGTAACCCACAACGTCCTGAAATTATGGGACAATTGGTTGGGTGTTTGGAAGGTATGGCTGAGGCGTGCAAGGCGCTGGATTATCCGGTGGTGTCAGGTAACGTATCGCTTTACAATGAAACCAACGGTTCGGGCATTCAGCCAACGCCATCGATTGGTGGGGTAGGGGTACTCAAAGACGTGAACCTGGCGGTTGGCAATAGCTTCAAGGCAGCAGGTGAGGCGATTATTGTGATCGGTAAGACCCAAGGTCATCTAGGCTCATCGCTCTATTTACGCGAATTGCTAAACCGCGAAGACGGTACACCGCCTGCGGTAGACCTCGCAACTGAGCGTAAGCATGGGGATTTTGTGCGTGGGTTGATTGCGCTGAAACACGTGAGTGCCTGCCATGATATTTCTGATGGTGGTTTAGCAGTTGCGGTGGCGGAGATGACGCTGAAACACAGTATCGGCGCAACGCTTAACGCAGCGCCAGCTGATGTGCCTTCGCATGCATTCTGGTATGGTGAAGATCAGGCGCGTTATGTGGTTAGTGTGCCTGCTGCGCAAGCAGATGCGGTGTTGAAAGAGGCTGCTGCTGTGGGTGTTCCTGCGCAGAAGATCGGCCAAACCGGTGGTGATGCGCTGGTGTTAGGGGCGGAGCGTGTGAATATCGCTGAATTGCGCCAGTTAAATGAAGGTGTTTTGCCTAAGTATATGGCGTAGTAATAGAGTGTTTATGTTTGCTATTCTTGGCATAGTCCATGAGTAGCAAACATGGCATGTCTATCGTTAGAATCACGGCATATGCATAACGAGGGGATGATGCAGCTTGCGGATTTGATAGAAGAAACTAAATGCCTCTATGCCGAGCTGACCGTCCAGCTTGAGGAGATTGCTGTATTACAGCGCAATCTTGAGAATTTCCTTGCGGATTATACACAAGAAATTGGCCCACTTTGTGAGGCTCTGGCTGCTTTGCAGCCGGAAGCGATGCGTGAGGTGGAGCAGGTGGAGGGTGATTCGGTTGCCCTTTCAGCAGGAGATGCCAAAAAACTCTATCACCGCCTGATGAAGCGCCATCACCCTGATACGGCGAGCGTGCCGCTTGAGGATAACTATTTCTTTGCGCTGGCGGCCCAGGCCTATCAGCAAAGCGATATTGCAACGCTGACTGTATTAGAGCATTTATATCCTAAAGCACAGGAAGAACGGCATGATGAGTTGCTGGGGCTCAGTGAGCGTTATGATGGGCTTATGCGAGCGCTTGTTTCGGCGGAAGAGAAGAAAAAGGCACTGCAAAACACGCCAGCCTATCAATTGCGGCAGGATATGTTAGAAGCAACATTACAAGGGAGGGATTTTATGGAGGAGATCAAAAGTGATCTACAAAAAAAGATCCACGCTGCCCAGCAAAACCGCCAGTTAGCGTGAATCTTCTTATAATTGCTTACGCAGCTTCAGAGAGCAGCTTCAGGTTAGTCGCAGCATCGCGACCACGGCTGTTAGCAATTTCGTATTCTAAACGTTGACCTTCGGTCAGCACTTTCAGGCCCGCTTTTTCGACAGCAGAGATGTGAACGAATACGTCTTTTGAGCCATCATCTGGCTGAATAAAGCCGTAAGATTTTGTAGGGTTAAACCATTTTACAACACCAGTTGCCATCGTAGGGACTCCTTGTAGGAAAATTGATAATTTATGCGTATAAATACGCACGTGAAAAACAGCTTCGCATCTCAAACCTGTGGTGTCAACAATAAACGTGCGTTCTATACAACTTTTATGAGAAATATAACCCGGTTATCTATTTCTCGTATAGAAAATGCGGAACGGTTATAAATTTCCAATAAAGATGAGCTGTATTTGGCAAAGGCTCTTGTATACTAAGCTTTATCTTGATGGTGATTTGGGGGTGATTGGATAGGATGTTTCTGATAACTTTACGAATGAGAGTTATTCGCGGTAACTATGATAGATAATACACGCAAAGGTTTAGAGGGCGATATGGGTGGTGGTGGCTGTCAATGGGCAATATCGGTTATTCTTTAGCGGCTTGGAACCCCTGCTTGGTGGCATAGAAGGTGAGTTTTATTGGGCTTTGAATATGTTTTTTGCATTCTATGAGAGTGCCGGTAAGCCTGACATCCTTATGGCCATCACCATTGACGTCAATAATCTCATAGCGCAGTTTTTCGGCTGTTTTTTCAATCTGTAAGGCCATATCGCCGCAGCCGTTAAGTACGGTATCTTCTTCGATAGAGAGTAGGGGCAGGGTTTCGGTGAAATCGCTATTGCCGCGCATGGCGTCGATGCTGATGATATTATAGTCTTTGGAGAGCACGCCTTTGCGCGGTGTGACGCTTACTTCGGTGAGAATGTGGAAATGCCCGCCAGCATCCGGGAAAATCTGCAAAATCACCACGAAACCGCTGAGCAATTTGGTATAGGCGCTGGAGTCTTTGTAATGGTCTATATCCAGGGAATAGAGGCCTTTAACGTTATTGGCCGCATTGCCATCCCATACGAGATAGATGCCTTTATCGAGATAACAAATGCGGGCGATGGAGTAGATAAAGCCTTCATAGCGCTCATTATCGATCCATTTACGCATTTTTTTGCCATCTTCGGGGCCAAAGCGGTGGATGAGTTGCTGGAAGAATTGGGTTTGGTATTCGGATTGGGTGTAAGGATATACGCCTTTAACGCATTTCAAATCGGCCGCAGCATAGCTGGCGCTGGTGTGTATGAACATCGCGAGGAGGAGAGCTACAGTAATAGTACATATCTGTCTCACAATTCTAACCTCCCTCTTACGAGGAAATGGTGGCTGAGGAGAGATTTGAACTCCCGACCAAGGGATTATGATTCCCCTGCTCTACCACTGAGCTACTCAGCCACAATAGAGATTAGAACTTGGCGTATAAATGCCTAAAAGCTCTAGAGCAAAGGATATAGGGCTAATCCCGCCGTATGTCAAGTCTCAATCTGTAAAATTTGGAAGTCTAGAGAGCCACATCAGCCAAATTAGGCTCTTGCTTAAAGAAGTAGAAGAGGGGAGTAAAAATCCCTCTGTAAAAAAGCCCCAAGCAAATGCTGGGGCTTTTTGCACGATTAATAATTCGTGTAAGGTTTACGTGTCGGAGATGGTATAGAAGAATCCGATAATTGCAAACCTACCGTTGGCCGCACCGCCGGAACAGGCTGATGTTGCGCAATGGCTTTAGAAACGGCTACTTTACGCACAGGCACTTGCAATATGCCAGATGCAGAAGCAACGGCTACAGAAGTGGATGCTACAGGAGCAGGGGCTGCGACCGCAGGTGCAGGTACAGCTTCGCGCACTTCTGCTGCTGCCAGTTCATTACGACGCTCTGTGCCTGGCTTCATTTGTGGAACTGGAGTATTCGATGCAGTATATGTGCCTGTTGAATTGCCAATGCCTAATTGTGCGAAACCTTTATTGAGCATATCCATCATGTGGTTATCGCGATTGGCAGCATTATTGCCACCCAGTACAACACCAATCAAACGCTTGCCGTTACGCTCAGCAGAAGTCACCAAGTTAAAGCCTGATGCATTGATATAACCTGTCTTCAAACCATCCGCACCGCGATAGGCTTTCAGTACACGGTTATGTGTCGCGATATGCATGCCTTTGTAGTTATGCTGTGTGCGAGAGAAGAGCGGGTAGTATTTACGGTGGTTACGATAGAGCGCCATAGCCAGGCGGGTCATATCATAAGCCGTGGTTTTTTGGCGTGTGTCAGGCAGGCCGGAGGCATTCACGAACGTAGAATGATACATGCCAAGCTGACGTGCTTTTTGTGTCATCAATGTGCCGAAATTGCTTTCAGAACCACCAATAGCTTCAGCCAGAGCTGCTGCGATATCGTTAGAAGATTTTACGATCAATGCTAAAATTGCATCTTGCACGCTAATGGTTTGGCCTGGGCGTAAGCCTAATTTGCTTGGTGGCTGGGAAGCTGCGTGTTTAGAGATAGTGATGTTCTGATTCAAACGCAAACGGCCACGATCCAGCGCATCGAAGGTGAGATAGAGGGTCATCAATTTGGTCAGTGAAGCTGGGTAACGAGGTTTACCGGCATTTTGCTGATAAAGCACGGTGCCATTTGAGGCGTCTACAACAAGCATCGCATATTTCGATTGATCGAAAATATTAGGCGAAACGGCAGCTTGCGCTTTATGTTGCACGGAGACTAACATTGCTGCGCCGAGTAGGGATATGATTACCCCTTGCTGCACCCTGATAATAAAACGCTTCATCCCTCACCCTTTCGTTCGCATTATGTGTTTTTTTTATGCTTAAAAAATCCTGAGATCAAGCATAAAAAACACAATTCACATCCTCTCTTTTATGTGTTGATGAATAGGTTACTAAAACCTGGCCAAAAACACAAGAACCCTATTGAATATATGGGAAGTATTTTGCATTTATTTTGCACGATACTTCGGCATTCAATGGGGTTCTTTTTCACTTACAGTAGATACATGCAATTATCATCTCTTTATACGGTATGATAACGCAATGATCTACTATCCCATAATACAAGTGTAGAGATAAGAGGTTAATATTTGGTTTACAATAATTCCCAAAACTATACTTTATTCGTTGCTAAGCAACGCGTTAGACGCGAACTGGCCGGAGGCTTTTTCAAACCCAAATGTATCCCAAGTGCGCTGCATAGCCTCGTCTAATTCGGCTTTTATATGTATCTTTTTACCATAAAAATTGGGTAATATCAACTCTCTAGCATGAAGATGCAAGAAACCGCCAAGCCCTTCAATAAAGGCTTTTTTGCCACCATATTTACCATCACCCAGGATAGGACAGCCTAAAGCCAGGGCGTGGACGCGTAATTGGTGAGTGCGGCCTGTGACAGGCATAAATGCTACCCAGGAGAGGGTTTTGGCGGCGCTATCAACGACTTTGTAATAGGTAAGTGCAAATTGCCCATCATCGGCTTCGGGAGATACTTTTTCTAACCCTGCATCATTCGTGACTTTTTGCAAAGGCACATTGATTTTGCCTTCAAGCGGTTGCGGCACGCCGACCAGAATTGCCCAGTAAATTTTACGCACGCTTTTATGTTTGAAATATTGCGTGAGCTCTGTGGCGGCTTTGGCATGGCGTGCGAGGAGTAATACCCCGCTGGTATCTTTATCTAAACGATGGACAAGTTTCGGGCGCTCATCGCTCTCAAAGCGGAAATATTCCAGCGCATCATCCAGGCTGCGTTTAATGCCGCTGCCACCTTGCACCGCAAGTCCCGCGGGTTTATTGATGGCGATGACGTTGTCGTCTTTATAGAGGATGGTATTATGTAATGCGGCGATTTCTTCTTCGCTGAACAATGCTTTCTTCGGGCGGATATCCATGGGTGCAAGGGCGCTGATGGATTTAGCTTCATCAAATACGATCGGATGAATACGCACTTTTTGGTCAATTTCTAGATGCTGACCAGCCGTAGCTTTTTTATCATCCACACGGATAAAACCTTTGCGTAAGTGCTTTTGCAAAAGGGATTGCGAAATGGTTGGATAGTGCCGTTGGAACCAGCGATCCAGGCGTATATCTGCGTCTTTTTCGGTTACTTTGATATAAAATAAATCTGCCATATACTTAGTTTCTCATTTCTTCGTATTGTCACACGCCGACTTGATCGGCGTGTCCATCGCTATAATTATAGCTTCATTATCTTAGGATGGATTCGCCGATCAAGTCGGCGAATGACAACATAGGATAACAGCTGCATTCCTGTATTGATAATCAGCCATACTATGCCAACCATCGTGTTAAAACCATACCGCCCCATAATGCTACTACAGAGCCTATCACAGAAGCGAGGGCATAGAGTAATGCAGAGAGAATTTCTCCGCGCTCTAGCAGTCGCATCATATCGAGTGAGAAGGTGGAAAATGTTGTAAACCCACCTAATATGCCTACGGTTAAGAAGCTTTGTACCACTAAAGGCACAGGAAGGATACGGGTAAATAGCACTACCAGCACACCCATCACAAAACCGCCCAGCGTGTTGACGCTGAGTGTGGCATAGGGAAAGTTGGCAGGAGTGAAGGCGGACATCATCAGATACCGGCACATCGCCCCAATCGCGCCACCAGCGGCTACCCATAATAGCATCATGATTCTTGCCCTTTCCGTGCGCGGAGTTTGTTCCAGTAGTCTAAGCGTTTAATCACCTCACGCTCAAATCCACGTTCTACAGGGTTATAGTAGGATTCGCGTGGCATGTCATCGGGGAAATAATTTTGGCCGGAAAAACCGTCCGTTGTATCGTGATCGTAATTATAGCCTTTGCCGTAGCCCTGTTCCTTCATCATTTTAGTTGGGGCATTTAAAATATGTTTCGGCGGCATCAGTGATCCATGCTGTTTAGCGCTGCTGCGCGAGGCTTTATAGGCAGTGTAGACGGCATTGGATTTAGGCGCTGTGGCTAGATAGACGACCGCTTGCGCAAGCGCTAGTTCACCTTCAGGGGAGCCTAAAAAGTCATAGGTTTCTTTGGCAGCGAGTGCTTGATGCACAGCTTCTGGATCGGCAAGGCCGATATCTTCTACAGCAAAGCGCACTAAGCGGCGGGCGATATAGAGTGGTTCTTCTCCGCCATCGAGCATACGCGCAAACCAATAGAGTGCGGCATCAACATCTGACCCACGCAAAGATTTATGCAGGGCGCTGATGAGGTTATAATGGCTGTCTTGATGTTTATCATAGACGGGCAAGCGCTTATGCAAGGTTGTTACTAATGCATTTGTATCAAGCAAAGGTTCGGCAGGTAGGGTGAATAATTCTTCGCACATGCCAAGCAAATAACGCCCGTCACCATCGGCCATCGCAGCAAGCGCATCGCGGGCGTCATCGGTGAGTGGGAGTGACTGTTGGTAATGTGCTTCCGCACGGGTGATGATCTGCTTCAGTGCCGGTGTTTCTAGGCGGTTGAGGACGACCACTTTACAGCGTGAAAGCAACGCGGCGTTAAGTTCAAATGAGGGATTTTCAGTCGTCGCACCAATCAGAATAATGGTGCCGTTTTCCACATAAGGCAGGAAGAGGTCCTGCTGGCTGCGGTTGAAGCGGTGTATTTCATCGACGATGAGCAAGGTTTTCTCGCCATGTGCCATGCGTTTCTCGGCGTGCAGAAACACCTGCCGTAAATCCGCTGCGCCACTATTGACGGCAGAGAGCCATTCGTAATGCACACCTGCTTTCTCAGCAATGATTTTCGCCAAAGTCGTTTTTCCACAACCTGGTGGGCCCCAGAAGATGAGGCTGGGCAGATGGGCTGTATGCAGCATACGCGTCAGCGTACCTTCAGGCCCTAGCAAATGCTCTTGCCCAACCACAGCATCAAACCCCCGCGGACGCACACGTTCGGCGAGTGGTTTGTTCTGTTCTAATGTTGCTTCGGAGGTAAATAAATCCATGTGCTGGTGTGTAGCCATTTAACCTAATTTCTCTCTATTTCTACCCGATCTTTTCTCCTTTGTCATCCTTGGACTTGATCGGCATTGTTGCTTAGCCACCGTCACTGCGAGGAGCGTTAGCGACGTGGCAGTTCATGTGTAGGATTCTCTTCTATCCTTTATGCAGGATGCATGGATACTCCTACGCTCTAAAGGGCTTTGGCAGAGCAAGTCGCCACGCTACGCTCATGATGACGAAAAAGCTTGTCATACGCCGATCAAGCTAGTGTTGTTGCTTGGTTTTTTATCTTGTCATTCCGGGCTTGACCCGGAATCCACCAAGACTGGCGCTAAGAGCTGCATTCTTATAGATCACGCCACCATCACAATGGATCCCGGATCAAGTCCGGGATGACAATTGTCAATAGGTGAGACAGGCGGGTGCTGACTCATTTTGAAATTTTGTTTGTTTTTCAAGCTTTGTCATCCTTGGACTTGATCCAAGGATCCATCGTAATAATAGAGCAATAATAGTGCTTATAAGGGCTTTATGTTTTGGATGGATTCTTGGATCAAGTCCAAGAATGACAACAATTATTACAAAATGAGTCAGTACCGACAGGCGGGCAACAACACCGACTTGATCAGCATATGACACTGTATTATAGTTATCGTTATTCCCTATGCAACAACGCTTGATATTTTTCTAATATATCAGCATCTTTCGTGCCATCGGAGCAATGAAGAGGAAAGCGGCATTCGCGGACTTCGGAGCGGTCGCTGCGGTGGAAGGTTTCATCGTCACGGCGGTATTCTTCTTGCAGCCACTCGGACGAGCGTTCTACTTCGCGCATTGTCACATTATAAGGATAGGTGGGTTGAGGAGTGCTTTTCTTATGCATGGCGACTCTCACTGCAAAGGTCTGCCTGACACTGAGGGGATAGATGTCAGGCATTGGTTTATATATACACTAAGAACGGGAGAATTACTATTATAAAAATAACTATTTTTAATCTATAATTAATATTTTCAGCAAAAATAAGAATCTATAAGAGAAAAATGTAACTATATATATTATTATTCGATGTTTAATTTAACTTTGAGTTGAATTAATGGGGGATAAGTGGAAGGGAAAAGAGAAGGGGTTGGCTCTCTAGCTCCTTATCTCATTCCATGGTATAGTGCTACCAGGAGAATCGATTATGCCCGCTACATCCCGCTGGATTGAAGCATTTTTGGAGATGATGTCTGCTGAACGTGCCGCATCGCGTAATACGCTGGAGGCCTATCAGCGTGATTTGCAGGATGCGGAGCAGTTCTTGCGGTTGCGATGCCAAACAGACCTGGAGAAGGCGGGCAGTGATCCTATAAAGGATTACTTAAAAAGCCTGGTTGATGCAGGCTTTTCAACGCGTACAAGCGCACGGCGGTTAAGCTCGCTTAAGCAATTTTATCTGTTTCTCGTCACCGATGGGGTTCGTGAGGATAATCCGTGTTATGCTATTGATAACCCTAAATCTATCTCCAGTCTTCCGCATGTGTTAAGTGAACAAGATGTCATGGCATTATTGACGGCAGCGCAGCAGGATAAAACAGTAAAAGGCTTGCGATTGGCGGCGTTGCTGGAGATATTATATGCTTCCGGTATGCGGGTGACTGAATTAATGACGCTTAAACTTAGCCATATTCAAGGTCAGATACCAGAGATTAAGCCGTTTTTACTTATAAAAGGTAAGGGCAGTAAAGAACGCATGGTACCGCTTAACCAGGCAGCGGTGGTGAGTCTCGTGGCCTATTTGGAGCAGCGGGGTAAGCTGCTCAAAGAGAAGGAGAAATCCGATTGGCTTTTTCCTACCCGTGCAAAGAATGGAGCGTTAGTGGCGATGAGCCGTCAGCGTTTTGCGGTATTGCTTAAAGAGCTGGCCATACATGCAGGCCTTAAACATACCGACATTTCTCCGCATGTGCTGCGCCATTCATTTGCGACACATTTACTGCGCCATGGTGCGGATTTGCGGCTAGTGCAGGAATTGCTGGGACATTCCAGCATTAACACGACGCAGATTTATACACATGTGATGGATGATGATAAAAAGAAACTGGTATTTACGCATCATCCGTTGGTGAAATAGCTTTATTATGAGGATGGATTTACCGGGCAAGTCTACGTTTTTCCATGGCTCGCTAACGTAAAGATATATGTCATCCCGGACGTGATCCGGGATCCACTGTTATGGCAGCGTGATTTATAAGAATTAAATCTGGAAGCGCCAGTCATGGTGGATTCCGGGTCAAGCCCGGAATGACAAAAGAGAGACAGGCGACAACGCCGAGCAAGTCGGTGAATGACACGGTATATATTCGTCAGTGTCGTGCTTATGCGTTACGGCTAGAAACACTACCAATCCGAGTATAGCGTATCCACGCATCCGGGAAGTGTTGCTGCAATGTGGTAACGGCATTCTGAGCCTTTGCCTCTGATGCAAAAATCCCAAAACAGGCTGATCCGCTGCCAGACATGCGCGCTAGCTGGCAGCCGTCTTGATGGCGGAGTGCATCTATTATGCCAGGGATGGCAGGGGCGATATGGCGGGCGGGGTGTTCGAGGTCGTTATGGCGTGCTATGAGCCAAGGTAAAAGGTTATCAGTTAGTGTTGGGCGTCCTTGATGATATTCTGGCGCACGGAAAGACGGAACGCTGCGCTTATAAACCTCAATAGTGGATACTGCAATATGCGGGTAGATAATCACCGCAGGAAATTGGAAATCTGGGCCTGTAAACGGGTGAATGATGTCGCCGATACCGCTCATAAAAGCAGGTTTTTGTTCAAGCATGATAGGAATATCCGCGCCAAGCGGTAGGCCGAGTTGTGCGAGTTCAGTGGCGGTGACATGTTTATGCCAATAGTGGCAGAGCAGTTTCATCAAGGCCGCGGCATCGGCTGACCCGCCGCCTAGGCCGGCGCCGACGGGGATATTTTTTTCGAGATCGATATGCAAACCCGTTGGCATATCCCATGCCATAGCTAAACGCTGAGCGGTTTTGAGGAGAATATTGTTGCTGTCATTCGGCACTAAATGGCCAAATGTGCCACTCACAGTCAGACTGAGCTCTGGTGCAGGGGAGAGGGTGATTCTGTCGCCGATATCGGTGAAGGCAACCAGGCTTTCCAGCAAATGGTAGCCATCTGCGCGCTTGCCTGTGATATGCAAATATAAATTCACCTTCGCAGGTGCAAGCGCAGAGAGGATCATTTTGCGGCAGGTATTTCGGTTAACCCTTCTTTTAACTTGCGTTCAATGAGCGGGATTTCATCTTCCTCAGGCTTCATTTTCAGGGCGCGTTTCCATTGGAAGCGGGCTTCGTTACGGCGGCCTAATTGCCAGTAAATATCACCTAAATGATCGTTCAAGACAGGGTCACCCGGCAGGATTTCTAATGCGCCTTCCAGATAACGCACGGCTTCTTTATAATCGCCGAGATGGAATAACGCCCAGCCCATACTATCCATAATCTGCGCATCGTTAGGGCGCAGGGTCAGGGCTTTTTCGATCATATCTTTGGCTTTTTGGATATGCTTTTTCTGCAATAACCAGCTATAGCCCAGATAATTGAGAATGTCCGGTTGGTTCGGGAAGAGGTCTAGGCCTTGTTGTAGTGATTTCTCTGCCTCATCCCAATGGCCTGCTTGATCCTCACAAATGCCTTTGGCATATAGAATATACCATTGTTTGGAGTTAAGTGTGCCGATGCGTTCAATAGCTTCGGTGTAAAGCTTTGCAGCTTTGAGGAATTTCTTATCGCCACGCAGTAGATCCGCAAGGGTGAGCAAGGCGTCGTAACGTTTTGGTGATTCTTTGCCTAAATTACGCAGCAGATCCTCGCCTTCATTTTTCTTGCCCAGCAAGTACAGGTTACGTGCAGTGCGGATTTGGCTGCGGTAATAGAAATAGGATTGTGGTTTGATATGGGAATATAAGGCATTCGCACTCGCATAATCTTTCTTATCTTCGTAATCAGAAGCAAGCAACATCAGGCTTTCCGGCTGTTGTGGGTAGAGGTAATGGACGATATGCAGATATGCCAAAGCTTCGTCATAAAAGTTGTTCTGATAGGCAATGCGCACACCTTCTAGGATCACTTCAGCTAAGCCATCTTTGCTGGCGGGTTGCGGGTATTCTGGGGCGATATTCTCGGCGAGTTGGTCAATATCAGGGTTGAATAAATTCGTGCCAATATCTTGACGTGCATATTGTTCATAGAGCGCTTTAGCCTTATCATTTTGCTGATTGCGCACGTAGAAACTGGCTGCTGCTTTCACAAAATGATACGGTTGCACATCACTAGCAAGGCTAGCTTCATAGGCTTTCTCAGCTTCCGCTTTTTGACCGGCTACGTCATAGAGCAAGGCGCGGTGGAAATTGATGAAGGCGCGGTTTTCGTCGTTTTCAAGCTGGGCGAGATAGGCGAGGGCTTTGTCATATTCTTTATTGCCAACATCGCTCCATACAACCAAAAACGGTACTAAAACAGCGTTAATATCGGTTGTGCTATTGGTGGATTTTTCATCCAACATGCTTTGCCAAAGCTGGGCGCTTTGGTCATAATGGCCTTCTTTAAAAGCAGCCAGCGCACGCAGCCAGACGGTCATATGATTGGGTGTTTTTTCGGTGGTGCGTTTTTCAGCTAATGCGACGGCTTTATCGACATTGCCGGAGAGCAATAACAGCGAATAGGTGCGCTCTAGGAGATGTTCTGTCGGTTGCTGTTTGAGCGCTTCAGTGAAACGGTCTGCCGCATCATCCCATTGGCCGTCTTTGCTGGCAATATAGCCGGCGAGATAGTTGCCAGAGAAACTATCCTGTGGGAGGGTGAAAGGTTCCGCCATGTGTAAGAGGCGTTGTTTATACTGAATATAGAAAAATGCTGTGATGCAAGACAGTATAATCAGTAGCAAAATATAACGAAAGCGAATGGCCACAATCACCTAGTTGTATGAGAATTATAAAATACCAGCTTGCAGTATATAGTAGGTAAGAGTGTTTTTCAATGTGGGATTGAGGGGGATGCGGTCTTATTTATATATTGTTTTTTCGTCATTGCGAGGAGCACTAGCGACGTGGCAATCCAGGGCGGGCATCTCTTTCCTTTAAGTATTCCCTGGATCGCTTCGCGTCGCTCGCGATGACGAATACCCGTTTTCATACGCCAGCTTGGTCGGCGTATCCATCTAAAACAATAAAGCTATATTCTCAGGATGGATTCACTGATCAAGTCGGTGAATGACAGTGCAACAAGACCCAAAATAGTCTTATTCGTAGATATGAGTAGATGGAATGGGGGCTATCTTTTTACCGAATTCCGAATACGATCCAGTTCTTTTTGGCGGCGGCGTTCATCTTCTTTGCGGCGGCGCTCATCTTCGCGGCGGAGGTGTTCAGCCTCTTGGTGTTGTACATATTGGGTTAAATAGGTCACGATATCACGATTCGGGCTTTGCGCAGCCATAGACATAGCATTTTCGCCACGTGCTGAACGGATGTCGATATTGGCATGCAGGCTTTCCACTAGCATTTGCACCATGGAGAAGTTTCCTTGGCGTGCGGCGACATGCAAGGCGGTATAGCCTTGATAATTCTGTGAATTCACATCAATCCCGCCGAAACTGCTGGTCAAATCACGCACAGCTTGTTGATTGCCGTTGGAGACGGCTTGGAATAAGTTGCTGATCGGATGCACTGGCAATACCACCGTGAGCGGTTGGGTGTTGAGTGCGGTCAAAGTTTGGGTGATAGAAGGCAGTGGCACTGATTGCTTGCCATTTTGCCAGATATCAGGGTGGCCCCAACCATGGGCTTGCATACATGGGTCTACATACGGTTTGGTGATGAAGATTTGGTCTTCTAAACTATACATACCAGGTGTGGAAACATCATCTAATGTCACAACACCATCAGGATGCAGGGTAGGTTGTTTTTCTTTGCGCCCTTGGCTGAGAACTGCGCCATAGCGGTTATTGGCTTGGCCTTGGCAGAAATTACGCTCTTGGCTAAACATGTCTTTTAATTGACGTGCTTGTTGCAAGCATTGGCCTAATTGCGGGCCTTCTTGGGTGATGCCCATGCGGTCTTGGCAGTATTTATAGAGATCTTCATTAGCGCCGTAATTAAGGGTGCATTGTTTATAGGATGTTGAGTCCTCTTCATGGCCATTGGCGATGCAGAAATCATGCCCAGCCGGCGCGCAAGCGGAAAGTAAGGCCAGTAACCCAATAGCGGGAAGAAGGAGTAAACGCATGATGGGGATCATTACGCGTCATCGTGTGGTAAAAGGTTTTTGATCTCTTTTTCTACCAATTGTGTCACCAGTGTTGGCAGATTTTTCTCAAGCCAGGCGCTGAGTTCAGGTTTTAGGGCTTCGACGATGAGTTCTTCTAATGTTACCCCTGAGCGGAAAGACGGGCCATCGGCTGTGTGTTTGGGTGCCATGGCCAGCAAGCTGCGGAAGGCCTCGGTGGAGGCTTTGGCGGTCATATCTGATACTAAGCGTTTTTTCGCATGATCGTCTTCTGTAGGAGCAGGTGCGGCGATAGCTGGTTCTGGTGCTTTTACAGGCTCAGCTTTCGGTTCTGGCTCGGCTGCTTTGGCAGGTGCAACATCATTGAAAAAGGCATCAATATCCATAGGTTCTTCTTCTTTTGTAGGTGGTGCAACAACAGGTGCAGGAGCAGCTTCTACTTTAGGCTCTTCAACAGCTTGAGGTTTTTCTGCAACAGGTTCTGGAATTTTTGGAGCAGGAGTGGCGGTAGGGATATCAAGGGCCGTATCAATATCGGCTAAAATATCCGCGGCACTATCTGTGCTTTCCTGAGAAAATGTGGCCACAGAGCTGGCATCTTTGGACAATGTGGCAATGGAGCCATCATCTTGCACCATATCGGTGAGTTCCAAAATATCGGCGGATTCCGTAGACGTAGCAGCAGGTTTAGCGCTCAGCTCGCCCGCAATAACGTTACGTATATTCTGTAATATTTGCTCCATCGAGGCGTTTTGCTCTGTATTTGGTTGTGTCATACAAAAATAACCCTGTTCCAACACGTTGGTGTTAGACATTTCTCATCTAGTATTCACTATAACGGGTTCAAGTGCAAGATACAAGTTTACCCTTGGTAGCCAGGCAGAGGGAATTTTTTATTATGTGTGTAATTTTTAATTGTATTATTCAGCGGAATTCGCTAGCGTGCGCGCATAGTAAAAATTTGAGTAGATCGAGGAGAATATATGCTAGCGAAACTGTATTCAGGAGTAAAAAAACTTCCCCAAGTGGTAAGCAGAGGTGTAAAAGAGGTGGCCAAGCGCCATGAGCATGATAGTCATCCTGCGAGAAGCACATCATTATATCGTTCGTCTAGGGCGAATCCTCCGAGAACTCTTCGCTCTTACTTTACAAAACCCGATACGGAATTTTTTGATGTTGATGTGCAAGAACAGCCTGTCGTTGATATGGGTAATATCTCGAAAGAGCTAACCGTATGGCAGCCGGTTTCTACAGAGTTAACCGTATGGAAGCCAGTTGAAGAGCTTAACGTGGTGCCGCCTTATATCATTATAAATGAGGTTTTGTTGGATGCAGCGGTAAAGCGTGAGTATTTTGCACAGCTGGGGCATATTGTAAAAACAACGCCAGAAGGGCAGCTTATTGACCCAACGCCAGCTGCGAATTATTTGAAACATGCCTTAGAGCAATGGGATCGCAAACGTAATAAGACAAAAATTGTCTCTGAGTTTGCTAGCTTCCGCTATGATGTTGCGGCATTCCAGAATTTGGATGATGATCTTAACGTTGTGCTTGATGCACGTACATCGCCTGAAGGTATTGTAGAGTATGTATTAGCAGATGCAGGTGTTCAGAAAATCTATGCAGAGTATCTGCTTGATGCTGTTAAGGCGAAGAATCCAGAGATTGCGATTGCCTATCTAGAAAATGCGTTTATTCAGAATTATCGTTTCCGGCATAAGGAGTTAAAGGGTGAACGCCCAGTAGTAACGGATGATCAGAAAAAGGTGTTTAGAGAGGCGGCTGAAAAGACAGTTGGTGAATCTTCTGCTCTAAAACTGGCGCTGCGTGAGCCTGAAGGAATGGGGCGTCTTCTGTAAGATGAGATAGCTCAGAAGTGACGCGCTTACTATATTATATGCAGCGCGTCACTCTATGCCGTATTGCGGTACTGACTCATTTTGAAATTTCTGCTTACTGGTACGCTTTGTCATCCTTGGACTTGATCCAAGGATCCATCGTACTACTAAAGCAATTTTCTCTGTCCTTTAAGTAGTCCCTGGATCGCCGCGCTGCGCTCGCGATGACGATAGAGTAAGAATATATGGAGCCATGCAATAGCACTGGGTTAAATCCAAAATGGTGTACGTACTACTTCTTCACCCAAGCCCCGTTTGCATCTTGATACATGCTACCAGCGCTCAGCTTTTGGATGATTTGTTGGGCGGCGAGGGTGGAAACCACATTGACAGCCTGGCCATTTTCCCTAGAAATACGGGCATATTCTTCCTTACGGCGGGCATTGACTTCATTGGCTAGGGCTTGTGCATCTGCGCTTGGTTTGAGTACTTTTACATACCCATCCCGTTGCTCGCCAATAATACCTTGCGTGCGTGCCTGGTTGAGGTCTAGCGCGAAGGCGGGGCTGCTTAAGCTTAAGATGCTGAGAGCAAGGAGAATGCGGGCAAAAATCTTCATGATAACCTCTTAGAAAATATCAGGATTGCTGGTAATGGCTTGTTTCACATCTTTTTCAATTTCAACCTTAATCTTGTGTTCAATATTAACGTTGAGATTGATTTCAATAGGCTTACTTGGAGCCTCTACTTGAATTTTCGGCGAGCAAGCGCTGAGGAGCAATGCTAGCGCGATGGCATAGTAATATTTCATAATGTATCGGTATCCTTTATCGTCAGTAATTGCTTCAAATCATTGACTGGTAGAATGCTTTGCTGAATGAGCGGCATAATGTCACCAGTGAGATTCACAGTCAGTTTTACAGGTCTGCCTTCCATCGCATCAGGGTTGCTGCCTTCAAGCATAAGCTGGATGCGTGCTTCTTCGCCTTCTGATAATACGCGAATTTGCAACGTAGTATAGTGGAAATTTTCAAGCGTTGTACGCGCAATGGCGAGTTGCTCATTATCGCCTGGCAGGAAGTCCGGTGGCACAGAAATGACGCCGTCACTGAGTGCATGTGCGCCGCCTTCGCGTAAGGTGATTTGCCCATCGGGGTGATAGATAATTGGCAATGTGCCACTGACTTTGCCAGAGCCTCGAATCTTATCATCGCTGATAGCCCCAAGCAGGCTTGCGAGATCCACATTTTGCATATCGATAGCTAAGGGAATAGGCTTATCCATCGCAACAGGCAGGGTGACAGGCTGTAAGGCAATCTTCCCGCCGCCCCAAGGGATATGGGCGTTACGAACCGTAATGGCTGTGCTGGAGAGCGAGAGATTGGCGAGATAAGCGCGGCTATCATCACGAATTTCGATATCGCTCTCTAGCTGCTCCGGTGTGAGGGAGAGTTCAGCATATAATGTGAGCGGTGGAATAGGCGTATCCAGGCCTGTGATAGTGAGATTAGGGCTTGAGAGTATAGCATGCCATTTGATGGGGGTGAGTGTGGCTTTGACTTGTACTATGCCGCTTTTGATATGATAGGGTTTAGCATCGATAGTGATGCCAGAGCTTAATAGCGTAGCCGTTGCTGTGCCATTATTGGTCATATCCAGATTAAGGGGTAATTGCACCGTGGCGCGTGGATGTTCGATGGTGATTTCGCTGTCTTTGAGGGAAATATGTTCCGGTAACAGGTTAATCATGGAAAGCGGTAGTGAGGGTGTGGTTGGAGTAGATGTGTGTGGAAAAAGTGGCTCCAGCCCTGCCACAAGCCAGCGGCCGTCCTTATTATAGACTCTAGCACGCAGTGAGGCAATATCAACCGCTTGCACTTTGCCGCGTAGAATCTCTGTCAGGCTATAATGCGCTGTGATTTTTTGTGCTGTGAGGGAAGGCGGATTGCCAATGGCAATATCGCTGAGCAATGCATCATTGCCCTCTAATTTTTCTAAGGTGAGAGAGCTAACGGTGAGGCCATAGGATTCTAGCAGACGTGTTAATTGGTTTTTGGCGGTGCGTTGATACGGCCAAAAAATAATCACCACTGTGATAAGGGCTGCAAGGGTGAGGATTACAGCACCGATAAGAAAACGTTTTGAGTGGAAAAGCATAGTATACTCTTATACCATGTGGGAGGGAGGAGAGGTATAAAAATGTGATGTTTATTTGGAGGCTGTCTTGCGTATTGTTTGTCATACGCCGATTAAGCCGGTGTCGGTGCATAGCCTATTTCTTGTCATTCCGGAGGTGATCCGGAATCCACCAAGATTGGTGCTTCCAACGAGATTCTTATTGACCACGCTGCCATAACAGTGGATCCCGGATCACGTCCGGGATGACAAGGGACAATAGGTTAGGCAGCTATGCAACAACGCTGATTAAGATGGCAGTGCTACTCATCACACAACTCGTTGCTTCTTTGCCCAATAACTCGCCAGCGGTGCGCAAAGCAAGAGTTGTAGGGGGTGATAGAGCATGATAGGTAGTAATATCAAGCTAAGCGAGGGATCAGAACCGAAGATCAGCCGTGCCATCGGCACACCAGTTGCCAGGCTTTTCTTGGTGCCACAAAAGACAATGGCAGCGCGGTATTCAGGGGCGATGTTGTAATATTGGCAGACCAAAGTGAGCAGGGTAATGATGAAGAAAAACAATGCAGCGGTTGCAATGCCAATGCTTAGCATGGTGCCGATGCTATGTTGCGTCCAAACCTGATGTAAAAAGGAATCGCAGAAGGAGGTGTAAACTAATAGCAGAATCGTACCGCGATCAATTGTGTTGATACACTTCTTATGCTGCATGGCAAATGTGCCGATCAACGGGCGTAAGGCTTGGCCGATCAGCAATGGGAGTATCATCCATTTACACAAATCCAGAATCACCTCGCCCAATTCTAGATGTTGGGCTGTATTATGCATCAATAAGCTCATCCAGAACGGAGTGAGGAATATGCCAATCAGGCTTGAAATCGTAGCATTAAATACCGCAACAGCAACATTGCCGCGTGCAGCTGCCGTCATAGCAACAGAGGAAGAAACCGTGGAGGGAAGAGCGCAGAGATAGAAGAAGCCTAAGGTGAGGTCTTTGGAGATGCTGTCACCAACCAGGGAAATAAAGGCGATGCCTAGGAGAGGAAAGAGGATAAAGGTGACGGATTGAATAATCAGATGGTATTTCCAGCGGAAAATACCGTCTTTAAGAGCGGTAAAAGAAAGCAATGTACCATGTAGGAAGAAAACAAGGGCAATACCGGCTTTGGTGAGCAGCTCAGGATGTAAGCTGCCACCTGCTGCGCCTGGCGCAGGGAGGAGCCAGGCTAGAGAAATGGCAATAGCCATGCCGATGAGGAAGAAATCGGGTTTAATCTTCGTCTTCATCATCGTCGGTATTTTCTTCATCAAAGACTTGGCTATAGAAATCCATCAACTCTTCTTGCTCGGTATTGGTTTCTGCCTCTAATTTGCGGAAGAAGACAATACGGCGGATGAGGCGTTTCGGCACACGGCAATCCATCGCCTCGCCGATTTTTTCTAGCACAGGCACGGGTACACGATCCATACCGGTTTCATAACGCTCCACCTGCTGTAACGTCGCATTAATCTTGCGGCCAAGTTGCAAGGGAGTGAGTTGACGTTTGCGGCGTAAGAAGGAGATTCTACTACCAAGATGCTTATCTGCCGGAGTGCCAGGTTTCTGCCGAGCCATAGTTTTAGTACCTTTATAAAATGATGCTGTATTTTTCGGTGAATTTGGGATGGATGTCAACTGATAAGGGGCGAGGGGGCTGGGTTCTTTTGAAATAACTCTTGTCATTCTTGGGCTTGATCGGCGTTGTTGCATGGTTCTGAAATGCCCTGTCATCCCAGCGAAGGCTGGGATCCAGTCCTCTTAAGTATAAAGCAAAATACAGCGTTCACTTCGTTCACAAACATTGTGCTGGATTCCAGCCTTCGCTGGAATGACAAAAAAAGCGATCCATGCAACAACGCCGATCAAGTAGGTGTTTGACATAGGGAGTAATGCTACTTCCGATAGCTCCTCTTTTGCTATGCAGCAAAAGGTTCTGGTTTGTATAGTATGCTGAAATATATGATTTTATATTATTTGTGCAGGGGTTAATTTGACAGGGGGTGCAACTGGTGGTATACTGGAAAATACGTAAACGTACTGTGTGCCAAACGAAGTGTTGACATCAAAACTCACACCTAATGGAGGAAAGTATGCTTTATTGGATTATCACGTTCTTTGTGCTTGCGGTGATTGCGTCCGTTCTCGGATTCGGTGCTTTAGCGGGTACATCCATGGCGATAGCCAAATTCCTTGCCTATGTTTTTATTATATTATTCCTGGCGAGCCTAATTTATAAATTGATCACAGGAAGAAATCCCAAACCCCCTCTATAGGAGGTGCCAGTTGTTATCTATGTTTCAACATTTAAAGGAGGATTTGTAATGTCTATGAGTAAACAAAACGGTAAACATGCAGTCGAAGGTGAAATTGAAAACCTGCGCGAGGCTGCACATCAAGCAGGGCGTAGTGTCCGTAACTTCTATAATTCCGCCACCGATGAGGCGGGCAATGTTGCTGAGGCGGTGAAAGACGAAATCCGTAATCATCCTATACGCGCCAGCTTGATAGCGCTTGCTGCTGGTTTTGTATTAGGTTTCGCTCTGCGCAAATAGGGGGCGATGATAGGAAAGCTTGCTACCATGCTAGGGATTTTACGGGTGCTGATGGCGGGTAATGCCTTGCGTGCCGCATCACGCGTGCCGAAAATTGCCTCTAGCATGGTAATAATCATTATTATGGGCATTGTCATAGGTATTATGACCAGTGCATTGATTATTGGGCTTTTTTATATGCTCTATAGTGTGCTGCTCCATTATGCATTTACGCAGCTCATAGCAGCATTAATTACGCTTGGCGCTATGGTGGTGATTATTGGTATATGCGTTACCATATTATGCTGCTATATGCGTCGCGTTCAACATGGTTCTCGAGAGGTTGCCGCACAAGGCGCACCGCTTGCATCGCAGGTGAGTGATGTAGTGAAAGCCTTTGTGGATGGGCTTTCTACTCCACCCAAATAATTGTCTTTATAGCGTTTTTATCTTTTCCTAGGCTCTCTTATTTTGTCCCTTTATAGGGGTGGGTATATACTGAAAATACTCTTCGGAGCATAAGTGTTAACTTACAAAAAGGAAGAAGATCATGCCAAATACTCAAAATCCAAGCCAAAACCCAAATCAAAAACAAAATCAATCTAACCAGAAAAACAAAACCAACAGCCCTGGTTCTGCTGGTAGTAGTGCCAATAAATCTGGCCTTGCGAATAACAAGAATGATAATAATTCAGCAGGTAACAGCCGTAAAGGCATGTAATATTGCGCTCCACGCAGTATGTTTACGAGAAAAGCATGTCCGTTTAGGGCATGCTTTTTTGTATTGTATTGATATATAGTATTTTTATGCATCTCAATCCTTAACACTCAGTTAACCAGCCTATGATACAATAATCTTCTAGAGTCATATCAGGAGGATATTGTGTTAAAGCACACAGTGAGGAAGCAGAAAAGAGGGGTGCAGGCTGGGTTCTCGTTTCTTGAGATTTCTATTGTATTGACTGTAAGTGCTGTGGTGATTGCCGGTGGGCTTGCAACTGCGGTGAGTATTTTCCCCCAAATCAAAAAACGTGAAACCAACCAAAAACTTGATGGTATTGAGCAGCAATTGCAATATTACGTTGAGGCGAATAGGCGTTTGCCATGTCCGGCGGATCCGAGCTTGCCAGTCAGTGATATTAATTTCGGTATTGAAGACCGCAACGCAGCGCTTACTGGTTGTGAGAGTAATGGTTATAATATCTATGCGGTAACTGATGGTACGGTTGGGATGATCCCTACACGGACATTAGGCCTGGATGACTCCTACGCGCTGGATGGCTGGGGGCGACGTTTTATGTATGGGGTTGATACGAATGCTGTGAGTGATTCTGCATTCATTAACGACACGTTGATGGGTCTGGCAAGCAATGGTTCTTTGCGTGTAGATATACCAGGTGGTAACCGTGGTTCGACCTTGATTACCCAGCAAGCCGTTTATGTTCTCTTTAGCTTCGGCCCGAATGGGCATGGCGGGTGGATGAAAGCATCATGGTCTACTCGTTGGAATGCTGTGGTGAGCAATAATGATGAGTTTGAGAACTGTCATTTCAATTCATCAGGCAGCGCATCAGCTATGAATAATATATTCGTGCAAGGTGATACCACAACCACTAATCCAAGCGATCCTGAGCATACTACGTTTGATGATATCTTGCGCTATAAGCTACGCTGGCGTTTTGAAGAGAAGAGTGAGTAAAGATCATGCGGCGGAATCATGGATTTTCACTGATCGAATTAGCGCTTGTGATGGCGGTGCTTGCTATATTGTTAGGCAGTGGGCTTTCGGCCGGGGTGGAGGTATCAGAAGCACGTAAGCGCGATGAAACCATCAAGAAATTAGATGCTATTGAAGTGGCATTGCAGAATTTTGTGAAGGGTAGAAGCCGCTTGCCGTGTCCGGCTAATATTACGACTGCGATCACAAACGCCAATTTCGGCCGCGAACAAATTGCAGGCACGGTGCGTAATATTACGGGTTGCACTGCTGTCGCTAACCAGATTTTCTCGGTGAATGTATCAACACCAGTATCGACGCCACCAGTAAGTGCTGTCTACGGTAGTATGATTCCTGTCCGTACGTTGGGGCTGCCAGATGATTATGCCTTTGATGGTTGGGGGCGTAGGATATTTTATGCTGTCAATGATGATGCAACAACGTGGGTTACATCGGATGTTGCACCGAATCCCCCTACAACAGCTAACACAACGCCAGCATTTGGCGGTACAGCTTATACAACAGCTGGCGCTATGGCGGGGGCTAATGTGGATGGGGGAATCTCAGTAGATGTGGCGGATGCGAACCGTACAAATTCTACCTGGCGCATTTGTGCGACGGGGACTACGGCTTGTACGACTGCGGTTGGTGCGGTCTATGTTGTTTTCAGTGCCGGCCGAGATGGGCATGGGGCGTGGAATAGGCTTGGGAATGCACGTGTTAATGCAGGGGTAACCAATACGGACACGTTGCAAAACTGCCATTGTACCTCGTCCGCAGCAGCGACAGCGTTTAACAATATATTTGTGCAAGATGAGGTGGTTATCACCAACTCAGCCTCTGCCGATGCAACGCGGTTTGATGATATCTTGCGGTATAAATCGCCATGGCAGTTGAAATAAAGGATGAGGCTATGATGTCAAAACAGGCTGGTTTTTCACTGATCGAATTAACCATGGTTATGGCTGTCTTAGGGGTATTGCTGGGGAGTGGTTTAGCGATTGGTACCTATGTTACAACTACGGTACGGGCAGACGAAACCGAGCAAAAGATGAAGGCGATTGAAAGGGCTATTTATGCGTTTAAACAAACGCAGAACCGGTTACCATGTCCGGCGAATATTACGTTGGCGGTGACAGATACGAATTTTGGCCGTGAGCAGCGTGATACGGTTACACCTGCCAATGGTTGTGCAAGTGTTGCAAACCAGATATTCACGGCGAGTATTCCTACAGTGCCGGCAAGTGCCATTTACGGTAGTATGGTGCCTATTCGTACATTAGGTTTGCCAGATGATTATGCGTATGATGGTTGGGGGCGGCGGATATTTTATGCGGTGAATAAAGATGCGACACGGACGGATACATCGCCATTTGTGTCGATTTTCCCTGTTACCAATATGGATGGTGGTATTAGTATCGATTCTGCTGGCGGGACGCGTACTGTGACGACTTATCGCGTCTGTACTATCCAGCCATCCTGCACAGCAACCACAGGAAATGGCGCGATTTATCTGCTGCTCAGCTTTGGCCCCAATGGCCATGGTGCCTGGCCTAAGGCAGGTGGCACAACACGCCTTTCTGCAGCTCCTGATAACGCTAGGCCTATCACGAATGCAGATGAGCTAAAGAATTGTCATTGCACGGGAGGCGAGACGGTTACTGCCACGGCCTATGACAATATTTTTGTGCAGGGTGATGCGCAGGCGACGGATCTTACTAACAAAGATACAACGAGCTTTGATGATGTAGTGCGGTATACAACGCCGTGGCATTTGCAGTAGTGCTTAGAGCAATCCCAACTCGCTCAATTCCTTCCGCATGGCTTCAGGCAGTTCATCTACTCCATCACCTTTGATGAGATCGGGTGGTGCGTCACCCGCTTGTAAATATCTCCAGCCTTGGAATGCACGATGAGGGCGTGGTTTGACATGGATTAGCTCTTTGTCATAGACCAGGCCGCAATGGGGCATGTCGTTATAGATAATCGGGCGCAATTCCAGCAAGCGCTGGCGCGCATAAATCCAGCCTTTGATCACCCAATAAATCGAGCCGCCTTCCAGCAAGTCTTCTGCGCGTTTGGGGGTATTACGCGTAATATGCATGAGTTCTGGCTTTTGGTGATTCTTTTCCATCTCAGCAAGACGTTTGGCTTGCCAGTTAGCAAGATCAGCCAGTGTTTCAGAGCCTACAGAAAGTTTGATGAGATGGATGGTCATGATAGGGTAACTATAGCATTGAGGGTGAGGGATGCAAGGGTATCTTGAGGGTGAATATGTTGATTCACTCAGTATTCTTGCTGTGTCGTCATCGCGAGCGTAGCGCGGCGATCCATGTATCCTGCATAAAGGACATAGAAATCCTACACATGGACTGCCACGTCGCTAACGCTCCTCGCAGTGACGGCGAGCCATGCAACAACCCGATCAAGTCCAAGGATGTAAACAAACGAGAATTTCAAAATGAGTCCGTACCCATGACAGAGAAGGTATTTAAGGTAAAACCTTGCTATTCTGCCTGCTCGGCAGTAGAGTAAAAGAAGAATGAAAAGAAAGAGGGGCTGTCATGCATTTAGGAACATTACCCGAATGGAATCTTGGGGATTTTTATAGCAGTATCACTGCACCCGAAATCGAGACCGATTTCACCAAAGCCGAGCAAGTTTCGCGCGATTTTGCGGCGAAATATACCGGAAAACTGGCGAGTCTGGACGGTAAAGCGCTGAGTAAGGCTATTGAAGAGTTCGAAGCGCTGAGTGAGATTTTAGGCAAGCTTGGGAGCTATGCGCAATTGCTCTATACCAAGGATATGTCTAATCCTGATAATACCCGTTTTTATCAAAACACCAGCGAGCGTATTACCGATATTTCCACCCTGACATTATTCTTCACGTTGGAGTTAAACAAGCTAAGCAGCGTGCCTGATGTTGGCCGTTATCAGCCATGGGTGCGTGATGTGCGGGCGTTTAGACCGTATCAGTTATCGGATGAGTTGGAAGAATTGCTGCATGAAAAATCCATCACCGGCCAACAAGCCTGGCAGCGTTTGTTTGATGAGACACTGGCAGGATTGAAGTTTCCATATAAAGATAAGCAGCTGAACTCCAGTGAAATCTTTGATTTGCTGTCATCTCCTGATGGCAAAGTTCGCCAAGAGGCAGCCTATGTGATTAGCGATGTGCTGAAGGCTAATGGCAATACATTTGCTATGATCACCAATGTGTTAGCCAAAGATAAAGCCATTGAAGATGACTGGCGCAAATTCCCGCATCCGATTTCCTCGCGGAATTTATCCAATTATATTGAAGATGAAGTGGTAGAGGCGCTGGTGAATACGGTGAAGGCGAATTATAACCGTCTGTCGCACCGTTATTATGACTTGAAAGCCAAATGGCTGGGCATGGATCGCCTGAATTACTGGGATCGCAATGCGCCATTGCCCGATGATGATGACCGCCGTATTCCATGGGAAGAGGCGAAGGAGTTGGTGTTATCAGCCTATAACGATTTTTCGCCAACATTAGCGGGTATTGCTAAAGATTTCTTCGATAAGCGCTGGATTGATGCGGTGGTGACGGAGGGTAAAGATTCCGGCGCGTTCTCGCATCCGACTGTGCCTTCTGTACATCCATATATCCTCATGAATTACCAAGGAAAAACTCGCGATGTGATGACGCTTGCGCATGAGTTAGGGCATGGGGTGCATCAGGTATTATCGGCAAAGCAAGGTGGGCTGATGGCAGATACGCCGCTCACACTGGCAGAAACCGCATCGGTGTTTGGTGAGCAGCTCACTTTCCGCAAATTGCTCGCCCAGCAGCCGGATGAGAAGAAGCGCAAGGCGATGATTGCCTCTAAAGTGGAAGATATGCTCAACACCGTCGTCCGCCAGATCGCGTTCTGCGAATTTGAGCGTATGGTGCATGATGAACGCAAGCAAGGTGAAGTGCCGCTTGAGCGGATTGGGGAGATTTGGATGAAAGTCCAACGCGAAAGCCTTGGGCCTGCTATTACGTTTGAAGAGAGTTATAATATTTACTGGTCATATATCCCACATTTCATCCATAGCCCATTCTATGTCTATGCCTATGCCTTTGGTGATTGTTTGGTGAATTCGCTCTATGCGGCTTATCAAAACAAGCCAGAAGGCTTTGAAAGCAAATACTTAGAGATGCTAAAGGCCGGCGGTACCCTTCGCCATAAAGAACTCCTGGCGCCTTTCGGCTTGGATGCCTCCAAGCCTGATTTCTGGAAGCAAGGTATTGATATTATTAGTGGATTTATTGATCAACTTGAATAGATTTTATAAATTAACTATTTAACATTACTTTAACACCCGCTTGGTATGATAGTTATTACAAAAGTAACTATTTTATCGGCGGGTGTGTTATGTCGAAATCGACTCAGTCTCCTCTTGGGGTAAAGTTAGATCAATCTTTCACAAATTCTAACTTAGAGATTTTAAAGCGGTTTTTTGACACGAGTCAGCTCTCCTTGCGAGAGAGATTGTCTGTGGCATATTCTGGGCGCTCTCTTGCTGCGATGGCGCAATTTCAAGATGATTTTAATTGGTTAGTAAGTGTTGAACGTGATCTTGCGCAATATACAAAAATGAAACCTCTATCGCCTGAAGATGAGGCTGATCGTGTCGCTTTAACAGAGGCTCGCACTGATATGTATCGTGGCGCAATCACAAAGATGTATGATGCCGTGATACGGCATTCTGGCCAAGCACAACCATCACTCATAATGCGAAAGGCATTGCAGAATATTCCGGCAGAATATCTTGCGGATACTGCTTATTTTACGACTCCTGACTTAGAAAAATTACGCAATCTTGCCGCAATGGGAAGAAATATTCTTGCGATCGCAAGCCAAGATAATATGGTTGCTGCAGCTTCCACACCTCCAAAAGAAGCATTTGGAGAGTGGAGTGAAAAAATCAATAAGCTCGCAGAGCTAGAGCGTGGCATTGCAAGGAACCCTACAGAAGCTGGCACGTTGCAAAGGGATGAAATGTATAAGGCGATTGTAGCTGATGTGTATCACGCTATCGATGGACATTTAGATGTGGTTGCTCTTTCCAGCACGTCTAG
Organism: uncultured Rickettsiales bacterium; assembly: GCA_964574415.1. Taxonomy (GTDB): domain Bacteria; phylum Pseudomonadota; class Alphaproteobacteria; order Rickettsiales; family CAZNNM01; genus CAZNNM01. The sequence continues at coordinate 50,681 of CAZNNM010000006.1, read as the reverse complement.
AGGGGCTGTCACGAAAATAACTTCATGGAGGGACATGGCATTGCGAGAAATCGCACCCCAATATATTCCAGACTCTGCGATGATAGATTATGAGTTAGCATTACTATCAGCAGCAGAGCAACAGAAAGATAGGCAAGCAGTTGTAATGCCATCGCAACCTGCTCCACAAGTGCTACAGCAACCATCTATACTGCCTCCCTCGCCACCCAAACAGCATGCTCAAATACCCAGTACAAAAGCTATTGATGATTTAGAGGCGGCGATTAATGATATAGCGCAGGACGTTCAGGCATTGCAACAATCGCCAAAGCCAGTCATTCCAGCGAAGCCGCCCATTCCACCTAAACCTCAGAACCCGTCACAATCAGTTCAAAGACCTAAGCCGCCAGTGCCAGAGAAGAAATTGCGTGGCAATGTTGCTGCAGAGCCAGCACAGGCATCTGTCTCAACAGAGGAACACACAAACGCTCTCGGTGGAAAAGTTGCCGAAAGTGGTGTGCGTCCGTCTGTATTGGAACAGGCTAAAGCTGTCATGTTGTTGGCGCAGGGTGTAGTGATGGCAGAAAACCCACGGCAGCCCTATCAGATCACCACGCATCCTGCTATAGAGGAGGCGGCAAAAAATCAGCAGCATATTGATTCACTCACTCAAGATCAGGATGAAAAGACGATCGGGCCATTAGAAGAAGCGCGGGATGCGTTGATAACAGAGGCGCTCGTGGATATGGAAAAAAAGGTTGCAGCGCGCGCTGCAGAGCCTATGACGCCTATGGTATCGCAAGCAGTGGATGATTTCTATAAAGCACTTAATTATATGGATCGTCGCTATCTGACTCCTGAGTTGCAGGCAAAGGTAGATGCAAAATTACATACCTCTGCGCCACAATCTCAAGCCCCAGCACAAAACCCTGTTGGCGGCCCGCCGCCTTTGGCTCCGAAGCCTCAAGTGGTAAAAGGCAAAATAGTGCGGAGTACAGATTATGCGTCTCCTTCGGCGCTTGCTGCATCAGCATCGGTATCTGGTAATCCTAAGCCACAACCTGAAGCTCCTGCACAAAACCCTCCTGTTGGCGGCCCGCCACCTTTGCCTCCGAAGCCAACGGGTGAAAAGTTAGAGAGAATGGAGCGGCAATTATCTGCTGAAAGAGGAAGAAAAACGCCACCTAAGCAAACCGCTTTATCATCTGCGCCTGTATCATCGGTGGTGCCTCCTCAAACGGTGGCTGCACAAGCGCCTGTAACAAGCGTTGCACCGCAAAGCGCTCCGGTTGTGCCTGTAGCATCTGCACCTGTGTCGAAGCCGCCAGTGCAAAAAGTGACGCCGTTATTTACAGCGCAACAGCCAGGGCAATATGCTATTGCATTCACCTTAAGTGGTGCGGATGTGAATAAAGGCCTCAAACATTGTGCGCATAAAGCGGCAGAGGCTGTATTAGCTCATGCTGGTGCTTCTCACTCTGATACGGATAGCCGCACGAAGGGGAAATTCAAAGAGCGTTTGGACGACAAGATTACTGATTCGATTATGCGAAAATATCCTGATTTCGCAATCATGTCTCCAAAGGCGCAGCAAGCAATCGTGCAAGTCACTCATGATGTATTAGCTGGAGTTACGCCGTATAATGCGGCAGGAAATACGGTGAAGATCATCGGGCCAAGGCCGGAAAGAGATAAAGGCAATCTTCGTGGCAGTGAATACGAAGCACACTTAGCTGGTAAGTCAGACGGGCATCTCATCGATACAGCACTGGAAAATGCCAAGAAAGATAACCCAGATGTGCAAGAATCGCTAGAGCTGACGAAAGCTGCCAAATACATCTTCCGCAAGCTTACGAAAGAAGGTGGGCATCATTTCTATGAGCAACGTGAAGGATTCAACCGTCAAAGCTCTGTGCATACAGATGTTGGCCGTGATGCGCTTGCAGATATTACAGCGTTGCTCAAAGGCGTAGCTGACAAGAAGGGTATTCCTGTAGGGCAATTGCTGACAGGGCCAGATGGGAAGATGAATCGGGGTGTGTTAGATGCCGTTGCCCAAGAAGCCAATAATGAAATGGGGCGCAAGGGTCCATTCGAACGTGTTGAAGGAGCCCTCTCGGCCATTGGATGGGGCGCTCTTGCGACAATTGGTTCTATTTTTACATTCGGTATTTCCGCGCGTCCTAATGGGGCAGCGAATGGATTCTTCCATAAGGCGCAGCTTGCAGGGAGTGGGAATGTTGCTTTTAGCACGAGCGCGTTGGAAGGAGCGCATGCGGATAATATTATCAACCGTGCCGCTGCATCTATGGCGGTAGGGGAGGATGGTGTTGTGGAAGCAGGACAAGTCTCTGTGTATACGGTGGCTACGCAATTAATGGCAGATAAACGGGATAAAACTTCTCTGACTCCTAACACTGCATCACGGCGTTCTGAGCAAAAAAAATATGCCACATATTTGGAAGAAGCATTAAAAGATGTGGATACTCAAGATCGTGCAGCTGTATTAGGATCTCCAGAGTTTTATCAGGCTGCCTCACGAGAGCTTAAGGGACATAAGCCGAATGATGATACAGCGCATCCTACCATTACTTCAACGATGAGACAGGGGGGCGCACGGGAAGAGGATGTTCCTGGTGTTGCAAGTGTTGATCAATCAACGGCAGCACAGGCGGTACAAGGTCTAGAGGGGGTTGAAATCCAAGAGGTGGATTCGTCACTGCCGCCGCCGCGTGGAAATCATGCGCAAGGTGTTGTTAATAGGGCTGTTTCTTCTGGTAAGGGTGGAAATGCTTTATAAACTATAGATTGAAAATGCCATTTAATAAAACTTTAACATAAGTTTGATATAATGTCATGATAGGGGCAGACTGGGAGTGTAGGTATCATGAAGCTGATAAATACCTTATTTGGCAATAAAAAGTCAGCACTGCCGCGTTCGGATATTGCATATATCAAACGCGATGGCGGCCCTATACTTACGGCATTATTTACCATGCAGCAAGAAACCAAAACCATGATGGATCTTGCAGGGGTTAAGCTTACTGGCATTCAAGAATATATGGCTGAAAGTACGAATGCTCTCAATGAGATTATCGCTAGCGATAAAGCTATAAAAGCGTTTAATGGCAGAAATTATAAAGAGCTGGATGGCCTCAAAGCAGAGCGTGATGCGCTGTGCAGGGATTTTGTGGAAACTACGTATGATCGTATGGATAATACCTATTCTACGGCTGTAGGTGATCCCAAGCTCGCAGAGGATATATCACAAAGCCTGGGTGTATCGCATAGGCATTTCTTTGATGCTGCGACGCGTTTGCCAGCGGAATATGTGACGCAAGATATTCACTATGAAATCGATTTCTACCGATCCAAGAAACCAGCTGCGGCGCCTAGAGTTGCAGGTGATTTTACCGAATTGGATCACTCCTTAGCAACCGTACATAAAGAGCATACCGCCGCCGTTGCAGAAGGCAAAGTGGATGTACATGCTTATATGGAAGCACGTGCAGCAGCTGAAGATGCTGCCTTTAAGCAATGGACAGCTGCGCGGCCTACAGAAGCGCGTACACAGCCTGTAGTGGGTGAGCATACAGCCCGTATAGCAGGGCATCGCTCTGCCGCTAGCAAAGAAAATCTCGGTGAGCATACACAAGAGATATTGGATCAACGCGAAAAAGCCGCGAAACAAACTCCGACGGTGCATGGGTTTTAGTCTATTGTCATACGCCGACTTGATCGGCGTATCCATTCCTAAAGAGATATAGCTTTATTATGATGATGGATTCACCGGTCAAGCCGGTGAATGACAAGGTTATGAAGTTCCTACAATGTGTCTTTCCGCTGACGTATCGCCCTATAGCATACAATCACAAACAATAGCCCGCCAATAATGGCAAGCAAGCCACCTAAGCCCATAAGGCCCATCCAGAATTGGGCTTTGGCGTTGAGTACGGCACCTGGTGTTTTACGGAGTGCCCCATAGCCTCCTGAAAGGGCTAGGCCTGTCACATGCATTAATTGTCCTACAAACATGATATAAGGCTGCACAATCGCCATTTTACCCTCTACGCGGCCATAGCCTAAACGTGGCAAGAGGTGATAGGCCAATCCCATGAAGGCGAGGGAGATGCCGATGATGGAGCCATGATAATGGGCAGGGATGGTGACGTTATAGCCGCTAATCAAAAACCCAATAATCCCACCGCTAGAGAAAAGTAAAATCGAGCATAGCAATGCGCCGAATTCAGGTTTAGAAAAGGTGTGCGGGCGTTGTGCTATGAGGCCTGCCAGAATGGCAATAATCACCAGAATCGCAGCAATACTCGCCGTCCAGCGCATATGCAGGGTGAAGAAGGTGATGTTCTCAGGGCTGGAGGCGGTGTGGTTGATATAGATAAATAATACCGGAATCACCACCAGCACGTTGAGCGATAACACGAAATTTACACTACGCTCACGCATCACTGTGGTGAAGCCATTGCCGCTATAGAGCCATAGCCAGGCAATCAGCATCATATGGGTATAGGTGATTTGCAGAATATGTCCCCCGCCCCAGAAGAGTACTTCGTAATAATGCTCCGCATTAAAAAACGGCGCATCAGGATCACGGGAGAGTTGGTAGTTGGAGATAATGAAAGCGATAATCGCAACGGCCGTAATCACGGCGCCATAATAAATAGCATAATGCATTACGGTGCGTTCTTCATCTGGCATTTTCCAGGGTAAGTAGGTGAATAATGTCAGCGCAATTTGAAACAGAATCGCGCAGAAAAACAAAGCAAGCCCAACGAAAAATAAGGGATGCTGTAATACAGGCACGTAATTATTCATCAGCGGATTTGCATCGCCCACAAAGGGTACAACCGCCATAGCCAATGTGCCCGCAACGGCGAGCCAGAAGGTAGTGAGATAAATACTATAAAACCGCTCATTGCCAATCAGCGACCATAGCATACTACTCATAGAGAGCATCCATACCAGCACAGAAAGATTCACATGGGTGACCAGGGCGGTGTGGAAGAAATCTTTAAACGGAATAATTTCCTGCACGCCTGGTGTGCGCAGTAACACAAGCAGAATAGAGAATATGCCTGCAATAGCCAGCGCTGTAATCCCTAAGAGCAACCATAGCCGTGCCAATGTCAACCGCCGGCCGTGAGGGAGAAGAAGTGTGTAAGTGGCAGGATACATAATAAGCCCCTTTCTCTGCGTTGCAGGCGGCAGACTAGCAGAGGTAGGAGGGGTTGTCTATGGGGATGGTATTGGCACTGACTTATTATGATAAAGGAACCACGTCATTGCGAGCGAAGCGCGGCGTTGTTGCATGGCTCGCACCTGTCATTCCGGACTTGATCCGGAATCTACCAGGACTGGCGCTTTCACCTAGATTCTTCTATATTACGCCCCCATAAAAGTGGATCCCGGATCAAGTCCGGGATGACAGCTATCAAGTCGGCGTATGACAAGAGTAAAAAGCCATGTCTTAATACCAACTTGATCCAAGGATGACAAGAGAGCCAAAAAGGGGAGGGGGCATCCAATACAACCTATGCCTATAGAGCTGTACTACCTAGGATGGTATGGTAGATATTTATGTAAAACAGTATGTTGTATCCTCGTGCCAGAAAAAAATATTTATTTCGAGATCAACAATGTTTTATTTACTTTTTCTTTACGAAATCCAGCTAATTTTCATACTCCTGACGCACTTATGCACATAGTTATACACATAGTTATCCACATGTATGGTGGCGCATGCATAAGCTATTATATTGTTTTGAACGGAGAGAAAAATGAAGTGGAAGTTGTTATTTATTAGTATGTTAATTGGGTTCCCTGTACTGGCGCAAGCTAACACACAGGCGATGGATACCAATTACGCCGTGGTTGCGTATTGCAATAATCAGGCGTTGGCGCATCTTAACGCCTATGTGGATGATAGACAGGCCGTTGGCTATGTGAGCGAAGATGACCAATTTGCAATTCTTGATAAACAGTTTACCAGCTGTTTGAACCATGAGGGTTATGAGCTACGCCGTGAGCAATCGGCTAATGCTATTTTTATGGAGCGGTTTTAGGTTGTGTCGCCATACGCTGAATGAATATACATACCCCAATGCAGGTAATTATCGACACAATCCTAGGAGTAGAGTATCGTAGTGCATAGGAGACATTATATCTATGCGCTACAGTTACCGGATTATTGCCTTTATCCTATCCTGGCTTCTGCCATGGAGCGCATTTGCGGCTTCTACTATACGTGATACGGAAATCGAAACGACGTTAAAGCAACTCTGCCGCCCTATTTTTGAGCAGGCGAGCCTTGATCCTGATAATGTCCGGCTTATCATTGTGAATGATCCTGATGTGAATGCTTTTGTGGCTGGTGGGATGAATATTTTTGTGCATACGGGGTTGTTGGCGATGTCTGATACGCCTGATATGCTGCAAGGTGTTATCGCCCACGAAACCGGCCATATTGCAGGCGGGCATTTGGCGCGCCAGCGGGAAGAGATGGATAATGCAGGGATTCCTGTGGCGGCTGGGTATATTTTAGGTATCGGCTCCGCCTTACTCGGCGCACCACAAGCGGCAGCGGCGTTGATTACTGGCGGTGGGCATGTGGGGCAACGCCAGGCGCTGGCGTATTCGCGCCGCCATGAAGAATCTGCGGACCAATTTGCACTGCAAACCTTAGATAAACTTCACCAATCGCCGCAAGGCCTGTTAAAACTGCTCGAATATTTGAGCAATCAGGAATATTTAAGCCTGAGCAAGCCAAACCCTTATGCGATGACCCACCCATTAAGCCGGGCGCGTATTGAACATATCCGTAATCATATGGAGCATGATGGTATCGTCTATAAGCCATTATCACCTGCATTAGTGGCGGAATATAAGCGCTCTATCGTAAAGCTAAAAGCCTTCCTGGATCCAACCTCCACAACACTTGCGGCCTATCCGGCCAGTGATAATTCTGATAATGCGCGCATGGCGCGGGCGATTGCTTATCACCGCCAGCCCAATATCACGGCGGCATTGCAAGAGATGAACACATTGCTCAAACTCCATCCGAGCGATCCCTATTATAATGAATTAAAAGGCCAGATATTCTTTGAGCAAGGCAAGGTGCGTGAGGCACTGCCAAGTTATGAAAAGGCGAGTAAATTACTGCCAGATGCGCCACTGTTGAAATTGCAATTAGCGACGATCTATATCGCTACCAATGATCCCAGCCTGTTAAATCCTGCGATTAATTTGCTTAAAGTAGTCACCGTAAAAGAGCCGAATAATGCAATGGCATGGTATCAATTGGGTATGGCTTATGGCCGGCAGGGGGATATGGGCATGTCATATTTGGCATTGGCGGAGCGTGCTGTTCTGTTAAATAATAAAGAAGATATGCGTAATTTCACCGAACGTGCGAAGAAGTTGTTACCTGCCGGTTCTCCTGCTGCATTGCGTGCGAATGACATCAGCACCATTTCGTTGAAAAAACGCTAGATTCAGAAAGCTAATTCCGGTAAAATGAACTTTCCAATATCAATCTGAGGGGATATTTTATGTCAGATTCTACTTCTTCTAATAAGGCGATCTATCTTGTGCTCCTGGTAGTTGTTATAGCAGGAATTGCAGGGTTCAGTTATTTCAGATCCGGCGAAAAAGCAGTAACTCCTGGTGCAAGCGGCAGTATAGACCGTGTGCAGGTAGAAGCAATTGTGAGGGATTATATTGCTAATAATCCAAGAGATATTATTGCCTCTGTTGAGAACATGCAAAAATCTCAATATGACGAGCAAATGAAAAAAGCTCAGGCAAGTATCGGCACCAAGAAAACAGAATTAGAGAATGATCCAACCTCTCCGGTTCTGGGCAACCCACAAGGTGATGTAACTATTGTAGAGTTCTTCGATTACTCGTGCGGTTATTGCCGTAAAGTGGCGCCTTCTGTGAATCAACTGATCGAGCAAGATCGCAATGTGCGTGTTGTGATGAAAGAATTCCCAATCCTGGGTCCTGCATCACGTGCTGCATCCTTAGCTGCGCTGGCAGTACATGCTATTAATCCATCTGTGTATGGCAAATACCATGACAAGCTGATGCAAGTAGATCTGCATAATAACGAGGTGATTGTGCAGGCGGCTGTAGAGCTGGGTATTGATAAAGCACAATTAGAAGCAAAAATCAAAAGCCCTGAAGTGGATGCCGTTATTAATAAGAACCATGCATTAGCAAGCGGCTTGGGTATTCAAGGTACGCCAGCTTTCGTGATTGGCGATCAATTGATCCCTGGTGCGGTGAGCCTGGACGAGCTGAAAGGCTATGTAGCAAAAGCGCGTGAAGCGGCTGCGTCAGGTGCAAAACCAGCAGAATCAGGTAACGTTGCTCCAACTGCTCCTAACACTGTGCCACAACCTCTTGCAGCAGCAGTAGAGCCAGGTGCGCCTGCACCTGCAACTGCAGAGCCTGCTGTGCAGACGGGTGTTTCTGGTGTGAAGGCGGAGTAATACTGCGTTACGATAATAAAAAAGGGCGGGTACTTATGTATCCGCCCTTTTTTATGCTTATACTTTGTGCAATCAGAGACTAACCCACCCGACACGCCAGCGCATTATGCAGGCGTTTCAGGTTTAGGCGGTCGAAGACTTCGCTGAGTGCTTCCACCAAATGCTCCATCATTTCATCGCTATGCAGCGGAGTAGGGGTAACGCGCAGGCGTTCTGTACCCTTTGGAACGGTTGGATAGTTGATAGGCTGCACATAGATGCGGTATTCGTTTAAGAGAATATCGGATGCTTGTTTGCACAGTACAGGATCACCAATCATTACTGGCACCATATGGCTTTCATTCATTATGAATGGGATGCCACGGGAGCTGAATAACTCACGCAGTTTAGCGGCACGTTCTTGTTGACGGTCGCGCTCTACCTGGCTGTTTTTTAAATGACGAATACTTGCTGTTGCGGCTGCTGCCAAAGAAGGCGGTAGTGCGGTGGTGAAGATAAAGCCTGGGGCGTAGCTACGGATGACATCCACCAGCAATGCATTACCTGCAATATACCCACCCATCACACCATAGGCTTTTGCCAAGGTGCCTTGGATAATATCCACACGATCCATCAAACCACGCGCTTCAGCAACGCCTGCGCCACGTGGGCCATACATGCCGACGGCGTGTACTTCGTCTAAATAAGTGATGGCATTGTATTTTTTCGCAACATCACACATCTCTTCAATCGGTGCTATATCGCCATCCATTGAATAGACGGATTCAAAGGCAATAATCTTAGGGCGGGCAGGGTCAACCTGTTGGAGGAGTTCCTCTAAATGCGCTACGTCGTTATGGCGGAAAATATGCTTCTCCTGGCCACCGGCACGGATGCCTTGGATCATCGATGCATGGTTAAGCGCATCTGAGAAAATCACAGAATGGGGCAATACGCGTGATAAAGTGCTAAGCGTTGCTTCATTGGCGACATAGCCGCATACAAAGGCAAGGGCTGCTTCTTTATGGTGTAAGTCAGCCAGCTCGGCTTCTAGGTCTAATACGGCTCTGTTGGTGCCGGAAATATTCCGTGTACCGCCGGCGCCAGCGCCCATTTCGCTTGCGGCCTGGTTCATGGCTGCAATCACGGCAGGATGTTGGCCCATGCCGAGATAATCATTGCTGCACCATACGGTAATATCTTCGCCATCCGCGCAATAGGTGGCTTTCGGAAAATCGCCTACTTGGCGGGCGAGGTTGGTGAATACGCGATAGCGGCCTTCGTCCTTCAGTTTATCAATGGCGTTGAGGAAGATACTATTATAGTCGATCATGCTAACCTTACTTTCGTCTGCTGTGCGCCAGCTTCCGATGTGTGGATAAATCGGTGATTGAGGGTGAGTGCAATGCTAAACAACACTAATGCACCTAATTGATGCGCTGAAGCGGGAACCACTGGCACATGGTGCAGGAGCGTAAATACTCCTAAACTCACTTGTACCACCAGCATCATCGCCAAAAGATGCACCATATTGCGTTCCGCTAGCGAAAGCGTAGCGCGCACGCTTGCGCGTTGGGTGTAGAGCCAGAAGGCAATGATCGTGAATGTCACCAAGAATGCGCCGATACGGTGGTTGAACTGCACGGTTGTGACGTTTTCAAACAGATTGAGATACCACGGGTCAAGCAATCCTAAGCCATTAGGGATCCATTGGCCATTCATGGTTGGGAAGGTGTTATAGGTCAAACCAGCATCCAGCCCTGCTACAAAGCCACCGGAGATGGCTTGTAAACTGATCATAAAGGTAACAAACAGCGAGAAAAGCGCGGTGCGTGGGGCAATGGGTTGTGGTGTTTCGGGAGTCATATCCAAGGCTGACCATAGCAACAGGCCAAACAGTGTAAAGGCCATAAACAGGTGGAGAGTAAGCCTGTATTGGCTCACATTCGGGTGATCCACCAAGCCACTACTCACCATATACCACCCCAAGAAGCCTTGCAGCCCGCCAAGTGCAAAAATAATGGCGAGGCGATAGGCCAGCTGTTTGGTGATGGCGCGTTTGAAGAGGAAATAGACAAATGGCAGGAAGAACACAAAGCCCGCTAACCGGCCGATTAAACGGTGGAAATATTCCACAAAGAAGATTTGCTTGAATTCAGGCATGGTCATGCCGAAATTGATTTTTTTGTATTCAGGGCTTTCTTTATATAAATCAAAATCTTTCTGCCATTCTTCCTCAGAAAGAGGCGGAATAGCACCCATGATCGGCTTCCAATAAACGATGGATAATCCAGAATTAGTCAGCCGTGTGATACCGCCAATCAACACCATCGCCGCCACCATAAGGCAGCAGAGCAAAAGCCAGCCTCTCACAAGTTTTTGATTTTTAGACATTTTTATAATGTTTTCCTGAATATAGCCGCATTATACGCTTTTTAGCATAAATATCTAGAGAAAAATGTGGATATTTTATGCCCAACCCACGGAAAACCTGGCTTTGCGACTCATTTGCAGGTTGTTCTAATGTTATAACAAAAACTTAATATATCTGTGATCATACTGTAATAGAGGGCGGGTTATAACTGAAGGTAGAATAAGTATAATTTTAGGGCTGGTAGTAGGTGGTATATGTTGAAAGAACAATGGGATATTCTAGGGCGCATAGAGAATGATCTTCAGATAGCGGAAATATGCCGGCAGATGCTTGCGGGTGGCCTGTTAAGTATAGTTGAGAAACGTGCGGTTATTGGCGCATTATCGCTTGCCCATCAAGAGCAACAAGCAAAGCCCGTGGTGGGGTTGGTGACGAAGGATAACGTATCGGAGTTGGATAATTTCAACGATGTAGAGGTTAATGCCTATTTTAACCGCCTCAATGCAGTGCTAACGCCGGAGCTGTTGCAGACTACATTGCAGCGCGTGGTGGCCGATGCTGAAGAGTTGCATCATACTTATTTTCCTGAACTGAGTGCGGATGATCCTGCGCTCAATATCAAAACACAGCGTTTTTTACGCGAGATACAAGAGCATAAGGCGGACTATATAAGCCAGCCAGAGGCGCCAAAGGCGGCGCCTGTGGTTGCGCCGCGTAATGTCTCTCATGATACCCAAATGCTTGATGTTTTATGCACATCATTACGCGTGCGCTTGGATACAACGGACTCTCCCGAAGCGCGCACAGCTCTCTTGAAATCAGGCCTGCAAGTGATTCGCGAAGCGATGGAAGTAGAAGGGATAACCGAGGCGGATTACTCGATTAATCTGCAGGGCGCAAATCTTTCCCAGACGGATTTATCGCATATGTCGCTCAACAGTATAGATTTTGAAGGGGCCGATTTCACAGGGGCTAATTGCTTAGCAACAGGATTTTCACATTCCAATTTAAAGGATGCTAATTTTACGCAGGCCAATCTACGGGCTGCTTTTATGGATAGCGCATTTCTGGAAGATACGATATTCCAGCAAGCGCATATGCCATATGTCCAATTGCAAAATGCGCAGCTTACGCGCTGTAAGCTTGATGGTGCGTTGCTAGATGGGGCAAGGCTACAGGGAGCGGTGTTGACCGAATGTACTATGCCTGCTGCGATGCTGACCAATGCCGATATTGCTGGAGCGCAATTCGTAGAAACTCCTCTTACCGCAGCGCAATTGCGTGGTGTGAAACATGTGGAGCAAGCAAAGGTGCTGGATAGCAGCATTCAAGAGGAAACCCAGCGCAGCGACTTACACTTCTTGCTGCAAGATATTGAAGTAGCGCGCCAATGCCAGAAATTCATGCGTGGCGAAACGCTGACGGCGGATGAGAAAGCATCCGTTATGAAGTTTATGGTGCTAAGCGTTGGTTCGCAAAGGATGCATATTGAGGATGTGCTGAGTGTAGAGAATATTGGGAAATATATTCCCCAAACTGAGTTGCAAAAAATAGATAACAACCCGGCAAAAGCATTTAAGGTGCTGGAAAAAAGCAATGGCGGTGTGCTAACGGATCATTGGATAAAGCTACTTGCTTCGATTGAAAAACGCTGTGAAGCGTTACAAGGAGAAGCTGATATTGGCGATATACAGAACGAAGTCCACCGGCAGATGGTCGATGCACAATGCCATAAATTGCGCGTGCAATATAGCGGTAATGGTATGGAAATATCAGGCTCACAAGGGTTTAAATCGGGTTTAAGGGATATTCGTGATGCTATTGAGGCATATGGTATCACGGATTATGTGATCGATATGCATGGCGTGAATCTCTCGCGGATTGATTTAGTGAACCATCGCGATGATGAGCCTGGGTTTGATTTAACGGGCATCAATTTTACCGGTGCGACATTCGATAAAGCAAAACTGACAGGCGTGCGATTAGATGGTAGCACCCTGGATGGCGCAAGCTTGAAGAGCGCAAAACTTAATGGTGCTTCAATGAAGGACGCTAGCCTGCGCGGGGCGAATTGCGAGCGGGCGGATATGCAGTCTGCGAATATGCAATCTGTCCATGCAGAAGGGGCGGTTTTCTCCAAAGCACGGATGAAAAGGGCTGATTGCACAGATGCTACCATCTCCCACAGGGAATTGCAGGGAGCAAAAGGGGTGAGTAAGATCGAGGGCTTAGACTCTGCAACGGCAGTGAAGGCATCGCGTAGCCGGTTTGAGCGTGTTAAGGATGGTGTGAAATCCTTCTTTGGGGTAGGTAGCAGTAAAAAAACAGCCACTATTCAGCCACAACTACCTGCTGTGCCAGGTGTAAGTTCTGTTAAGAATGCTAGGGTTACGGATGAGGAAGCGGAGTTGTTGCAGACATCAGCTAAGGCCCTAAAAGATACGGGGGTAACGCTTGAGAATGCAGAGAGCGTTGCCAAAAATGATCTTCCTAAACCTTCTCAGAAGGTTACGCCGGTGCGGTGATGGTGCCATTGCCATCCTTGTCATTCTTGGGCTTGACCCAAGAATCCATCTTAAACAAAGGCATTATTAAAAGCCGTATTGTTGCTTTCTATCTATGATGGATACTTGGATCAAGTCCAAGGATGACAGTGCAAATACTTTTCATTCAAAAAATGTAGATATGAATAGAGAACGACTCAGCAAGAATGTGTGAAAGCAATGGATATAGGCTTACACCAATGATTCCCCGCCATCCACAAAGATAGACTGCCCTGTAAGATAGGTGCTTTTCATCAGATACTGCACGGCATCAATCACCTGTTCCACATCTCCCGTTTTGCGTAAGGGGAGGGTGGATGCGAGTTTGGCGCGGTAGTGTTCTTCTGCCTCATTGGCAGGCAGAATAATGCCAGGACATATCCCATTCACTCGAATGTCTGGCCCCAGCTCCTGGGCTGCCATTTGCGTGAACGCAGAGAGCGCTTTTTTGGCTAGGAGATAGGCGAAGGATGAGGTTTTATGATCAGTAATCGCGGTGTCCAAAATATTGATCACATGGCCTTGTGTGGCATGTTTGGCAAAAAATTGGGTGAGGAAGAACGGGGCTTTGAAATTGATATCCATCTGGCGGTCAAAAACGGTTTCATCCGTATCTTTAAAGCTAATCCGTTCAATAAGAGAGGCGCTGTTGATGAGGGTGTGGCAGTCTGGATGTTGGTGAAATACGGCCTGCATCATTGGTTCTAGCTGCTCAAAATGCTGTAGGTCAGCTTGAAAGAGGCTACATGGTGTGTTTAGCTCCTTAGCTAATGTTTTGGCTTCTGCTTCGGAGTGATTATAATGCAAAGCAATACTATAGCCCTTGGCTGATAACGCTTGTGCAATTGCGCGGCCAACCCGTTTGGCGCCGCCGGTAATCATAATGGTTCCCACCTGTGATGTCATTTTCGTACTTCCCATCTTGCTTCTAGCCTACTATATAACAGGTTCACATAAAATCAAAAGGGCAAGATGACACCGGTTATTATTTTGATCCGTCCGCAAATGGGCGAGAATATAGGCGCAGCTGCACGCGTGATGCGGAATTTTGGGATGGAGGAGCTACGGATTGTGGCGCCCCGTGATGGCTGGCCGAATCCGAAAGCTGAATCCATGGCGCGTGGCGGGCTTGAGATTGTGCAGAATGCGAAGCTTTATACTACGACAGCAGAGGCGGTGGCTGACCTGCGGTATCTCTGCGCAGCCACGGTGCGCCCGCGTGAGATGATAAAGCCCGTCATTACGCCGCGCCGTGCCGCAGAAGAGCTGGTATCGCGTGCTTCAGGCCGTTGTGGTGTATTATTCGGGCCAGAGCGTACAGGGTTAGAAAATGAGGATATTGCTATTGCAGATCATATACTTACCATTCCTGTGGATGCGGCCTATGGCTCCCTCAATTTGGCGCAATCCGTGGCTATATTATGCTATGAATGGTATGTCAAAGAGAGGCAACCTATTGATATTTCAATGTATGAAGGCACAGCAAAGCCGGCCACCAAGCAAGACCTGCAGGGGCTTTTTGATCATCTGGCGGGAGGCCTGGATGCGGCGGGTTTCTTTAAGGTGCCGGAGAAAAGAGAGAAAATGTTGCAGAATATCAATAATATATTCTTACGCATTGGGCTGATGGATCAAGATATTCGGACGTTACGTGGGATTATTACTACTTTGACGAAAGAATCCGATTGACAGCACGGCATAGATTCGTATAATGCCAGGCTCGGAATAAGGTTTAGACCCTGTAATCTCGTGGTAAAAGAAGGAAGACCGTGTCAAAGATCGTAAAAACCAAATATAAAATCAGCCGTCGTTTAGGTGTTAACCTGTGGGGTCGCGCTAAGGATCCGTTCAATTCGAGAACCTATGTGCCTGGTCAACATGGCCCTTCGCTTGCCCGTAAGACAACAGATTATGGTAATCAGCTGAAAGCAAAACAACGCTTAAAAGGCTATTACAACATGCAAGAAAAAGCATTCCGCAAGATTTATGACGAAGCATCTCGTCGTAAAGGGGATACCAGCGAGCATATCGTTGGCTTGTTGGAGCGTCAATTGGTTGCGGTTGTATACCGTGCTAATCTTGCGCCAACCATTTTCTCTGCGCGTCAATTAGTATCGCACAAGCACATCACCGTAAATGGCAAGACTGTAAATATTGCTAGCTACCGTGTGAAAGAAGGTGACGTGATTGGTGTACGCGAAAAATCTCGCAATATGGCGTTGATTCTGGAAGCAGTACAAAATCAAGAGCGTCCAGTTCCTTCGTATCTGGAAGTAGATGGTAAAGCATTAACAGCAAAATTCATCGTTCAACCAAAACTGGCTGACGTTCCTTATGCTGCTGTGATGGAACCAAATCTGGTGGTGGAATTCTACTCTCGTTAAGAGATGAAAACAACACACCGTATGAAAAAGCCCGGCCTTACCCGGGCTTTTTTGTTTTTGTATGGGGGTGTTGTGATACCGTGCCACGGTGATGTAGTAGGCAGGAATATGCGTGCTGTTATCATTGGATCACGTTAGGCTTGTTGCCTGGTTCTTCGTCATTGCGAGGAACGTTAGCGACGCAGCAATCCAGGGCAGGGTTTCTTTTGTCCTTTAAGTAATTCTGGATCGCCGCGCTAAAGCTCGCGATGACGATAGAGCAAGAATATAGGGAGCCATATAACCATGCTGATCAAGTCTAAGAATGACAAATATATGGCTAATCTAGCGTTCTTATAATTTACGCCGCATCCGCATAGCAATTTGGCGTTTCATAAAGCCGGATACGTGCGCAGCGCAAGCTGCTATCTTGGAACAGTTCTGGGCAGATATGGCTAAAGATATAGTGCGCCATATTCTCTGCGGTTGGGTTTACTGGCAGGTAAAACACGGCCTGATTCGTCACTTTTGTAATCGAATCACCAAGCGCCTTATCTTTTTCATGCAGCACCGTGTTATGATCCCAATGATCATCAATCCAGCCGCCTAAACGTTGCTGGATTACGCCAAAATCAATCACACGGCCAAGCGCATCAAGCTCTGGCGCTGCAAATGTCGCCTCCAGCACATAGCGATGTCCGTGCAGATGCTTGCATTTGCTTTCATGTTCCATGACGCGATGGGCGGTGTCGAAGTGGATACGGCGTGTACAGGTGATCATAGTTACATCGCCGGTGAGAAAGAATTCCCACAGCCGCAATTGGCTGTAGAGTTAGGATTTTTTACCACAAAGGCTGCGCCTGCTAAGTCTTCTTCGTAATCCAGCACGGCACCTTTGAGGAAATCGAGCGATACATCATCAACCAGCAAGGTTGCGCCGTTATGCTCAACGACTGTATCCACAGCCTCTTTTGCCCACACGAAATCATAGGTATACTGAAAACCCGAACAGCCGCCACCATCCACCCCAAGGCGCAGCATAGCACCTGGCTTTGATTCTTGGGATGCCAAAAACGCAATTCGCGCCGCAGCGCTATCGCTTAATGTGACAGTTGTTGACGTGAGAGTTTCTACCACTTACACTACCTTTTATTTCATATCCCCACTAATATAGTATGATTTCAATGTCTACACAATATCCTTATTTACTCCATTCCTATGCTTGTGATCCTGCCAAAAGCCGTGGCCGCCTGCATCCTGAGCCGGAAAGCACCACGCGTAACGCCTTTCAGCGTGACCGCGACCGTATTATACACTCTAGTGCTTTCAGACGCTTAGAGTATAAAACGCAAGTATTCGTCAACCATGAGGGGGATCACTACCGCACACGTTTAACTCATAGTTTAGAAGTAGCCCAAATCGCCCGCACTATGAGCCGCTCTTTAGGTCTTTGCGAGGATCTGGCTGAAGCCTTAGCACTCGCCCATGATTTAGGCCATACGCCGTTTGGCCATGCTGGCGAAGAGGCGCTCGATGAGGTGATGCAGGAATATGGCGGGTTTGACCATAATGCGCAGACGATCAAGATTCTGACCAAGCTGGAGCATCGTTATCTGGATTTTGACGGGTTGAATCTTTCTTGGGAAACCTTAGAAGGTATTGCTAAACATAACGGCCCCGTCACCGATGAGTTGCCACGCGCGCTTAAGGAATATCAGGATCAGCATGATTTAGTGCTGCATCAATATTCCTCCGCCGAGGCGCAAGTGGCAGCGCTGGCCGATGATATCGCTTATAACAACCACGATATTGATGATGGCCTGCGTGCTGGATTATTTGCGATTGAGGATTTATACAGCCTGCCGCTGGTGGGTAAAATCTTTGAAGACATCGAAAACCACCATGCCACCATCAGC
>CAZNNM010000006.1:0-32917 GCA_964574415.1 uncultured Rickettsiales bacterium | reverse complement strand
TGGAGCATATGTACCGCCATTACAAAGTAAACCGCATGACCAGCAAAGCCCGCCGCTGGTGGGTAAAATCTTTGAAGACATCGAAAACCACCATGCCACCATCAGCCCGCAACGCCGTGTGCAAGAGGCAATTCGTCAGTTAATTGGGATTATGGTCGGTGATCTACTCACTCAAACCCGCAGCAATATTGCGAATTACCGTATCCAAACCATCGATGATATCCGCCAGCTAAACTGTGCTGTGGTGGAGTTCTCTCCAGAGATGCAATCACACCACAAAGCGCTCAAAAGCTTCCTGATGGAGCATATGTACCGCCATTACAAAGTAAACCGCATGACCAGCAAAGCCCGCCGGATTGTGCGTGATTTATTCACCTTCTTCATGGCAGAGCCAGAATGCCTGCCAACCGAATGGCGTCATGCTACATCTCCAGAGTTGATTGGTGATTACATTGCTGGTATGACAGACCGCTATGCAATACAGGAACATCAAAGGCTGTTTGATTTAACGGCGGGGGATTAGTGCAGCGTCATCCCAGCGTAGGCTGGGATCCACTCTTATGGCAGCGTGATCTATAAGAGTTGAATTTAGAAGCGCCAGTTCTGGTGGATTCCGGGTCAAGCCCGGAATGACAAGAAGACATTATTAAGAGAAAAGAAATTATTATGAACATATTCCACACACTCAAAAACGATGTCGTTACCATCCTAAACGGCCTGGTACATTCCGGCTTCCTCCCTCAAGGCCTCAGCTTTGATGCTGTCACCGCTGAGCCGCCGCGCGAGGCTGCGCATGGGGATATTGCTACTAATGCAGGGCTAGTGTTAGCAAAAGCAGCTGGCAAGAATCCACGCGAGATTGCGGAAAAATTGGCGGAAGGGTTGCGTCAGCTTCCTTATGTTACAGAGGTTGGCATCGCTGGCCCAGGCTTCATCAATCTGCGTCTGACGCAGGATTTCTGGCAATGTATTGTGAAGGATATTCTGACAGAAGGTGTGGGCTATGGCGATTCGGATATGGGTAAGAACCTTCCGATGAATGTGGAATATGTTTCCGCCAACCCTACTGGCCCGATGCATATCGGCCATGCGCGTGGCGCTGTGTTTGGCGATGCGCTGGCATTGCTGCTCATTAAGGCTGGCTATAATGTGACTAAGGAATATTACATTAATGATGCTGGTGCGCAGGTGGATGTGTTAGCAAAATCGGCCTTTTTGCGCTATCGCGAAGCGCTCGGCCAGGATATTGGAGCAATTCCTGATGGATTGTATCCGGGCGAGTATCTTAAAGGGGCAGGGGAGGCGCTGAAGCATCAATATGGTGATGCGCTGTTGGATATGTCAGAAGCGGAATGGCTACCGCTTGTCCGCCAATCGGCGATTGAGAGCATGTTGGCGCTGATTAAACAAGATTTGGCGGATTTGGGTGTGGTGCATGATGTATTTACCTCTGAAGCAGGCTTGCATAAACGCGGTTTGGTGGATGAGGCGCTGACTTTCTTAGAGAATAAAGGGCTTATCTACAAAGGTATTCTCGAAGCACCAAAAGGGAAGACTCCTGAAGATTGGGAGCCGCGTGAGCAAACCTTGTTCCGTGCGACACAATTCGGCGATGATGTTGACCGTGCGCTTAAGAAATCCGATGGTAGCTGGACCTATTTTGCTTCTGATATTGCCTACCACCTCGATAAAATCCGCCGTGGCTTTAACCATATGGTACTAGAGCTTGGTAAGGATCATGGTGGCTATCTCAAACGTATGAAAGCTGCTGTGGCAGGTTTAAGCGATAATAAGGCTGAAATAGCCATCAAATTTCATGATTTGGTAAACTTCATGGACAATGGCCAGCCGGTGAAAATGTCTAAGCGTAAGGGTACGTTTACTACCGTACGCGATGTGCTGGATGAAGTCGATAAAGATATCATTCGATTCATCATGCTTTCCCGTAAAAACGATATGGTGCTGGATTTTGACTTTGCGCAGGTGAAAGAGCAATCCAAAGACAATCCCGTATTTTACGTGCAATACGCCCATGCGCGTGCGCGTTCGGTGCTGCGTAATGCGGGTGTGGCGGATGCTGCTATTGATGCGATTGATGATAAGGCGTTGGCATTGCTGCAAAATCCGGCTGAAATCGATGTGATCAAAACCCTCGCCCAATGGCCGCGTTTGGTGGAAAGCGCTGCTGCTACGTTTGAGCCACATCGCATCGTATACTATGCGCAAGAAGTCGCCGCCGCCTTCCATAGCCTCTGGAATAAAGGCAAAGAACATGATAATCTACGGTTTATTATTGAAGGTAACGCAGAACTAACACTTGCACGTTTGGCCTTAGTTAAGGCATTATCATTAGTAATAAAGTCTGCACTTTGTGTGATTGGCGTAGATGCCGTAGAGGAAATGTAAATGAAACGATCTGATGACGATCAATACGAATTAGACCCGAATACTCCGCCGGAAGAATATGCCTATGATAGCGAAGAAGAGCTGGTGGATGATACGCAAGATGGAGTTGGTTCTAGACGTGTAGGGCTGATCCGTAAAGTGCTTTATGCCGGGCTAGTGCTATTTATTATTGCTGCATTTGTGAAACTGGCGCTCTATGCCTATGAGTTTACCGCAAAGCCTACCGATATTAACCAGCTTAAAATTGTAGAGGCCGATAAAGAACCTTATAAGAAAAAGCCGGAAGATCCAGGGGGGATGGAAGTTCCGTTTATGGATAAGACCATCTATGACAGTATTTCCGATAATAAAGATGCAGAAGCACTGCCAAAAGTGGAGCGTATTTTGCCTGCACCAGAAGAGCCTATCGCCCGCCCTGATCCTGCTTATCAAGATGTGATTGAGAAGGCCAAGCAGGATGAAGCAAAGAAAGAAGAGGCTGCAAAACCTGCTCCTGTGAAAGAAACAAAAGCTGAAATCGCTGCGAAGTTAGATGATGATCAAACAGCGACAGCGATTCATGAAGGGCTTTCAAAGGTAGAAGAGGCGGCCAAAGCTCCAGCGGTGGAGACAAAAGTTCCTGCTGTGAAGCCTGTTGAAACGCCGAAAGTGACGGCTCCTAAGCCTATTTCAGAGAAAGATTTGAAAGTAGTGCCAGAAAAAGCGCCGATTGAAGCACCGAAGCCTGTGAAAACAAGTGGTACACGTATTCAGCTGGGGGCCTTCAAAAGCGAAAAAATCGCCGCTGATGATTGGAAGCGTCTGCAACGCCTCCATCCTGAGGTGTTGGGTAAGTTGAACTTTTCTGTGGAGCGTAAGGATTTAGGCGATAAAGGGATTTTCTACCGTCTGCAAGCAGGCCCGTTTGATAGTGGCTCTGAGGCGCGGTTAGTGTGTAAGAAACTTATTGAAAAACAACAGGGGTGTTTCGTTGTCGAAAGCAATTAAAGCAATTATTGTTGGGTTAGAAGGTAAAACTGTCAGTGAAAGCGAGAAGCGCTTTTTTGCAGAGCATAACCCGCTTGGATTTATTCTGTTCAGCCGCAATATCGAAGACCGCGCACAAGTTAAAGCGCTGGTGAGTGAGCTAAGGGCCTGTGTTGGCCGTGCGGATGCCCCTGTCTTGATTGACCAAGAAGGTGGCCGTGTTGCGCGTTTGAAAGCGCCGCATTTCCGTAGCGTGCCTGCTGCGGGCCTGTTTGCAACAGTGGCGGATCGTGGTGTGGCGGATGCTAAAGAAGGTGTGTATCTCAATGCACGTTTGATCGCAGATGAATTGCTGTCACTCGGCATCAATGTGGATTGCGCCCCCGTAGCTGACCTGCCAACATTGGATTGCCATGATATTATTGGTGATCGTGCCTATGGTGATACACCGGAACAGGTGATAGCCCTTGCGCAAGCCATGTGTGATGGTTTGGCCGATGGTGGTGTGACTCCGATTATAAAACATATTCCAGGCCATGGCAGGGCAACGGCCGATAGTCATGAGAATTTGCCTGTTGTACATGCTTCCCGTGCAGAGCTTGAAGCGACGGATTTTAAAGTCTTCAAAGCGCTTGCCAAAGCACCATGGGCGATGACGGCGCATATTCTTTATACGGCGCTTGATGCAAAATTACCGGCAACACTCTCGCCATCTATCATTGAGCTGATCCGCAAGGATATTGGTTTTGATGGTGTGTTAATTTCTGATGATATCTCCATGAAAGCTCTGCAAGGCAGCTTTGCTGATCGTGCGCGGGAGATTTTGAAGGCAGGATGCGATTTAGTGCTGCATTGCAATGGTAATATGGACGAAATGCAGCAAGCAATATCGGCTACCGCGGCACTGACCGACCGTGCCGCAGAGCGCGTAGCGCGTGGTATCTCTACACCGAAGCCTAAGCTGGATATTGCACAGACCACTGCACGGCTGGACGAGATTCTGGGTGGGGTTGCGGCGTAAGGGGAGATGTCTCTGCTTCTACGTTGTTTGTCATTGCGAGGAGCGTTAGCGACGCGGCAATCCATGGTGATGATTTCTCTGTCCTTTATGTAGGATAGATGGATCGCCGCGCTTACATTCGTGATGACGGTGGGGCAAGTATAGCCATGCCACATACTGATGTAATCCGTGAATGACAATAAATGCTCTGTCATCCTTGGGCTTGACCCAAGGATCCATCGTCAATAGAGAGCAAGAATACGGCTTTGAGTAATGCTTTTTTGTTTAGGATGGATTCTTGGGTCAAGCCCAAGAATGACAAGAGCAAGCTCTTCCCATCGAAATCCCTCTGGACAGCATATCGCAAATCACAGTAGAATATTTTCTTGGTATATACCTCTTATAAGAGAAGATAATGAAACGCGAAACGACGATTGTACATGCGGGTAGACATCCTGAAGAGCAGTTTGGAGCTGTAAATCCACCGATCACACAAACATCTACGGTGCTTTTTCCCAGTATCGAAGCTTTTCATGCGGCTGATGTTTCGATTTCCCATCATCAAGGTGCGCTGGCTGACCCTAGCTATGGAATTACCGGCACATCAACAACATTCGCGCTTGCAGAGGCGCTGTCTGCCTTAGAGGGGGCGGATAAGACGCTGATTTACCCTTCTGGTTTGATGGCCATTACCGCAACATTGCTGAGCTTTACAAAAACCGGTGATCATGTGCTGGTGCCTGATAGCGTGTATGGGCCTGCGCGCCGGTTCTGTAATAAAGAGCTGAAGAAACTGGGTATTGAGACGACCTATTACGATCCACTGATCGGTGCGGGGATTGCATCGCTGATGCGTGATAACACCAAAATCATTCTTACTGAAAGCCCTGGTTCGCTGACCTTTGAAATCCAGGATATTCCGGCGATTTCTAAGGCGGCGAAGGCGAAGAATCCGGATGTTGTGATCGCGCTGGATAATTCCTGGGCATCTCCGCTCTATTTTCAGGGTTTAAGCAAAGGTGTGGATGTGGTGATGTATGCGGCGACGAAATATATCAATGGGCATTCGGATGTACTGATGGGTACTGTTTCTGCTAATAGTCCACATGCAGAAGCACTGTTCCGTACCTATAAAAACCTCGGCATCAGCACCAGCCCGCATGATTGTTATCAAGCAATGCGCGGATTGCGTACGATGGGTGCGCGGTTGCGGCAGCATGAGGAAAGTACGATGGTGGTGGCCAAATGGCTAGAGAACCATCCTGCTGTTGCCAAAGTTCTCTATCCAGCACTGCCAAGCCACCCGCAACATGCGCTGTGGAAGCGTGATTTCACGGGGGCTTCTGGCCTGTTGGGCTTTATCCTGAAAACCACTAATGCATCTTCCGTACATAGGATGATTAATAGCCTGCAATATTATGGTATTGGCGCATCATGGGGCGGGTATGAAAGTTTGATTATTGATTTTGATCCCACCACCATCCGCACAGCAACGCAATGGGCTGAAAAAGGCCATTGTGTGCGTATTCATATCGGATTGGAAAATGTGGATGATCTGATACAGGATTTAGACCAAGGATTTAAATATCTGGCCTAAACGACTATATTTTCTTAAGAAAGGATTCTATTAGATGCAGCAACGCGCCCATATTATCGTCGTCGGCAATGAAAAAGGTGGAGCCGGAAAAACGACGACCACGATCCATCTGATCACCAATTTGCTGACACTTGGATTTAGCGTAAGCAGTATTGACGTTGATTGCCGCCAGCTCTCACTCACACGTTACCTGGAAAACCGCCGCCGGACGATGGAAGCCAGAAGTATCACTCTGCCATGTCCGAATCATGCGATTATTAAACGTAGTCCGTTTGATAATATCAAAGAAGCCGATGAAGATGAAACCTCGCGCATGGAACAAGCCTTAGAAAAAGCCATGCAGCGCGATGATTTTATTGTGATTGATACGCCAGGTAGCGATAGCGCGCTTTCGCGTGCGGCGCATTCTTATGCGGATACGATTATTACCCCGATTAACGATAGTTTCATCGATTTAGACGTGTTAGCGCGTGTAGAAGGCGATACGCTGAATGTGGAGCGTCCTGGTATTTACAGCCAGATGATCTGGGAACAGAAAATCAACCGTGCGAAACGGGATCGTGGTGTGATTGACTGGATCGTATTGCGTAACCGTTTGGCTACCATTGATGCTCGTAACAAACGTACCATGACAGAAGTGCTGGCGAAAGTATCGCAACGCTTAGGTTTCCGCCAGGCGGCTGGATTTGGTGAGCGGGTGATTTACCGTGAATTATTCTTGCAAGGTTTGACATTGCTGGATGTGGTGGATGAGCGTGTAGGTGTGAATTTAAGCATGTCTCATGTCGCTGCCCGCCAAGAGCTCCGCACCTTCCTAACCTCTCTCAATATTCCACGTTTGACTGCAAAGCTGAAAGCTGAGATGGAGCGTGAATTGGTGGAAGAGGATGTGAAAGAGGCAGTAGAGGCTTAGGGGTTATCGTCTCCGGACGTGATCCGGGATACACTGTTATGGCAGTGTGAATGATAATAGTCTGGTTAGAAGCGTCAGCCTTGGTGGATTCCGGGTCAAGCCCGGAATGACAAGGAAAGAGTCATGCAACAACGCTGGTTTGATTGGGATTGTGTGTAATTCTCCTTGTCATTGCGAGGCCACAAAGTGGTTGTGGCAATCCATTTATGTAGATAGATGAGACTCCTATGCCAAGGCTACGGCAGGCGCAGTCGCCACGTTATGGTCACGATGACGGTGGCGTATCT
Source organism: uncultured Rickettsiales bacterium (assembly GCA_964574415.1). Taxonomy (GTDB): domain Bacteria; phylum Pseudomonadota; class Alphaproteobacteria; order Rickettsiales; family CAZNNM01; genus CAZNNM01. Next base: position 25,748 of record CAZNNM010000006.1, on the reverse strand, counting down.
CTCTGTCATTCTTAGACTTGATCCAAGAATCCATCTAAAATATAAAGTCCTTCTAAGCCGTATTTTTGCTGTATTATGGTGATGGATACTTGGATCAAGTCCAAGGATGACCGTTCTCTGCTAGCTAAATATGGCACGGCATTATGTTGTGCCATGTGCTGACTTGAAAATAAGAAACGGCGCATATCTAAGATACACGCCGTTTCTTTATAGGGTAACCGAGCTACTAGAACAAATACATGAACGAAGCTTGGAGGCGGTCTAAGTCGCCTTCGCGGCCGTCTTCCACTTCGCGGTAGCCATGCATATATTCCACGCCGACGCGGTAAGCCGGAACAGGACTCCAGATCAGGTTGGCATGTCCAGACATGATCTCTTTGTTCACGCCTGTGCCTGTGCGGCTGACGTCGTTATCAATAGCGGTGTAACCTGCTAAGAAGTTTGAGCGCCAGGTGTCAGACCAGAAGTGCTGATAACCAGCATAGCCGCCCCATGCCTCTTGTGAATCCAGTTCATTATTCACATAGGTGTTGCCGTTACCGCTGAAGGCGACGTCTAAGAGATATCTGCCAATGCCATCACCATACACGCCTTGGAACATGATAGCATCTTTGCCGATGGTGTTGATTTTACCAGACACCCCTAAGCCCCAGCCGAAATCTTCATCTTCCGCGCCCGTTGTGGTGTTGCCAGCATTGAGCTTACGTGCCATACCACGCAGTGCTAAATGGCCGAAGCTGTCTTTATAGGTCAATTTACCGGTGACATCAGGCATGTCGCTTAAGTTAACATCGGTGCTGGTCACGGAGAAATCCGTTTGCGGGCTTTCCAATGCTACAGAATAGCCCAGATGTTCGCTGAGTGTATCGGTGTAACGCAATTGTGCTTGGCGTATGAAGGTTAAGCCGGCAGGGCCGATATAGTCGAGCGATTCTGGATAGGCATCCATATCCATAAAGTTCGACCAGGTTTGACCTGCAAGGACATTGCCGATTTGGCCATAAGCCTGACGGAGTTGTAAACCTTCGCCATTGGTAGTATTCGGGTTGCCGCGTGCGGAGCCGAAGAAATCCACCTCGAAGAAAGTTTTCATTTCACCAATGGCCGTTGGTGTTCGGGTTTCCAGGTTGATGCGGCTTTGGCGTGCATGGGCGTTGAATTGGCCATCTTGCTGATCCGAAGCCGAGCCATCCAGTGGAATGGCTGAGAAGTTTGCATATTGCGCACCATAGGCATGGTTAAGATCGCTAATCGCATCTAACTTCGCGTAACCGCCAAATTTGATGGAGGTATTTGTGCCAGGGAGTTTAAACGATCCAGGCATACTACCGCCCACCACAGGTTGGCCTTCGCCTGCCACGGTTGTGGTAGGTGTTGCACCTGTTGTAACGGCAGGTGAGGAAGGAGTGCTACGTTGTTGTACAGAAGGGGCTTGTGCTGATGCAGAGCTAGGTGCTGGGGCTGCATAGACAGGGGCTGAAGCAACAGGTGCTGTTTTGGGTGTTGCCTTTTCGAGTGCTTCCAGGCGGGCGGATAAGGCTTGCAATTGGGCTTTAAGAGCCGCGATTTCTACATCCTTATCTGCTGCATGTGCGGATAGTGGCGCCGCAATAAAATACGTTGTCGTTAGTAAGCACGTCACGAAAGTTCGTAGATGCCTCATGTCCCCTCCAAAAATTTACTGTTTATAAAACAAACCCCCAATGATGGTAGTCATTGAGGGTGTGTTTTAGTGGTTTACAACTTCATCAATACCAATACCCGTTTGTGAACGGACATATTGAGCATTGAATTTTGCTCGCTCTGCTTCTGCCTGACGTGAACGGTCAAGGCAAGAGAAGAGCCAGATTCCAATAAACGCTACCGGCATAGAAAAAATCGCCGGATATTTGTATGGGACGATGGCTGTTTCGTAATGCAGCACATCCACCCATACAACGGGGCTTAAAATCACCAATACGACGGCAGTGATAAGGCCGGCTGCACCGCCGATCAACGCACCACGTGTGGTGAGTTTACGCCAGTACATAGAGAATACGAGGATTGGGAAGTTGGTGCTTGCCGCAATCGCAAACGCCAAGCCCACCATGAAGGCGACATTCTGCTCTTTGAAGAGGATCCCCAGCAGAATGGCAACAATACCCAGTGCAATAGTTGCAGCTTTCGACACGCGCATTTCTACCTTGTCATCATGCTTACCACGCATCACGACATTGGCATATAAGTCATGCGAAATTGCCGATGCACCTGCCAGGGTGAGGCCGGATACTACAGCAAGAATGGTGGCAAAGGCTACGGCTGAAATAAAGCCAAGCAATATATCGCCACCCACTGCATGGGCAAGATGCACAGCCGCCATATTACCACCACCAATCAGCTTGCCAGCGCTATCAAGATAATGCGGGTTGCTGCCGACCAGTACGATCGCACCGAAACCAATGATGAAGGTGAGAATATAGAAGTAACCGATGAACCCTGTTGCATATACAACAGAGCGGCGGGCTTGCACGGCATCTTTCACAGTGAAGAAACGCATCAGAATATGCGGCAGGCCAGCCGTACCAAACATCAGCGCCAGGCCAAGAGAGATGGCTGATACTGGGTCAGACACTAAAGTGCCTGGGCTCATAATCGCAATGCCTTTTTCATGCACTTCCACCGCTTTGCCGAAGAAGGCGCTGAGGTTGAAGTTGAATTGCTGTAATACTAAAATAGCAATCAGCGATGCACCGAAGAGCAATAATGCAGCCTTGATGATTTGTACCCAGGTGGTTGCAAGCATACCGCCGAAGGTTACATAAAGAATCATCAACACACCCACAATCACTACAGCATAGCTATAAGGCAGACCAAATAATACTTCAATCAACTGACCAGCGCCCACCATTTGTGCAATGAGGTAGAGCAGCACAGTTGCCAGTGAACCGCAAGCAGCCAGGATGCGGATAGGTGTTTGTGACAACCGGAATGAGGCCACATCGGCAAATGTATAGCGTCCTAGATTGCGCAGTGGTTCTGCTACTAATAGCAAAATAACAGGCCATCCAACCAGGAAGCCGATGGAGTAAATGAGTCCATCAAACCCGGAGGAGAATACTAATGCTGAAATACCGAGGAAGGAGGCGGCGGACATATAATCCCCTGCAATCGCTAACCCGTTTTGGAAGCCTGTAATCCCACCGCCTGCGGTGTAGAAACTATTGGCACTGCGTGTACGTTGCGCAGCCCAATAGGTGATGCATAGTGTGACACCTACGAATAGCAGGAACATTGCAATGGCGACAATATTCAGTTCCGTTGTGGGAGTTGCATCTGCCGCTAAGGCTGGCTGTGTTAATGTCAAAAGAGGCACGAGCCCCATCATTGCAGAGAGGTTTCTCATTATTTGCCTCCTATTTTGGCTTGAAGCTGTGCAACCAGTGGCTCTATGTGGCGGTTGGTGATGTAGACATAGGTAAGCGTCACCGCAAAATTAAACAGGATCAATGCCAGCCCCAGTAAAATGCCAATAGAGATCACCCCATCGCCTATGGGTGTGCCGAGGGCTTTGGGTGCGAATGCAATGGCAAGAATATAGGCCATATACATTCCCACGGTCAGCGTAAACAGTGGCCATATAATGCGTTTCTTCTTGGCGATAAGCGTGAGATATTCAGGTGTAGAAGTGAAAAATTCGAGATTCTGCTTCATAAACGTACCCTTTCCTTTTCGTTAAGGGGTTGCATAGAAACGGTGCTGTAGAAGGGCGCTGCCGAGTTCTACGTTTGTTTTTATTATACTGTATCATTATAACACCGTCTAGTAAGAGTAGCTATTAACGCTATAAAAGTAAATTGAAAGTTGAAAAATACAACTGATAGGCACCTGTGAGAAGATGGTTGCACGTGGATGGGACGGTGGGGATTGGTGGGAATGAGGGGTTTTGTATGTTTGTGAGAGGTGGTAGTTTCAATTCATCTGTTGTCATTCACCGAATTTTTCTGTCATTCTTGGACTTGATCTAAGAATCAAAACATCAAGCCCTTATAGGCAGTATTTTTGTTTGTATTATTACGATGTATCCTTGGATCAGGTCCAAGGATGACAAAGTAACCCTCGTCATTGCGAGGTCGCAACGTGGCCGTGGCAATCCAGAGGCGGGTTTAAGTATTTCCTGGATCGCCGTGCTTACGCTCGCAATGACGGCAGAACAAGAATAGTATGGAGCCATGTCACAACACCGGTCAGGTCATCAAGTCCAGGGATGACAGTATGTGCTTGTCTATAGATCTCGTACATTTCCTAAACCCACAAAAAAGGGCAGTGAGTACTGCCCTTTTTATTGTATAGAAAATAATGCTATTTATGCTGCCGGCAATAAAGGCACCTTCACCCCAGCTTGCAGCTTCTCCATAGCGCGGGCCTCAATTTGGCGGACGCGTTCGCGGGAGATGCCGTAGTGTTGGCTTAGGTCTTCCAGCGTTGCAGCGGGTTCTTTGAGGTGACGCTCATGGATGATATGGCGTTCACGGTCATTGAGTGTGCTCATAGCGCTTGCAAGCAATGCAGTTTTATGGCTGGTTTCTTGATGCTCAAGCAGGGTGATTTCCTGGTTGTCGGAAGCTTCTTCCAAAAAGTCAATCCACTCGCCGCCATGCTCATCGCCACCGATACTATCATTCAGATAGTGATCTGTACCTGCCAGACGCATGTTCATTTCTTTTACATCGTCTTCAGAGACATTGAGTTCATGCGCAATTTGCTGTAGATCGCTTGGGAGCAAGTTGGTATCGTCAGCTGCATTAATCTTACGTTTGACTTTACGCAGATTAAAGAACAAACGCTTCTGCGCAGCAGTAGTGCCGATTTTTACCAGTGACCACGAGCGCAATACATATTCTTGAATAGAGGCTTTAATCCACCACATAGCATAGGTTGCCAGGCGGAAGCCACGGTCTGGATCGAAGCGTTTTACCGCTTGCATTAGACCAATATTACCTTCAGAGATCAATTCCATTACAGGCAAGCCATAACCGCGGAAGCCCATAGCGATTTTCGCTACGAGTTTCAAATGGCTGGTGACTAAGCGGTGCGCGGCCTTCACATCGCCTTCAGCGCGCCAGCTTCTCGCCAGGCTATATTCTTCGCCCTCTTCTAGGAACGGGATAGCATTAATTTCCTGTAAGTACCGGCCTAAGCCTATGTCGGAGGATAGTGCGGGTAGGGAAAATGCTGTCATGTGAGACCTTCCTTTCCAATTTCGTCTATAGTATAGCACTATAATAGGGTATTAGCAAGTAGTATGCCATTAATATAATGTAATTATTTATCAATGTGTTGTATGTTTAATTTGGGGGTAAGGGAGGGTGTCTATCCATCCAAACTCTGCCGCATCTCTTCTAACTCTAACCACCGGTCTTCGGCTTGAGAGAGTGCGGCTTTTTTGCGTTCTAGGGCTGCGCTGGTGTTGTGGAATGTCTCAGGGTCGGAGCTATAGAGGGAGACATCGGAGAGGATGACTTCCAATTCGTCAATCTCAAACATCAGTTGTTCGATTTTGCCAGGCAGGTTCTCCAGTTCGTGTTTGTGTTTATAGGAGAGTTTGGTTGCGGTTTTTTCGGGTATAGTAGATGTGTTCTCACGTTTTACAGGTGCTGCCGCTTTTTTGGCACTTTGTTCTTCTTCCTGACGTTGGGTTATGTAATCGCTATACCCGCCCACATATTCACGCACTAATCCGCCGCCTTCAAAGACAACGCTACGTGTGACAAGCCTATCGAGGAAATCACGGTCATGGCTTACGATGAACAGTGTGCCTTCGTAATCGTTGAGGATTTCTTGCAGCATATCGAGCGTGTCCATATCCAAATCATTGGTTGGTTCGTCGAGGATCAAGAAATTGCCAGGATTGGCGAGTTGTTTGGCCAGTAGTAAGCGATTGGCTTCACCGCCTGAAAGCGTTGAGACAGGGCTGCGCGCCTGGGTGGAGGTGAACATGAAATCTTTGAGGTAGGCAACAATATGGCGAGGTGTGCCGCCGACTTCAATCGTATCTCCACCTTGCGGGCAGAGCGTTTCCCACAATGTTTCTTCAGGGTTGAGGATTTCACGCTTCTGATCGAAATAGGAAATATCCAGATTCTTGCCAAGGCGTATATTGCCGCTATCCGGCTCAATCTGTTTGAGTACCATGCGTAAGAAGGTGGTTTTGCCAGAGCCATTGGGGCCGATGACGCCAATCCGTTCGCCACGTAATACACGTGTAGTGAAGTTACGGATGATGGGTTTATCGCCAAATGATTTGCAGACATCTTTCATCTCAAGCACCAGCTTGCTGCCAAGCTCGGGTGTGAGCGGGGGGAGTTTGATGCCGTCTGAAAGGGTTTTATGGCGTGATTTCTCAGCGCGTAAGGTGCTGCGCAGGGTGAATAATTCTTTGAGGCGGCGTTGGTTACGTTTACGCCGTGCAGATACGCCATAACGCAGCCAATCATTTTCAGCCTCAAGTTTCTTGCCCATTTTCTGGAGAGTGCGTTCTTCTTGATCGATGATTTCTTCTGACCAGCGCTCAAAATCCTCATAGCCTTTGGGATTGGTGCGCACGGAGCCACGGTCTAGCCAGAAGGTTTTGCGTGAGATATTACGCAAAAATGCACGGTCATGGCTGATGCATAACAGGCCGCCGCGATAGGTAGTAAGGAAGTCTTCCAACCACTCAATCCCTGCAAGATCAAGGTGGTTGGTCGGTTCATCGAGTAATAAAATATCCGGCTCTGAAATAAGCGCCTGCGCAAGCCCTGCGCGGCGTAGTTTTCCGCCAGAGAGTTTATCCATATGAGCATCGGCTTCTAACCCTAAAGGAGAAAGCACCATATCGGCAAGATAGGCTTGATTGTCATAATCGGCATTATGATGCAGCCCTGCTAAGACAAACTCACGCACCGTTTGCCCCACTTTAGGTGTAATGGCCTGGGCTAAATGGCCAATACGTGTGCCAGGCTGTACAAAACGCTCGCCACTATCGACTTCCAATGTACCAGAAATAAGCTTCATCAAGGTCGATTTGCCAGAGCCATTGCGCCCTACCAGGCAAATCTTATCGCCTTCCATAATCTGCAAATCCAGCCCCGTAAAAATAGGCGTGCCACCAAAGGTGACCATCGCATCTTGCAGATAGAATAAAGGTGCTGGCATGAAAGGCTCGCGGGGTTGGTGTTGTTGGGAGGTTTAGTTATAGTAAGGATCGCAGATGGCGTCAAGCAGGGGGGTGAGAAGGGGGGGCTAAAGTTGGCCAGCCATGCAACAACGACGGTTAAGTCCAAGGATGATAAGGAATAGGTTAGCGGAGGTGCTGTGCCGTTAACTGTCTATCATGCCACTGAGATAGGCTCACAAGCGCCAGAATCGCTCCTATCCCTGCATAGAACATATCCTTCTGTGTGTCCCATATATCGCCTTGTGTACCCAGAAACGCCTCGGCAGATTCATCCGTGAGTTCTGCTACTAACCATTCTATCAGCTCATAGAGGGCGCTGATTCCTAAACAGCTGAAGACGATAATAGCAAACATCCATTTACCTGCTTTGAGCGTAGAGGTTCTGATCAATAACTCCCGCATGATAATGGCGGGTATAAAACCTTGGGCGAAATGGCCTACTTTATCATAGTTATTGCGCGAAGAGCCCACTTGCTCGCTGAGCCAATGAAATAATGGAACCTCGGCATAGGTATAATGTGCGCCAATCAGTAATATCATGCTGTGTATGGCTATCAGTGTATAGGTAAGATGTGTGAGCCGGAAGCTATTATAGGTAAAGAGCAACACTGGAATTGCAAGTAATACAGGAAATGCTTCTAAAAACCAGGTAAATACATCATGCGGATATAGGGCAGACCATAGAATAATGATTGCTACGCTTGCAAGAAGATACACATGGTATCGTATTATATTTCCCATAATAAAAATCCTGTGGGGTATAAAATTCAAAGAACCATTGTCATTCTTGGACTTGATCCAAGAATCCATCTAAAACATAAAGTCCTTTTAAGCAGTATTATTGCTTATGATGATGATGGATCCTTGGATCAAGTCCAAGGATGACAAAGCGTGAAAACAAGCAAAAATTTCAAAATGAGGCAGTACCTGTTGCCACTGCTCACGGCTATTACAGCACAAACCCCATAAAGCAATCACGTCCGACTTTATCGGTATCGTACGCGCCATCTAATACACAACTTCCAACCGGCGATGTTTCGCCTTCGCGGCCGCGTACGGTGCCGTCATTAGGGCGGCCATCATCCATTTTATCATCCAGCTGCATAGCCTCTTCAGGGCGCAGTGCGCCTTGCATTTTCATGGTGGTGGTGCCTGCGGCAGGTTTGCCTAATAAGAAGACCAGCGCCTCACCAATATCCATGGCGCCATGCTCCATCGTGTAGGCGCTTGAACCTAATTTACCTGCGGGTAAATCAATGCCTGGTATTGCAACACCTGTGGTGGTGGTGCCTGTAAAATAACCATTCACCATTTCGGCTAAGCCTAAGTGCTGCCAAGCCCGATAGCCCTCATAGCTGCCATAATTATTGCGAAAGACAATTAATTTATCGCCATCACCATTGGCTGTTTGGCTGCCCCAATAATCGGTAGCGTTGGTGATGTCACCCGGCAGGCCGTTATAGGCAGTTAAGAAGCCATTGACGGCTGTACGGTAGCGGCCGATTTGTGACACAGTCGTTTGGATTTCATATTGGCGGATCAGTTCGTTACCCATCGTAACCCCGCCCACAAGCAGGCCGATAATCACCAATACAACGGAAAGTTCCACTAACGAAAACCCATATTGCCGCTGGCGTTGTTTGATCACCATCGGGTAGGTAATTTTCTTCCATGGGGCAGAACGGTAGAAAAATACATTATATCCGTGCATGGGGGTTACCCTTTCCTCTGATTTCCTCTATTATTCTAGAGATAAATAGTAAACTGAACGTTAAGAAGGTGAGCGATGTTCAATAGGTTGTGGGTGGTTATGGTATTGATTTTGTGCTATTCTGAGGCGATGGCGCAGAGCGGAGTTATTAAAAGCACGGAAAAGCCTTTATTATATATAGTGGATGGTCGGCAGAAGCTTATTATTGGGCAGCTTGTCGCTATGCCTGGGATAGAAGCAGTGGACGAAGAGCGCTCTGTAGAATATAGCATTTTACGGCAAGACCGCCATCAACGTATAATAGCGGATGTGCCTGTATTACAAAAAGAGTTGCTGCAAGAAGGTAAAGCGGTTGCCTATCCTTTGACGCATGAATCGGCGGCGATCTTCTATCCTTTAGAAGCAGAGGCTCGGCAAAAAAAGGCAGGTGGTTGGAAGGCATTTAAGGTGGTGGATGCAGATCAGGCGGATGAATGTCTGCAACGTTTTTGTATTATTGAAGGCCGTGTAAAATCCATCGCCAAGCAGCGTGAAAGTGTTTATATTAACTTTGGAGATGACTGGCGGACGGATTTTACGATAAAACTGCCACTCAAACATGATATAGATGTGGACAACCTACCTGGCAAACTGCTCCGTGTACGCGGCTGGGTGCAGGAGTATAATGGGCCATTAATAGAGATAACCAACACAGTATTGATAGAGATAATATGATTCCTTTTACCAAAATGCATGGCGCAGGTAATGATTTTGTCGTGATAGATGCCCGTCAAGAGCCTATAGAACTAGGCGAGCGCATGATTGTTGAGATTATGGACAGGCATTATGGTGTGGGCTGTGATCAGCTGGTGTTACTGAAGCCTTCCTCTGTGGCGAATTGTTTTATGGGCATTTATAACCCAGATGGCAGTGAATCCGGCGCATGTGGGAATGCTACACGGTGCATTGCTTCGCTATTGATGGAAGAAGGGGCAGGGAGTGAGGTCACGATTGAAACCAAAAGCGGTGTGTTGCGTGGCTGGAAAGATAATGAAGGCAGAGTAACCATCGACATGGGGCCAGCACGCCGTGATTGGCAGCAAATTCCGCTAGCGCGTGAATGTGATACAGATCATTTACCGCTTGCTGTAGAGGTGTTACGTGATCCTGTTGCCGTTAATATGGGCAATCCACATGCAGTGTTTGTGGTGCCGGATGTTGATGCGGTGGATCTTCACCGCTTGGGGCCTATCTTAGAGCATGATCCACTGTTTCCACAGCGTGCAAATATCGAAATCGCCCAAATACTTGCGCCTGACCGTATCAAACTACGTGTTTGGGAGCGCGGAGCAGGAGAGACGCTGGCTTGTGGCACAGGCGCTTGTGCGACGGCTGTGGCATGTTTTGTACGTGGATTGACAGGGCGTAAAGTGCAGATACTGTTGCCTGGTGGTACGTTAGTCATTGAATACAAAGAAAATGGCCATGTTTATATGGCGGGGCCAGTAGCGACTAGCTTTAAGGGTGTTTGGGGCGTTTAGGGCATTTTTTTTCTAAAAGAGAAATTTTCTTTACAGGGATAGGGTGGTTTGGTATAGTAATAGGTAGAGAGAAGCAGGGCTTGCCCACCTCTCTCCTTTTCTTTATTGAAAGTGTTGAATCAGTTGTAAAACTTTTTCAATCACTTCCAACAGCAGCAAGGTTACTGCTAATACCCTTGCTGCTGTATCTAGCCTTTTGTGATTCATAAGATTCCTCCTATTTATCATTAACAAAAAGCCTGCAGTTATCAAGGTATAGTAGCGTTAACTACCTATAGGCCTACAGATGACTGCAGGCATCTATGCGTTTTGCATAGATTGTATCCTTATAAGAAAAATATATATAAATGTCTATAAGGGAATATTCTTTACAGAAGAGGGGATGTGGGGTATAGTGATGGGTAGAGAGGAACAGGAATTCCTGCTCCTCTCCCTGAGTTAATGAAAATGTTGAATCAGTTGTAAAACTTTTTCAATCACTTCCAATAACAGCAAGGTTACTGCCAGTAGCCTTGCTGTTCTCTGAAAGCTTTTGTGATCCATAAGATTGCTCCTATTAAATCGTTTCAAAAGCCTGCAGCCATCAAGGCATACATAGTAGCGTCAACTACCAATAAACCTACAGATGACTGCAGGTATCTGTGATTCATTCACAGATTGTGTCTGCATAGGAAATAATGAAGTAAGTGTCTATATAAAAATCACTGGGTGGAGGGAAGCAGGGCTACGACAATGCCGTTGACCAAAGGCCAGCCTTTATGTGTGGTGCGGATGCCTGTGGAATCGAGGATGAGCAGGTCTTCCTCAATAAGATGCTGGAGCTGTTGCGCAGGAAGCGCGGCTTCAAGGGTTTGGCCGGTTACGGCACGGAAGCGTTCGTGGCTGATGCCTTCTTTCAGGCGCAGCCCCATCATCAGGCATTCTTCAAGCAGTTCGTATTTGCTCAGTATTTCTTGCGACTGAATCCCGTGGCCTTTGCTGTTGACGGCTTCCAGCCAGTTTTCAGGATGGTGAATCATCATCAATGCCTCACGTCCTCCATGAATTCCACCCATCCGGCTATGCGCGCCTGGGCCGATGCCGAGATAGGGTTCGTAATACCAATAGGCTAAATTGTGACGGCATTCATGGCCGGGTAGGGCATGGTTGGAGATTTCATAGGCTGGCATACCGGCGGCATTCATCTTTTCTTGGGTAAGGGCAAAGAAATCGGCAGCGTGGTGTTCATCGGGAATGTGGAACACTCCTTTGCGGTGATCGCTATAGAATGGTGTGCCTTTTTCGATAGTAAGCTGGTAGAGCGAAAGATGTGTGCCGGCAAGTGCTAAGGCGTGATTGAGTTCTTGTTCCCATGCTGCAAGGGTTTGCTGCGGGCGGGCGTAGATGAGATCGAAGGAGTAGCGCGGGAAGGTGTTGCGGGCAAGTTCGATAGCGGTGAGTGCTTCTTGCACATTATGCTCTCGGCCTAGAAAGCGTAAATCCTCTGCATTGAGTGATTGTACGCCAAGCGATACACGGTTGATTCCTGCTGCGCGGAAGGCTTTGAAACGTTCGGCTTCTACGGAGGTTGGGTTGGCTTCGAGTGTAATTTCGGTTGAGTCTGGCAGATCACATAACCGTGCAGCTTCATCAATAATCGCTTGTACGATAGAGGCTGGCATCAGTGAGGGTGTGCCACCGCCGAAGAAGATGCTGTTGATACGTCTGCCTTGTATGCGGTCTGCAAACGAGCGCAGCTCGGTCACATAGGCATTCTGCCAGGCGGAATAATTCACGCTTTCGCGAACATGGCTATTAAAATCACAATAAGGGCATTTGGATTTGCAAAACGGCCAGTGAATATAAAGGGAGAAACTCACGCTTTCTTTCTCTTATTGCGGTAGCTGGCGGCTTTGCCGGCGAGTGTGGTTTGCGGAGAGCGGGTGAGGGCGATGCTATCAGCCGGTACGTCTTCCACAATGGTACTCCCAGCACCTATAATGGCGCCATTGCCGACGGAAACGGGGGCAACCAGGCTAGTATCCGAACCGATAAAGCAATCACTGCCGATACTGGTATGGGCTTTAGTGTAGCCGTCATAATTACAGGTGATGGTACCCGCGCCAATATTGGTGCGTGTGCCGATGCTTGCATCGCCGATATAACTTAAGTGATTGGCTTTGCTGTGTGGCTCTAGCGTACTGTTTTTGATCTCAACAAAATTGCCGATATGTACATCTTCTGCCAGTTTTGTGCCAGGGCGTAAGCGGGCGAAGGGGCCGATGATGGCGCGGTCGGCAATGGTTGCACCTTCGATATGGCTGAAGGATTTGATGGTAATGTTGTTGCCAACGCTTACTTTCGGGCCAAACATCACATGCGGCTCAATCACGACATCCTGACCAAGCACGGTATCATACGAGAAATAGACGGTTTCAGGCGCTATGAGCGTTGCGCCGTTATCCATTGCATGTTGGCGTAAACAGTGCTGGATGGCCTGTTCAGCCGCAGCCAGTTGCGCGCGGGAATTAACGCCCATCACTTCCTCTTCCGATGCCTTGCTCACACAGCAGCCATAGCCTTTTGCGCGGGCAATGGCGATAATATCGGTGAGGTAATATTCGCCTTTGGCGTTGTGATTGGTGATTTCAGCGAGTAATTCTGGCAATACTTTGCCTGAAACCGCCATAATACCGGAGTTGCAGAGGTCAATGCGGCGCTCTTCGCTGGTGGCATCTTTATATTCGACGATGGCTTCGAGTTGATCGGAATCATTCAACACTAAACGCCCATATTCTGCGGGATCCTTAGCGTGGAAGCCGAGGACGCTGACATGCACATGCTCACCCAAGGAGTTTACTACTTTAGCCAGCGAAGCGGGTGTTATCAATGGCACATCACCTAATAAAATAAGCACATGACCTGTGAAACCATGCAGATGCGGCAGTGCTGCCTTGACAGCATCGCCTGTGCCAAGCTGTTCTTTTTGCAGGGCTATTTCTATCGCAACGGGCGCTGGCTCTTTGGTGAGATAAGCCTCAACTTGAGGGGTATTTTCACCGGTAATCAGCACAACTTTCGCAAGCCCAGGAATGGCCGCAGCGCTGTGAATAACATGCGAAACCATTGCACGGCCTGCTACAGGATGAAGGATTTTTGAGAGATTCGACTTCATGCGAGTTCCCTTGCCAGCGGCAAGGATAATGGCGGTAATAGGCTGTGACATGCGGGTTCCTTATGTATTAATTGTAGTCAAGTATACTGGGTTTGCAGGGAGTTGCAAGGGGAGTGGTGGTAATTTTTGTGTTTACTTTATGGAAATATTGCGATAGGTTTTGTATCTTATATGGATATATTAAACGCTATGGAGGCATAAGATGGTTGATGCTCAACTTGGGAAAAAGAAGAAAAAGCCTTATGAAGAACATGCTGAGATAGAATATGTCGCATCAGAACATGGTGCAGAAGAGGGCATAAAGCTAAAGCATCTTTTTGAGCTATTGCTGGGCTATCAAGACAATACGCCAGAGCGTGAGGAAGCAATGGATACATTTCTTGAGCATTTTTATGCTGCAAGTAAAAAGCAGACGCATCTTTGCTCCTGTTATGCACGTGCAGATGGTACAGTGGTGAGTGCTTCTGTTAGTCACCCATCGGGCAGATCGTGCTGTAATCGCTGTGTGAAGGATGGTCAAGTATCGATAGAATGGCTGCATGGGTCAGGTTTTGTAGATGTGCGCCGTATTGGTGAGGATGGTAAGCCTTTAGTGCCTAAAGTAGTGGATATCCTGCGATTTGAAAAAGGAAAGTTGGTGGCTGTGGTTGCGGAAAGCCAGCAGGGTTATAGTGCAATCAAAGCTTTTGCTGAACGTGAATTAGGTAAAGCCTTTGCTGAGAAGCTCGGCGTTGGTGTCGGTGAAGATAAGACAGGCGCAGAGAAGGAGGCATTCTTGCAGGCAGTGCAAGAGAATAAAAGCGCAAGTTACCAGCGTAGAGCGGCAAAAACAGCGGAGCAATATCCTGAATTAGCAAGTTCCCTGCGTATCAAAGATGTAATGCAAGAAAGCTTAAAGCAGTTGCTATCCGGTCAGTCAGAGCAAGAATCTGCGGTACAGCGTTTGTTGCGGTCGAATAAGGAGAATGGTGGTTTGAGGAAGTAAGGGCTAAAACCGCTTCAGGGTGGCCGCATAGAGTAATTTTAACTGTGCTAGCGTGAGGTTGCCTTCTAAATCCGTATGGAATAAATCATAATTTGCCTTTTCGATGCGCGAGAGATAAAGCTCAGCAAGGCGTGCTGGAAGGAAGATAGGGGTTATAGAGGCAGGAAGCGCTTTGCGTAAGGCGCGGGCTTCTTTGAGATGTTGGCGCGCTAGTGCTACCCATTCTTTTGCAAGTGGGGGCACTTGCTCTAGCCGATGTCCTGTGCGGATTTCTTCGCCATTTATACGGTCTTGCGGGAAAAGAATGCGTTTGGTATCAGGAAATTTTACGGCCCGCATAATACCCGTCAGCGCCCACGCAATGCCAAGATGGTGGCAGGCTTTTTGAAGTTCGGGGGAGGTGGAGGTTGTCACTTGTGCGCAGAGGGAGAAAAGTGTGCAAGACGTGCGCTCGATATATTGTATGAGTTCTTCCTGCGTTGCAGGCTGTACATCATCCATATCTGCTTCACGTGCAGAAATCATATCTTCAAGACTGGCATAGGAAATGGTCTGATAAGGTAATGCTTTGAGAATATCATGGCCGCGCACTGTGCCGTTATATAAATCTTCCAACGCTTCGCGCCACCATTGTAATTTGATAAAACCTACCATCGGTTCGCTCACCGAATGGCTGATTTTGGCGATTTCTTGATTAAATGCAAGCAGGGCAAATAACGGCTCACGATGCATGGGTTCTGCAAATAAGGTGCAGAGGAAGCGGTCGTAATCATAACGTTTTACCTGCGCTGCGCAGGGGGAGAGTGTGTTCATGCGGCTAGTATATCCATTTCATTTATAATAACAATACTCATTCGCAAGAAAAGATCAAACTTGCAAAACTATTTTATAGAAGTTACAACATAACCCAAAGCTATACTGTTTGGATTTTTATTACAAACTCGCCATAGTGGCCATAATTGGGGGAGAGATTATGCGAATTACCAAACGGGAATTTATGAAAATCGCTGGTGGCGCTGCAGCGTTATCGGCATTGAGCAACCATGCTGTTGCATCTACTTTATTAAAAGAAAGCGAGAAGACTATGACTTTTACCCTTCCTGATTTGCCTTACGCTCAAAACGCGCTTGAGCCACATATCACCGCTAACACACTGAGCTTCCATCATGGTAAGCATCATAATGCCTATGTAACCAATCTCAATAAATTGATTGAAGGCACTGATTTGGCTGGAAAAAGCCTGGAGGAGGTGATTAAGGCTTCAGCGGGTGATGCATCAAAAGCGGGTATTTTCAACAATGCAGCGCAAGTATGGAACCATACATTCTACTGGCATTCGATGAAACCAAATGGTGGTGGTAAGCCTACAGGCGAATTGGCGAAGAAAATTGATGAAGATTTCGGTAGCTTTGAGAAATTCGCAGAAGAATTTAAAAACGCAGGCGCTACACAATTCGGTAGCGGCTGGGCGTGGCTAGTGCTGGAAAAAGGCAAGCTGAAAGTAACCAAAACTCCAAACGCAGATCTGCCAATGGTGCATGGCCAAACCGCGCTTCTGACCGTGGATGTGTGGGAGCATGCGTATTATTTAGACTACCAAAACCGCCGCCCGGACTATCTGGCAACCTTCTTAGACAAGCTCGCGAACTGGGATTTCGCAGCTGAGAATTTGAAGAAGGCGGCGTAGTTTTTTAGGATTCAGAGGGCAGGATTCGGGATTCAGAGGAATAAGAATTCAGATACAAAGAAAGCCCTCTGAATCCCGGACCCCGAATGCTGAATCCTTAAACCCGTATCCTGCTCTCTTAAAAAAAATTGCATCTTTCTCAGAACTCTCTATAGTATCCCTACATTTTTAGCTATAAAGGGTATGATTTATGTTTTCTGTGATTTCTAATGCTATGGCGCAAACAGCGGATGTAGCTGCGGATGCGAGTGCGCAACTGGCTACGGGTTCTGTGTTTTCTAGCATGTTGCCGCTGGTGGCAATCATCGGTATTTTCTATTTCCTCATCATCCGTCCTCAACAAAAGAAATTGCGCGAACATCAAAAAATGATTTCGTCGCTTACCCGTGGCGATAAAGTGATTATCGGTGGCGGTATTCTGGGAAAAATCACCAAAGTGGAAGATGATGTTGTATCCGTTGAGATTGCACCGGAAGTGAATGTTAGCGTGAAGCGTCAAACAGTGACAGAAGTGCTTAACCGTCTGCCAAATAATGACAATAGCAACGCGAAAAAAGACGATAAAAAAGATAAGAAAGCTTCTTAGATTATGCATGTTTCACGCCTTAAGTTTCTGACGATCCTTACGATTACTATTCTTGCGTTTTTGCTGGCTATCCCAAGTTTCCTGTCGCCTGCGCAGCGGAGCGCTATTCCGTCGTGGGTGCCATATAAAACGGTGAATCTTGGTTTGGATTTGCAAGGCGGGTCGTATTTGCTATTAGGCGTGCAAACAGAAGATTATATCAAAGATCAGCTACTCTTAATCCAAGATGATATTCGCCGTGAATTGCGCAATAAGCGTATTGGCTATGCCCAATTAGCGCTACGTTATCCTGAAGTGGTGTTTTCATTGCGTGAGGAGGGCGATATTGATGCTACTCTCCAGGCGTTGCGTGGCTTGGGGGCGTATGTGAATGTCAGCAATAAGGGTACGAATTTTACCCTCACATTTGCTGAACCCTATTTGCAAGAGTTAAACCGCAAGGTGATGGATCAATCGGTAGAGATTGTGCGCCGCCGTGTGGATGAAACTGGTACCAAAGAGCCGATTATTCAGCGTCAGGGTGAAGATCGTATTTTGCTGCAAGTACCAGGGTTAGAAAATCCAGAGCATTTGAAGCGGTTGCTTGGCAAAACCGCGAAGCTTTCGTTCCATTTAGTGGATGTGAACAGTATGGGTGCAGGTGCTTCACAAACTGTGCCGCTCGATTCTATGCGCTTACCTGTGGAGGGTGAGGGCGTGTATTATGTTGTGAAAAAACAAGCGATGATTACGGGAGATTTGCTGGCTGATGCGACTACCAGTTTTGGTCAAACCGGCGAACCTGTGGTGAGCTTCCGTTTCAACACGATTGGTGCGCGTAAATTTGGTGAAATCACCCGTGCGCATGTGGGCGAGCCATTTGCGATTGTGCTGGATAATAAGATTATCAGCGCGCCTGTGATCCGTGAGCCTATTTTGGGTGGTAGCGGCCAGATTTCTGGGAATTTCACGACAGATTCGGCGAATGATTTAGCGGTTCTACTCCGCGCTGGTGCACTGCCTGCGCCGCTCAAAGTGTTAGAGGAACGTAGCGTCGGCCCAAGCCTCGGGGCGGATTCAATTGCATCAGGTGAGTTTTCTGCCTTGGTGGCGATTGTGTTGGTGATTGTCTTTATGTTCTTAAGCTATGGCCGTTTGGGCATGTATGCCAATGTGGCATTATGTATCAATGTGGCGATGATTATGGCGGCGCTTTCCTTGCTGCAAGCAACGCTAACACTGCCTGGTATTGCGGGTATTGTGTTGACTATGGGCATGGCGGTGGATGCTAACGTATTGATTTTTGAACGTGTGCGCGAAGAATTAGATATTGGCCGCACGCCGTTCTCCGCCGTGGAGAAAGGGTTCGATCAGGCCTTTATGACCATTGTCGATTCAAATATTACCACTTTGATTGGTGGTGTGTTATTATTCTTCTTAGGCGATGGGCCAGTAAAAGGATTTGGGGTGACATTATCGATTGGTATTTTAACCTCTATGTTCTCGTCTATGGTGATTACAAAAGCAATTGTGGCGATGTGGCTTCGCCGCGCGCGGCCTAAAACATTGGTATTATAGTTATGGATATTACACCTCTCGTCTCAGAATCGGCGCAAGTTATTCAGCGTTATGGCAACCGCCAATTCACGGTGAGTGGGAAGGTGTATAACAATAATATCCTCGTGACGCCTACCCAAGTCGTCACCTGGCCACATCAGCCGACAGTGGAGAATTTAGAGATCGATATGTTCAATCTGATCCTGAAATCAAAGGAGAAGGTCGATATTATCCTGCTCGGCTGTGGCAAGGCTATTTTCCCATTGCCACGTTTACTGCGCCAGCAATTGAAAGACCGCAATATCAACATCGATGCAATGGATACAGGGGCGGCATGCCGCACCTATAATATCCTGCTATCCGAAGGCCGCAAGGTTGCGGCGGCGTTGGTGGCGGTGGAGTAGGTTTTTCCTGCTGTATATTCCTTTTCTGGTCATTATGAGCGTAGGTAGGCACGGCAATTCGTCTTTACGATCTCTTTCTCTTATGTAGGGTAGATAGTTCATCCTTCACTGAGGTTGTGGTGGACACGGTTGTTACGTTTCATTTGCGATGACGAATGATGCTGTGTCATACGCCGATCAAGTCGGTGAATGATAGAGAAGAAATTACGTTTGCTAAGTATCAGGAGTAAATATCTTAAGATCCTGGCAACGTCATCGCATTTCCAGAACTCTATCTATAAACCAATATCATTTTCACTACCGTCTGTACCCACCAAATACCGCTCTAATAAGCGCTCTACCCATACACTAAGCTTGCTATAAAGCGGTGTAGCAATTGCTACGGCCATGCTAAACAATGTTACCCCTAGTGACCCTACTAATACATCCGTTGCCCAATGTGCGCCGCTTACCAGGCGTGGAGTGAGGCTGATAAGGGTGATTAGGATGGCAGGAATGCCATAGCGTTTGCCGCCTAAGTGCCATAAAAATGCCATCAGCATGAGGGCTACCATGCCGTGATCGCCAGGGAAGCTGTTGCCGGAGCTATCTTTTGTTGGCAGCCATGGAACGAGTTCTGTTAAGCGGTAAGAAGGTTCTAACACCAGGCTAGGGCTTACGCGGGTGATATTGAAAAACACGACGCGTTCAAGCTGGCTGATGAAGAGGATATAGAGTGCAACGACGGCAAACTGGCAAGCCCGGTGGAAAAATGCTTGCGGCTCTGCGCGGCGGATGTAAATAACATATAAGATAAAAAATAATCCGCCGACTGCGATATCAAACAGCCTGTTATTTGCCACTGCCCAGAAGATGGCAGCATTAGGATGACCAGGTAAGGAGCCATTGAGGCTATAAAACACCGCTGCATCAAGAGAATCCCATAACTCGCGTATAGGGTTAGGAATAATCCAGCTCATGAGAAGGGCGACTGAAAGGATGATGCAGAAAAGGAAGGTTTTGGGATGCCAGGCCATAGGATGCGCTCATATACTAAAAGAAGAGGGTGTATATATAGCATAAGTTGTACGTTTGTACCAAAGGTGAAGCAGTGATTTGTGATATATATAAAGACACACTGTAATCTATATGCAACATTTGTTCTATGTTGGGATAAATATAACAGATATAGATAAAATCTACTCTCTCACATACTACATTTTATTGTTGCCCAATACTGGTAAACTCTGCTAACGTGCCGGCTGGTCGTTGTAACAATGTCGGTAGTACGTAGAGAATGACAACAAAAATCGTAGAATTACTCGAACAAAAGCGCCAGGCAGCCCGTGTGGGTGGTGGAGCGAAGCGTATTGATGCGCAACATGCCAAAGGCAAATTGACTGCGCGTGAGCGTATCGAAGTGCTGTTGGATCCGGATTCTTTTGAAGAATACGGCATGTTTGTAGAACATCGCTGCAATCATTTCGGTATGGAAGAACAAACCATGCCTGGTGATGGTGTGGTGACAGGCCAAGGCACGATTAACGGCCGTTTGGTGTTTGTGTATAGCCAAGATTTCACCGTATTTGGGGGCTCTTTGAGCGAAACCAATGCGAAGAAAATTTGCCAGATCATGGATATGGCCATGAAAGTGGGGGCGCCGGTGATCGGGATTAATGATTCTGGCGGTGCGCGTATTCAAGAAGGTGTGGATTCTTTGGGTGGTTACGGTGAGATTTTCCAGCGTAACGTGGATGCGTCTGGTGTGATTCCGCAAATTTCCCTCATTATGGGGCCATGCGCAGGTGGTGCGGTGTATTCTCCAGCACTGACCGACTTTACCTTCATGGTAAAAGGCTCCTCTTATATGTTTGTGACAGGGCCGGATGTAGTGAAAACGGTGACACATGAAAATGTGACACAAGAGCAATTGGGTGGGGCGTCTACCCACACATCGAAAACCGGTGTGGCGGATATGTCGTTCAATAACGATATCGAAACCCTGCTGCAAACCCGCCGTTTATTTAACTTCCTGCCATCTTCTAATCGTGATTCTGTACCATTCCGTCCGACTTCTGACCCGGCGGATCGTTTGGATGCATCGCTTAACACGCTGGTGCCTGAGAATCCGAACAAGCCATATGACATGAAAGAGCTTATCGAGCATGTGGTGGATGAGGGAGATTTCTTTGAATTACAGCCAGATTACGCCCGCAATATCATCATCGGTTTCGGCCGTATGGAAGGGCATACCGTAGGTTTCGTGGCAAACCAGCCTATGCATTTGGCGGGTTGCTTAGATATTAATGCATCACGCAAAGCGGCGCGTTTTATCCGTTTCTGCGATGCGTTTAGCATTCCGCTGGTGACGTTTGTGGACGTGCCGGGCTTCTTGCCAGGTGTATCGCAAGAGCATAATGGTATTATTAAGCACGGTGCGAAACTGCTTTATGCTTATGCAGAAGCGACTATCCCGAAAGTAACGGTGATTACGCGTAAGGCCTATGGTGGTGCGTATATCGTGATGAATTCTAAGCATTTGCGCGGCGACATCAACTACGCTTGGGCCAATGCCGAGATTGCGGTGATGGGGCCCAAAGGTGCGGTGGAGATTATCTTCCGTAACGATGCTGGCGATGAAGTGCTGATGAATAAGCATGTGGAAGACTATAAAGAAAAATTCGCAAGCCCGTTTGTGGCGGCATCGCGTGGGTTTATTGACGATGTGATTCGTCCGCAAAATACACGCCGTCGCCTCTGCCATGCGCTGACGCTGTTGCGTCGCAAAAAGGTGGAACGGCCTTGGCGGAAGCATGATAATTTGCCGTTGTAAGTAATCATCGTCATTGCGAGCGCTTTAGCGCGTGGCAATCCAGGGCCACAGTAATGACGGAGAGTTTTGCCCTGGATCGCTCGTGTTGTTTGCGATGACGAAAACTATAATACTGAGTAACAAATACTATGACCATGTTCACAAAAGTCCTCATCGCCAACCGTGGTGAAATTGCAGTGCGGATTATCCGTACTCTGCAAAAGATGAAAATCAAAACCGTAGCGGTCTATTCCGAAGCGGATACCAACTCTCTGCATGTGCGCATGGCGGATGAGGCGGTGTATATTGGCCATTCTCCGGCGACTGAGAGCTATCTGCGCTCTAAAAAAATCCTCGATGCTATTCGCACGACAGGTGCGCAGGCTGTGCATCCAGGTTATGGCTTTTTATCGGAAAACTGTGATTTTGCTAAAGCTTTAGAAAAAGAAGGCATCACTCTCATCGGCCCAAGCCATCAGGCGATTTATAGCATGGGTGATAAAATCGAAGCAAAAAAACTGGCGCAAGATGCTGGTGTAAGCACGATTCCTGGCTATATGGGGGTGATTAAAGACGAAAAAGAAGCAGCAAAGATTGCTAAGCAAGTCGGCTTCCCGGTGATGATCAAAGCGGCCGCCGGTGGCGGTGGTAAAGGGATGCGTGTGGTGCGTTCGGAAGAAGAGGTGGCGCAGGCCTATAGTTCCGCCAGTAACGAAGCGCGCAATAGCTTTAATGATGACCGTATATTCATCGAAAAATTTATTGAGCAGCCACGTCATATTGAAATTCAAGTATTGGCGGATAAACACGGCAATGTAGTGTGTTTAGGCGAGCGTGAATGCTCCATTCAGCGCCATCACCAAAAAGTGATCGAAGAGGCGCCAAGCCCGTTCATCGATGAAAAAACCCGGAAGAAAATGTATGACCAGGTGATTTCCCTGGCCAAAAAAGTGGGGTATTATTCGGCAGGTACTGTCGAGTTTATCGTTGATAAGCAAAAGAATTTCTACTTCCTCGAAATGAATACACGCTTGCAAGTAGAGCATTGCGTGACCGAGCTGGTAACTGGGGTTGACCTGGTTGAACAGATGGTGCGCGTTGCAGCGGGCGAGAAGTTAAGCTTCGGCCAAAAAGATGTGCAGCTTAATGGCTGGGCGATTGAATCGCGTATTTATGCCGAAGATCCATCGCGTGGCTTCCTGCCATCCAGCGGTCGTATTAATGAATACCAAGAGCCTGCCAAAAGCCCGAATATCCGTGTGGATAGCGGTGTGTATGAAGGTGGTGAAGTGAGCATGTTTTACGATCCGATGATCGCAAAGCTCTGCTCTTACGGCAAAACGCGCGACGAGGCGATTAATTACATGAAAGAAGCGCTCGGTGACTATGTGATCCGTGGCGTATCGCATAATATCAGCTTCCTGGAAGCGGTTATGGGGCATCCACGTTTCGTATCGGGTGATATTGCGACCAGCTTTATTGCGGAAGAATATCCTGATGGTTTCTCTGGGGTAGGTTTAACCGATGAGACTAACCGTATCTTCCTGGCAACAGCGCTGCATTCCTATTTAACTGATGTACACCGTGCTGCTAATACCAGTGGCCAAGTGCCTGGCCGTGAGCGCCAAGTGGGTACGCGTTGGGTGGTAAGCTTGGATGATAATAATTATCCAATTTATGTGAAGCAACGTAAAGGCGGTTATGATATCCGTTTCGAGCGTGAGATGATTTCGATCCGTAGTGACTGGATTTTAGGCAGCCGCCTGTTCCAGGGGATGCTCAATGGCAAAAGCTTCAGCGTGAAAGTAGAGCATTATCCAGGCGGTCTCTATTTGACACATGGTGGTTCGACCGTGCGTACAGCCGTGCGTTCGCCACGTGTAGCGGAATTAGCCAAATTCATGCCAACGCATACAACGCAGAGCATCGAAACAGAATTAAAAGCTCCTATTTCTGGGATGGTAGTGTCTCTGAAGGCGGCTGTAGGTGATGTGGTAAAAGCTGGTAAAGAACTGGTGATCCTTGAAGCCATGAAAATGGAAAACATCATTTACGCGGAGCGTGATGTGACCGTGAGTGCTATCCATGTGAAAGCGGGCGATAGTGTGAGCGCGGGGCAGGTGATTGTGGAGTTTGCGGCTTAGGAATGAGTAATTCCTCGTCATTCCGGGCTTGACCCGGAATCCACTATGACTGGCGCTAAGAGTATGATACGTATAGATCGTGCTGCCATATAAGTGGATCCCTGATCAAATCCGGGATGACAAGAATCAAAGCGTGTTTAGCTAAAACTTCATCTGCGCATACAGCCAAAACGGCATAGAGCGTTCTGAGCTGGAGATGGTGAGTCTGTCAAAGGCGATATCGGCTTGGTAGCTTTCTTCGACTTCTGTATTTGGTGAGCCAAATGTAATACCTGCATCGCTGAAGGTGAGCGAGCGTTCTTCTGCGGTATTCGTATCATCTGTCAGTTTTTGTGTTTGCCTGTTGCCAGTATCATGGTATGGTGCTTTTGCAACAATAAGGTTATTTTCAGCGTCATAGGTTAAGGAAGTGGTATCCATTGTATCCTGAGCGCGGACGCTGGTAGCCATGAGGCATAAAGCTAGGCAAATCATAGGGGTAGAGCGCATAACATCCTCGATATATAAATCATCTATTATTTCTACTCTACGATGCAAAAGTTAAAGATTAATAAATTGCTCTCTGTTTTTGTTAATCTGTTGTTTATATTAAGTTTCTGTTAATGGGTTAAGGTGATGCAAACAGTAAATTGGCTAGGTGGATGGACGCTTTATAAGAAAGAAGTCTATCGTTTCATAAAAGTCTATAACCAGACATTGCTTGCACCAGTGGTTACCTCGCTGTTATTCCTTGCGATTTTCTCATTGGCGGTGGGTAAACATGTAGAGCATGTGGGTACGGTGCCGTTTTCCCATTTTATGGCAGCGGGCTTGATTATGATGTCTGTACTGCAAAACGCATTTGCTAATAGTTCATCCTCCTTTATCATGGGTAAGGTATTGGGAACGCTAGTAGATTATCTCATGCCGCCGATCAATGCGCTGGAGATGGTGGTGGCAATGGTGTTAGCTGCTGTAACGCGCGGTGTGTTGATTGGTATTTTGGTGGGGGCGGCGGTCTATATTTTCGTACCGTTTGAGATTCAGCATCCGTTTTATGCATTATTCTATCTAGTAGCGTCATCTGCGCTCTTGGCGCTGCTTGGGCTGCTAAGTGGTGTGCTAGCGGAAAGTTTTGATCAAATGGCAGCGATGACCAGTTATATCATTACGCCGCTGTCGTTTTTATCTGGTACATTCTATTCCGTGCAGCATTTGCCGCCGTTCTGGCATCATGTTAGCCAGTTTAATCCGTTCTTTTATATGATCGATGGCTTCCGCTATAGTATCACCGACCATGCGGATATGCCGATTGCGATTGGTGTATCGGTGGTGACGGGGTCAATTGTGGTATTGGGAACGGTGGTGTACCGCTTGATTGATAAGGGGTATCGGATTAAGTCGTAGATGTAACCCAGTAGTAGATGTGACCCAGTAAGGGGGACATAAAAAAACCTCCTGAGGAACCTCAGGAGGTTTTTAGCAATACGCTAATAGCGAACTACTGTTTTTTGCCCCAAGCAGAAGCTGTTTTGCAGCTGTTAGCTTTGCAGCCATTTTTAGACTGTTGAGCACCAGATTGTTGAGCTTGTGTGTTAGCGCAAGCAGCAACAGATGTAGCAGCAGCAACAACCAGAAGAACTGTAGCAGCTTTTTTCAGATTAATAGCCATAATGACCCTCTAAATATACAATAATAACATTCACTGAATGATTCAGTGTAATCCAACATCTAGCATAGATTTTTTCTTCGTAGAATAAAAAGATGATAAACGGGGCAAAAAAAATACAGTTTTTGAAAACTGAGGACTTTAGGAGACAGTTTACACTGTATAGTTAATAAATAAACCTAGATGCGAACTAACCGCACATTTTCTTGTATTTTTTGCTTGTATATTACTGGATATCGTGGCTATAAAGAGGCATCATAGTGTCTTTTATAAGAGGTGGCGTGTAGTGGAATCTATATTATCACAGTATCTGCCGATAGTTATCTTTTTGGGTATTGCGGGTGCGTTATCTATAGTGCTGGTTATTCTGCCGTTTATTGTAGGTTT
>CAZNNM010000005.1:0-196101 GCA_964574415.1 uncultured Rickettsiales bacterium | reverse complement strand
TCAGCTCGTGTCGTGAGATGTTGGGTTAAGTCCCGCAACGAGCGCAACCCTTATCCTTAGTTACCAGCGGGTCAAGCCGGGCACTCTAAGGAGACTGCCGGTGATAAGCCGGAGGAAGGTGGGGACGACGTCAAGTCATCATGGCCCTTACGGGTTGGGCTACACACGTGCTACAATGGTGGTGACAGAGAGAAGCTAAAGGGCGACCTGGTGCAAATCTCTAAAAGCCATCTCAGTTCGGATTGCACCCTGCAACTCGGGTGCATGAAGTTGGAATCGCTAGTAATCGCGGATCAGCATGCCGCGGTGAATACGTTCCCGGGCCTTGTACACACCGCCCGTCACACCATGGGAGTTGGTTTTACCCGAAGCCGGTGGGCTAACCGCAAGGAGGCAGCCGACCACGGTAGAATCAATGACTGGGGTGAAGTCGTAACAAGGTAGCCGTAGGGGAACCTGCGGCTGGATTACCTCCTTTCTAAGGACTTACATACAAGCGCTTAGTTTTCACTAAGATGTCTTACGTAGTCAAAGAACAAAAGCGCTGCCGTCTTCATTTCTCTTTTTTCACTGAATTTAACAAAAAGCCTGTACATGATTTGCTCTGTACAGGCTTTTTTGTCATTCTGAACATGCATTTTTATGTGTTTTTCTACATTTTCTCACATACTGATTCTGCATTCTGGGTGATGATGAATGTAAAATAGAGGTATTGGTATTATCTCATTTGGGGGTTTTTCTTGTTTCTAAATTTTATTATCCTTGGGCTTGCCCCAACTATCCATCGCAATAATTAAAACAAAAATACTGCTTAAAAGTTTAGATGGACTCTTGGATTAAAGCTACGACGGATGCTGCAAGGCCAAGAATGATAAGAATTATTGTAAAATGAGACGGTACTGAGGCATTGCTACTATGATGTGAGCGAGAAATCTGATGTTTGTAAGATTGCATTTTTGCTCTTATTACTGCGAAGAGTTGTACTGTAGCGTGAGCAAAAATGGACGATGTGACCGTCCATCGTGAAGATTTCTCTTTCTCTGGATGGTGAGCATTTGTCATGCGCTGACATGATCAGCGCATCCATAGGTAAATAGATTTACGCCATTGATAAAGGGCGCAGCAAAATTTAATCCAATATGCAGGTCACATTTAAGAGTGACTCACGCAACAGTTAGAGCTACTGTCGCTCACCAAACAAAGCCTGTCCTACCCGCACTTCCGTTGAGCCCAGCATCACTGCTGTTTCAAAATCGCCACTCATTCCCATACTTAAAAGAGGAATATTATGCTGTTCTGCAAGTCTGCGTAACAATGCAAAATGGGGCGCAGGTGGTTCATTGGCGGGGGGAATGCACATGAGGCCGCTGATGGTAAGTTGCAAATCAGTGCGGCAATAATGAATAAAATCCGCTGCATCACGTGGAAGAATGCCTGCTTTTTGTGCTTCTTCTCCTGTATTAACTTGTATATATAAGAGCGGTGTGCTGCCTTTTTTCTGTATGGCCTTGGCTAAAGCTTCAGCAAGTTTAGGCCGGTCTACGGTTTCAATCACATCAAATAAAGCAACAGCATCCTCTACTTTATTGGTCTGTAATGGGCCAATCAGATGCAAGGTAATATCAGGAAAATGGCGTTTAAATGCGGGCCATTTATCATAGGCTTCTTGCACGCGGTTTTCGCCGAAATGTTTGTGGCCAGCCAAAAGAGCGGCCTCAATACGGTCAAGTGGTTGTTGCTTGCTCACGGCAACTAAGGTGACATTATGTTGCAACTCAGGTTGATTCCGCCGTTGTATCGCGGCATTAATCCTGTTACGAATAGATAATATAGTGCTTTGTACCGTATTCATTATCACCTCACTGTGCTGCCTTATGAGATCGCATATTATCCATTATACTGCAAGGGTTCTTCATCGTAGAATGCATGATTCTGCGTTTTCGCCTTTTGTGGTGATAACAGACCGTCACCGGTTGGATATTATGCCACATATCCCTTCATGGCCTAAAAAAACGATTATTATTATACGGGATTACGATCATCCACACCGGCGTGAATATTGTGCGGATATTATAAAGAGTGCCAGGCGGTATGGGCATTATGTCGTGATTGCCAATGATCCTGAGCTTGCTGCAAGGCTGCGGGCGGATGGGATTCATCTGCCGGAGTATCAGGCCAAGCGCATAATGCATTGGCGGCAAAAATACCCGCAATGGCTCATAACGCATGCCTGCCATTCTCTGCCATCACTCTTAGCGGCGCAAGGGCAGGGAGTGGATATTATTCTATATTCATCTGTTTTTCCTACGCTTTCGCATCCAGGTCAGCCAGCGCTGGGAATAATGCAATTGCGGAAAAATATACAGGAAATACAATGTGATGCCATGATTTATGGGCTGGGCGGGATTGATGGGGGAAACATCAAGTTATTGAAAGATAGTGGTTTATCGGGTGTGGCGGGTATAGGGCTTGCGGCAGTCTTGTAGTATTTATGCAACAACTTCCTTAAAAAAACCCTAACTCTTGCTATCAATTAGGGTAAATCTGTTGCGCCAGGGGGCGATATGGGTTTTTATCGCAGGTAGTAATGCGGGCAAGCCTACGTCTGTATTCTAACGACTATTTAATTAAAATAACTAAAAACTAGTTTATAGGTATTAGTATTATGAAAAAAGTATTACTCGGTACAACAGCGCTGGTGACATTGTTCGCTGGTTCTGCAATGGCGGAAACACCAACCGTTTCTTTAGGTGGTTTCCTGGATTTCCAAGCTGGTGTTGTTGATCAAGACAACGACGCTGGTCAACGTGACGTTCTGTTCCAAAACGACACTGAAGTTCATGTTAAAGTGAACGGCAAAAGCGACAATGGCTTAGGCTATGGTGCTGTGATCGAACTGGAAGCTGACGTTTCTGCTGATGCAGACAACGAAGGTCTGAACGCTGACAAGACATACCTCTTCGTTGAAGGTGGTTTCGGTCGCGTTGAAGCTGGTAACAACACAGACGCTGCTGCAGCTCTGCGTGTTGATGCTTCTAGCTTCGCTCGTGCTACAGGTGGTATCGATGGTGACTTCTACGATTTCATCAATCTGCCAGCTGGTACTCTTTACACTCCTGCTCTGCCTACAGAGTGGTTCGCTGGTGTTCAAGAAGATGCTACAAAAATCACTTACTACTCTCCACGTTTCTCTGGTGTACAAGTTGGCGTGAGCTACACACCTGATCAAGGTAACGGTGGTACAGCTGCTGGCTTCACAGGTGATGCTAACGGTGACTACGAAAACGTAATCAACGCTGGTATTAACTATACAGCTCAATACGATCAAGTTGGTGTTGCTGCGTCTTTGACCGGTGAAATCGCTGATAACGAATTGTCTTCTAACGAAGATCTGCGTGCGTGGGCTGCTGGTGCTACAGTATCTTTCGCTGGCTTTAGCTTCGGTGGTTCTTATGGCGACTGGAATGAAAGCGTACAAGTTACTCCTGGTGCTGGTGATTCAGACTACTGGACAGTTGGTGCTGGTTACGAACAAGGTCCTGTTGGCGTAAGCTTAACATACCTCGACAGCGAGTCTCCTGCTGTTGACTTCCAAAACATCGTTCTGGGTGCTGATTACCAATTGGCTCCTGGTCTGGTTCCATACGTAGAAGTTAGCTTCTTCGATGCTGATGCAGCTGGTACACTGGCTGATAACGACGGTAACGTTGTGCTCATCGGTACAGAGCTTTCTTTCTAATTCCGTTTAGGAATGAGCTTGTGGGAAAGGCGGTCGTTTGACCGCCTTTTCTTTTTTAAGAGAGCGAGGGAGTGGTGCAAAAGCGTGTAGGCGTTGTTCTCATATATTGCGCCCTATTTCCTATTCTCTGATCGCTGTTCGCCGCTCCCGGATCACCCTTGTTATTTTTCCGATTGCAAATTGGATCAATTTGTATTAAGTTGCGCACATTATGAAAATATCTCTGCGTCATTTTATCTGCTTTGCGCTTATTGCGTTGATTACTGCGTGTTCTGGCATGAAGGGCGAGCAATCTTATCCTATTGATCCTGAAGATGCGCGTCGTGTGAAACGCGGCAAGCTAACCGGTGAAGGGTTGACCTTGTTTGGTGGCAACGATGAAAGCTCCGGCGCGGGCGCAGAAATCGGTATTAACAGCTATCTGTGGCGTGCAACGCTGGATACACTCTCTTTCATCCCTCTAGCATCTGCGGATCCATTCGGTGGCGTTATTATTACCGATTGGTACGAAGATCCACAAGCGCCTAATGAGCGTTTTAAGGTAAATGTGGTGATCCTTGATACGCGTCTGCGTGCTGATGGTGTGCGTGTGTCGTTATTCAAGCAAGTGAAAGACCGTGCAGGTGCATGGAAAGATACGCCTGCTAACCCTGCTGTAGCGAATGACTTGGAGGATAAAATCCTCACCCGTGCGCGTGAATTGCGCATGAGCCGCGCGCGTTAATTTCGCTATTGCTGCTGTTTCGGTCATTTACGCCTCTTGTGCATGCTCTGCTCATTCTGTTGTTCTTATTGATTGTCTCCTTGGGCTTGGTCCAAGGATCCATGGCAATAATACAGCAAACATATGCGTAGAAGGGTGTTATGTTTTAGATGGATTCTTGGATCAAGTCCAAGAATGGCAAGAGTATTGCACATTGCGTCCGCCTCTTGAGCACAACCCCATTGCATCCTGCTAAGAAGCTGCTACGATACCCATCGAAAGGATGTTGGAATCATGTTCGGTTTATCCTGGGCGGAATTAGCCGTTATTATCATCGTCGCATTATTGGTTATCGGCCCACAAGATTTGCCGCCGCTTATCCGTGCGGGTAAACAAGGTATGAAGAAACTGCGTGCGTTCAAGCAAGAAGTAGGCGGGCAAATTACGGCATTGCTTGATGAAACCGAATTATCCGATACCAAAGCAGAGCTTGAAAAAGAAGCCAAGGCCATTAATGATAAAATGCGCTATATCGTTGATCAAGAGGGCCAGTTACAAGAGACCTACGATATTTCGGATATGATGAAGAAGCCGCCTCATGAATAATACAGCCGAAACCCTCAATGATAAGCATCTTACGCTGCAAGAACATCTAGTCGAGCTACGCCGCCGGTTGATGTGGTCTTGCGCGGTGTTTTTGCTGGTGTTTGGGATATGTTATCTGGGGGCTGAGCATATCTATGCTTTTCTTGTGCAGCCACTTGCCGATATTTACCATGGTGAAACCAACCGCCGTTTGATTTACACCGGCCTGGCGGAAGCATTTTTTACCTATTTGAAAGTCTCCTTCTTTGCGGCTGCGTTTGTGTCCTTCCCGTTTCTGGCCTGGCAGATTTATTCTTTTATGGCGCCTGGGCTTTATAAGCGTGAGAAGCATTTCTTGTTACCGTTCTTAGTAGCAACACCAGTATTATTTTTGATGGGGGCAGCGCTGGCCTATTACTTTATTTTCCCACTGGCGTGGCGATTCTTCCTAGGATTTGAGAGTATGGGCGCAGATACTGGCGTGCCGATTCAGCTTGAGGCGCGGGTGAGTGAGTATTTATCGCTGGTGATGCAGCTTATTATGGGATTTGGTATTGCATTCCAGCTGCCCGTATTGCTGACATTGCTGACGCGTGTTGGGCTTGTATCTGCGCAGGGTCTGGCCAAAAAACGGCGCTATGCGATTGTGGGGATTTTTATTATCGCGGCGATTCTAACTCCGCCGGATGTGGTCAGCCAGTTAGGGCTTGCCTTCCCTATGCTTCTGCTTTACGAAATATCGGTATTAGCGTGCAAACGTATTGAGAAAACCAAACAACAGCGAGAAAACCATGCATGATATAAAATGGATCCGTGAACATCCTGAAGCTTTTGATGCAGGTTTAAAGAAACGTGGGCTAGAGCCGCTATCTCGCCAGATTTTGGAGTTGGATGAGGGCCGCCGCAGCCGGATTACGCAGATACAGGAATTACAGCAAAAGCGTAATGATACCGCTAAAGCCATGGGCGCGATTAAAGATAAAGCCAGTGCCGAGTTTGAGCGCGCTAAGCAAGATGCGCAGGTGATTAAGCAGCAATTGGCGGAATTGGAAAGCATCAGTGATGATAATGATGAATTATCGAAAGTGCTGGCGGCGATCCCGAATATTCCGGCGGATGATGTGCCGCTTGGTTTGGATGAAACAGGCAATAAGGAAGTGCGCAAATGGGGCGAGATTCCATCGTTCAGTTTTGCGCCAAAACAGCATTTTGACCTTGGTGAAGCGCTGGGTTATATGGATTTTGAGCAGGCTGCTAAGATTTCTGGCTCACGTTTCGTGATGCTCAAAGGGCCGCTGGCGCGCATGGAGCGTGCGCTGGCGCAGTTTATGCTGGATATGCATACGGCTGAACACGGCTATACCGAAATCGTGCCGCCCTTCCTGGTGCGTGATAATGCGATGTATGGTGTGGGGCAATTGCCGAAATTTGCGGAGGATTCGTTCCAGACTACCAATGAATACCGTTTGATTCCAACGGCTGAAGTGCCGCTTACTAATATGGTGGCAGATGCGATTGTGGAAGATGTGGCGCTACCATTCCGCTATACCGCGTATACACCGTGTTTCCGCTCAGAGGCTGGCTCTGCAGGGCGGGATACGCGTGGGATGATCCGTCAGCACCAATTTACCAAAGTTGAGCTGGTAACTATCACCACGCCGGAAGAATCGCAAGCTGAGCATGAGCGGATGACGGCGTGCGCGGAGAAGGTGTTGCAGAAGCTTGGTTTGCCCTATCGTGTAATGTTGCTATGCAGCGGTGATATGGGCTTCTCATCGCAGAAGACCTATGACTTGGAAGTATGGTTACCGGGTCAGAACATGTATCGCGAGATTTCGAGTTGCTCGAATTGTGGGGATTTCCAAGCCCGCCGCATGAAGGCGCGCTATCGCCCTGAGGGAGAAAAGAATACACGCTTTGTGCATACGCTCAACGGTTCAGCCTTAGCGATTGGCCGGACAATGGTGGCGATTCTGGAGAATTACCAGCAGGTGGATGGTTCGGTGGTTGTGCCGGAAGTGCTGCGTCCGTATATGGGCGGGGTGACGGTGGTGAAGTAATCCGCTGTTTTACTTATCTTCGCTGATGTGATTGGGGGTATACTCCTTGTCATTCCGGACTTGATCCGGAATCCACCTAGACTGGCGCTAAAGGCTTAATTCTTATAAGTGGCGCTACCATAACAGTGGATCCCGGATCAAGTCCGTGATGACAGCAATCAGTTATAGAGCCTTGCAACAACCCTGATTACGTTGGCCTATGACAAATAACGTATTGGCTGAGGCCATAATCTCCTATGGCACAAACTGTTCATGCAGAATGCGGTCTTCCAGGCTATGGCCAGGGTCAAAGAGAAGCTGCAAGCTGATATCGCGTTCTTCGCGGATTGTCACGAGGGCGACATCGCGCACTTCGTGGAAGTCGGCCACGGCGCTGACAGGGCGTTTGGTGGCGTGGCTGATTTCAAACTGTACTTCGGCCGTATGCGGCAATAACGCGCCACGCCAGCGACGTGGGCGGAAGGGGCTGATGGGGGTGAGGGCTAGAATATTCGAGCCGAGCGGGATAATCGGGCCATTGGCGGAGAGATTATACGCGGTGCTGCCCGCAGGTGTCGCTACTAATACACCATCGCATACCAGCTTCTTGATTTGTGTACGCCCATTAATCGCCACGCGTAAGGCTGCGGCTTGGTTGGTTTCGCGGAGTAGCGATACTTCGTTGATGGCAAGTGCGTTATGTTCTTTGCCCATCGTATCGGTCGCAATCATACGTAATGGGTGGAGTACTTCCACTTTGGCATCGTTTAAGCGCTCCATCAGGCGGTGATCGCTGAAATGGTTCATCAGGAAGCCGACTGTACCGCAATTCATGCCATAGATCGGCACATTGCGAGCCATATAATCATGCAGCGTATGGAGCATGAAACCATCCCCTCCCAGGGCGATGATCACATCGACTTGCATATCGGGATTGGCATCCAAATTGATGAGGAATGGATAGAGGTCAAACAGCCGCTCGCTCGCCATGCGGGCGCGCTTTGAGTTATCTGAGATGCAACCTACGGATGTGAACGCCATGGGCCGGATACTCCTTCTGGGATACTCATATAAAAAATCGATAAGTCATCTATAATACTATACAGTAAACTGTAGTATAGTTTTACCGGATATGTAAGAAGAAAATCTCAAATCACTGCAATTTCATGAGATTTTATACACAGCGTTCAAAGTCATTTTTACGGCTATTTATAACCTCTCAAAATACCACGATTTTTTTATTCTACCTGGGATAGAACAAAAATTATTGCTATATATCAGTGCATTATATATGTGCCTATTTTTTAGGCAAAACGGTAATTATCTCTAAATTCCAACTGGCCGATGTCATATTCCCATCCTTATGCACATAGTTATCCACATTTTCGGTGGATAGATTGGTTAGGCACTGTAAATGATGGTTTATACCTTGCTGCAAGAGCGTAAGGGGAGTAGAATTATCCGCCATAAAAGACAAGAAAAGGAACCCTGACGTGACGCTTGCCGACGGCATAGATATTATCAAGCATTATCTCCAGACATTACCCCCTGTGCCAGGTGTCTATCGCATGGTGGATGCAAAGGGGAATACGCTGTATGTGGGCAAGGCAAAGAACCTGCCGAAGCGGGTGATGAGCTATACGCAGCCGGAGCGGATGATCTATCGTATTCAGCAAATGGTATCGCACACGGCAACGATGGATTTTGTAGTGACGACGAATGAGGCAGAGGCTTTATTGCTCGAAGCCAGTTTGATTAAGAAATACTCGCCGCGTTATAATATTCTTTTAAAAGATGATAAGTCATTTCCCTATATTTTTCTCTCGTCTGGGCAGGTCTATCCACGAATAGCGAAACATCGGGGAGAGCGCAAAGAGAAAGGCGAATATTTTGGCCCGTTTGCGTCGGCAGGGGATGTGAATGAGACGATTGCCTATTTGCAGAAAATCTTTTTGCTGCGCCCGTGTAATGATAGTTATTTCGCAGCGCGCACACGGCCGTGTTTGGAATATCAGATTAAGCGTTGTTCAGCGCCCTGTGTGGAAAAGATTTCGCCGGAGAAATATGCAGAGCTTGTGAGCGAGGCTAGGGAATTCTTGCAGGGCAAGAGCCGTAAAGTGCAAGAGAAGCTCGCTAAAGAGATGGAGCAGGCAAGTATAGCGATGGAATATGAGAAGGCGGCTATGTTGCGGGATCGTATTCGTGCGCTGACGCAAATCCAGGCGCGGCAACGTGTGCATCTTTCTGCGGTGGCAGATGCGGATATGATTGGGGTCTATGTGGAAAATGGCTTATGCTGTGTGCAGGTGTTCTTCTTCCGTGGCGGGCAGAATTTTGGCAATCGGGCATATTTTCCATTGCATACCGATGATAGCACGCCTGAAGAAATTCTGGAATCCTTCCTCGGCCAATTCTACCAGCGCTCGCCAGCGCCTGAGCAGATTATACTGAGCCATGATCTTGGTGATACCAAAGCAATCGAAGAGGCGCTGTATGTGCTGCATAAGACGAAAGTCACCTTCTCTGCGCCTAAGCGTGGTGAGAAGGCGGAGTTAATGCAGATGGTGCTCCAAAACGCGAAAGAAGCCCTCCAGCGTAAACGCGCGGAAGAGGCAAGCCAAGCGCGGTTGTTAGACGGTGTGGCGGAGTTATTTGGCATGGCTACGCCGCCGAATCGTATCGAGATTTACGATAACAGCCATATTATGGGTACGCATGAGGTGGGTGTGATGGTGGTGGCAGGGCCGGAGGGGTTCCGCAAGCAAGCCTATCGCCGCTTTAATATCGCACGTGAGGCGATGGGGCAGGGGGATGATTATGCGATGATGCGTGAAGTCTTTACCCGTCGCTTTGAGCGCCTGTTGCGTGAAGATCCTACCCGCCAGACCGATAGCTGGCCTGATCTTGTGCTGATTGATGGTGGGGCGGGGCAGTTGAGTGCGGTGGAGAAAGTATTCCAGGAGTTGGGTGTGATTGGCGTAACTTATGTTGGCATTGCCAAAGGTGAAGACCGCAATGCCGGCCGCGAGCGCTTTTTCATGCCAGGGCGTGAGCCGTTTAGCCTGCCTAAAGAGGATCCCGTTCTCTATTACCTCCAACGCCTACGCGATGAAGCCCACCGCTTTGCCATAGGAAGCCACCGCACCCGCCGCCAGAACGCGCTGACGCGTTCGGTGCTGAATGATATACCTGGCATCGGAGATAAGCGCAAAAAGGCCCTCTTAACGCATTTTGGATCGATTAAAGCGATTGAGCAGGCAACAGTGGAGGAGTTGATGCAAGTGGAAGGCATCAGCCGTGCGACAGCGCAGGGGATTTATGAGTTTGTGCGGGGGCAATAAGGGAGAGTGGGGCGTGACGCTTGCTCTGTCATTCACCGATCACGTCGGTGTTGTTCATGGCTCTAAAAAACGTCATTCCAGCCTCCGCTGGAATGACGAAACAATAATGCCGATCACGTCCAAGAATGATATGAGAGCGTCATTTTTGATGAATAACGGGTTATGTCACAATAAGAAATAGCAAAGACTATTTCACACCCAGCACAATAATCTTCGTATTCCCATAAATCCGCTCATCTAACCGCTCATAGTCAGCGGGTTCGAAGAGGTCTTCGCGGCGGTCTACTTCGACGATGATGAGGGAGTCATCTTGTAACCAGCCTCCGGTTTTAAGGTGTTTGAGGGCATTGAGGGCTAGGCCGCTGCGGTAAGGTGGGTCTAAGAAGACCAGTGAGCAAGGGAATTTAGCCGGGGGCGGGTTAGAGGAATCGGCGCGTAAGCAGGTGACGTTTGCCGCTTCGCCCAGATGCTCTGCATTGGAACGGGCAACCGCTAGATGGGCTGCTTCAATATCGATAAGCACCGCTTTTTCAGCCCCGCGTGAGAGTGCTTCAAAGGCCAGTGCGCCGCTGCCGCAGAAGAGGTCTAGCACGACAGCGCCTTCTAAGATGCTTTCGCCGGATTCTTTGGTGTAAGAATGGGTCAGAATATTAAACACCGCTTCGCGCGTGCGATCGGCGGTAGGGCGCATGGTTTTGCTTTCGATGACTTCTAATTTACGTCCACGATGTTTTCCTGTGATAATGCGTAACACCTAGCTTTTCTCCCAATTTCCAATTTGTTCACGTAATACTTTTCCTGGCACTTCTTTCACCTCGCCAGACGCAATCGCGCCAAGCTGGAACGGGCCATAAGATACCCGCATCAGCCGGTTTACTTGCAGGCCGATATGTTCCATCACCTTACGAATCTCCCGGTTCTTGCCCTCGCGGATGCTGACGGTGAGCCAGCTATTGCTGCCTTGTTGGCTATCGAGCGTTACTTCGATAGACCCATAAGCCACGCGGTCAACCACCACGCCTTCGGCCAGTTCTGCCAGTTTTTTCTTCTCTACCCTGCCATAGACGCGCACGCGGTAACGGCGGATCCAGCCGGTGGAGGGCAGTTCCAGGTAACGGGCTAGCGCGCCATCATTGGTGAGCAATAACAGCCCTTCGGTATTCATATCCAGCCGCCCCACCGAAATTACCCGTGGCAGGTGTTTAGGTAGAATCTCAAACACCGATTTACGGCCTTGCGGATCATTATGGCTGGTGATTACGCCAGCGGGCTTATGGAACAGCCAGAGGCGAGTGTCTTCAATCACCGGTAAAACTTCACCATCGACTTTGATAATATCATCGGGTTTGACGGTAAAGGCAGGCGTAGTCAGCACTTCACCGTTTACGACAACGCGGCGTTGTTCGATCATCCGTTCAGCTTCCCGACGGGAACACACGCCCGCGCGGGCCATGCGTTTGGCAATACGTTCTTCCATTATGCCCTCGCTGCTTCTACGAGTGCGCGGAAAATGGCCCGGTCTTGCTCGCTGCTTTCATATTCAGGGTGCCATTCTACGCCCAGGCAGAATGGGTGTTTAGTATACTCAATTCCCTCAATCACGCCATCAGGTGCTACGGCATTGATCACCACATCCGGCCCAACGGTTGCCACTGCTTGGTGGTGGGAGCTGTTTACATCCATGTTTTGCGTGCCGACGATACGGTGCAGCAAGGTGTTTTGCTCTACTGTGATGCTATGCCCCGGCTCATGGCGTGGGTTTTTCTGTTCGTGTTCCAGGCAGTTAGGGTAGGAATCGGGGATATGCTGAATCAGTGTGCCGCCGAGTAATACATTGAGCAATTGCTCACCCGCGCAAATGCCTAGAATCGGCTTATTGCGCTTTAACATCGCCTTGGTAAGGGCTATCTCAAACTGGGTACGTGTATGTTTTGTCGTTACTTTTTCATGTTTGAAGGCGGCGCCATAGAGGCTGGGGTCGATATCAAAATCGCCACCGGTCAGCACCAGCCCGTCGATCATATCGGCATAATCCTCCGCGCAAGCTTCTTCATGCGGCAATAACAAGGGTATAGCATTTTGATGGCTGATGGCTTTACTGTAATTTTCCCGTAAGGCATACCATGGGTAAACCGAATAACCTGGCTTGGTTTCAAAATCGAGGGTGATGCCGATAACAACTTTTTTCATAGATATGTATGTAACCTGTTGACTTTTTCCTTAATGCTAGAATAATCACGGCTATTATTCAATACACATTATAAAGGTATGTTCGTATGACTGCTGCTACCAGTGCCCCTACCACCGCCGTTGATGCGACAGCTCTTGCCGGTAGTGTCGCCAGCCATGATTTATCCATGTTCGGCCTGTTTGCGCAAGCTGATATTGTGGTCAAGGTCGTGATGCTCTTATTATTGCTGGCCTCGGTGATTTCCTGGGCAATTATTTTTGATAAAATCCGCCTTTTCCGTAGTATCCGTTACCGCAGCGACCGGTTTGAGAAAACCTTCTGGTCTGGCCGTCTGCTTGAAGAACTCTATGAGCGCATCCGCAACCGTGCGGATCATCCGATGGCGATGGTGTTTGTGGCTGCGATGAAAGAATGGACACGCCGTGGTGCGGATGAGTTCGTGCCGGCGGATAGCCATTTGCGTGCTGGTATCCGTGACCGTATCTTCCAAACCATGCAAGTAGCGCGTAACCGTGCGGTGGATGGGATGGAGAAGAATCTCTCCTTCTTGGCGACGGTGGGTTCATCTGCGCCTTTCGTTGGGCTGTTTGGTACGGTGTGGGGAATTATGAACAGCTTCCAGTCGATCGCTTTATCCAAAAACACCACATTGGCTGTTGTAGCTCCTGGTATTGCCGAAGCGCTATTTGCAACCGCGATCGGTCTGTTTGCAGCGATTCCTGCGATGATTTTCTATAACATGTTCTCTTCCGATGTGAACCGCTTTACTACTCGTGTGGATGATTTCTCTACCGAGCTTGATGCGCTGATTTCCCGCGAACTCGATGGTTCAAGTGTGCAACAAGCGCAGCCACAACGTCAACAGCAACGTAAGGTGTTCTAATGTTTAAACCTATGTCATTGCGAGGCCATAAAATGGCCGTGGCAATCCAGGGCAGCTTTGAAAGACAGAGACTGTTACCCCTGGATCGCCACGCTACGCTCGCGATGACGGAGTAAAGGATATAAGTATGGGTGCAAAACTAGCTCCATCCTCACGCAATGGCGGCCGTCAGAAGCGCCATGCGCTGAATAGCGAGATTAACGTTACGCCAATGGTGGACGTGATGCTTGTATTGCTGATCATCTTCATGGTGGCATCTCCAATGATGGTGACGGGAGTGAATGTGGATTTGCCGGAAACTTCGGCCAACCCTGTGCCGAATCAGGAAGAGCCGCTTTCGGTGAGTGTGAAATCCGATGGAAGTGTGTATCTGCAAACCACCCAAATCCGCGTGGTAGACTTGCCTGCTAAGTTACAGGCGATTATTGGCGAAAAGCCGGATACACGTATTCTGATTCGTGGCGATAAGAATGTAGATTATGGTGCCGTGATGAATGTGGTGGCTGCGATTAATGCTGCTGGCTTTACTAAAGTAGCTCTTATTACTGACGGCACCGGAGGTCCACGCAAGTGACCTTAAAGCGCGGCATTATTTATTCAGTGCTCCTGCATTTAGCCGTGCTTATCATAAGCTATTTCGGCATACCATCCTTCTTTGAGGAATTACCGCCGGAGAATATTGTGACGGTGGAGTTGTTGCCGGTATCATCGGTTACAAATGTTAAGCCTGCGACTGTGACCCAGAAGCCTACACCTAAGCCTGCACCTCAGAAACCAGAACCTAAAAAGCCTGAACCAAAGAAACCAGAGCCTCCTAAACCTCAACCTCCAAAACCGGAGCCTAAAAAACCCGAAATAAAAGACGAAACTCCGCCTCCGCCTCCTCCGAAGCCAAAAGAAGATGTGGTAGAGAAAGTAGAAGAGAAAAAGCCAGAGCCGAAAAAAGAGGAGCCTAAGCCGGAACCTAAGAAGCCTGAACCGCCTAAGCCTCAACCTCCAAAACCAGAGCCTAAAAAGGTAGAGCCTAAGAAGCCTGAGCCAAAAAAGGATGCCTCTGCTGAGGATGCCTGGGAAGCGTTAGAGCGCGATCTTAGTGAAAAAGCAGAACAGCAGGCTAAAGAAGAAAAGCTAGAGGACAAGAATCAAGCTGTTCAAAGCAATAAATCGGATCAAAATTATGATGCGGGTATTCCGCTGAGTACAACGGAGAAAGATGCGATTGCAGGTCAATTTAAGAGTTGTTGGTCGTATAATGCGGGTGGGCGTGATGTGAGCCAGATGTATGTCCCTATTACGGTGCAGCTGACAAAACAGGGTGATGTCATTAATGTTAGGGCGGCTCCTGTGGCGAGTTTTGGGAATGATCCATTCTATGCGGCATTTGTTGCTAGCGCATTACGTGCAGTGAAAGTCTGTAGCCCACTTAAATATTTGCCGCCTCCAGAAAAATATGAAGGTGCAAATGGCTGGCATGAAATTCAGATAGATTTTAGGCCGGAGCTATAGTTTTATAAGCTTTTTTATTCATTGAGATAATGTGTAGAATAGTGATATATAAGTTAACAGTGCCAAATAAAGATTGTTATCCCAGCAGAGGTGGGGGCGTAAATAAGCAAAAATATGGCGCTCCTTGGGTTCACTAAGATATTTGGGGCTGCTGTTTCTGCGGGAATAGTATGCACAAAAAAGGAAAAGATGGTTAAGCTATTACAAGTAGTAATGTATGTGTTTGGGGTAATGCTTTCGCAAGTGGCGTTTGCAGAGGTAGGGGCAGCTCAAAAATCGGTTGTACCATTGACAGTTAGTGAAGCGGAAGCTGTCCGACAAGAGTTCTTTATTTGTTGGACGCCGCCTAGAAATAAATGTGCAATTTTGGAAGGGCTTTCAGCAACAGTAACGATACAACTTGAAAAAACGGGTCATGTTATTAGCGCCAAACTGCATGACAACCTGCACTATCAAAATAGCTCATGCTATAAGGCATTTGCTGATAGTGTGTTGCGGGTTTTTAAAATATGTAGTCCTCTAAAGCGTAGGCCGCCAGTAGAAAAATACAGTAGTTGGCAGGAAATGGAGATTACGTTTATGGTAAAAGAATTAAATTAGTATAGTTTTTATATTTTTTATTCCCGTATGATGAAATTATACGGTGGATAAACGAAAATATTAAAGGAAGATATGATGAAATTACTACGTTTAATGGTGTGTATGCTTGGTGTGGTGGCTTTTTCCCAGCCAGCATTTGCGGTATTAAAAATCGACGTTACCCAAGGTAACGCCAACCCTATGCCGATTGCGATTGTGGATTTTAGTAGCCAAGGTGGCGATCCACAAATTGCGCAGAATATCACCCGTGTGATTGAGGGAGATTTGGAGCGTTCAGGTCTGTTCCGCCCGATCAATAAGAGTGCGTTTATTGAGAATATTACGTCAGGCAATGCTACTCCACAATTTGCCAGCTGGCGGCAGATTAATGCGTCTGGTTTGGTGACTGGGATGATTGAGCAGCAAGGCAATCAGCTGAAAGTGACGTTCCGCCTGTGGGATGTGTATTTGGAGCAGCAAGTGGCGGGTTCGATCTTTAACAGCAGTACCAGCGGTTGGCGCCGTATTGCGCATAAAATTGCGGATGCGATTTATACCCGTTTGACCGGTGAGAGCGGGTATTTTGATACGCGTGTTGTCTATGTGGCAGAAAGTGGTGTGGGTAAAAACCGTGTGCGCCGTTTAGCGATTATGGATCAGGATGGTGCTAATCATAAATTCCTCACGGATGGTTCGGCGTTGGTGTTAAGCCCACGTTTCTCTCCAACCAGCCAAGATATTATTTACCTCTCCTTCCGCGATAAAGTACCAAGCGTCCATTTGCGTAATATCGAAACTGGTGCTGACCGTGTGATTGGTAATTTCCAAGGCATGAGCTTCGCGCCGCGCTTCTCGCATGATGGTAGCAAAGTGGCGATGTCGGTGGCCAGTAATGGTAATACGGAAATCTATACTATGGATCTGCGCAGCCGCTCACAACGCCAATTGACCAATAACCCAGCGATTGATACATCGCCATCTTTCTCGCCTGATGGTCAACGCATCGTCTTCAACTCTGACCGTGCAGGTGCGCAGCAGCTTTATACGATGAATGCCGATGGTAGCAACCAAGCGCGTATCAGTTTTGGCGAAGGGCGTTATGGTACGCCGGTATGGTCGCCACGTGGGGATTTGATTGCGTTTACCAAAATGCTGAAAGGCCAGTTCCATATTGGTGTGATGCGCCCGGATGGTAGCGGTGAGCGGATTTTGACCACCAGCTATATGGATGAAGCGCCAACCTGGTCGCCAAACGGCCGCGTGATCATGTTCACACGCCAATTCCAAGGTGGCCGCGGTACACAAGGTGCGTATAAGATTTTCTCGGTGGACTTAACAGGATATAACGAGCGCGAAGTGGTGACCCCACTGGAGGCATCCGATCCTGCTTGGTCGCCGTTGTTGCCGTAGGTTTTAGAATTGTCATGGCATAAAGGCTGTATTTTTGCTTGATGTTTAGGATGGATTCTCGGATCAAGTCCGAGAATGACAGAGTATGTGTTGTCATCCTTGGGCTTGACCCAAGGATCCATCTAAAAATAAATAAGCAAATAATACAACGCCAGACACGAGCTGTATTATAAAAAGGACTATCATGCGTCTATCGCGTTATTTTTTGCCGATCTTAAAAGAAACTCCTTCTGAAGCTACGATTGCTTCACATCGTTTAATGCTCCGTGCAGGCTTGGTGCGCCAGTTAAGCTCTGGCCTGTATAACTGGCTGCCATTGGGCTTAAAAGTGCTGCGCAATATTGAGCAGATTGTGCGTGAAGAGATGAACAAAGCCGGCGCGATTGAGCTGTTGATGCCATGCATTCAGCCGGCTGAATTATGGAAAGAATCTGGCCGTTATGATGCTTATGGCAAAGAGATGCTCCGCATCGAAGACCGCCATGAACATGAGTTGCTCTTTGGCCCGACCAATGAGGAAGTGATCACCGATCTGTTCCGCAAGAACGTCAAA
Organism: uncultured Rickettsiales bacterium; assembly: GCA_964574415.1. Classification (GTDB taxonomy): domain Bacteria; phylum Pseudomonadota; class Alphaproteobacteria; order Rickettsiales; family CAZNNM01; genus CAZNNM01. The sequence goes on along the minus strand of CAZNNM010000005.1, from coordinate 178,572 downwards.
AGCTACAAGAATCTGCCAATGAATCTTTACCATATCCAATGGAAGTTCCGCGACGAAATCCGTCCGCGTTTCGGTGTGATGCGTGGTCGCGAGTTTTTGATGAAGGATGCGTATAGTTTTGACTTGGATTATGAGGGTGCTAAGAAATCCTACGATATTATGTATGAGGCATACCTCAATACCTTCAAACGTATGGGCTTAACAGCAATTCCAGTACGTGCTGAAACCGGCCCGATTGGTGGGAATTTGAGCCATGAATTCCAGATTATTGCTGAGACGGGCGAGAGCGATGTGTATTACGATGCAGCCTTTGAAGAGCTGATGGATGCACCGCATGTCGATATCGACAAGCTGCATTCACTCTATGCGGCGGCGGATGAATTGCATGATCCTGCTAACTGTCCAGTGCCTGCGGAACGTTTGCGTAAGAAGCGCGGTATTGAGGTTGGGCATGTTTTCTATTTCGGCACGAAATATTCCGAAGCATTAGGCGCGACCGTGCTGGATAGCGAAGGCAAGCAAGTGACGGTGGAGATGGGTGCTTATGGTATCGGTGTATCCCGCCTAGTGGGTGCGATTATCGAAGCGCATCATGATGAGGATGGGATTATTTGGCCGGAATCCGTCGCGCCATTTAAAGTGGCCGTGCTGAATTTGAAGAGTGGCGCAGAAGAATGCGAGAAACTGTGTGAAGAGCTTTATACCAAACTGCAAAAAGCGGGTGTGGAAGTGCTTTACGATGATACTCGCGAGAGTGCAGGTAGCAAGTTTGCGACACAAGATTTGATTGGCACGCCATGGCACGCAGCCATCGGTCCGCGTGGGGCGGCGAATGGGATTGTGGAGTTGAAGAATCGCAAGACCGGTGAGAAAGAAGAATTGTCACTGGATGCAGTGGTGAAGAAGCTGACGGCTTAATTGCGAGCGGTCGTGAGGTGGAGAGTCTCGCCCCTGGATTGCCATGGCCACTATGTGGCTTCGCAATGACGAATAGTCTACAGCGATGCTGATCAAGTTGGCGAATGACAGTATTTTCATTGTCATTCCGGACTTGATCCGGAATCCACCAAGACTGGTGCTTCCAACGAGATTGTTAGCAATCACGCCACCATAACAGTGGATCCCGCTCTTGATTTCATCGAGCTGCCAAGTCCGGGATGACAAAAATTCAAAATGAGTCAGCCCCAATTCTTTACCTTACTTGCCACTCCCCCCAAAATCCTCTATAAATTCCTTATCAAGGAGTTCCCATCATGTCTATAGATACACAAAAACAACACGCCGCAGGCTGGTTCCGCCAGTTGCGCGATCAAATTTGTTCGGCTTTTGAAGCAATTGAAGCGGAAGGTGGTTATAATGCTGCCAACCGCCCAGCAGGTACATTTGAGCGTAAAGTGTGGGAGCGACCGCAAGGCGGTGGGGGTGAAATGTCGATCATGCGCGGGCGTGTGTTTGAAAAAGTGGGGGTCAATATTTCCACTGTTTTTGGCACATTCTCCGAAGAGTTCCGTGGTCAGATTCCAGGCACGGAGGAAGATCCATCTTTCTTCGCAACCGGTGTTTCACTGGTGGCGCATATGTGTTCACCACTGGTGCCTGCCGTGCATATGAACACCCGTTTTATTGCCACCTGCAAACACTGGTTTGGCGGCGGGGCGGATTTGACGCCGATGTATCCGAATGATAAGGATAGTGCTGATTTCCATCAGGCATTCAAAACCACTTGTGATGCGCATAATCCTGATTATTACCCGCTCTATAAAGAGTGGTGCGATGAGTATTTCTTCCTCAAACACCGCAACGAACCACGCGGGATTGGCGGGATATTTTATGATTATTTGGATAGTGGCAGCTGGGAGAAAGATTTTGCCTTCACCCAAGATGTTGGCAAAACATTCCGTGATATCTATCCTGACATTGTCCGCCGCCATAAAGATGAAGCCTGGACGGCAGAGCAACGCGAACATCAACTGGTCAAACGCGGGCGCTATGTAGAATTTAACTTGCTCTATGACAGAGGCACCAAGTTTGGGCTGATGACAGGTGGAAATACAGAAGCGATTCTGATGTCTATGCCGCCGGAGGTGAAGTGGCCTTAATGAGGATTCGGCATTCAGGATTCGGGATCCAGAGGTGAATCCTGGACTGGATCCCGAATGCTGTTTCCTATTTCCTCACTGCTTCACGCGCTAGCGTATCGGCCCGCTCATTGCCTGGATCGCCATTATGCCCTTTGACCCAATGCCACTCTACCGTATGGCGTGCTAGCGCTTCGTCTAGGCGTTGCCAGAGTTCTTGGTTTTTGACGGGTTTTTTATCGGCAGTTTTCCAGCCGCTGCGTTTCCAGTTATGGATCCATTTCATGATGCCATCGCGCACATAATTGCTATCGGTGTAGAGATCAATCGTACAAGGCCGTGTCAGCAACTCTAACGCTGCAATGGCTGCCATAAGTTCCATGCGGTTATTGGTTGTCTCTGGCTCGCCACCGGAAATTTCTTTCAGGTGTTCGCCATAGCGTAACACGGCTCCCCACCCTCCAGGGCCAGGATTGCCGGAACAGGCGCCATCGGTGTAAATCACTACTTTAGTCACGCAATATTTCCTCATACAGGCCATAGCTTTTCGGATGCGAAATGCCTTGGTGGAAACGGAGTTTTTGGGCGTATTCGAGAGGGTTCTTCGGACGCACTAATGCGCCTTCCACCCGATGTAACCAATCATGCAGCCGTGTGAGCAGGAAACGCATGGCAGCACCGGAGGCCAGAATGGGCAGTGTCGTGATTTCTTTATCGGTGAGCGGGCGCACGGCATGATAGGCAGATAAAAATACTTTTGCCTTGGTGATATTAAACTCACCATTAGCCTCAAAACACCAGGCATTTAAGCAAATGGCTACGTCATAAGCTAAGAAATCGGTACAGGCAAAATAGAAATCAATAATGCCAGAGAGCTTCTCGCCTTCAAAAAACACATTATCGGGGAATAAATCCGCATGGATGACACCGGATGGTAAATCGCTTGGCCATTCGGCTTCTAAGAAGGCCAATTGCTCTTTAATCTCAGTGGCCAATCCAAATTTTACTTCATCGGCGCGTGGCAGCAGATGGTCTGCCATAGATTTCCACGTTGGCAGGGAAAAATTATTCACCCGCTTGCGCGCAAAACTTTGGCCTGCTATATGCATCCGCGCCATGGCTTCGCCCAGGCCTTGTAAATGGTAGTTCTTTGGCAGTTTTGTCGCTTTGCCTTGTAAGAAACTCACCATTGCCGCTGGGCGGCCGCACAGTGTCTGCAACATATTGCCGTTTTTATCTTTCACAGGTAATGGGCAAGATACACCATTGGCGGCTAAATGCTCCATCAACTCCAAGAAAAACGGCAAATCATCAGGGTTCACGCGTTTTTCATAGAGTGTTAAAATAAACTTCGCTTTAGAGGTCGTCAGCAAATAATTGGAATTTTCGACACCTTCAGCGATACCTTGCAGCGATTCGAGCTTGCCTATCGCGTAGGATGCCAGTAACGTATTCACATCAGAGGGGGAAATCTCAGTATATACAGCCACGAAATACGTTACTCCAAAAACATAGTGATAGAAAATTCCCCGTATATATACTATATAGAAATAATGCCTAGCAAGAGATAAACCATGTTACATTCTGTTTTCAAAACGATCGGCGCATTATTTGACGTCGCTTTATGGCGGATTATCCTGATAACTGCCTTATTGAACATTATTGTCTGGATCGTATTTGTCGTTGCGATTTGGCAAGTGATGGATCTGACCGTATGGCAACACATCTCCTGGTTGGAGACCTTGGTGGATACATTTAGCGTTGGCCTGGCCATGGTGATTGCATGGTTCTTATTTCCGCTTACCTTCCCTGTTGTGGCCAGTTTCTTTGATAATAAGATCGTCAAACATATGGAGAACCGCTATTATCCTGAAGCGGCAGACCTCCCGCGCCCGCATACTGGGGTGGTTAAGGAATTAGGGCATGAAGGGTATTTCTTACTCAAGATATTGGGAATCAATATTATTTTGCTTCCTATTTATTTTATCCCGCTGGTCAATTTCTTCGTCTATTCCGCTGTGAATGGCTATTTGCTTGGCCGCGAATTTTTTGGCATGGTGGCGAGTCATTATCACACACCGGCCGAACGTAATGCTCTCTACAAGAAACACCGCACTGTTATCTTATGGGGTGGTGTGTTATTGTTGATGGTTGCAGCCGTGCCACTAATTAACCTTTGTGTGCCCGTACTTGCAGTTGTTTTTATGGTACATCTGTATCACCGGTTGCGGTAATGCATGAGACGTGCTTATATATAAATGCTACAATATTTTTAACCTAGGTGAGCCTATTAGAATGTCCATATCTCCCACACTCCTAAGACGCCTGAAGAAGCTTGTTATTATTGCCACTGTTTCCGTTGTTCCTTTGATTTCTGTGAGCATTTACGCGGCTGAAGCAAAAACCAAACAAAATCTTGAAATGCTAGAGTTATTCGGCGATGTGCTGGAGAAGGTGCGTCAGGATTATGTGGATGATGTGTCGTATCAAGATTTGATTGAATCTGCGATTAATGGCATGCTCACAGCGCTTGATCCGCATTCTGGCTATCTCAATAAAAAAGCTTTTGATGAGATGAAAGTCCAAACCCGTGGGGAGTTTGGCGGGCTTGGTATTGAAGTAACCATGGAAAACAACCTGATTAAAGTGGTTTCTCCGATTGATGATACACCGGCATACCGTGCTGGTATCCAAGCAGGTGATTATATCAGCCATATTGATACCGAAAGTGTCAGCGGTTTGACCCTGGCCCAAGCGGTAGAGAAAATGCGTGGCCCTGCGGGTTCGAAGATTACCGTAACGGTGCTTCGTGAAGGGGCAACTGAGCCTAAAGATTACGTGATTGTGCGCGATATCATTAAGATTAAATCCGTGCGCTCTAAGGCTGAAGGCGATATTGCGTATTTGCGTATTACCTCCTTCTCTGAGCAAACCTTCGGTGGTTTGAAGAAAGAATTCCTTGATCTGCAAAAATCGATGGGTAAGAACTTAAAAGGTATCGTGCTTGACTTGCGTAACAACCCAGGCGGTTTGCTGGATCAGGCGATTGAAGTGAGCGATGCGTTCTTAACCCAAGGTGAGATTGTATCTACCCGTGGTCGTGATCCGAATAATGCTAAGCGTGTGAATGCACGTGAGGGTGATATTTCGGAAGGCTTGCCGATTGTGGTGCTGATCAATGGTGGTTCGGCGTCTGCTTCTGAGATTGTGGCGGGTGCGCTGCAAGATCATCACCGTGCAATTGTGATGGGTACGCGTTCTTTCGGTAAAGGTTCTGTGCAAACCGTGATTCCATTGCCGGGTGACCGTGCGATGCGCTTGACTACTTCGCGCTACTATACCCCATCTGGCCGTTCGATCCAGGCTGAAGGTATTGAGCCGGATATCGTGGTGGAACAGGCTAAAGTAGAGCCGATTAAGAGCAATGATCTTTATAAAGAAGCCAATTTGCCAGGGCATTTAGTCAATGGTGATGGTGAGGGTAAAGATAAGGAAGCAAAAGAGAAGGAAAAGACACCGAATTTCCCAATCGCGCCTAGTGATAGCAAAAAAGGTGACGAGTTGCCGGTAGCTCAGCGTGATTACCAACTGGCTCGCGCAATTGATTTGCTCCATGCGCTGGCGGTGTTTGAGTCTACCAAACAACAACCGGCTGCACCTGCTGCGAAGCAGTAAGTTTAGGCGAATGAGGGGTAGACGTGCCTAATCTTATATCACATAAGCGAATCATCCTATGGGGCAGTCTATCTGCCCTCATAGTGGCTTTATGTGTTGGGCTGGTGTTTTACCAATCCGCTGTTTTATCCAAACACGGCTTAAAAGAAGCGGAAAAAGCAGGACGTAGCGTAGTGGTTTCGCTGGAAAGTGGCGAGATTACTGATGGTGTGTTGCCGCCTGTGCCAGAGAAAAAGGCAGAAGAGCCATCCGTAGAAACACTGGATGAATCTACTGCTGTAACGCCTGAAGAAACAGATAAGCAACCTTCTGCTGTTGAGGCGGCTTCGGCGGTGAATGCGAAGCCTGAAGAGGTTGCTAAGGAAGAGGATGCTCCAAAAGAGTCTGCCGCAGAGCACAAAGCAGAAGAAACACCTGCGGCTGAAAACCCTCTGACCCTGGCTGAAAAAGCTGTGGGCGATAAAAAGCCGAAAGAAGAACCTATTCCAGCCACCACCGAACCGGAAGCGCCGCCTGCGCCTAAGGCGCGTATTGCTATTATCGTTGGCGGATTAGGCCTTAATGGTGCCACCACAGAGCGTGCGCTTGAGCTTCCGATCACGATTACATTGGGTTTCTCTCCCTATGCACATGATGTAAAAGGCTGGATGGATAAAGCGGTTAAGCAAGGATTCCAGACGCTTATGCATGCGCCTATGCAAACCATGGATTATCCCGCTGATGATGCTGGCCCTTATGCATTGCTCACCGATCTTGATGAAAAAGAGAATATTGCACGGTTTGATTGGATATTAAGCCGGGGGGATGGTTATATCGGTATCTATAGTGATCCGCGTGAAAAATTCACCACGGCCAAGCGTGCAGTGAAGCCAATTCTTGACAGTATCAAGGCCCATCATCTATTATTCGCCTATGGTGCAGGATATACGAACCAGTCTTTGCTGCAAAATGCAAAGGGCGAGGATATTCCTGTGATTGCTATCGATACGGTAATAGACGACAAGATTTCTGCCAATGCTATTCAAGCGAAGCTACAATCGCTTGAAGTAACTGCCAAGAAAAATGGCTATGCGCTTGGTTTGGGAAGCCCTTATCCTATTACCCTTAAAATCGTGCAGGACTGGGCATCCGGTCTTGAAAGCCGCGGTTTTATGCTCGTGCCTGTCACACGCCTGATGCCGTAAGCCTTTTTAGTTTTGATAATTTTTAGACAGATAGTTAGTTGTTGTGCGCTCGTATAATTCCACTTTTCATCATCTCCCTTACCGTCCTGGCGTAGGTATTATGCTGCTTAATGCCCGTAATGAGGTATTCGTCGGCAGACGTATCGATACGCGCAGTGAAGCCTGGCAAATGCCACAAGGAGGGATTGATGGTGATGAGGAGGCGAAAGATGCCGTCATGCGCGAGCTGATGGAAGAAACGGGCATTGATAATGCCGTGATCGTTGCTGAAAGCCGCGATTGGTTCTATTATGATTTGCCTGATCATCTCGTTCCTAAATTATGGGACGGTCAATACCGTGGCCAAAAGCAAAAATGGTTCTTGCTGCGTTTTAAAGGCACGGATGCGGATATTAATATCAATACTGAGCATGCAGAATTTATGTCCTGGCGCTGGGTGGATATGCGTACATTGCCTGAAATCATTGTTCCCTTCAAACGTAAGCTCTATGCTACGATTATTGAAGAGTTCATGCCGCTTATTCGTCGCTAGTGAATCATGCAACAGAATCAGAACACAGCGCTACGCCAAGAACTCCGCCGCTTGCGCTATGAACTTTCGATTGTACAAGAAGAGAATAAGCGTTTAGAGAAATCGCTAGAAGCCGTTGCAAAATCGCCCTCTTGGCGGATTACGGCACCGCTGCGCAAGCTCAAAGCATGGTATCGTATTGCACGTTTCTTAGCGCAACCTTCCCTCTATTGCAAAATCGTCAAAGTCATCCAGCGCCGTGTGAATGAGGTAGGATGGCAGGGTTTTGTACAAAAAGTCATCGCTATTCAGCGTGACCATGGTTTGCTTAATGCTATTCGTTTTATTCCTAGCCAGGCAGCGGGTGAAATCTCCTATGAGCAATGGGTAGAAGATTACGATACGCTCGGTGATGCTGACCGCACCGCCATCCGTGCGCATATCGAAACGTTCCCGCATAAGCCTGTCATTTCCGTGGTCATGCCTGTTTATAATATCGGCGAAACCTGGTTGCGTGAGGCGATTGAATCGGTGCGTAATCAGCTTTATCCTTATTGGGAATTCTGCATCGCGGATGATTGCTCGCCTGCGCCGCATATTCGTGCTGTACTCGAAGAGTATCAGCAAAAGGATAGCCGCATTAAAGTGGTGTTCCGTGAAAAGAATGGGCATATTTCAGCTGCATCTAACAGTGCGCTAGAAATTGCCACGGGCGAGTTTGTAGCCTTGCTGGATCATGATGATACCTTGCCAGAACACGCGCTCTATTACGTTGCCAACGAAATCAACCAGCATGCTGATGTGGATTTGATGTATAGCGATGAGGATAAAATCAATGCAACGGGCCGTCGCTATGGGCCGTATTTCAAAAGCGATTGGAATCCGGATTTATTCTATGCGCAAAATATGTTTAGCCATTTGGGTGTTTACCGTCGCAGTATCCTAACAGCTATTGGCGGTTTCCGCCTGGGTTATGAGGGCAGCCAGGATTATGATCTCTGCCTGCGTGCGTTGGGACAAACCACGCCAGATAAAGTCCGTCATATTCCACGGGTTCTGTATCACTGGCGTGCTATCGAAGGTTCAACGGCACTTAATATCGATTCCAAAAGCTATGCGCTTGATGCCGCACGCCGTGCAATGCGGGATTATTTTGATGCGCATTATCCCGATGCGTTAGTCGTGGATGCGCCAGGTGCCAATAAGCGTTTCGGCTATAACCACATTCTCTGGCCAACGGTTTATCCTGAGCCAAAAGCCAGTATTATTATTCCTACGCGTGATCATTGTGCGTTGCTCAAGCAATGCATCGATAGCATCCGCGAGAAGACCACTTATGGCAATTACGATATCACTATCGTTAATAACCAAAGCACTGATCCTGAGACGCTCAAATACTTCGAGACACTCAAAAAGCAAAGCATTGCACAGGTCATTAATTACGATAAGCCGTTTAACTATTCGGCTATCAATAACTACGCGGTGAGCCAAACCGATGGTGATATTCTGGTATTCATGAATAACGATATCGAAGTGGTCACTCCTGATTGGCTGGATGAAATGGTCAGTCATGCACTCCGCCCGGATGTCGGCGCTGTGGGAGCGAAACTGCTTTATGATGATAACACCGTACAACATGCCGGCGTTGTTGTAGGCGTAGGCCCGCATCGAGTGGCGTCACATGCATTCCACTGTATTCCACGTGATGCAGAAGGCTATTACTCTCGTGCATTGTTGACACATTGTGTAACGGCGGTGACAGCTGCTTGCGCTGTGATGCGCCGTGAGGTGTTTAAGGAAGTGGGTGGGTTTGATGAGGTGAATTTATCGATTGCCTATAATGATGTCGATCTCTGTCTCAAATTACGTGAAAAAGGCTATTGGAATATCTTCACACCACATGCTGTGCTTTATCATTATGAGTCACGCAGCCGTGGCCAAGATAAAACGCCAGAAAAAGAGGCGCGCCTCCAACAGGAAGCCAATTATATGCTTACCCATTGGGGTGAAACATTGGCTAATGATCCATTCTATAATCCGAATCTCGGTGTTGCGCTGCTGCGCTATGTGATCATGGGTGAGCCACGTTTGCAGCAACCGTGGAAGGACACCACTGCATGGACACAAAAACAGGCGGCGTAAATTCTTATTATGGCCCACGTGCAGTAGGTTCCTCGCTCTGGCAGGTAACACAGCCTGCGTTTAAACAACGTGGTTTTGCCGAGCAACGTATCATCACCGATTGGCCGCAGATCGTAGGCAAGCTGATCGCGCAATACAGTACTCCCCAAAAACTCAGCTTCCCACGCGAAAGCCGGAATAATGGGACTCTCTATATCGATGTCTATGACAGCGCATTTGCCACCGAAATTTCCTATCTCGGTCCCGTCATGAAAGAACGCATCGCCACTTATTTCGGCTATCCTGCCGTGGCGTATTTTAAATTGATGCAGAAGCCCTATCCCTACACCGAAGAAGAATCCAGCGAGAAGCCCACTGCCAAACTCTCCACAGCCCAAGAATCGAAGCTGGCTGATTTGCTTGCGTCTACAGAAGATGAAGCACTACGCACTGCCTTGGAATCTTTGGGGAGGGCGGTGTTGGGCGCGAAGGAGTAATCTATTTTCTGACTTCCGGCTACTATAATCGCACTATATGATGTCACATAGGGGGTATATATGATTTACCGGATGAAGATACTATTGGCATTAATACAGGAGTTGGGTGGGGCGGTGGAAGCCGAGAAACTTCCCTTATACCTGTTCTTATTCTGTTACGAATTTTCAGAACATAACCACTACTACCATTTTATTCCTACCCACTCTGGCCCACGTTCCTTGCAGGCGGAAGAGGACAAGCGCTATTTGACGCATAAGAATTTATGTACTGAGGGTAATGATTGGATAACCGTGGAACATGGAAAACGTTATGCGGTTGATCTGGATTTCTTCGAGAAAATGGCTATTCAGAAGATCAAGAGTCAGCTCTCTGGAGCATCGCAACATGAGTTGCTATCGCGCATTACAGCACATTACCCCTACTATACTAAGCATACCTCACTCACACGTAATGATACCGTGTTTTACACCATAGGTTATGAGGGGCTAAGCCAAGAGCAATATATCAATACACTCATAGAATACGATGTCAAAGCGCTGTGTGATGTACGCAAAAATCCCATCAGCAAAAAATTTGGATTCTCCAAATCCGAATTGGCGAGTTTATTACCAGAAGTAGGCATTGAATATTACCATATACCCGAACTAGGGATCGCTTCGGATAAACGGCAAAATTTACAGAGTGATAGTGATTATGAGATTTTATTTAAAGATTATACACATACTGTACTACCAAACCAACAAGCAAAGCTTGATCTATTAGAAGCAATGCTGACTACCAAACAACGTATTGCGATTACGTGTTTTGAGGCGGATGTATGCCATTGCCACCGTAGTAAAATTGCTCAGGCACTACGGGAGCGCGTAACGTTCTTAGCACCAGTTGAGCATTTATGAGAAGGCAACCTACGCCGCCTTTCGCACCTTCGCCCGTTTTACCACCTCTGCCACGACTTTCTCAATACCGGATGCTACATTCGATAATGTATCATCGCGCATATAGGCGGAGCAGGTGATGATGTTGTGGGTATCGTCGATGACGTCGTTTTCGGTGGCGCATACGGTATGTTTGCCGCCTAATCCTATAATCAGATCATTGTCTTCGCCGATGGTGACATTGGCTTGAATGGTGCCTTTGAGTGCGGCAGTGAGGATGGCTGGGGCGATGCAGATGGCGCCGATGGGCTTCTTTTGTGCTACAAAATCCAGGATAAGCGCTCTTAATTCAGGGAGTACTATCGCATCTTTGCCTTTAATGGCGACATCAGAGAGGTTTTTGGCCGCGCCATAACCCCCTGGCAGCACTAAACCATCAAAATCACTGGCTTTGGCCTCTTTGAGGTCTTTGATCTTGCCGCGGGCGATACGGGCGGCTTCTACCAGCACATTGCGGGTTTCTGGCATGGGTTCGCCTGTAATATGGTTAATCACATCGCGTTGGTTGCTATTGGGTGCAAATATCTGCACCTCAGCGCCTGCGCGGTCTAATGCCAGTAGGGCAATGACGGATTCACGGATTTCAGCGCCATCTTGGTGGCCACAGCCGGATAATATTACAGCGATTTTGGGCATACGGTCTCCTGTTGTATTTACATTTTAATGACTATGGGGTATCTAATTTATGAAACTATGTCTATTGTAACTTCATTTATATAGGATTGTATCATGCCAAATACCTCTACAAATAGTCAATCCCTTGAATTAGCATGTAAAGGCGTAGCCTCGCTGTTCGGGACATATGCCCCTTCTTTGGCAAAGGATATGGAAATTGAAGCGTTTTTTGAAGAAAAACCATTCGTTTTGCTTTCAGCGACGTCTCCAGCGATAGCCAAAGATATAACTGAATATTTGTCATCTTTTGGAATCATCGCCACAGTAGAGAAGTATGAAGTGCGCATCACTGAACCCCAAAGTCTGTACGCACTCTCTGAATACCACGCCATCGATGCAGAGGTAAATGCAACGCTGGATAAAGCGAATCGTGTGCTGGATTTATTACGTAAGGATCCATCAAAAGAAGCTAGGAAACTTGAGGATGCACTGATCGCAATATTGTGCAATACGAAAGACACGGATGTTAACATGTTGCTCAATGTAGTAAGTCATTGCTTCACTAACTATGCAGAATTAAATCCTTTTAAAGCCAAGGAAATAAAAACGGATATATTCGATATCGAGAGAGATATTAAGGATACATATATTAATTATAACGATAGGATTATTGGTAAAGCTTTAGAGAAAGAGGAAGATCATCGGCTACAAAAGAGGGCTTTGACAATAGGTTATAATCGTAAGTGGTTAGGGAGCGCTTTGGTGGAGGACTGGGTGCAGGAGTATAATGATCCTCTAGCAGATGCTGATGATCGTCAAGACTGGCAGAAGAAAGTCCAGAAAACCATTGCCGGCCTGCGTAGCAAGTTATAACGAGGTCATTCCCATTATTATATAAAAAATCACAGCTTCCCCTTGAAACCCCTACAACTAGGGCTTATATATGGTAGCGTAAGGCGATGAATCCGCCGAAGGAAATTTATTAATCTATTGAAAATTAGGGAGAATGTCCATGGCTATTAGACCATTGCATGACCGTGTGTTAGTTGAACGCACAGAACAAGAAGAAAAAACTGCTGGTGGTATCATCATCCCCGATACAGCGAAAGAAAAGCCTGTGCAAGGTAAAGTCGTTGCTGTAGGTAGCGGTGTGCGTGATGAGGCGGGCAATGTGCGTCCTCTGGATGTAAAAGCCGGTGATACTATTATCTTCACCAAATGGGCTGGCACAGAGATCAAAGTTGACGGTAAAGAGCTGTTAATTATGAAAGAATCTGACATTATTGGAATCGTAGAAGGTAAGGTTGCGTAATTTGCACCCTACTCATGTTATATGTAATTTTTAAGGAGAACTACTATGTCTGCTAAAGAAGTATTATTCGGTGAAGCCGCTCGTAAGCGCGTGTTGGAAGGTGTTGATATCCTTGCTAATGCGGTAAAAGTAACCCTTGGGCCAAAAGGCCGTAACGTGGTGCTGGACAAATCATTCGGTGCGCCACGCATCACCAAAGACGGTGTAAGCGTTGCTAAGGACATCGTTTTGGAAGATAAATTCCAAAATATGGGTGCGCAAATGGTGCGTGAAGTGGCTAGCAAAACCAACGATATCGCTGGTGATGGTACTACCACTGCGACTGTTCTGGCGCAAGCAATCATCCGTGAAGGTGCTAAGGCTGTTGCAGCTGGCATGAACCCAATGGACTTAAAACGCGGTATCGACCAAGCGGTTATTGTTGCAGTAGAAGACATTAAAAAACGCAGCAAGAAAATTGCTTCTCAAGCGGAAGTGGCTCAAGTGGGTACGATTTCTGCTAATGGCGAGAAAGTTATCGGCGAGAAAATCGCTGAAGCGATGGAAAAAGTGGGTAAAGAAGGTGTCATCACCGTTGAAGAAGGCAAAGGCCTCAATGAATTCGACGTGGATGTGGTTGAAGGTATGCAATTCGACCGTGGTTACCTCTCTCCATACTTCGTAACCAATGCGGAGAAAATGGTGGCTGAGCTGGAAAATCCATTCATCCTCCTGTTCGAGAAAAAACTCTCTAACCTGCAACAATTGCTCCCACTCTTGGAAGCTGTGGTTCAATCTGGCCGTCCATTGTTGATCATCGCTGAAGATGTAGAAGGCGAAGCGTTGGCTACACTCGTGGTGAACAAGCTGCGTGGTGGTCTGAAAGTGGCTGCTGTTAAGGCTCCTGGTTTCGGTGATCGTCGTAAATCCATGCTCGAAGACATCGCTGCATTGACCGGTGGTCAAGTCGTAAGCGAAGATCTGGGCTTCAAGTTGGAAAACGTGAACCTGAACATGCTCGGCAAAGCGAAAAAAGTGACAATCAGCAAGGAAAACACCACGCTGGTTGATGGTCTGGGCGATAAAGCTGAGATCGAAGCACGTTGCAAGCAAATCCGCGCGCAAATCGAAGAAACTTCCTCTGACTACGACAAAGAAAAACTGCAGGAGCGTCTGGCTAAATTGGCTGGCGGTGTAGCGGTTCTGAAAGTCGGTGGTGCAACCGAAGTGGAAGTAAAAGAGCGTAAAGACCGTGTGGAAGATGCGCTTCATGCTACACGTGCTGCTGTGGAAGAAGGTATTGTTCCTGGCGGTGGTGCTACATTGTTCTACGCTATCGCTGCATTAGAAGGCCTGAAGGGCGCTAATGAAGACCAACAAGCCGGTATCAACATCATTAAACGCGCATTGCAAGCTCCTCTGCGCCAGATCGTGAATAATGCTGGTCTGGATGGTGCGGTGATTGCAGGCAAGTTGGAAGATGCTAAAGACACCAACAAAATCTTCGATGCTCAAAATCTTGAGTATGTGGATGCCTACAAAGCCGGTATCATCGATCCAACCAAAGTAGTACGCACAGCGCTACAAGATGCAGCTTCTGTTGCAGGTCTGTTGATCACCACCGAAGCTTTAGTTGCTGATAAACCTGGCAATGACGACGCTGCTGGTGCAGCTGGCGGCGCCGGTGCTATGGGTGGCATGGGCGGAATGGGTGGTATGGGCTTCTAAGTCTAGTCTCATACGCTTTATAAGGCTAAAAGAAGGGTCACGAGGGTTCTCGTGGCCCTTTTTATTCCAACCGATACGTTCCTGGCCAGTTCTCAATCGCTTTAAACTTCGTATTCAAGTTAAACACGCTCTCGGAGCCGCCGAGGAAGAGTATGCCCTCAGGATGGAGTAAGTTTTGCATTTTTTGCAACACTTTGGATTTGGTTTCGGCGTCGAAATAGATCAGCACGTTGCGGCAGAAGATGATGTCGAATTTGCCTAAATGGCTGAAGTCATTCATCAGGTTGCAGGTATCAAAGGAGACCATCTGGCGGATATTATCTTTGATTTTCCATTGGGTGTCTTGTTGGGTGAAGTATTTGAGCAGTAAAGTAATTGGCACGCCGCGTTGTACTTCAAATTGGGAGTAGATACCGCTTTTGGCCTTTTCAAGCACATGATTGGCAAGGTCAGTGGCCAGGATAGAGGCATTGACTGGGGCTTTAACGGTTTCTTCCAGGATGGACATGGCAATGGAATAGGGTTCTTGTCCGGTAGAGCAGGCGGCGCTCCAGATGCGGCAGGAGCCGCCAGGGGAGCGTTTTGCGATAGTAGGCAGGACGGTTTGGCGCAAGTAATCAAATGGCTTATTATCACGGAAGAAGAAAGACTCATTGGTGGTCATCGCTTCGGTGACATCCACGAGCATTTTTTCAGGTGGCATAGCGCGCAGTTTTTGAATGAGCGAGGGCATATCGTTCATGCCGTGTTGTTTGGCCACGGGCAGTAAGCGTGATTCAAATAAATAGAGTTTATCTTCCGTCAAGCTAATCCCCGAACGGGTTTTGACGAGATTGATGAGAAAACCTATGTCTTGTGGAGAAAGAGTCATTCGCCGAACATCCTGCTGACATAGGTTGCAATTTCACTCAGTGGCAATACGGCGCTGCATATGCCTTCGGTTGCTACAGCACCTGGCATACCCCATACGACGCTACTGGCTTCATCTTGTGCGATAACGACTCCGCCATGGTTGCACACCTCCTTGGCGCCCTCTAACCCGTCTTTGCCCATACCGGTGAGGATAAGGGTGAGGAGCTGTTTGCCGTAAATAGGCGCAAGGCTGCGCAGCATCGGGTCTACCGCTGGGCGGCAAAAATTTTCCGGTGGGGCTTTGCTTAAATGGACGATGATGTCTTTGTCGTTCTTTTCACAAATCATGTGGAAATCACCTGGGGCCAGGTAAATATGGCCAGGTTTAGCGATTTCGCCATCTATGGCTTCAGCACATGGGCGGTTGCTGACTTTGCGGAGATTATCGGCAAACAGTGTGGTGAGTGTGGGTGGCATATGCTGGGTGATGAAAATAGGGATATGCATAAGGCGTTTGTCGATTTCCTTTAAAAACGACACAACGGCTTGTGGGCCGCCTGTAGAGCAGCCTATAGCCAATACTTTGGGCATAAAAAGCATTGGCAGCGCGCGCAATGTGAGAGGAGGGGTGGGGTTACTCATGCAGCAAACCTGTTTGGATCAGTTTGCTTTTGACGATTTCGGTATCAAAGGGTTTCATAATATATTCGTTTGCGCCAGCGATGACGGCATCTTGGATGCGGCTGATATCATTCTCTGTCGTGCAGAAAATCACCTGCACTTTTTCAGAGCCAGGCAAAGCGCGGAGTTCTTTTAAACAGGTGAGTCCATCCATCACGGGCATATTCCAATCCAGCAAAATCACATCGGGGAAGAATTCTTTACAGGCATTAAGCGCCTCTACCCCATTCTCGGCTTCGCGGATATCAAATTTCAATTCTTCCATGATGCGGCGTGCAAATTTGCGCACTACTTTGGAGTCATCGACGATTAGGCAGGTTTGTGTCATAGGTGCCTCTATCTATGCGAGCTTCGGACCAAAGCGCAGCAACTTTCCAACATCAAGTATAATCAGTAATTT
Organism: uncultured Rickettsiales bacterium; assembly: GCA_964574415.1. Lineage (GTDB taxonomy): Bacteria > Pseudomonadota > Alphaproteobacteria > Rickettsiales > CAZNNM01 > CAZNNM01. The sequence continues at coordinate 162,003 of CAZNNM010000005.1, read as the reverse complement.
AGAATCAAGTGGGTAGACACCCAGAGCCACTTCCTGCCAGGCGTTGGAAACGTTCTCAGGTGTGTGGTTGAGCTTATTAACCGGCAGGTTTAGCACATCACCGACGCTGTCTACTAACAGGCTGTAAAGTTCTTCTTTATGCTCTACAACGATGCTTTTGCGGTTGGTGCGGTCATCCAGTGGAGGTAACCCTAGGCGGACGCGCACATCAATAGCGGTTACAATCCGGCCACGTAAATTCAGTGAGCCTGCCACTTCAGGAGGAGCCAGTGGAATGGAGGAAACATTCTGTGCTGCTAGCACGTCTTGTACCGGATAGACTGAGATACCAAATAATTGGCCATCGATCGACATGGTAATAAATTCCGTCATCTTCCCAGCGTTTTGAGGGTCTGAGAGATGGGTGGCTTGATGGGGTACAAGATCATGCGACATAGAAAACTCCGTTATTCCGCCATAAGCCCAGCGATAGTATCAAGCAATTGGGTATGGTTGGTTTTTGAGACATAGGCTTTAAGCGATTGGATTGCGCTTACATCCCGTCTGAATTGCTGTATTTCTTCGGCGTTTTGGGACGATAATACGACAATAGGAATATGCGATAGACGCTGATTATCCTGGCATTGCCGTGCCAGTTCCATACCATCCATGCCAGGCATGTTCATATCGGTGATGATGGCGTTGAAGCGGTTATCGTTTTCCATATAAGTGAGTGCATCGCGGGCGTTATCAAAGGTGGTGACGCGATAGCCGGCTTCTTGCAATGTGGGTGGAATGAATTTGCGGAAGAACGGGCTATCATCAACAAATAATACGCGCGGTGCGTTGTTGATGCTGTCATCGGCGAGAGCGGTGCTGGTGAAGGTTTGTTTGAAGAAATAGCCAATATCCACCAAATCGCAGGTGCGGTTTTCAATCACTACGCTACCTAAGAAACCTGGCTTTTCAAGCTTGCTGGAGATGCTCATGGAGTGTTCGACGATATCGACAATCTCTTTGACTGCTAGACCCATCACCTTGTTGTTATCAACGAATACGACAACATGCTGCATACCGCTTTCCGGCCAGATGTAATCTGGGTCAACGGCGGTGAGGTACATGAGGTTATTGCGGTATTGGATGACGCGTTGATCGCCGGAGAATTCGATTTTGCTGACATCAATCTCTTCTAAGCGGGAGACCAGATCAAGTGGTAAGGCTTTTGGTGTTGTGCCGCCTGCGTTGAAAATCAGGAAGCGGATAGGGATATCATCAGCAGAAATATGCTGCGTTGCGGTTTTGTTGGCATCATTGGTCATATTGACCTCACCCGTGCAACGCGCCATGCCGTTTGGATCGAGGATCATAATCACGCTACCATCACCCAAGATGGTGCTGCCGGAATAAATATCCAGGTGTTTGAGGACAGGGGAGGTTGGTTTGACCACAATCTCTTCGGTATCAAATACACGGTCAACCAGGACGCCATATTGGAATCCGCCTACTTCACATACGGCGATAAATTTCGGGTCGCTTGGCGTGTCGGGGTTGATTTTCATCACATCGACCAGGGCGATCAGTGGTAATAATTTGCCACGTAAGCGCAGGATTGGGCGGTCATTGATATATTCAATTTGATGCGCACCGTTTTTGCCACAGCGGACTAATTCGGTGATGTTGATTTGCGGAATAGCAAAACGTTTTTGACCAGCTTCCACAATCAGCACCTGCATAATCGCCAGCGTGAGAGGGATTTTGATGCGGAAGGTGGAGCCTTTGCCGACTTTGGAAATCAGCTCAATCGTGCCGCTGATTTTCTCAATATTGTTTTTCACCACATCCATACCAACACCGCGGCCGGATACAGATGTGACTTTCTCCGCTGTTGAGAAACCTGCACGGAAGATGAATTGCAAGATTTGCTGCTCGCTCATTTGGGCAAGTTCTTGTTCGGTAGCTAAGCCATTGGTGATGGCTTTTTGCATGATTCTTTGCGGGTTCAAGCCACGGCCGTCATCAGAAATTTCAACGATGATATAGCCGCCTTCGTGATATGCTTTGAGCGTAACCGTACCCGTTTCAGATTTGCCCGTATTCCGTCGCTCTTCAGGGCCTTCTAAGCCGTGATCGGCAGAGTTGCGCACCATGTGGGTGAGCGGGTCTTTGATCATTTCGAGGAGTTGGCGGTCAAGTTCTGTGTCACCACCGATTTGGCGGAGTTCGATTTTTTTATTAAGTTCGAGAGCAAGGTCGCGGATCAAACGCGGGAAAGGTGTCCAGGCATTGCTGATCGGCTGCATCCGTGTTTTCATCACACGTTCTTGCAGTTCAGAGGTGATGTGGTTCAGGCGTTGTAATGGAGCGGCAAAATCTACATTGTGATTAGTGCGCAGCACTTGGAAGAGCTGGTTACGGGTAAGTACTAATTCGCTCACCATCTGCATCAGGTTTTCGAGTACTTCCAGGTTCACACGAATGGTCTGGTTGCTCACCGGACTGGTTTTATTGCCAGGCTCAGCTGCTTTGGCTTTGAGGCCTTCCATGATGGGGTCAACAATTGCGCTGGAGGGTGTTGCATGGGCAATAGGCGCAGGCATAGGAGCCGGAGCGGATTCGTGATGTTCTGACTCTGGGAGAGGCTCTGGCTCCGGTGCGATGGCCTCAACAGGTGCAGGCTCTGGAGTAACATCATCATTCTGATGCAGGATTTCATCAAAAATGGCCAGGCTTTCTGCTACTTCTTCGGCGGATTGTTCGGCGGGTAATTCGCCTTCCATAGCCTCTGGTGCTGGGGCTGCCATGATAGGCTCTGCTTCGACAGGTGCAGGCTCTTCGCCTTCTGCGCAGGCATTGAGGCGCTGAATCAGCTCGCCATCATCACCCGCTGGCTCTTTGCCCTCGTTTTCGAGGTAGCTGAGAATGGTTTTGATACAGTCGATGGCTTCAAGAATCAGGGTAATAGTATGGGGGCTGACATTAAGTTTGCCGTCGCGGATTTTACCCAGCACATTCTCACCAGCATGGGCTACTGCCTCTAAGCGTGGCAGGCCTAAGAAACCACAGGTTCCTTTAATTGTGTGCATCACACGGAAGATATTACCAAGAATGGTAGGGTCGTTTGGTTCTTGCTCTAGGCGAACAAGCTCGGAATCGAGTACGGTGAGTCCCTCAACGGTTTCAGTTAGAAAATCGGTTAATAACTCATCCATGATCCCCTCATTTTCGTGGCTCCATCATAGTGCTTTTATGCGCTCTAGCATAAAGCTGACGGAATTATCATTTTGTTTAACAGATAGGTTTACGCCAAGCTGTTGGATTAAACGCGCGGTGAAGAATACCTGCACATTACGCTTATCCATAGCCGGTGCATCATTGCTTCCGCGTAAGATCACCAGATAATCGGGCTCGCATTTGATATCTTTGCCCATGCCTGTGATGGTGACATTCTGGCCTTCGGGCAGTTTTTCTAAGCGTATAGAGACCGTGCCGCCATGGATTAGCATGGAGGAGCAGAGGATCACCATATTCATAATCAACTTGCCCATACGGTGGCCGATGGAGATGCCAGCAGCATTGGTATGTTGATCAGGCCAATCCAGGGTTACTTTGCCAAAACGCATGAGGTTGTTGGTCAGTTCTTTGATATGTTCAATATTCGCCTCGCCTTGCTCTGGCACGGCGCCATAGGCTTGACGGAAAAATTGCAGGCGGGCTACAGCTTCTCTGGCGCTTGCCTCAGCCAGGGCCATGGCTTGTTCTTTCATGTCGAAATTATCTTCAGCCAGAAACTCAATGCCGTTATTCACAGCACCAATCGGGCCTGCCAGATCATGGCAAAAGCGTGCATTTAAAAGTTCAGCCAATTGTAGTTCTGTGGTCATAGCGCTGTCCTAATTGACGGGTTGTGATAAAAAAATATATAAGCCCCGATCTAGGTTGTGTCGACATGCATCTTCTATGCGGCTGCAAAAGGCGAATTTTCTGTGCTTCGATGCTCGAAAATCCACCCCTCTCGCTCGCATAGAAGATGCATGTCGACACAACCTAGCTTAACTTTAACGGGATTTGGGTTAAGAAAGCTTTAAAAGTAACAGGGTGGGAATAATAATTACGGGTATGTGATATAGGGGTGACTACTCTACCATGCGGCTCCCCTCCAACATGGTATCGTATCACACAGTTTTATAGCAAAAAAGCACCGGCAAATGGCACGGTGCTTTTTTGTATTTACAAAGAAGAGAACCGTTATGCGGGTTCTTTTACACGAGCAACTGTTTTTTCTTTTACAGGCTCTTTTGCTTTTTTCACAGCTACAGCTTCACGCACAGGAGCAGCAGTAACCGCTGTTTCTGATTGTTGGCGTCTCAATTTTTTGAGACGGCTGCCAGATTTGGCTTTCTCAAAACGACCTTTAGAGTCGTTCCACTCATATTGGAATGATACAGTGCGGATTTCAGTGATCACTACATTGCCATTAGGCATTTGTAATACGTCACAACCCTTTTGCAGCGCATCAGTGATCAATGAGCAGGATTTGCGAATGTAACGAATGTCTGACATCACATCTTGTTCGTCAGCTTCGCTTACTTTTATCGGTAAATTCTTTAAGGCATTATTCATAGGCTGCATTTTTACTACACTCTATTTTATTTTGTCAACACTAAAATCCAGAATCAACTTCTGATATATAACATTTTCTGCTTAATTCAACTCTTTTTTGCGACTTGGGCATAAAAAGCGAAATAAAATGGGAAAATGCATTCTTATGTACAGCTATATATTATATTTTTTACTAAATCAATAGTCAACTTGTGATAGGAACAAATAAAAAAATTAGGCAGTGATATTATACAGTTATTTAACGTGTATTGCCTTGTGGATTGGCTATTTTTATGAGGTCATCCATAAGGCCATATATGTTAAAGGACTATACGGCATAATATAAGGATAGCATTAAAAAATCAGGGTAAATGATTATCTGCTTGCACAAGCAGGGGTGGCGGCGTTAGTATCGGAATAGAAGGGGAAATTTTCCATGTTATACTTAGCCCGGAAACTCGGTGAAACTGTTGTTATTAATAACAATATTGAAGTGACCATTGTGGAAATCAAAGGCAAAACCGTCAAGCTTGGTTTTACCTTCCCTCGCACCTCCACTGTTTTGCGTAAAGAAATCTATGATGTGATTCTGGAGCAAAACCTGGCGGCCTCCCATGCGGATTCGCATGAGGACCTAATCGAGGCGCTTTTAGGGTTCGATTCAAAGCAAGAATCTGATAAATCGGAATAATTAGAATCGTCTATACGGCGCGCTGCCTTTTAAAGCCAGTGGCATATAGTAAATCACAGGCTGGCCAGGCTGGTTGTTTGGTGCGGCAATGGCGGTGACGAGTGGGCGGTCTTGATCCATGAGTTCCAGGAAATCAGCATCACTGCGGTTATTATTGTCTGGGAAGAATATCTTGGTCTCTAGGCCCTCAAGCTTGCTGTGGTTAACGCGGAGGCTGATAAAGGGAGTTTCGCCTGTCCGGCTGCCTGGCATGACGGTGAGGAAGGTGAATTCGCCGGCATTATTGGTTGTTGCACGGCCGGTATAAAGGAAATCCTTATCGCTGCTGGTGGCAATATCTTTACCATAGACCATATCGCCCATACTATTGGCCTGCCAGATAGAGACCACAGCGTTTTGCACGGGTACGCAGCCACTATCAGTGATCTTGCCTTCAATATAGATCAGCTGGCCCTTGGCAAACACGGCAGAGCCCGTACGGCGGGCGAGGTTGCTGGTGGTGCCGAGCGCTTCCTTCGGAGGGAAGGAGGTGGCGATTTGTGGGGTGGTAGGGCAATTCAGTGCAGAAGCAGCCCAGGCAGAAGGCGTAAGGCCTAGGGTACATAATATCAGTATAACGATGGCGTAAAAGCGTTTCATACGGTTATCATACAAGCGGGAACTTAAAAAACCGTTTATCATAGATGAGGTGGTTATACTAGAAGAAAATGCCATACCCACACAAGGCGGGTATGGCACAAGAAAGATTAGGAATCCTGGCGCTTATGAATCGGCACAAATTCCCGTTTTTGTGGGCCGGTATATAATTGGCGTGGACGGCCAATTTTTTGCGCTGGATCTTCAAGCATTTCTTTCCATTGTGCTACCCAACCTGCGGTACGAGCCACAGCGAACAACACGGTAAATAATTGGGTTGGAATGCCCATAGCTTTGTAGATAATCCCTGAATAAAAATCCACATTTGGATAAAGCTTGCGTTCGATGAAATAGTCATCATTAAGCGCAATATGCTCTAATTCTTGTGCGATATCGAGCAGCGGATCATCTGTAATACCCAATTCTTTGAGTACTTCATGGCAGGTTTTACGCAGCACAGTCGCACGTGGGTCGTAATTGCGGTATACGCGGTGACCGAAGCCCATTAAGCGGAATGGATCATCTTTATCTTTCGCACGGCGGATGAATTCTGGAATGCGGTTTGGTGTTTTGATTTCTGCCAGCATATTAATCACCGCCTCATTCGCACCACCATGGGCAGGGCCCCAGAGCGAAGCTATGCCTGCGCCAATACAGGCAAATGGGTTAGCACCCGATGAGCCGGCCAGGCGTACGGTAGAGGTGGACGCATTTTGCTCATGATCGGCATGGAGGATAAGGATTTTATCCATGGCTTTCTCAAGCACTGGGTTCAATTCAAAATCCTCAGCAGGGTTTGAGAATAACATGCGTAAAAAGTTACCCGAATAGCTCAAATCATTGCGGGGATACACAAATGGATGGCCGATGGAGTATTTATGCGCCATTGCAGCCAGGGTTGGCACTTTGGCGATCATACGGAAGGCCGCCATTTCGCGCTCTTCTTTGTTATTTACATCGAGGCATTCATGATAGAAGGCCGAAAGTGATGCTACCGCGCCCACCATAATCGCCATCGGATGCGAACGGCGTGGGAAACCGCGATAGAGGAATTGCAATTGCTCATGCACGATGGTGTGCTTATTGATGCGCTTACTGAAGGCATCGAATTGTTGATGATCAGGCAATTCGCCGTTTAATAGCAGGTAGGATACTTCCAGGAAGTTGCTCTTATCAGCAAGTTCAGCAATATCATAGCCACGGTAGCGTAAGATACCTTCTTCGCCATCAATATAGGTGATTTTTGATTCGCAGGCTGCGGTAGACATAAAACCTGGGTCATAGGTGAAATGATCGGTCTCTTTATAGAGTTTGGTCACATCAATAACAGCAGGCCCTTCTGTGCCAGGAAGCACAGGAAGCTGCACCTCTTTGCCATCTTCCAGAACAACGCGTACAGATTGATTACCAGCGGCTGGAGTGAGTTTTTGTGGTTGTGTCATGACAATTCCTTCATTTCTTTGCGTTTCACTAGAGTGATCCTTGTCCCCTCTGGAGAAGGATGCATGCGATAAAACATGACCATGCTATACACAGTAACTTTATAATCTTAAGTTTATGTTAAAAAACCTATAGTGTTTTGCCGTTTTATGCTATAAAAATATCACCTATAACGGCTAGAGAAGGGGTTATTATGTCCAGACTGTTGCGAGTTTTATTCATTGTTACATTTTTATCAGGATTAAGCCTGCAAGCCCATGCAGCGAGTGATCTGTTAAAGCAACAAGAGGGCGATATGGTGCTGGGGGATGCTAAGGCACCGGTAACCATTATTGAGTATTCGTCTTTATCGTGCCCACATTGCGCGGATTTCAGCAAGAACACACTGCCAGAGTTAACCAAGAAATATATTGATGAAGGCAAAGTAAAGCTCGTTCACCGCGATTTTCCGCTCAATGAGCCGGCATATAGAGCAAGCCTGTTAGCACATTGCGCAGGTGAGAAAGACCAGAAGCGTTATTTCAACTTCACCAAAGTATTGTTCGAAACCCAAGAAAACTGGGCTTTCCATAAGAATTTCTTAGAGCGCCTGTCTAATATCGGTAAATTAGGCGGTATCAGTGGTGATACATTTGATAAATGTATGGAAGATAAAAAACTGGGCGATAAAATCCTCGGCATGAAACAAGCCGCCGTTAAAGAGCTGGATGTGAATGCGACGCCGACTTTCTACATTAATGGCCAGAAATATGAGAGTGCTCATGATGTAGAGGCATTTTCGGCAGCGATTGATAAGTTGTTAGCGGATAAGCCAGCGGCGAAGAAGGAAGAGAAGAAGAAAGATTAGTCTCGTTTCCAACGATATTATAAAAAAGCCGCAGAGTATGTCTGCGGCTTTTTTTGTGATGGGGATGAGGCAATTATCTAGACATAGTCGCATTTACTTATACGGTCATCCTTGGATCAAGTCGGTGTTGTTGTCTGACTATCTTTTTCGTCATTCCAGCGAAGGCTGGAATCCAGCGTAATGCTTGTGAACGTTAGTGAACGCTATATTTTGCTTTAATGTTTAAAAGGACTGGATCCCAGCTTTCGCTGGGATGACAGGGTATTTTAGAATCTTGCAACAATCCTGATCACGTCTAAGAATGACAAGGCGAGTTCCTCGCAATGGCGGGCATCATATTGTAATAGAGGTTTAACTGGTAACGTAGATCACATCAGATCCAGCTACTCTAATCATCCTCAATCCCCCGATTCATATACATCCGGTGATGGACATGGGAGTTGAGGAGGAAGCCGAAGCCAATAAGCATGGTCATCATGATGGAGCCACCATAAGAGAGTAGGGGTAATGGTGTTCCTACTACTGGTAATAGCCCCATATTCATACCAATATTAATGAAAATATGGACGAAGAACATAGTGGTGATGCCAGTGGCGACGATGCGGCCGTAATGGTTATGGCAGCGCAGGGCGATGATATAGCCAAGGGTGATCATGAGGGTGAAGATCGCTAGGAGCGTCAAGCCACCCGTCAGGCCGAATTCCTCGGCGAACATGGTGAAAATAAAGTCGGTTTGATGTTCCGGCAGAAAGCTAAGCTGGCTTTGGCTGCCATGTAGGAAGCCTTTGCCGGTAATGCCGCCGGAGCCGATGGCGATTTTGGATTGGATGATGTTATAGCCATCGCCCAGCGGATCGCGCTCTGGGTCTAGGAAGGTGAGAACGCGTTTCTTTTGGTATTCATGCATAAATTGCCAGGCAATAGGAATTGAGGCAAGGGCGCCACCAATGACGACACCGAATTTCCATAGCCTGATCCCCGCCACAAAGAAAATCGCACCGCTGATAAGCAGGCAGATCATGGCAGTTCCTAAGTTTGGCTGTTTTAAGATCAGCAATATCGGCAAGAAAATCATGCAGAGTGGTGGGATAAGGTAGATAATCCGCCGTGCATCTTCTGCGCTACGGAAGTGGAAATAACGGGCTAGCGCTAAGATAAGGGCGATTTTCATCACTTCGGAAGGCTGGATATTGATCGGGCCGATACGCATCCAGCGTGTAGCACCCATCGCCCTATGGCCGGAGATTTCAACGGCGATGAGCATGAGTAGGGCAATGACATAGAACACATAGGAATAACGCAGCCAGAAACGTATATCCACCAGCGCAATCACAATCATAATGGGGAAGAAGACTAAAAAGCGTTTGATCTGCGCCAGCGCCCAGGGTTCCCAATTGCCTTGTGCGGCGGAATAGAGAATGGCAAAGCCCATGCAGGATACACAAGTGATCAGGAATATCAGCCCCCAATGCAGGTCGCCAATTTTACGCAGGGAAAAACGGTCTCTATAGCTCATTCTGCTTGCTCCGCTTCTTTCTTGGTAATGGTTTCCACACTGATGCCAGGTATATCGGTCGAAGCTGGGTGTTGCGATGGCATGATATAACGTGCGGATTCCAGTTCCTGCGCTTTGGTCATGATATCACGTGCAATAGGTGCGGCCGCACCAGAGCCGCTACCGCCATGGTCAACGATGACGGAAATTGCATAACGTGGATTATCCAGCGGTGCAAAGCCGATAAAGAGGCCATGGTTCTGGTTCTCCCAGAGTTTTGCACTGGCATAATCGCCTGCCAGGCGTTTTTTGGAGATAACTTGCGCTGTCCCTGTTTTCCCAGCCATGGCCCAGCGTGGGTTGAGGATGCGGCTGCCATAGGCTGTGCCTCCTGGTGTATTCATCACATTGCGCATACCGTCAATGACCACATCGAAATAGCGCTGTGGGATATCCATTTGTTCCCAGCTCGGTGACAATTCTTTCTCTGGGCTGAGTTCAAAATGCGGGATAATGACTTTGCCACGGCTGGCAATACGTGCAGCCATTACGGCAAGCTGCATGGCTGTGGAAAGCACGAAACCCTGGCCGATGGCGGTGTTAATCGTGTCCCCTAATTGCCAGTCAATACCATGACGGGTTTTTTTCCAGCTTGGGGTAGGGATAAGGCCAGCTTTTTCGCCAGGAATCTCCACGCCAGAAAGCACGCCTAAGCCAAAGCGGTTGGACATAGTAGAAATAGGGTCAATGCCGATGCGGCGTCCCATATGGAAGAAATAGACATTGCATGAATGCATAATTGCACCACGCATATTCACCACACCATGCCCGCCTTCACGCCAGCAACGCACCCGGCGGCGGCCTAAATCGAAATAGCCTGGGCAGTATACACTGTCTTCAGGGTTAATGCCTTGCATTAGCGCCGCCAATGCTACAACCGGTTTGAAGGTTGAGCCAGGTGGGTACATTTGTGCAATGGGTTTATTAACCAAGGGCAGATCTGGGTTTTTGGTAAGCGTACTCCAATAGGCAGATGAAATACCTTCCACAAAATTATTAGGATTAAACGCAGGCACGGAACCATAGGCCAAGACACCGCCTGTGTAAGCATCAAGCACAACCGATGTCGCGCTGCGATGATCGATAAGACGTTGGGTGACGAATTCTTGCAGGCGCAGATCAAGTGTAATCGGCAAGGTTTTGCCGGGTGTGCTGTTGATGCGGGAGAGTTCTTGTACAGTGAGACCATGGGCGTTTACTTCCATCCGGCGCACACCGGCTTCGCCGCGTAGCACATCTTCAAACGCTTTCTCTACACCGCTCTTGCCGATTTTGAAATCGGGATGGTTGAGTAGTGGGTCATCTTTGATGGCTTCTTGCTCGGAGACGGCAGATACATAGCCAATGGCATGGGAGCAGATTTCGGCTTTGGGGTAATAGCGCATTTGTCCGGCTTCAACATAGACGCCTGGTAGGTCAGGCGTATTGACTTCTGCAAGCGCTACTTCATCCCAGGTGAGATGTTCATGCAGCAAAATAGGGCGGCGGCCTTGGTGTTTGCGGATGCGGGCGAGGAGGAATTCTTTTTTGGCGGCTTGGATATTGAGAATATCGGAAAGCTTTAAGAAGGTTGCTTCTGCATTTTTAGCTTCGGTAGGATCAAGCAAAATCCGGTAATGGATTTTATTGGTGGCCAGCGGCTGGCCGAACCGGTCTACGATCATGCCGCGTACAGGCGGGATGAGGAAGAGTTTGATGCGGTTACTATCTGACATGGTTTTATATTGGTCAGAGAGCGATACTTGCAGATAAAACAAACGCCCTGCCAGGGCAGTCATCATGGCGGCTTTGAGGCCTGCTAATACAAAAGAGCGGCGGGCAAAGATACGGCCCCGTTTAAGTTCCTTACGCGCCATGGGATTGCCTATCCGGAAGAATCATCAATATACCACTGAATACGCCATGTACGCAGCTATACAGCACCACCGATAACACCCATTGCATCAATACCATCGGAATTGACATGAAATGTTCGCGGAATAACGAGAAGATGGCCCAGTTAAGTAGGCTAATCACCAGGCAGAATAAAATAAACCCGCTCCATACGACTAAGAAGGATTCGCGGACGAAAATTTTACGCTGCGAAATAATCGCCATGCGGGAGATGAGGTTGATGAGTGAGGTGCTGCCGAGCGGTGTGCCATAAAGGGCATCTTGGAAAATACCTAAGGCAAAGACAAACCAATTCGGAAAAAGTTCTGGCCGATAGATTGACCAGTAATAAATAATCATGACGTTAAACAACGGCATAAATTCCGCAAGCCCAGGAATACGCAGTGGAATAACACTGAGTATGATCAGCAGAACAGCAACGATTTTAGGTGTCAGCAAACGTATATAGACGTCACCTTGCTGCCATAGACTCATAATGGGCTCGATTACTTATAAGTGTACCATTGTGTATACTGCCTGTGTTGGGGGCAGTTCGCAAGTGTTTTTATAGTGCAGAGGGCAGGATTCAGGATCCGGGATTCAGAGAAGAAACTCTGGATCCTGAATGCTGAATCCTGCATCCTTTCCAGTGACATTCTCTCCAATCCTCGCTATACTACCCTTAATAACTCTCACAAACGATACAATATGAAGATTCTGATTCTTGGTTCTGGTGTTATTGGCACCACGCTTGCATATGTTTTAGCGCGTCGCGGTTATGAGGTGACGGTGTTGGATCGTCAGCCGGAAAGTGGCCGTGAGTGTAGTTTTGCCAATGGTGGGCAGTTGAGCTATAGCCATGCCGAACCGTGGGCAAGCCCGCATGTGATTCCCAATTTGCTGAAATGGATTGGCCGTGCTGATGCACCGCTGGTATTCCGTATGCGCTATGATCCGGATATGTGGAAATGGGGATGGCAGTTCTTACGCCATTGCACCCATACACGCAATGAAGCCGGCACACGTGCAATGTTGCGTTTGGCGCTTTATGCGCGGGAATCATTCCGTGAGTTGGAGCAGCAAACCGAATCGCTGTTTGATTATTTGGATCAAGGTATCTTGCATATTTACCGTGATGAAAAAAGCCTCTATGCAGCGCTTGCTCATGCGAAATTCCAGTCCGAATTAGGATGCCCGTTTGAGCTTTTAAACCGTGAGCAGGTGGTAGCGAAAGAACCGGCCTTTAAGCAATCAGCAGAATTGCTCGCCGGTGGTGTGTTTTTTCCTTATGATGGTACAGGTGATATTTTTGCCTTTACGCAGGGCTTGGCAGCGGAATGCCAGGCGATGGAGAATGTGACGTTCTCCTATAATACCTCTATTGAAGTCATTCACACTGACGGTGATAAAATCAGCGGTGTGGTGACCAATCATGGCACGTTTACAGCCGATCATTATGTGATGGCGCTGGGTGCGGATAGCCCATTATGGCTTAAGAAGCTCGATATGCCGACATCGATTTATCCGGTGAAAGGCTATAGTATTTCTATTCCGATTGAAGATGATACGGCGGCACCGCGCGTAGGGGTAACGGATCAGGCGCTCAAGATTGTGTACAGCCGTTTGGGTAACCGCTTGCGTGTAGCAGGTACGGCGGAATTAAACGGGTATAATTACGATGTGCGGGAAGACCGGGTAGAGCCGCTCCTGCGTGCAACGCAAATATTCTTCCCAGGCTGTGGCAATATGCAGGAAGTGACACGCTGGGCGTGTTTGCGGCCTTATGTGCCGGATGGTATGCCGATTTTGGGCAATACGCCATACCGGAATTTAGTACTCAACACGGGCCATGGCTCACTCGGCTGGACGCTGGCGGCGGGGAGTGCGTATATTGTAGCCGATATTATCGAAGGCAAAACACCAGGCATTGATTTGACGGGGTTAACCATAGACCGTTTTTATTAGAATTCACGATAGTGTCTCCTTGGGCTTGATCCAAGGATGACAAGAGCAATGGGTACTGGAATAAAAAAGAGAAGAGGGATATTATGACACTACGCCTACGCGACCATGTGATTTCTGACCGTGAGGCAACAGGCGGTTCCCGCCGGTTAGCGTATACAGAATGGGGCGATAGTGGAAATCCTGATATACTGGTCTGCGTGCATGGCTTAACGCGTAATAGCCGTGATTTTGATTATATTGCAGAATCCCTGCAATCGGATTACCGCGTGATTGCCATCGACATGCCTGGCCGTGGGCGGAGCGATTGGTTGAATGATAAAACGCGCTATAATTATGCAACCTATATCGCAGATATACAGTCATTGATGCAGTCTCTGGAGATCAAGCAAGCCGATTGGCTTGGTACATCGATGGGTGGGCTGATTGGGATGGTGCTTTCAGCCTCTGCGCCTGGGTTTATTCAGCGTATGGTGATGAATGATGTGGGGCCATATCTTTCAGGCAAGGCGCTGCAGCGTATTCAGAAATATGTCAGTATCCAACCAAGGTTCTCAACGCTTAAAGAGGTGGAGAACCATTTGCGTACTGTGCTGGCGCCGTTTGGGATTAATGATGATACGCATTGGCATCATATTGTAGAACATAGCGCGATGATTCAAGATGATGGCACCCTCAGATTGGCTTATGATGCTGATATTGTGAAAGCTTTTGCTGCTCCTAAGGACGATGGGACGGTGGATGATGTGGATTTATGGCCGATTTGGGAGCAAGTGAAAGTGCCATTATTGCTGGTGCGCGGGGAAACATCGGATATTTTAACCCGCGAAACGGCTGATAAAATGGTGCAAAGTAAGGGGTCGAATATTGATTTCGTAGAGTTTCCGGGTATTGGTCATGCGCCGGCGTTAATGGAAACTACACAAATTAGAGCTATAAAAGACTGGCTACTATAGCGAAAAAAATCTGGATAAATCCAGACACCATGCTATGGTGTGGAAAATTTTAATATAGGGTTGAAGACCGTGAATCTCTCTTCTTTGCGTAATCGCGCCAGTTATCTCTTTACCAGCGAATCGGTATCCGATGGGCATCCCGATAAAATCTGCGATCAAATTTCCGATGCGATTGTGGATGCGTATTTGCGCGAAGACCCTTATGCACGGGTGGCGGCTGAGACGGTGGTGACTACCAATAAAATCATTATCGCAGGTGAAGTGCGCGGGCCGGAATCGATTTTAGGGCGTGTGGAAGAGATTGCGCGCAATGTGGTGCGGGATATTGGTTATGAGCAAAGCGGCTTCCACTGGAAACATGCGGATGTTGAGGTGCTTCTGCACCAACAATCACCTGATATTGCCCAAGGGGTGGATGCGACCGATAAGAAAGAAGAAGGTGCAGGTGACCAAGGGATTATGTTTGGTTATGCTTGTGATGAAACCGATGTCTATATGCCTGCGCCGATTGTCTATGCGCATAAGATTTTAAAGAATATCTATGAGGGCCGCACATCCGGCAAGCTTGCGCAATTGGGGCCGGATGCCAAGAGCCAGGTGACATTGCTGTATGAAAACGGTGTGCCGGTGCGTGCGGCATCGGTGTTGGTGTCCAGCCAGCATAAGGATGGCCTATCGCAACAGGATGTGCGTGAATTGATCCGCCCTTATGTGGTGGCCGCATTGCCGGAAGGCTGGATGTGTGATGAGGCGCATTTTCTGGTGAATCCAACCGGAAAATTCGTGATTGGTGGGCCAGATAGTGACTGTGGTTTGACAGGGCGTAAGATTATTGTGGATAGCTATGGCGGTGCAGCACCGCATGGTGGTGGTGCGTTCTCAGGGAAAGACCCGACGAAAGTGGATCGCTCGGCGGCCTATGCAGCACGTTATTTGGCCAAGAATGTGGTGGCTGCGGGTGTATCGAGCCAATGTACGATTCAGATCGCTTATGCGATTGGCGTATCGCGCCCCTTAGCGCTCTATGTGAGCACACATGGTCAACGGCCGGAGAAGGAAGAACAGCTGGCGCTGGTGTTGCAGGAATTGATGGATTTGTCACCGCGTGGCATTCGTGAGCATTTACAGCTTAACCGCCCTATCTACCGCAAAACCGCCACTTTCGGCCATTTCGGCCGCGAGCCAGAGGCCGATGGCGGCTTCTCGTGGGAGAAGGTGGATTTGGTAGATGCGATTAAGGCGAGGGTGTAGAGGCATACACTAAACATCATGACCTCTCGCACTACAAATCATATCATCCCTGATTTTCTCCTCTCCTTTGGCCGTCGCCAAGGCAGAACCTTGCGGCCATTGCAGAAGGCATTGCTAGCCAATGTCATGCCACAGGTGGAGGTGACGTTACAGGGCGAGAACATTGCGCCTGAAACGTTCTTTCCAACGAAGCCTAAAGAAGTTTGGATGGAGATTGGGTTTGGCGGTGGGGAGTTCCTGGCCAAGCAAGCGGCGTTGCATCCTGATATTGGGATTATCGGTTGTGAGCCATATATTAATGGTGTGGTCAAATTATTGGCGGCGGTTGAAGCGCAGGAGCTTCAGAATGTTGCCGTGTGGCGTGATGATGCGCGGATGGTGCTGAAGGCGATTAAAGATCACAGCCTGCATCGTGTATTCATTCTCTTCCCTGATCCCTGGCCAAAAATCCGCCATCAGAAGCGAAGGATTGTATCGCATGAGATGCTGCAATTGCTCTCAACAAAACTGGTGCCTGGCGGGGAATTGGTGTTGGCAACGGATCATATTGACTATTCCGAATGGATGTTGGCGCATGTGCTGGATAGTCCGTATTTTACCTGGAATGCCAGCTCCCAAAACGATTGGCGCACGCCACCAGAGGGGTGGACAACTACCCGTTATGAAGAAAAAACCCGCGCTGAAGGGCGGGAACCGGTGTTTATCCGGTGTGTGAATGTGGGGTAGGCTTTTTCTTTGTCATCTACTCATATTATGATGCTGTCATTCACCGACTTGATCGGTGAATCCATCTAAAATATAAAGCTATAGTTTAAGGATGGATACGCCGATCAAGTCGGCGTATGACACAGCATCCTTCATCATCGCGAGCGTCAGCCGCAACCTCAAGCAAAGATACTATTTTATTGCTCCGCAGGTGTCAGGCTATCCACTGGTGGCAAGGTTTTGCGTTTGGCCAGTGCTGTGGTGAGATCCTTGGCTTTGAGGGGATCCATGCTGGCTAGGATGGGCGATGTTTTGGCTTCTTTCATATGTGATACGACATCCAGCAATACCGGCATATCCATTTTCTCAAAAATCTGCGCAGCGGCTTTAGGTTTCATATTTTCGTAGATTTTGACCAGGCTGCGTATTTTGTCGTTTTGTTTTTCGTTATATTGCACCAGCAATTCATCCACTTGTTTTTGTAGACCTTTGAGTGTGTCGATGCGTTCTTGCACCTGCTTTTCAGCGGCTTTGAGTACTTCTTCACGCAGGCCAATTTCCTTCTCGCGCATATCCAGCGCTTCGCGGCGGCGCGAAAGGCTTTGTAATACATTTAATTCTGCATCAGAAAACTGGCTTTTTGAGATATTATCAGGAATAGCAGGCGGTCTGGTTGCGGCGGCATCGGTTGCGGGCGCGGCAGCATCGGCTGCAGGTTCCACTTTTTCGCCATCGGGTACAGCTTCTGCTGGAGGTGTTTCTTCGGTAGAGGCAGTGGGTTCTGCCGTGCCGTCATTTTCAGGCTGTTGCGCGCTTAATTCGCTGATGAGGGAGAAATGATGCAGGCCAGAATGATCATTATAAATCAGCTCGCCGATTTTTTGCGCGCCAATGGCGATAAGAGCGAGGAAAAGGAAAGGCAGTAACCGCAATCTCATCACCGATCCTCCTAGTGCCTACGTGCATCTTCTAACATGCGTAATAACTCATCTTCGCCACGGTTCTCGCCGCGTGAGAGATCGGGCATTACGCCGAGAGATTCAGGTGAATGATAAGCAATCTGCCGTTCACGCGCCATAGGTTTAGGCGCTTTAGGCTCAGGAGCGCTGCCGATGCCGGAGAGTTTTTCCAAAAGCATATCAATGGTTGAGCGCTTTTCGGGAGTAGAAGATGCGGGTGTATCCGTACGCAAGCTAGCGCGTGGAGCAGAGGAATGAGCAGGGCGTGGTGGTACGGCAGGTTTGTGTATCATAGGCTGTGCAGGCGCGCGCGATGCAGCAATGCCAGCTTCCATTTTATCGGCAATTGATGCGCTGCGTTGTATGAGGAAGTTGAGATCATCGGCTAAGAAGGCAGCTTTCTTGGTTTTTTCTTGCAAATCAGCGCCCAGTGATGCGCTGTTATGGCGGAATTGGCGGAGCGTATCTTCCGCGCGCAAAATAGAATTATCGAATTGACGAATGGTTGCCAGCATTTCTTTTTTGCTATGCTGGAGTGCTATGATTTTCCGGTTTAATTGCCAGCAGTAAATGATCGTCACTACTAACAAACCCGCGATGAGGTAGTCTAAAAAGACCATTACAGTAATTCCCGCATTTTCTTAGTGATGACATTGGTGACTTGCACCGCGATATTGTCTTCACTACGTCCCATATTGCCCGATAATACCGGGATTCCCCTGCAACGTAGTATTACTTCATCATCGGGTTCATTATCAAGCATAATAGTGCTGCCGACTTTTAATTTCATAATATCGGACATATAGGTGGCTTTTTTCCCCAGCACGGCTTCAACTTCCACAAAGGTATTTTGCAGCTCTTTGCCCATATGATTTTCCCAGGCGACGTCTTTACCGAATTTTTCACCCATGAATACTTGGGTAAGCAGTTCGCGGATGGGTTCGAGTGTGCTATACGGGATCAGAATCTCAATATTACCGCCACGGTCTTCCATATCTACACGCAATTGCAGCAAAATTGCCCCATCGGCTGGATGGGAGATGGTGGCGAAGCGTGGGTTGGTTTCCAGGCGTTCCATCTCGAAGGTGGTTGGGCTTAAAGGATCAAACGCAGCGGCCATATCGTTGAGGATAATTTCGCTAAAATGGCGGACGACGGTTTGTTCGATAGTGGTATAAGGCCGGCCGTCAACACGGATCGGACGGGTGGATTTACGGCCACCGAAGAGTACATCAACAACCGAATAAATCAACGAGCTATCGGTGGTCAGAATGCCAAAATTATCCCATTCTACGGCTTTAAAGATGGAGAGCAATGCAGGCATAGGGATGGAGTTGATGTAATCACCAAAACGTAAAGAGCTGATGGATTTAATATCTACATCCACGTTATCTGAAGTGAAGTTCCGCAAGCTGGTGGACGCCATGCGCACGAAACGGTCGAATACCACTTCGAGCATGGGCAGGCGGTCATAGCTTAACAGGGAGTTATCGAGCAGGGCATGGATGCCTGTTTGAGCCGGATTCTTTTTGGCGTCTTCGCTAAAGCCAAGCAGGTTATCAATCTCATCCTGGCTTAACGGCTCAGCTGTAGTACCATCGCCGCCACCTTGTTGTAGGGATTGCTCCCAGGCGGCTGCCGCTGCGGCGTCATCATCTTGTGTCGAATCGACCTCTTTGCTCATACTACTGTACCAATATCTCTTTAAAGAGGATATCCTTCACTTGCAGGGGATATACACTCTGTGTCACGCGTAACAATAATTCTTCCCGTAAGCGATAGATAGCAGCCGAGCCGCGTAAATCTTCCGCACGCAATTCGCGTAAGTAGACTTGGAATGCATCGCGAATACGCGGTACGTAAGGCTCGATCGCTATTTTATCTTCTTCGTTTGCCAGTTCCAGGGTGACAGTCATTTTAAGGAAGCTTGGCTGGCGGGTGCCGCTATCTAGGTTGACCAGGAATTCTTGTAATTCTAAGAAAGCAGGTGGGGCTGCTTTGGTTTCTTCTTTCGGAGCGGCTTCTTCTTTATGCTCTTCGGCTTTCTTGCTCATGCCGGGAAGGCCGCCGCTGAGATACAGGCCGACAGGTATGGCAATCAAGATCAACAGCGCAACAACAATCAGCAGTAATGCTCGCTTACCCTTAGGTTTCGCGGAGGAGAGGGAATCATCTTCTAATTCACCGCCGGGTTTATTATCCTCTAAAGAATTGTCGTCACTCATAGCAATCCACCTCAATTATCAACCGCTCGTTACTGTATATTTTACTATTCTCTCGATATAAACACAAGATGTAGTTTGGTGACTTTATGTCATTCCGGCGGAGGGCTAGAATCCAGCACAATGATTGTGAGCGATTAGCGAACGCTTTGTCATTCCGGATGTGATCCGGAATCCATCGTGACTGGTGCTTCCAGCGTTATTCTTATATATTTCGTTGCTATCACAATGGAGCCTGAATCGACAAGGTGTTCGCGTTGCTCACAACTGAAAATGTGTTATCTGTGACAATCCAACACAAAAGCTGAATCCTCTTATAAGAGAGAGATTTACTTATACGGAAACATAGTATAAACATTATATAGAGTGCTATTTTTACGCACATTGTTTAACTTCTGATTACATATTTGGTTGGGGTCTATGTTTTCTAAGCTTTTTGGCTTCTTATCTGCCGACATGGCAATTGATTTAGGTACAGCAAACACATTGGTTTATGCACGCGGTCGCGGGATCGTGTTGAACGAACCATCGGTGGTGGCATTATTGCACGATCGTGGAACATCGATCCCTTACGCATTCGGTAACGAAGCGAAAATGATGTTAGGACGTACACCCGCAGAAATTCATGCTATCCGCCCATTGAAAGACGGTGTGATCGCCGATTTTAAAGGTGCAGAAGAGATGATTAAGCACTTTATTCACCAAGTGCATAACCGCCGTAGCTTTACCGGCCCGCTTATTATTGTGTGCGTGCCGTCAGGTTCTACACCGGTTGAACGCCGTGCGATTCAAGATGCGGCTGAGAGCGCTGGTGCGCGTGAAGTATTCCTGATCGAAGAGCCTATGGCTGCTGCGATTGGTGCTGGTTTGCCAGTGACAGAGCCTACTGGTTCGATGATCGTTGATATTGGTGGTGGTACAACAGAGGTGGCGGTATTGTCACTCGGTGGTATCGTCTATGCGCGTTCTGTACGTGTGGGTGGTGATAAGATGGATGAGGCGATTATTTCCTATATCCGCCGTTACCATAACCTGTTGATTGGTGAATCTACTGCTGAGAAAATCAAAAAACAAATCGGTGCTGCATGCCCTCCTGAAGAAGGCGAAGGCAAGACCATGGAAATCAAAGGCCGTGACTTGATCAACGGCGTGCCGAAAGAAATGGTATTAAGTGAGCATCAAGTGGCTGAAAGCTTGATCGAGCCAGTGAGCCAAATCATTGAAGCGGTGAAAATCGCTCTGGAATGCACACCGCCTGAATTGTCTTCGGATATCGTAGACAAAGGTATCGTGATGACCGGTGGTGGTGCATTGCTGCGTAACCTTGATCTGGTACTTCGCGAAGCGACTGGTTTGCCAGTATTTGTGGCGGATGATCCGCTGTCTTGCGTGGCGCTTGGTACTGGTATGGTGCTGGAAAACCGTAAGAAATTGAAACACGTTCTGTTCAAGCAGGATTAATTCTTCTTAATTATTAATACTATATTAACAGGTGTGTACTATCCTAGAAAAGATAGTGCAACACCTGTTAATGGACTTTCTACATGGCTAGACATCGCGCCCTCCATCTTGCTATACCTTTCAAGCTGACAATGCAGCGCCTTTCGGCGGTGGCGTTGCTGATTGCATCGGTGATGCTGCTTGTGGCGGGACGTATGAATCCGATGGTGACTGATACGATCCGCAACAATATCGTCGATGCGGTGATGCCCGTGGTGGATGTGGTGGCGCGCCCGATCCATTCGGTGATCCAAATGGGCAAATCCACCAATGAAATCTTCTATATCCGTCATGAAAATGCAGCGTTACGCTCTGAAAATACCCAATTGCGCAAACAATTGCTGGCTGCTCAGCAGGCTAATTTGGAGAATATCCATCTGCGCGAATTGCTCAATTTCGTAGGTGCGCAAGAGACATCCTATATTACAGCTCGTGTTGTGGCTGATAGCCGCAGCCCGTATTTGCATTCGGTGAGCATTGATGCAGGTTCTACCGATGGTGTGAAAAAAGGCCAGGCGGTGGTGAATGCGGTGGGTTTAGTGGGCCGTATTATTGAAGTGGGCGAACATAGCGCCCGTATCCTGCTGGTGACAGACTTGAACTCCCGGATCCCTATTATGACCAGCACATCACGTTATCGTGGTATCTTAGGCGGTAGCAATACTGATGCACCAGAGTTACACTATATCCCAACCGATAACTCCACGGTGCTAGGCGAGGTGGTCATTACCTCCGGTGACGGTGGCTACTTCCCTCCAGGTCTGCCAATTGGTACGATTCAGACGATTGAAAAGGATAAAATTACCGTGAAACCGTTTGTGGAATGGAACCGGTTGGAGTTTGTGAGTATTGTGAAATAGGATCCTGTATGCAGGAAAAGGGTGGAAAAGCGGCTTTTTGGCCGCTTTTTTGTTGTTATATAGTGCTTTACTTTTGTTATAACATATGTTATACTTAAATAAAGTGGAGGTAAGCTATGGCATTAATTAAAGTGACGGCGATTGGTAATTCTTTAGGGGTGATTTTACCCAGAGAAGTGCTTGCAAAATTGCGTGTTGAAAAGGGGGATGCGTTATATGCTGTGGAAACTCCAAATGGTATAGAGTTCACAGCCTATAATCCTGAATTCGCATCACAAATGGATATGGCAGAGCAGATTATGCATGATAATCGTGATGTATTGAAGAAGTTGGCAGAATAGACCATGCAGGAACCGATATGGGTGCTTGATGAGGTTGTGCTTGCTATTCACCGCAGACAGCTTGCTGAACATGGTGGCTTAGATGGTGTGCGCGATGCAGGCTTATTAGATTCCGCACTTAATAAGCCCAAGAATACTTATTATTATGGCGGCGCGGGTATTGATATAATGGCGCTCGCGGCTGCCTATGCCTATGGCATAGCACGCAATCATCCTTTTATGGATGGTAATAAACGGACTGTATTTGTGGTGTGCTGTTTGTTTTTACGACTAAACGGTTATACTGTACAGGCTTCACAAGAGGAAAAATACGCTGTCTTCTATAGGCTTGCAGCCGGTGAAGTGACAGAAGAGCAATTGGGTGACTGGTTACGGAAAGTAGGCGCCAAGGCCTAGCATCTCAGTGCGAGTGAGATGCTACCCCCTGCAAGTCGGTGTATGACAATTTACGCCACCTTCGCCGTCGTTCTCCTCACCGCAATCACCAATCCCGCCTCCTTCGCACTCACCTCCACCACATCCCCATCATTCACACTCCCCTCCAGAATCTTCTGTGCCAGTTTATTTTGCAGCTCACGTTGGATAACGCGTTTGAGGGGTATTTTTTGTATGTTGAGCAAGAGGAGAAAAGATAAGATAAGATAAGATAAGATAAGAAGGAATGTATACTGTAAAAAAAGCGCTCAGAAAAATTTCTGAGCGCTTCCTTAACATCAATGAGAAAAGAGTATTAGAGGCTTTGTGTGGCTGATGTTTTAGCCGCCGTCTTAGCTACTAACTCTTCAAAGGTTTTACCTTTAAAGTGTTGTTGTACAGCTTTATAGCCCTCCTCTTTCATCAAATCAGCCCAGCCTTCTTTGAATAAGCCATCTTTGGTTGCAGCATCATCGCGATGTGGGTTTGTTAATACGCGGCGTGATTTATCTGCAAGTGCATCTTGGTAGTTTGTTGCAACATATTCATCACGAATGGTGGTTACCTCGTCAGGGGTTAACTCAGAGCCTTTTGCAGCTGTACGCGCTTGCAGAAGAGCAAAGAATTCAGGTGCTGAGAAGAATATTCTATAGGCATCTTCTTGCGGAACAAAACAGCCAACATTTTTTTCGCCACGCAGGCCAGAAACACCTTTAAGCTCCTTACCGCGTTTTGCCATATAGCCACCTTGACGGAAAGATTGGATGCCACCTTCGTAGGTATAGCATTTATCGGTCAATTCATCTGAAGAAATGGTGTCATCACCAAATGTAGCTCCTTTTCCTTTTGTATCATATACCAGGAAAAAGTTGGTCACATGTTCAGATGTATCACAGCCCCAGCCTTTATCGGTGGTAGAGCCAGACATAACTTTGCCACTTTCTGTCAGTGCTTGGCGTGTATGGAAGCAAACCACGTTTGCTAGCACACGTTTAGCTTGTTCTGGGTTTTGGTCAACCCAGTAGTTCACCAAGCCATTTACTTCTGTTCTGCCTTTTGTTTTCTCAGATGAGTTGTCTTTATAACGGCTTGTATAACCATAGATCACTAATTCATCATCATGTGATGATTTTTGCATTTTCTCGTTGAAATACTTCTGCATGAATTTGGATTGTTCAGGGTTGTATTGCGCAGAGTCGCCAATGATTTGCAATGTCCTAGTTTCTTGTGCTAATCCCATTTCTTGAAGAATATGGCTACGCACTGCTGTGTAATCAGTTGTGGCTTGCTTATCTTTCGCAATACCAAAGAATTTATAGATCTTGCCATCCACCTCTTTTGTAAAAAGTTCAACATCACCTACAACAGGTGTTGTGCCTTCACCAGAAATAAACGCTTGTTTTGCTTCTTCAATGAGGCTGATGACTAAATCATAATGTTGTCTTGACATAATAGTATCCTTTTAAAAATATTACAGTGTTTGAGCAAAGCTAGAAGTATTGCCTTTGCCAAGAGTAAGAATGTCTTGAGCAGTTTTGGGCTTATGGTCTGAAGGCAGATGTGATTTTTCTTTGAGCGCATCAAATGCTTTCATATCAGTATTAAATGCTGTAAAGAAGCCTGCGTTGCGTTCTGCTGGAATATTCAGAATGCACACATTTTGTGGGCCGCCATCAACTTCAAATGTTTTGCCTACTTCTGTCCCATCCAGAACAGAGCGTACATTGGCCCATCTGCCAGTATAAAGCTCGGGGTGCAGAATTGCCATGCTTGCATTCACATCATGTGCAGGCTGCATACCGCCATCTGCTAAACCAAAACGTGCCTCATACCATACTGGCACTTGCATCATCAAATCTGCCATGACGGTAGCAACAGGGTTGCCAACTTCGCCAAGTGCTTTGGTTTCTTTTTCTTTGCGGTAGAGGGTAGTGTGGGTTAGGTCTAATGGAGCAAGCAAGATGGTAATATGTGCTTCTGCTGCAATATCGAATACGCCTTTAGTTGCAATAGGATCAAAGATCATATTAAATTCTGCAACGCGGTCTGCTGGATTTACATGTAATGGTGCATTGGCATTTGCTTTATAATCAAACACACCGCCCATAATAGAAATTCCAGCAATATTTTTTAATGCTGCTGGGTTGATTTCTTTGATTTTTGCTAGAGTGAGATATACGTCGGTCAAACCGCCTGTGGAAATAAGAGTAATAGGTTTTTTAGCTGTAAGAATAGCATTTGCAGCAAATTCAACACCATCTTGTGTTTGTGCTTGTGTGGTAAGTGCTTTGAATGGAATGCCGCCAAGCCCATCTTCACCGTATACTTGTTCGCCATTAAGCATATTTTCAGTGCTTTGGCCGATAGGTGCTTTACATCCTGGGTATACTTTAACATCTGTACGTTCTGTTAGTTCTACAATACGCAATGTGTTAGCGATTGTTTTATCAAGAGAAACATTTCCAGCGCCAGGTACAATACCAAGAACATTCAATTTCTTAGAAGAGAGAACCTGTGCCAGCATTAATGCATCATCAATGCCAGGATCACAAAAAACCAGAGTATCTTGAGTTTGTGAGGTAAATATTTCGGTATAACGTTCTGTTAATTCAGAGGGAAAGTGCTTTTGTGTGCTCATATCATACGCCCATAAGTTAATAATTAAACTTTATGGGCGTATGATACCTTAATGAATATAAAATACAACTATTTTCTTAAGTACAGAGATAATTAATATAAATCAATAGCTAGGCTGCGTTTTTTTTGGTTCTTCCCACCGAAATCACCAACTCCGTCTCATTCGCACTCACCTCCACCACATCCCCATCATTCACACTCCCCTCCAGAATCTTCTGTGCCAGTTTATTCTGCAATTCGCGCTGGATAACGCGTTTGAGAGGGCGGGCGCCGTAGATGGGGTCGAAGCCGGCTTCGGCGAGCCAGGTGCGGGCTTTGTCGTCTAGATGTAGGGTGATGTGGCGTGGTGCCAGGGTTTTGGCCAGGCGGGCGATTTGGATATCGACGATCGCATCCATATGCTTGCGGCCCAAACGGTGGAAGAGGATGATCTCATCCAAGCGGTTGAGGAACTCAGGGCGGAAAGCACGGCGGACGACTTCCATCACTTGTTCACGCACCAGGCTGCTATCCTCGCCTTCTTTCTGCTCAGAAAGCACTTCCGAACCTAGGTTGGAGGTGAGGATGATAACGGTGTTGCGGAAGTCTACCGTGCGGCCTTGGCTATCGGTGAGACGACCTTCATCGAGCACTTGCAGTAGGATGTTGAACACATCCGGATGGGCTTTTTCCACTTCATCAAACAGAATCACCTGATAGGGGCGACGGCGTACTGCTTCGGTCAGTGTCCCACCTTCTTCATAGCCCACATAGCCTGGAGGCGCGCCGATGAGGCGTGCTACGGCGTGCTTTTCCATGTATTCTGACATATCAATCCGCAGCAAGGCTTGTTTGTCATCAAACATGAATTGTGCCAATGCCTTGGTCAGCTCGGTTTTACCAACCCCTGTCGGGCCTAAGAACAGGAAGGAGCCGAGTGGGCGGTCGGTATCTTGCAGGCCAGCGCGGGCGCGGCGGACAGCATCGCTGATGGCGCGGAGTGCATCGTCTTGGCCGATGACGGTGCTGCGCAAATGCTCTTCCATCTTCAACAATTTCTCGCGTTCACCAGCAAGCATTTTATCGACAGGGATACCTGTCCAGCGGGAGACGATGCTGGCGATATCTTCTTCCGTCACGGCTTCTTGCAACATACGACTGCCTGAGGCGGCTTCGGCGTCTTGGAGTTTCTTCTCTAAGTCTGGGATCACACCATAGGTTAATTCCCCAGCACGTGCGAGATTTCCACCGCGCTGTGCAATTTCAAGTTCGTTGCGGGCTTTGTCTAATTGCTCTTTGAGTTTTTGGGCGTTTTGTAGACGTGCTTTTTCTGCCTGCCATTTGCTGGTCAAATCAGCAGATTTTTCTTCGAGGACTGATAGTTCTTTGGTAAGCTTTTCGAGGCGGTCTTGTGAGGGTTTATCCGTCTCTTTCTTGAGAGCTTCTGCCTCAATTTTAAGCTGGATGATTTTACGGTCGAGTTCATCGACTTCTTCCGGCTTGCTATCCACTTCCATCCGCAAACGGCTGGCTGCCTCATCAATCAAATCGATGGCTTTGTCCGGTAGGAAGCGGTCGGTGATATAACGATGCGATAATGTGGCGGCAGAGACGAGGGCGCTATCGGTAATGCGGATACCATGATGCACTTCGTATTTCTCTTTCAGGCCACGGAGAATAGAAACGGTTTCCTCCACCGTTGGCTCAGACACAAACACCGATTGGAAACGACGCGCCAGGGCGGCATCTTTTTCAATATGTTTGCGGTATTCATCAAGTGTTGTTGCGCCCACGCAATGCAGTTCACCACGTGCTAGAGCGGGTTTGAGGAGGTTGGAGGCATCCATTGCCCCTTCCGCCGCACCTGCGCCTACTAATGTGTGTAATTCATCGATGAACAGAATAATCTCGCCATTGGAGGCATTGACTTCGGATAGCACGGATTTCAACCGTTCCTCAAATTCCCCACGGAATTTGGCGCCAGCAATCAGTGCGCCGAGGTCAAGGGACATGAGTTTTTTGTCTTTGAGATTTTCTGGTACATCGCCTGCCACCATACGTAGCGCTAAGCCTTCGACAATGGCTGTTTTGCCGACACCTGGTTCACCGATAAGCACAGGATTATTTTTAGTCCGGCGCGAAAGCACTTGCATCGCACGGCGGATTTCTTCATCACGGCCGATCACCGGATCAAGCTTGCCTTCACGCGCAGCGGCGGTGATATCCTTAGCGTAACGCTTCAGCGCCTGCATCTGGCTTTCGGCTGTGGCCGAATGCGCTGTGCGGCCCTTGCGTAAGGCGGAAATCACTTCATTGAGTTTTTGTGGGGTTACGCCTGCTTGATTGAGGATGGTAGCCGTTGGGGTTGGGTGTTGTTTATCAAGAATAGCAAGACCTTGCAGAATGCGTTCAACGGTGACGAAACTATCATGCTCTTTTTTGGCGATGTTTTGCGCTTCTTCCAATGCACGGGCGGTTTCGGGTAGCAGGTAGATTTGCCCCGCGCCAGCGCCTTGTACGACGGGGAGTTTTTTGAGGGCCATGTCTAACTGGTCGCTAATATCACCAGGATTGGCCCCGCAACCGTTGATTAGATTGGCTGTCAGCCCTTCTTCATCATCCAAAAGCGCACGTAGCACATGTTCGGTGGTAAAGCGCTGATGCCCTCTGGCCACGGCCAGGCTTTGGGCGGCTTGGATCAATTCGCGAGAACGTTCTGTAAAAATATCAAACTTCATCGTTTTTTCCCCTTTTTCATGATATACTCACCTATAGAGTAATATGGGTATAGTCCTTTAAGGATGCAAGATGCTGAAAAAGATAATTGTATTACTATCATTTATAGCACTGATCATCCCGCAACAAAGCGTTGCACGTCAGTGGGATAAGCCGGTGCTTACCAACCGTTATGATCTCTTCTGGGGCGGGATGAATGTGGGCTATATGGTAGCCGATATTCAGGAAAAGAACAGCCTCTATGATTTTAAAATCCACATTTTTTCAAAAGGCATGCTCTATTGGCTGACCAAATACCGCAGTGAGAATAGTAGCCGTTTTCGGGTAGATGCTAAAGGTAAAGTGCATCCTGAGCGTTTTTCGGGTTGGGGGCAGGTGCAATCCAAGCAGCGTACGGTAAGTTTGCGTTATAATACGCAAGGAAAACTCATAGAACAAACCATGACTCCAGCTGAACGTCCTGGCAAACGTCCGCCTGTGCCACAAGCGTTGAAGAATGGCAGTATGGATGCGCTGGCGGCAGCGTTTTCAGTGCGGGAGGTGCTGAAGTCTTATGTCGCAACGGGTAACCCAGGTAAAGTGGATTTACCGGTCTATGATGGTAGACGGCGTTATACGATTCCTGTCACGATTCATGGCCGGCAGGATCTTTCTATCGGCAAAACCACCTATAAGGTCATCCATATCAGCTTCAACCGCCGCTACGAAGCGGGTGCTTCGCAAAAGGAATTAAAACAACTCAAAGAAGAGCCGATGGTGCATGTCTATTTCAGTGACGATGCCAAGCTTCTGCCCATTAAGGCAGAAGCTAAGGCGGAGTTTGGCAGCGCGGTGATATTGTTTAACCGTAGCTGTGAGTCCTTTGAGGCGTGCTTAGATATCGTATCCTAAACTTTGGACATTGCGTTGTGCTTGAGCATCAACAGCATTTTTTATGGCAGGGTCTGCTTTTAAAAGAAAGCCACGGCCAGAGGTTTGCATAGCCGCGAGTTTCTTGATGATCTCTTGTCCTATAGCGGATTCTGTATCAAAAGGCACGTTGTGATGGTCTATAGATAGGGTCTTGAGAGCTGTGATATCGAGAAGGCGCACATTCTTTGGAAGATCAGGAAATGCGGTGAGGGTATGGCTGCGGATCCGTATGGCCCAGAGGTCTTTATAGGCTCTAAGATCGGGCAATGTTGTGACGCTGCTATCTACATCTAAGATTTGTAGCTTTGCGGTAAGCGGTTGCTGATTGGTGTGTAAAACGACAATACGAGGATCGTTCGTCTGTAAGTCATTCAGGTATTTGCTAACGCTCGTATAGAAATGCTGCGCTTGTGCTGCGTCTAGCATTTGTGCTATTTCCTTTTGAAGATCGTCTACGAGATGGTTAAAGAAATCCTTGTTTTCCATGGCATATTCCATCCATCCCATGATTGTAGTATCTTTGGAAATGGTTCATAAAGAATGGAGCGTGTTAAACTTGGCGCTTATCACGCATTAAAACCCATTCTTCTGCCAGAGTAGGGTGGATGGCGAGGGTGGCATCACATTGTGCTTTGGTGACACCGCAGGTGAGGGCGATTGCTAGGGTCTGTATCATTTCACCCGCATGTTCTCCTATCATATGCGCGCCTAAAACGCGATCACTTTCCGCATCCACGACCAGTTTCATAAAGCACCGCTCATTGCGATTGCCCATGGCGTGTTTCATCGGGCGGAAATCCGTGGCGTAGACATCTATCTTAGCATAACGCTTGCGCGCCTCTTCTTCGCCTAGGCCTACGGTCGCCACTTCTGGCTGGCTGAAGACGGCGGTGGGGATGAGCGTATAGTTTACGGGGCGTGGGGTGTTGCCATAGACGGTGTCGGCAAAAGCGCGTGCCTCATAAATGGCCGCAGGGGTGAGCGCCAAGCGTTCAGTGACGTCGCCTACAGCATAGATAGACGGAATCGAGGTTTGTGACCATTCGTCTACTATAACCGCCCCACGCTTGCTGCGCTCGATTGGGGCGGTGAGCCAGTCCGTATTGGGTTTGCGGCCGATGGCGTACAGTACTTGATCGGCATGTAAAGTGCTATCATCTGTGAGTGTCACAGCCAGGCCGCCATCATGTTTGATAATGGCAGTCGGGATGGTGCGCATACGGATATCAACGCCTTTGGCTTGCATGGCGGCGGTGAGTTTTGTGCCGAGTTCTTTATCGAAATTCTTCAGCAGTGCATCGCCACGGTTAAGCAAGGTTACTTTTGCGCCCATGCCGTTAAATATGCCGGCAAATTCAACAGCGATATAACCGCCACCTACAATCACAATATGCTTAGGGAATGTTGGTAAGTAGAAGACTTCATTCGAAGAAATGGCATGTTCAATGCCAGGGATACTCGGCATATCGGGTATACTGCCAGGGGCAAGCAGGATGCGTTCGGCGGTTAGCACTTTTTGGCCGACTTGGACAGTATGGCCATCTTTGATGGTGGCATGGCCTTTGATAAGAGTGACGCCGGCTTTTTCGAGCATGGAGAGATAAATGCCGTTGAGACGGTCAATTTCACGGTCTTTGCTGGCAATCAGGCTAGGCCAGTCAAAATGCGGCTCTGTTTGGAATTGCCAGCCATAGGCTTTTGATTCTTCCAGGATTTCAGCATATTCTGATGCATAAACCAGTAATTTCTTGGGAACGCAGCCTCGAATCACGCAGGTGCCGCCAACGCGATCGGCTTCTATAATAGCGACTTTGGCGCCATAGGACGCCGCACGACGGCTGGCTGCAACGCCTCCAGATCCGGCACCTATAACGATAAGATCATAATGATAGGCCATATTTCCCCACATATCTATCGTCATCGCGAGCGTAAGCGCGGCGATCCAGGGCCTATTTAAAGGACAGAGAGATACGCTCCTGGATTGCCACGGCCACGTTGTGGCCTCGCAATGACAACAAACTCTGTAATAACACAACCTATGATTGGCTACTACCCTTCATGAATCATAGTCCCTGTGCCGTGTTCTGTAAAGACTTCTAGCAACAGGACATGCGGAATGCGGCCGTCGAGGATGTGGGCAGCATCGGTGTGATGCTCAACCGCATGCATACAGGTTTCCACTTTCGGAATCATGCCACCGCTGATCGTACCGTCTTTAATCAAGCGGCGTGCTTCGCTCATAGTGAGTTCGCTGATGAGGTTTTTGTCTTTATCGAGTACGCCTGGTACATCGGTCAACATCAGCAATTTGCTGGCAGCAAGTGCAGAAGCAATCGCGCCGGCAGCGGTGTCGGCATTGATGTTGAAGGTTTCACCGTTTTCGCCCACACCAATGGGGGCAATGACAGGGATGATGTCGGATTCTTCAAGGGCAACTAGGATATCAGGATTCACCATAGAAGGCTCACCCACGAAGCCTAAATCGAGGATTTTTTCAATGTTGGAATCAGGATCGCTCTTCGTGCGGCGGATTTTGCGGGCTTCGATGAGGTTACCGTCTTTTCCAGACAGGCCCATCGCCATGCCACCAGCGGCATGAATAGAGCTTACGATTTGTTTGTTAATAGAGCCGGAGAGTACCATCTCTACAATTTCAACCGTTGCCTGATCGGTTACACGCAAGCCATCGATGAAGGAGCTTTGGATTTTTAAACGCTCCAGCATTTTCCCGATTTGTGGGCCGCCGCCATGCACAACGATAGGGTTAATGCCGATTTGTTTCAGCAATACCACATCACGTGCGAAATTTTGGGCGAGTTCTTCAGAACCCATGGTGCTGCCACCAAATTTAATCACGAAAGTTTCGCCTGCAAAACGGCGCATATAAGGGAGCGCTTCAGAGAGCGTGCGTGCTTTGTGTAGCCAGTCTTCTTTGTCTTTGAGAAAGGTATTTTCCATAATTCTATTTCCTTACCACTGTATAAATGAGGCGCATTCTGCCTGTAATTCCGACACGCCGATGCGATCGCGCGAGCTGGTTGCTATAACATCTGGATAGAGAGCTGGATGCTGTGAGAATAACGTCTGCACATGGGCGATAATATTGGCAATATCGGTCTGTGTAGCTTTATCTGCTTTGGTGAGAATGATTTGATAGCTCACTCCCGCATCATCAAGTAAATCCATGATGTCAATATCGGTTGTTTTAATACCATGCCGCGCATCAATCAGCAAGCATACGCGCCGTAACTGCGCGCGCCCCATGAGATAGCCTTTGATCAGCCTATCCCACTCATTCATGGTTTTCTTGGAGACTTTGGCATAGCCATAGCCAGGTAAATCCACCAAGGTAAGGCGGTCACCTAACAGAAAGAAATTGAGCTGCGCGGTGCGGCCAGGTGTGTGGGAAATACGGGCCAGGGTTTTGCGGCCAGTCAGGGCGTTTACCAAGCTTGATTTACCGACATTAGAACGCCCTACAAAGGCGACTTCCTGTGTATTCATCGGCGGGATAATATCAAGCGTTGCTGCACCCGCAATGAACTTACACTCCTGCGCAAACAGCCAGCGTCCATGTTCTTTTAAAACGGGATCTTCGCGCGGGAACATCTTATGTCATCTTCTTAATAGGCCGTGTGATAATCCATTGCTGGAGAATCGACAACGTGTTGTTCCATGCCCAGTAGATAATCAAACCCGCTGGGAAGCTTGCAAACATGAAGGTGAACACGAATGGCAACAGCTTCATCACTTTTGCTTGCACAGGATCACTCGGCTCTGGGTTCATCTTTTGTTGCAGATACATGGTAATCCCCATGATGATTGGCAATGCGCCCACATGCAAGAGCGACGGAGGATCCCATGGGATGAGGCCGAACAGGTTAAACAGATTAGTGTGATCGGGTGCTGAAAGGTCTTTGATCCACCCATAGAACGGCGCATGGCGCATTTCGATGGTGATGTAGAGTACTTTATACAGCGCAAAAAATACGGGGATTTGTACCAGAAGCGGTAGGCATCCAGACAGCGGGTTTACACCGTTACGGCGATAAAGCGCCATCACTTCACGGTTTAATTCTTGCGGGTTGCCTGCGTGTTTTTCTTTGAGGGCAAGCATATCCGGTTGCAGCAATTTCATTTTATGAATCGAGCGGTAGGATTTATTCGCCAATGGGAACATCACAAACTTCACCACAACGGTTAAGAGCAGAATCGCTAAACCGAAATTGCCAAGCAATGCATGGAAATATTTCAGTGCTAGGAAGAGAGGTTTGGTGATGAAGTAAAGATGGCCGAAATCGAGCGCACGGTCAAACAGCGGGATACTGAGTTCTTTGGTGTATTTATCCAACACCGCAATTTTCTTAGCACCTGCAAAGAAATATTGCTGTGACGATTCTGATGCGCCAGGGGCAATAGTCACCGCTTCACCACGGTAATCCGCTTGGTAGCGCGGGCTTTTTTGGCGTGGGGTGTAGGCAAAATTAGCATCAAAGGTGGTATCACGCGCTGGGATAATGGCAGATAGCCAGTATTTATCGGAAATCCCAATCCAGCCATTGCGGTTGTTTAGAGAGGATTCTTTTTGTTCTGCCAGATCGGCATAATTATATTCTTCCAATTTATCCTGCAATACGCCAATCGGGCCTTCATGCAGAATCGCCATCATTTTATGGTCTTGCAGCCATACGCGGTTGATCAGGCCATAGGGCATAATGGTGGCTTCTGTTGAGCCGGTGTTGCGCACATCTTGTTGTAGTGAGAATAAGTATTCTTCATTGAGGGAGATGGTGATGCTAAATTCTAATCCTTCGCCGTTATCCCAGGTGAGAGTAACCGGTTTCTTTGGTGCTAATGTATGGCTGTTGGTTTTCCATACGGTGGAGCTATCCGGCACTTTAATAGCGCTATCTTTAGCAAGCCAGCCGAATTCGGCGAAATAGGCTTGGTTGGAGACGGATGGGGAGAGTAGTACGACTTCTTTGGAATGAGGATCCATGGTTTCATGATAGCCTGCCAGTGTGAGGTCATCAAAACGCAGGCCTTTTAACGATAAAGAGCCATGCACCCATGGGCTGGTGATTTTGATGCGGTCTTCTTGGGTTTCAGCCAATACTTCATCGCGCGGGCGGTTGATTGGCGCCTGGGCTTCGGCTTCTTTTTTTGCTTGGGCTTGTTGTTGAAGCTCGCGTGTCTGTTGCACTTGTTGTGCTTGATGTTTGATGGGTGCTTCAAAGAAAAAGCTCCATGCGCCCAGCACAGCGGCTGAAAGCAAACATGCAATGATCAGATTTTTATTATCAGACATAATTCCTACCGTTGTCGTAAAGAAGGCCGTTTAAGGTACTTCGTCCACACCTGAGCCACCCCAGGGATGGCAGCGTAATAAACGTTTTGCTGTTAATAGACCGCCATGCCATACCCCATGTTTATGAAATGCCTGGCAGGCATAATCAGAACATGTCGGCAAATAGCGGCACGCGCGGGGGAGTATAGGGGAAAGAATGTATTTGTACAGATATATTAGTACAACCGCTAGGTAGCGCATTCGTTATTGTCCTGTTTTTGATAGGAATCTGTCGTATGAAGTGTGTATTTAAGGTCTTTAATCAACCCGTCGAAGGGGCGATGGAGGGCGGCTTTGCGGCCGATAATCACGTAATCTTTATGCGCAGCACAGACGGGCATTATTTCTCTAGCTGCTGCGCGTAACCGGCGTTTGATGCGGTTGCGGATGACTGCGCCGCCGAGTTTTTTGGTGACTGTATATCCCACACGGGTATCTTCAGTTTGCGCTTCCCCCACTTGCAAAACAAGCCCCAAAGCGGCAGCTTTGGAGCCTTTATTTGCAATGCGGACGAAGTCTGCACGTTTTTGTAGGGTCGTCACCACGGGACGCACCGTCAATAGGTCTTTAAGCGCTGAGACGCTTACGGCCCACTGCACGACGACGGCTCAATACCTTACGGCCATTAGCGGTTGCCATACGAGCGCGGAAACCGTGTCTACGAGCGCGAACGATCTTGCTTGGTTGGAATGTACGTTTCACAATATGCCTCCGAAAAACTATATCAGGGGATTGCTTATAAAGATAAATAGGGGATAAGTCAATAGAATAGAGGGGAAAAAGCGGAGTCTTTTGGTATTTTCTATATTAAACAAAGGATTAGATGATCATTCTTGGGCTGGTATTGTTGTATGCTTCACTGTCACTGCGAGGAGCGCTAACGACGCGGCAGTCCATGCTTATGGCTTCTCTGTTCTTTAAGTAGGATAGATGGATTGCCGCGCTACGCTCGCAATGACGGATTATATACCTTGCACAAGGCTAACGGCCTGGCTTGGGGGCAGTGGATTTTTAGGGCCAGTTGCCAAGATATTTTGTAGGTATTCTGGTTTATCCGTAGGCGCTTTTGTGCCTGTAGATGCAAAAATAGCATTGGCATTGCCAGGCAGGAAGCCGAGGAAGAGTTTGCCTGTTTTCGGATCAATGGCGCGGGCGATAGGTTCGATGAAACAGGTTGGGTATTGTATTTCGCTTACGGTGCAGTGATCTGCTTCTAATACGCGAATAGTGGTCAGTGCGGCGTTGCAGGAGGTTTGGCGCAATAAGCCGCCTTCGCTGGCAGGTTTGCCCTGAATGCCGCTTTGGAGCATTACAAATCCACGGGCTTGCATGGCATTATAGAGTTGCTGGATATTATCAACCGGCGCCCATTCTTCTACTTCGCATTTTTCCAGGCTAAAGGCCAGATGGTTTACCCATAGGCCGAGTACCAGGGCGTTGGCCATTTCAGGCGATTCTGCTTTGACGAGTTCTAGGGTTGCGCGTTTAACCGGAATCGAGGCTGGGCGGTGCATGACGTTATTGATAATCTCAGATACCAGCAGCTCTGCATCCGCTTGTTCAAGCGATCCTAGCTCGCGGAGTTCTGCAAGCAGGCCATTGCCTATATCAGATAGGCGCATAGCGTTTCGTATACGTGCAGTATCTTCCTGGATAGCGGTTTGTGCTTCTTGCGATAATTTGTTAACCTCACCTAAGGTGCAAAACATCTTAAATGCATCTTCACCAGGAAGCTGCATATCAACCGATTTGAGCTTTTTATCAGGGAAGTCATAGTCATTTTGCTTTTTGAGGCCAAATGCTTCCATGATATCAAGGAAATTATCGTATTGCGTTTTATCCAATGCACGGAAAGCCGCGTGATCAATGACTGTTTTGCCGCTTTTCTCGGATAACATAGCTTCAAATTTACCAAATGGCGGGATGTTTTGCTGATACCATGTCTGCAAAGCAGGGGCGAATATATTTTTCCAAATATCAGGGCCTTTTATTCTCATGTCTCTACTCCTAAGAATTTTACTGCAAAAGCTGCAAAAACAAAAAATGTTTACTAGCGTTACCATGGGTCAATGGGTTTTTCAATCCTTGATTGCCATTTTGATGTTCTCTTTATAATATTCCTTACAAAACTATTGCCCATTTTGTGGCTTCGTATATAGTGCATCCGCAAGTTTGATATATTGCCGTGAAGGATCCCGCCGATGAAACTTGTAGAAGCCCTTACCTTTGATGATGTTCTGTTAGAGCCTGCTGCGTCTGATGTTGTGCCAGCGCAGGTGGATACTACTACCACACTTACTCCTGGCATTCGCCTTGGTATACCACTGGTATCCTCTGCGATGGATACGGTGACAGAAAGCCGCTTGGCCATTGCGATGGCGCAACAGGGCGGTATTGGGGTGATTCATAAGAATCTTTCAATTGATGACCAGGCGGCGGAAGTGCGCAAGGTGAAGAAATTTGAGTCTGGAATTGTAGAAAATCCGGTCACCATTAACCCTGAAGCAACGCTTGCTGATGCGCTGAATCTTATGAAAGAACATGAGATTTCGGGGATTCCGGTGACGGAGAAACAATCCGGCAAATTGGTAGGTATTCTGACCAATCGCGATGTACGTTTTGCGACCAATCCGCAGAAGCGTGTTAGCGAGCTGATGACGCATGAGAATCTTATCACTGTGCGTGAAACGGTGGATCGTGATGAGGCTAAACGCCTGTTACATCACCATCGTATTGAGAAATTAGTGGTAGTTGATGGTCAGTATCGCTGCATTGGCTTGATTACCGTGAAAGATATTGAGAAATCCGCCAACCATCCGCGTGCATGTAAGGATGATTTAGGCCGCCTGCGCGCTGCGGCGGCTGTGGGAACCGGTGATGATGGTGTGCTTCGTGCTGAGGCCTTAGTGGAAGCGGGTGTGGATGTGATCGTGGTAGACACGGCGCATGGGCATTCTAAGGGCGTATTAGAGACGGTGGCACGCATCAAAAAACAATTTGGCAATCTGCCAGTGATTGGTGGAAATATTGCGACAGCGGATGGTGCGAAGGCATTAATCGATGCGGGTGCAGATGCTGTGAAAGTGGGTATCGGGCCTGGTTCTATTTGTACGACCCGTATCGTTGCAGGTGTCGGTGTGCCTCAGTTAACCGCCATTGTGAACGCGGTGGAAGTGTGTCAGAAGCACAATGTGAATGTGATTGCCGATGGCGGGATTAAGTTCTCAGGTGACCTGGCTAAAGCCGTTGCGGCGGGTGCAAATTGTGTGATGATTGGCTCGCTCTTGGCGGGTACGGAAGAGAGCCCTGGTGAGGTGATTTTATATCAAGGGCGTTCGTATAAATCCTATCGCGGCATGGGCTCTGTGGGCGCTATGGCGCGGGGTTCGGCAGATCGCTACTTCCAACAGGATATCAAAAATGCGCTGAAACTGGTGCCAGAAGGCGTGGAAGGGCGTGTGCCGTTTAAAGGTTCTGTGGCAAGTGTTATCCACCAACTCGTGGGCGGGCTGCGGGCTTCTATGGGATATACCGGTAATGCGACGATTGCTGATATGCGTAAAAACTGCCGTTTTGTGCGGATTACCAGTGCTGGTTTGCGTGAAAGCCATGTGCATGATATCACCATCACGCGTGAAGCGCCGAATTACGGCACCGAGAGTTAAACGAATCTTAACACGATTTAACATGTTAGGATTTGCTGAGGGGCGGCGTCATAAAAATTGCATAAGTAGCGAGTAAGGGGTTGCCCCCCGGAATTTTTTCCTATACTGTGTGAAGTTCATACACCAATTTTTATAAAGATGTGGTGTGAACATATTTTTATTTTATATGACCTTAAACGTTTATTTGATGTTGTAGAAGACTGATGCTAAAACGCAAAAAATATTATCAGCAAAAGACACGTCGATATCATGGTGTTTCACGTTCACTGCGTTATGCGGGGGCGTTGTTTGGGCATGTATTGTCCCTGCCATTCCGTTTAATGTTCCAACGCCGTAAGATTCTCATCATCTCTGAGAAGAAAATCACCAGCGTGGCATTTAACACTTCTTTACAGCTCGGCCTGTTTGCTATTGTACTTTCTTTTGCCGTCTGGGCAGCGTATTCAAGCGGCAAGTATTTTGCCTATGAGCGCATGATCCAGGAAAAAGAACAAGAAATCACCGATACCAATCTCACTAATAAAGATTTGCTATATCAAGTAACCGACTTACACCGCAACTTGATGCGTTTGGATACGTATTTCCAAAAGCTCAATAGCACCGGTTCCGGCCAAGCGCCAGGGCAAGCGGCTAAGAAGGCAAGTGCAAATGCAGCCGTGCTGCCGACAGTGAAAAAGTTAAAGCATGATAAAGGTGCTTCGCTCGAAGGCGGGTTGATCGATTCGCAGGATGTGAATGCCATGCGCATCCATTCCCGCAAAACGCTTAGCAATATCAATAAAAATATCTCCAGCCGTGTAAAAGAGCTGGAGACTATTATTTCTTTGACAGGCTTAAAGCTTGAGCAAATGGCGGATAAGAGCTATCTTCCAATGGTGAAGAAGCGTGTATCTGCACAAGTGGCATCTGCTGATACTGATGAAGCAGATAACCCGCAAGGGGGGCCTTACGTGCCTGAGACTGATGAGGTGGTGAGCAATAGCAATAATAAAGACTATTTCTTATCTATGCCGCAAAACCTGGATAAGAAAATTGACTATTTGCTGCATCTGGAAACTATCGTCAACAAGTTACCTTTGGCGGTTCCTGTCGATAATGCGCGTTTGAGCAGCCGTTTTGGTGTGCGCGTTGACCCGTTCCGTAAAACCCGTGCGATGCATCAAGGCTTGGATTTCGTAGGTGCGCCACATGCGCGCGTATATGCAACAGCGCCTGGTGTGGTGACTGTAGCTAAACGCATGGGGGCCTATGGCCAGTTAGTAGAAATTGATCATGGTAATGGTATTAAAACGCGTTATGGCCATTTGGATGTGATTGCGATTCGCCCTGGTGTAAAAGTACAGCGTGGCGAATTGATCGGTATTCAAGGCAGCACAGGCCGGAGTACCGGTGCGCATGTGCATTATGAAGTGCGTTATAATAACAGACCTTATGATCCTGAACCATTTGTAGAAGCGGGTGCCTATGTTCTCGAAGAAAGTAAAAGCTGATTTACCGCTGCCAGTAAATCTCCCGAAAAACGCTGTTCCATCGATTATCTCTGCTGATTTGCGTATCTTAGGTAATCTCTTAAGTGATGGCATTATTGAAATCGAAGGCCGTTTAGACGGCAATATCACCTGTAATTTCGCTACTATCCGTAAGGGTGGGGTGATTAAGGGTGATATTATTGCAGAATCCTTGCAAATCGACGGTGTAGTAGAAGGCTTAATCAAAGCCCGCCATGTGCGTATTTCTGAGACAGGCCGTGTAACGGGCGTGGTGATGTATGAAACTCTGTCTATTAAAGACGGTGCGTTCATCGATGGCCAATGCAAAACCATGGAGCCTGCTACTGTATTGTTAGAGCAACGCTCAGACAAAAAAGATAATAAAGCCAAGTCCGCAGCCGAAATATTGCCTGCCAAAGAATTGAAAGAAATCGTGGCGGATATTAAAGAGCTGACCAATGCCAATAATAACGCTCTGCACGCTAATAAAAAAGCTCCTAAAGAAGAGCTAAAAGTAGTGCAAGACGAGAAAAAATCCTTGGCAGAAGCGGGTTAATAGCTATTGTCTTCTGAAGAATAGAAAAGGCATTTGGTGTAAGCTAAATGCCTTTTTTCTTGGGGGCGAGTATTCTATTGCCTTGTTATATGGTTTGCTACGGCATGTGGAACCAATGTGTCGTAAACTATTATTCTGTCGTCATCGCAAGCCTAAGCAAAGTGCTCCAGGTGTATGATTTATATAGGATACAGGAATAGCCACGCTACGCTCGTGATGACGAGTATATTCCTTGTCATTCTTGGACGTGAGCCAAGCATCCATCTAAAATATAAAACCCTTCTAAGCCGTATTCTTGCTGTATTGTTAGGATGGATCCTTGGATCAAGTCCAAGGATGACAATAGAAAAAGATAATACGATGATTGCATTTTAAAAAATGTAGATAGGAGTAAGTGATGAGTATATTTCAGTCACTCACTGATCAAACCTAGGAGGAGATGCTACTTAAGACCTTCCCACATATACGCTATAATCCAGCGCAATATTGTTTGACAACCCTATGCGCCCAGCACATACTTCTCCTACACGAAATACGTTTATACGAGCCATGGAATGGTGGTGTTTGGTTGCATAATGAAGGGGAAGATATATGAAGAAAACATGGATTGCAGTATGCGTGCTTGCAGCGTCTCACATAAGCATTAATGCCTATGCAGAAGAAAAACCGGATGCGATAAGCCTAACGATTTATAGTAAGGCAACGCCAGGTTCAATCTCCCCTGATACCTATCGCCCTATTGCGGGCCAAGACCGTGGTTATGGCATTGGCATGTCTGTGCCTGGTTATGCAGTCGTGCGCCAGGAGCGGGCGATTACGCTTGAGAAGGAGCGCAGTGTGGTATCCTTCCCTGCCGTTGCGGCTTATATCGACCCCACCACGGTCAGCCTGACATCGCTTTCTTATCCGAAAGATACGCATGTGGTGGAGCAAAATTACCTGTTTGATTTAGTATCACGCCAGGCATTGCTTGAGAAATATATCGATAAGTCAATTACTGTGGAATATAGCAGTGGTGATTCGATTGAGACAGTGGAAGGTACGTTGCTCAGCACGTTCGGTGGTTTAATCATCCGCGATAGCAGCAATAAAATCCATACGCTGGAGCGTTATGACCGTATCCGCTTCCCTGAGCTGCCTGGTGGGTTGCTCACCAAACCAACCTTGCTATGGGATATTGTTACCGGCCATCCTGGCAAGCATGATGTGCGGTTAACCTATCAAACCAGCGGGATCACCTGGTGGGCAGATTATAATATCACCTATAGCGATGGTAAAAATGCCAATAGCGGTGTGTTAGATCTGAATTCCTGGGTGAGTATTATCAACCAATCCGGTGCGAGTTATAATGAAGCAAAACTGAAATTAATGGCAGGCGATGTGCAACGCGCTGCTCCTGCGCCAGCGCCGATGATGTATAAAGCGATGCGTGAGGATGCTATGGTAATGGCAGGGGCTGCTGCGCCTGGTTTCCAGGAGAAGGCATTTTTTGAATACCATCTCTATACACTCGGCCGCCCTGCAACCTTGCCGGATAATTCAACCAAGCAATTGGAACTCTTCCCAGCTGCGCATGGTATCCAAGCGAAGAAAGAATTGGTGTTTAATGCTAATCGCGGCAGCAAAGTGGCGGTTTACTTAAGCTTTAAGAACAGCAAAGAAAACCAGCTTGGCGTGCCGCTGCCATCAGGCCGTATTCGGGTAAATAAGCTGGATGAAGCGGATAAGAGTTTGGAGTTTATCGGCGAGGATATTATCGATCATACCGCCAAGGATGAAGATGTGCGCATTAAATTAGGTGATGCGTTTGATGTGGTGGGTGAGCGTAAGCAGACGAAATACAATGTCGATAACGACCGCAAGCAGATTGATGAGGAGATTGCTATCACACTGCGCAACCGCAAGGATGAAGCGGTGACTGTGACTGTAGAAGAAGCGTTGCGTCCTTATGCAACCATCTCTATTACGCAGTCTAGCCACGAATATACCAAGAAAAATGCATCCATGATCGAGTTTTCCGTTCCCCTTAAGAAAGGTGAGGAAAAAACGATTACTTATAGCGCGAATTACCGGTGGTAATATTGCGGATAATTTCTGTAAGATTACGTGAAAAAAGCCTCGTAATCATTACAGAAACATGGTAGTTAATAAGAGGAGATATGCTACCTAAACGGTAGATATAAGACAAATTTTAGGCGCTAGGAGATTTTATGCGTAAGATTACAGCACTGTGTGTTCTTTCTACTATCAGTTTGCTTGCCCTTGCCGGCTGTAAAGATGAGAAAAAAGCCGAATCTGCACAAGGTGATACAACCGTTGTGGGAAGCTATAAAGGCGGTGAAGTAACTGAAGGTGATGTGGATGCGCGTTTGTCAGAAATGGCGAAATATATGTCTGCTTCTGGCATGGCAACGGTACCAACCTTCAAAAGCCTGGATCCACAAATCCAAGAAAACATCGTGCGTGAGTTAGCAGCACAAAAATTGGTGAGCGAAGAAGCGGCGAAATCGGATATTGCTAAAGATCCAAAAGTGAAAGAGCAAATTGCAGAAGCGACCAAACAAATCGTTGAGCGTGAGTTCTTAAGCCTTAAGGCAGGTGC
Source organism: uncultured Rickettsiales bacterium (assembly GCA_964574415.1). Taxonomy (GTDB): domain Bacteria; phylum Pseudomonadota; class Alphaproteobacteria; order Rickettsiales; family CAZNNM01; genus CAZNNM01. The sequence continues at coordinate 119,290 of CAZNNM010000005.1, read as the reverse complement.
AAGCGATGAGGCGGTGAAAGCAAAATATGACGAGATGGTGAAGAAGGTTGACGGTAAAGATGAAATCAGTGCCCGCCATATTTTGGTAGGTGACGAAGCAACTGCGCGTAAGGTGTTAGCAGATCTGAAAAATGGCGGTGATTTCAACAAACTCGCTGCGCAATACTCTACTGATACATCCAATAAAAACAACGGTGGTAAATTAGGTTTCTTTGCAGAAGGCCAAATGGTGCCAGAGTTTGAGAAAGCCGCTTTTGCGCTGAAGACGGGCGTTTATTCTGAGCCAGTGAAAACGTCTTTCGGCTGGCACGTCATCATTGTAGATGAACGCCGTCCTGCTAAGCCAGCTCCATTCCAATTGGTGAAAGACCAGTTGAAAGAGGGTATGTTGCGTGAAGGTGTGCAAAAATATGTGGAAGCATTGCTGAAAGAAAAAGACTTCAAAGCAACGCTGCCTGCAGCAGATAAAGCAAGCGAGAATGCTGTGAAAATTAAACCAGATGCGGCGCCAGCGAAAGTAGATGCTAATGCTACTGAGCCTGCAAAAGGTGACGCACCGAAAGCGGATGCACAGAGCAACTAATCGCGTTATTAGATGTGAAGAGGGAAGGGAGCCAAGGGGCTCCCTTCTTTTTTATGGTGTTGTTTGCGGTATTTGCTTGTTGTCTCCTCTTAAGATAGATAGCACTGCGGTGTCATCCTTGGATTTGACCGGCATTGTTGCATGGTTCGCCGTCACTGCGAGGAGCATTAGCGACGTGGCAGTCCTGAGGATGGCTCCTCTGTCCTTTAAGTAGGCCCCTGGATCGCCGCGCTACGCTCGCGATGACGATGCTGTATACCCTCTGTCATTCTTGGACTTGATCCAAGAATCCATCTAAAATACATAGCATTATTCAAAGCTGTACTCTTGCTCTCTGTTTATGATGGATCCTTGGATCAAGTCCAAGGATGACAAGATGCACACCTTCACGTAGATAGGAGTAGATGACGACATAGCAAGAATTTACGGAAACCATGCAACAATCCCAATCAACGCCAAGAACGACAAGCAACTACCCCGAAACAGTCATTGTCACACTCTATGCCCCATGGTATCATTCTCTATAGTCATGTGACATGACGTTAAAAGGTGCATGATGAGCAATGATTTTACGCCCTCTTCTGTTAGTGATAACCCGTTACCTACGGGGACTATTTCGCTGTTTATTGCGATCTATCTGGTGCTTTTAGCGTTCTTTATTTTGCTGGTCTCTATTTCTCACCGCAATACTCATAAAACCGAAGATGCGGTGCAGAGTTTGAATCAAACGTTTACGTCCACGATAGATGTGCTCACTCCTTTGCAGCAAGAGGCTGCGCCGATTAAGGAGGAGGAGTTATTGCATAGTTATTTCTCCTATATGAGCGAAAAATCGCGTCAGGCATTGATGGTGGAAAAAATTGCAGTGGATGTGAGGCAAAACCGGCTATTGCTGCAAGTACCAGTGGAACGGTTATTTGATGCTAACCAGACGATATTGCGTGCCGCATCGGATGATTTTATCGCATTGATTGCAGAGCAATTGCGCATGGATGTCTCTGGTGTGAAGATGGAATTGGAATGTTCTATCAGTGCAGGTGCGGATGTTTCACCGCTGGCGGTGAAACGTGCTGTTGCTATTGCGCAAGGGTTGCAAGCTAAGGCTGCGCCTGCGCAGACGATTGCGGTGGGTGTTGCGCCAGATAATTTAGGGCTCATTACCTTCCGGTTTACCGCACGCTCGATAGATGAAACAGCAGTGCGGCTCTTGCTTTCAAGGGCGAGGTAATATGACAGAGCAGCATGATTACTCCACCGCTGATTTTTCCTATTTAAAGCCTAAGAGTCCGCCGTTAGGGCCGTTCTGGATGCTGACATTTGCTGATTTGCTCTCGCTGATTCTGACTTTCTTCGTGCTGATGTATAGCATGTCTGCGCTTGAGCAAAAAGAATGGTATCAGGTGAAGCAATCGCTCTTCCAACGTTTAAACCCTGATCAGCGTTTGGATATTACCCCTGCAACCGCAAAGAAAACGCTGGAGGCGCTGGATACGCATCGTGCGTTGGATTTGGATTACTTGAGCAATGTGATTGCCGAAAAAATCAGCAATACGCCAGAGCTGAGTGAGATACGTATCCAGCAATTAGGTGACCGCCTGGTGATCTCTTTAGTGGATGATGCGCTGTTTGAACAAGGCAGTTCACGCTTGAGTGTGAAGGCGATTTCGCTGATGTTCTTTTTAGAGGGTATTTTATATTCGATTGGCAACACAATTGAAATCCATGGCCATGCTGATCCTACGCCGATTCGCGGGGAGATATCGGCCAATTGGGAGTTATCGCTCAAGCGTGCGATTACCGTTGCAGAAGAATTGAAAAAAGCAGGCTATCAGTATACTATCCGTTCATTTGGTTTGGCTGATTCACGCTACGGTGATATTGCACCTGCATCCACCGCAGCAGAACAGGCAGAAATACACCGTTTAGCGCGGCGTGTGGATATTGTTATCCGCGCTGAGCCTGCGGATGGATTGTGATGGTATAAAACGTAATGGGCAATCGTTTATTTGCACTTTTTTTGCTGCTATGGGTGTGTATCCCACTGGCTGCGCAGGCTAATGATCCGATGACGGTCAAAGGCAGTGTGCGTGGCGGAATGGTGCGCCTGTTTTTCTATTACGATCAGCCAGTGCAATTCACTCCCGTGCTTGCAGGCAATAAGCTGACAGTGGCGTTTAATCGTGGCTTTACGATTGATTACACCAATCTTGCCATGACCATGCGTGAGCATATCACCTCTGCCTCTGAAACAGGGGATGGTAAGAAGGTGATTCTGACACTGGCTAAAACCAATTACCGTATACGGCAATTTGTCAGCGATGGGTTTGTGGGTGTGGACTTGATTCCCACTGATAAGCCAGAAGCCGCCAAGCAAGCGCCTGTGACACCAACTCCACCGCAAGCGCTGACGCCCAAACTGGATGTACCGATTGCATCGATTCCATCCTTCCAGCCAAGTATGCCAACTATCGTACCAGAGAAGCCACCTGTTGTTCCTGCAAAACCAGAGGTGAAGCCTATTATCAAACCGAAGGTAGAGACAAAGCCTAAGCCAACTGTGGTAAAGCCTGTGCCGGAGGCGCCGAAAGTACAAGTCCCGGAGGCGCCGAAAGTACAAGCGCAAGAAAAGCCTAAGCCGGCTCCTGTGCAGCAAGAAAAAGCCCCAGCCCCTGTGGTGACAACCGTGCTGCCACGTAAGCCGGATAATGCCTATAGTTTACGTTTTGTATGGCAGCAGGCAGTGAATGCGGCGATTTTTGAGCGGGCGAATACATTATGGGTGATATTTGATAATCCTGATTATGCAGAGCGCGATACGATTGGTCTTTCGCATCCGCATTTGGTGGGTAAGCCGGAGCATATTGATAACCGCCAATTTACGATACTGCGCTTCCCGCTTGTGCAGCATGAATTTGCGGTGGTGAAAGATGGTATGGATTGGGTGGTTGATTTTACCAAAAAACCAGCTGTACTTGCCAAACCAGTGGGCGTGACGGTTGATCTCAAAATCCCGCCTGGGCCGCGTGTGATGTTAGCCATACCACCAGAGAGCAAAGCATTGCGGGTGACGGATCCAGATATTGGTGATGAGTTGGTGGTTTATCCACTGCATGATGCAGGGCAGGGTGTGGCAAAGGAACGTGGCTTTACCGATTTCAAACTCCTAAAAACCTTGCAGGGTGCGGTGGTGCAGGTGATCGGGGAAGGTTTGCGCTTCCAGCCATTGGTGAAGGGTATTGAGGTGACTAGCCCAGCCCTCAAACTCTTCCGTGCCACTGCAAAGCCAGAAGAGGTGCCGGCAGTGGAAGGTGGTGAACATCCGCCTGCGCTTGTTGTGGCTCCTATACCAGAAGCAGCGCCAGAGCCTGAACCAGAGCCCGCTCCGGTATTTAATGAGACAAACTCGTTCTTATACAAGCGCCGTATGTTAGAGCGTGCCATTATTACCGTGCCACCGGCCGAGCAATCTGATGCGCGTTTGGCGTTGGCGAAGTTTTTGCTCAGTCATAACAACACAGGTGAGGCGATAGGGGTGTTGGATGAATTGCAGCGCCATGATCCTATTTACAGTGAGCGTTATAATGTGAAACTAATGCGCGTGGCTGCATGGTTTGCGCATCACCGTTACCGCCGTGCTAATGAAGAATTATTCCCATTGGAAAAAGAGGTGCCGCAGGACTATAAACAGGCGGTTGCCTTGTTGCGGGCGGCGATTGATAGCAAGATCAACCAGGCTTCTACGCCTGTGCCTTATCCTATTACGAAAGAGCATTTCCGGCCATATTATCCATTGGCCATGAAGCAGGATATGATTCTCACCTTGGCCAATAGAACCCTCTATAGCGCCGAACGTGACCGGATGGATCCATTCTTGGCAATGCTTGATACGTTAGATACGGATGGAGCTATCACAAATGATATCAAGTATCTGCGTGCGCTAAAGTTGATTGAAGAGGGTGATATTAATAAAGCGAAAGAATTGCTGGAAGCCTTATCTAAAGATGTGGGAGACCGCTATAACCGCGCGCGTTCGGATTTTGTGCTGACGCAGTTGATGCTAGACGAAAGCGAAATCACCCGTGCGCAGGCGATTGAGCGTTTGAATAAATTGCGCATGGTATGGCGCGGTGATGCGTTTGAGCTAGAATTGCTGAAGCGTTTGGGGCAGCTCAATATTGATGAGAAGAATTACCTGGAAGGCTTACGTATCTGGCGTGAGATTGTTACCTATTTCCCGAACAGCCAGGATGCCCTATTAACAGCCAAGAATATGGGGCGGACATTCGTCTATCTGTTTGATCAAGGCGGGGCGGATACGATGTCGCCACTGGCCGCGCTTGGGCTGTATTATGAATTCCGTGAATTGACGCCGATTGGAAAACTCGGTGACCGGATGATTCAGGAACTGGCAAACCGTCTGTTTGAGGTGGATCTGCTCAACCGTGCTGCGGCACTGTTGACTCACCAGGTGCGTTATCGTTTGACGGGTGAGGATAAGATACGGGTGGGTACACGCTTGGCATTGATCCACCTGCTCAATAAAGACCCTGCGCGTGCGCTGGAAGTGCTGGATGGCACGGAAACAACACCGATGCCAGAAGTCCTCGCCGAACGCCGCACCCATCTGCGTGCGCAGGCCTATGCTGATAGTGGCAATACCCAAGAGGCGCTGCGTCTATTAGCAGGTGATGTGAGTGATGATTCCGTGGCGATTAAGCTGGATATTTATTGGGCAAAACAGCAATGGGATAATGTTGTAGAGCTGCTCACGCCACGGTTTGATTGGCGGGTGAATGATAAGGATATGCTCAATGATTATCAGAGCGAACAATTAGTGCGCCTGGTTATTGCCCATAGTTTCCTAAACCATCGAGATGACTTAAGCACGCTCTATGACGGGTTTAAGGGCCGAGTGACCGATAAGTATAAAGATATGTTCGAATTCCTAGCCTCTGGCCTGGAGAATATCGATCCACGCCGTTTAAGCGAGACAGTGTCTGTAGGGAAATTTGAGACATTCTTGGATCGGTATAAGAAGATGGATCAGGAATAGGATTTTAGGAAAAGCGCGTCAGCATATCCTGCATTGCTTCTTGTAAGAGTGGTAATTGGATATCGATAATCTCTTGCAGGGTTGCGGTATTGATATTGGTGCCTAGGTAATCATGTACAATGAAATTACGGAAACCGCGAATTTTATTCCAACGGATATGAGGGTAATGGTTTTTCATCTCTTGAGGAATATGCTGTGTAGACTCAGTGACAGTATGCAAATTCCGTAAAATAGCATCCATTACCATACGATCTCGTGCCATATCTCCGCGTTTCATGAAGCTATAGATAATATTGATGTTATCAATAATATGTTCTGCGTAAGGATGCCAGGTTTTGGTCATAGATCAATAGCTCCTGCAAGGATATAGGGAGCCATATGCGTATTCATTTCATGTTCTACGACCAGGTCAATCTTGCGGCCTAATAATGCTTCAAGTTGCTCTTGAAGCTCTAGGCGTTGATCGAACATGCTATAGTTCTCAGGAAAGTCGACAAGGAAATCAATATCACTATCAAGGCGATCCTCTCCGCGTGCAACGGATCCAAATAAGCGTATACGTTTAGCGCCATAGGTTTTTGCAAGTGCAACGATATCATGCCTCTTATATTGAATTTCATAACGCATAGAGCGGTAGCTATGCTGTTGCGCCTGGAGTAAAGTTTCGTATTCATGGGGTGTAAGGTAATAGCCTGTGATACGCCCATGATTAGTAATAGCAATGGGTTCGTTTTGTGCGGCTGTACTGTAGTGACCAAAATTCTTGAGGAATTCAGTAGTGCTTGCTCGAATCATAGCAAACCTCGCTTAAAATGCATATTTTATGTATTTTATATAATTTATGCATTTTTGTCAAAGCTATATGTAATATGCTGTTATATATGCTAGGTTGCGTTGCTTATAATAGAGTTAAGCAGTATTTCAACATGGAGGAATGCTCTATTCCCCAATCATCCCCAGCCATTCCTCTTCCGTCAGCGCCTTTACACCCAACTCCTCCGCTTTCTTGCGCTTAGAGCCTGCATCGGCGCCGACGATGACATAATCGGTTTTGCTGGAGACGGAGCCGGCTACTTTAGCGCCTAGGTTCTCGGCGCGGGATTTTGCCTCGGCGCGGGTCATATGTTCGAGTGTGCCGGTGAAGACGACGGTTTTGCCGGCGACGGGTGAGTCGGAAGTTTTAGCATGAACATCGGTGACGGTGACATGACGGGTCAGACGGTCGATAATGGCAATATTGGCAGATTCTTGGAAGAATTGTGTGATGGAATGGGCGAGCTTGGTGCCGACGCCGTTGATCTCTAGTAATTGCGCCGCATCTCCCATCATCGCCTGGAGCCAGTTTTCCAGGGAGGTGTAATGGGTGGCAAAGAGTTTGGCGGTGGTGTGGCCGACATGGCGGATGCCTAGGCTATAGATAAAACGGTCAAGTGCAATAATGCGGCGGGCAGTGATGGCGGCAAACAGGTTCTCCGCCGATTTACGGCCCCAGCCTTCGTGGTTGCGTAGTGGTGTGAGGCTGGTTTTATCGCGTTCTTCTAAGGTAAAAATATCGGCAGGCTCTTTGACCAGGCCAGACTCCCAAAACGCTGCGATTTGTTTTTCGCCCAGGCCTTCAATATCAAACGCATCGCGCGAAACAAAATGTTTTAACTGCTCCACTGCCTGCGCAGCGCAGAGCATACCGCCTGTGCAGCGCATCACGGCTTCGCCTTCTTCGCGTTCAGCTATATGGCCACAGACAGGGCAATGGGTAGGGAACACAAACGGTGTAGAGTTTTCAGGCCGTAGGGAGAGGTCTACCGCAACCACTTGCGGAATCACATCGCCTGCGCGTTGGATGATGACCGTATCGCCTTGGCGTATATCTTTGCGGAGGATTTCATCCTGGTTATGCAGTGTCGCGCGTGAGACGACTACGCCGCCTACCGTAATAGGCGTAAGCTCGGCCACAGGTGTGAGTGCGCCAGTGCGGCCGACTTGGATAGTGATGCGCTCTAAGGTGGTTTTAGCTTGTTCAGCAGGAAATTTATGCGCGGTCGCCCAGCGTGGTGTGCGGCTGATGGCGCCTAGGCGTTCTTGCCAGGTGAGGCGGTTTACTTTGTAGACGATACCATCAATATCATAAGCAAGGTGAGGGCGTTTGGTGTAGATATCATCATAAAACGCCATCATCTGATCAACAGAATCAGCCACGATATGCAGAGGATTGGTGCTGAAGCCCCAGGCGGTCAGGCGGTCTAGAATGCCGGATTGGGTATCTGCAATGGCTTCACTCACTTCGCCTAATCCATAAGCAAAATAACACAATTTGCGTTTGGCGGTGATGGTGCTATCAAGTTGGCGCAAGGAGCCTGCCGCTGCGTTGCGTGGATTAGCGAAAACCGGTTCTTCCTCAGCCATACGGCTCTGGTTGAGGGTTTGGAAGTCATCATGTTGCATATAGACTTCACCGCGCACTTCCAAGATATCGGGTGCATTGGTCAGTGTGAGCGGCAGGCCTACCAGTGTACGGGCATTGGCAGTGATATCTTCTCCCGTTACACCATCGCCACGTGTGGCTGCGTGGGTGTAGCGGCCTTTCTCATAGCGGACAGAGAAAGACAGCCCATCGATTTTGAGCTCAGCAAGTACAGGCACAACTTCTTGTTCATCTAGCCCTAGAAAACGACGGATGCGGGTGATGAAGTCGTCTACATCTTCGTGTGTGAAGGCGTTGGATAGTGATAGCATGGGTTTGCTATGCGTAATTTTAGCAAATTTCTCAGCAGGGGCTGCGCCAACTTTGAGAGAGGGGCTATCGTGGCGGATGAGGGCAGGGAATTTCGCTTCAATTGCAGCATTGCGTTGGAAGAGAATGTCGTATTCTGCATCAGAGATTGTGGGGGCATCGTCTTGGTGATAACGCTTATTATGCTCAGCGATTTCCTGGGCTAGGCGGGCGAGTTCTGTTTTGGCCTGCTCTTCAGTGAGTTGCTCTGGCGCGAGGGTTTTCGGGTTTTGATAGTCAAAGAGCGATGACATCAGAACGTCCCATAGCCTTTAACGAGACTACCAGAAAGCATATGCCAGCCATCAACTAACACAAAGAAAATCAATTTGAATGGCAAGGAGATCACCACCGGCGGCAGCATCATCATACCCATGGCCATGAGGACGGAGGAGATGAGCATATCGATTACCAGGAACGGAATAAACACCAGAAACCCAATCTCAAACGCACGGCGTAATTCGCTGATCATGAAGGCGGGAATGAGGGTGGACATCGGTGTATCTTCAGGTGTTTTGATTTCTTTTTTGCCTTCAGGATCGGCCATTTGCATGAAGAGTTCGAGGTCTTTTTCGCGCACATGTTTCATCATGAATTGATGGAAGGGTTCTTGCACTTTGGTGAAAGCTTGTTCTTCGGTGATTTCCTCACGCACTAACGGCGCAATCGCTTGATCATAGGCGGCGTGGAACGTGGGAGTCATAATGAAGAAAGTGAGGAAGAGTGCCAAGCTGATGAGTACGGAGTTTGGCGGTGTTTGCTGCAAGCCCATCGCACTGCGTAGGAAGGAAAGTACTACGATAATCCGCGTGAATGAGGTCACCATCATCAAGATGGAAGGAGCCAGGCTTAAGACCGTGAGCAGAGCGATGAGTTGTAAGATACGCGATGTAGCAGAGCCGCCGCCTTCGCCCATATCCAGACTCATGGTTTGCGCGAGTGCGGGTTCGGCCGCGAAAAGGATCAGTAGAAAAAATAGAATGCGTTTCATACATCACTCACAGGAATATCGCTCTCGATCATAGTGGCTCCGTGAGGGCTAAGCAATAGGAGATGCGTTTTATCATCGCGGCGTAAAAGAATAATCCGTGTTTTTGCATCCACCCAAAGGATTTCTTCAATACTCAAACGCTTCTTGCCTTGTTTACTCAAAACACGGCTTTGCAGGCTGAACTTTTTAGTAACAAAGCCCACCAGGCCGATAAGACCAGCGACAAAAGCAAGGGCAAGTAGGGCGCGGATGATGATGGTGTATTCCATGGTAACCTTTGTATTTTGGTCATTCCAGTGCAGGCTGGAATCCAGTTATATAACGGATGAGCGTAGCGAATACAAACAGAGCGTTCACTACGTTCACAAGTGTTGTACTGGATACCAGCCTCTGCTGGTATGACATTTATACCTTAATCCCCTTCTCCGCCAGATAATCTTTAATCATCAGAATATCAGACCAGGTATTCTTTTTCTGTGATGGTTGGCGTAAGAGATAGGATGGGTGGAAGAGTACCATAACGGGTGCAGGTGCTGTCATATAGCGGTTCTGATAGCTCTGGAATTTCCCGCGTAGACTGGTGATGCCTTGTTTGGCGTTGAGCAACGATGAGGTCGCTGTGCTGCCTGCTAAAATCATCAGTTTTGGATTAAATAATGCGATGTGTTTTTCCACAAACGGTGAACACATGGCAAGCTCATCTGGCGTCGGGCGGCGGTTGCCGGGTGGGCGCCAGAAAAGGTTGTTGGTGATGTAAAAATTCTTCGCGCGAATCAATCCAGCATAGGAAAGCATTTTATCGAGCAACTGCCCGCTCATACCGCAGAAAGGAATGCCTTCGGCATCTTCATTTGCGCCTGGCGCTTCGCCGATGACCATCACTTCAGAATCGGGATTTCCATCCGCAAAGACAGTATTCGTCGCCGTTTTCTTGAGGTCGCAGCCGTCAAAGGCTTCGACTGCTGCGCGTAGCTCAGCAAGCGTGGTGCAACGCTCTGCGGCTTCACGGGCTTTGGCGATCCATTCGGTTAGATTGGGTATTGTTTGCGTAGCCACATCCATAAATCCCCTCTGTGGTGTTGGTTCGGGTGTTATATAACTCACCGACGCTACTGGTGCAACCATAACAGGTTTTGGTGCTTCTTGTGGACGCGCTAAATGATTGACTGGCTCTTCCCCAATCACCTCATCAATGCCCATGTCGATGTACCAGCGTAGTGTTTGTTTTGCGTCCATTTTGTTAGGATGCAGGATTCGGGATTCGGGATTCAGGTGTTATCGCTCTGAATCCTGGATCCTGAATCCTGCTCTCTCTCCTTAAATATCCAACGTTTCCGTCAGCGTTTCCGCTTTTAACTGTGTCTGCTCTTGAATAAACTTAAACCGTAATTCCGGTTTCTTACCCATTAAATCTTCGATTTTAGTGGCGGCATCGGTGCTGTTTTCTTCATCGATCACCACGCGTAACAGAATCCGGTTGGCTGGATTCATGGTGGTTTCTTTGAGTTGCGGTGCGGTCATTTCTCCGAGACCCTTAAAGCGGCCTACTTCAATATTGCCACGGCCGGTGCTCAGTTTTTTCACCAGCTTTTCTTTTTCCGCATCGGTATTGGCATAATAAGTTTTGGTACCTTGCGTAATACGGAAGAGTGGCGGTTGGGCGATATAGAGATGGCCATTATGGATGAGGTCTGGCATTTGGCAGTAGAAGAAGGTCATGAGGAGGGCGGCAATATGCGCCCCATCCACGTCCGCATCGGTCATGATCACGACTTTTTCATAGCGCAGTTGGTCTTCTTTGTAATGCGAACCGGTGCCACAGCCAAGCGCTAAGCCAATATCACTGACTTCCTGGTTAGCCAAGATCTTATCGGTGGTCGCACTTGCCACGTTCAGGATCTTACCACGCAATGGCAAAATCGCTTGTGTTTCACGGTTACGCGCCTGCTTAGCCGAACCACCCGCTGAATCCCCCTCTACCAGGAAGATTTCAGTGCCTTCTGGGATATCGCGTGTGCAATCGGCAAGCTTGCCTGGCAGGCGTAGGGATTTGGTGAAGCTTTTGCGCGCTACGTCTTTTTTGTTCTTACGGCTCAGGCGCTCTTCGGCTTGTTCGATGATATAGTTAAGCAGTGTATTCGCCTCTTGCGGATTGCCGCTCAGCCAGTGATCTAGGTGATCTTTCACTGCGTTTTCTACCAGCTTGGTTGCTTTGCTGCTCACCAGTTTTTCTTTGGTCTGGCCTTGGAATTGCGGGTCGCTAATGAAGACGGAGAGGATCAAGCATGCGCCGCTCATGATATCTTCACTGGTAATCTGCGCTGCCTTCTTATTGCCACTCATCTCACCATAGGCACGCAGGCCTTTTAGGAGGGCGCTACGGAAGCCGGATTCATGCGTGCCGCCTTGTGGGGTGGGTACGGTGTTACAATAGGTATGGCTGAAGGCTTCACTATCCGGTGACCAGGCAATCGCCCATTCGGCACGGCCTACTTCTTCGTTAAAGTTAACATTGCCGGTGAAAGGAGCGGTAGTGACTGTTTCGGCATTTTCTAAGCTAGCACTCAAGAAATCCTGTAAGCCATTCGGGAAATGGATGGTATCTTTCTCCGGCACATCATCACGGCCACTGAGCAATACAGGATCGCAAATCCAACGGATTTCTACGCCACGGAACAGATAGGCTTTGGATTTTGCCAGTTGGTATAAACGCTTAGGTTTCAAATGCGCCTTCTCACCAAAAATATCAGGGTCTGGGTGGAAGGTAACGGAGGTGCCGCGACGGTTATTTACTGCGCCTGCATTCTCTAATTCTCCAAGCGGTGCACCGCGGGAATAGCGTTGGCGGTAGAGGGTTTTATTGCGGGCTACTTCTACCATGAAGACGTCCGATAACGCATTCACCACGGAAATCCCTACACCATGTAAACCGCCCGACGTAGAATAGGCTTTATTAGAGAACTTACCACCAGAATGCAGCATAGTAAGAATGACTTCAAGCGCTGATTTATCAGGATATTTAGGGTGCGGATCAACGGGAATACCACGGCCATTATCACGCACGGTCACACTGCCATCGGCGTGCATTTCCAGCTCAATACGTGTCGCATGGCCTGCCACGGCTTCGTCCATGGCGTTGTCGAATACTTCGGAGACTAAATGATGCAGCGCATTTTCATCTGTGCCACCAATATACATCCCAGGGCGGCGGCGCACTGGCTCTAGGCCTTCTAAGACCTCAATATGCTCGGCGCTGTATTCTTCAACAACGGGAGTGTGTTTGGCGGCAAGGGGTTTGCTAAACAGATCAGACATAATACTTTGAGAACGCTATAGCTATAGGTGAAATGAGCTTAGTGTAAAGAAGAGCCTGGCTCTAAGCAAGGGAATTTAGGGTGAGGGGGTGGGAAACTTTCTGTGGGATATATATGATTGATAAATAGTACATCTTCTTGAGATGATGTAGTTTTTTCATATGGGTTCCACCGATCAGGTTAGCCTTGTTATAGTCTGTTTGCCTCGTCATTGCGAGGCCACAACGTGGCCGTGGCAATCCAGGAGCGGATTTCTTAGGCCCTGGACAGAGCAAGAGTTTACGGGAGCCATGCAACAATGCCGATCAAGGGCACTGACTCATTTTGAAATAATTCTTGTCATTCTTGGACTTGATCCAAGAATCCATCCAAAATATCAAGCCCTTCTAAGTAGTATTGTTGCTTGTATTATTACGATGGATCCTTGGATCAAGTCCAAGGATGACAAAGCATGCCAGTAAGCAGAAATTTCAAAATGAGTCAGTACCCGATCAAGTTGGTGTTTGCCAGAAAAAATATCAGCCTGGATAATAATTGCCTAAGCAATATTCCACCACCTTCCCCCTTGATAACCATTCGCATTAGGAGTACACTTTCGCTCCTTGTACCTCTATAAATTCCAAGATCGAGCCTGTGACTATGACAGATATTTCCCCTACGCATAATTTTATGACCCATGAGCCGGATATTATGGTATCGGCGCGTAAAGTATTTGGGATTGATAGCGATATTGAAGTGCCGGCTTTTTCAGAAGCCAATGAACATGTGCCAGAGCGCGATGAGACCTATCGGTTTGATAAGGATACAACGCTCGCGATTCTGGCGGGGTTTACGCATAACCGCAGGGTGATGATTCAAGGCTATCACGGTACGGGTAAATCCACCCATATCGAACAAGTCGCCTCACGCCTGAACTGGCCATGTATCCGTATTAACTTGGATGGGCATATTAGCCGTATTGATTTGGTCGGCAAAGATGCGATTGTGTTGAAAGATGGTAAGCAAATCACCGAATTCCGTGAAGGTCTATTACCATGGGCATTGCAGCATCCTGTGGCATTGGTGTTTGATGAATATGATGCGGCGCGTCCTGATGTGATGTTTGTGTTGCAACGTGTGCTAGAAGCCAGCGGTAAGTTGACATTGTTGGATCAAAACAAAGTGATAAAACCCCATCCAGCCTTCCGCCTGTTTGCCACGGCAAATACGATTGGCCTGGGCGATGCAACGGGCTTGTATCATGGCACGCAGCCCATCAACCAAGGGCAGATGGACCGTTGGAATATTCTGACAACCTTGAACTACTTGCCAGAAGAGGAAGAAGAAGCCATTGTGCTGGCCAAGCAGACGAGCTATCAAAACGCCGAAGGCAAAGCGACGGTCAAAGCGATGGTGGCGCTGGCCAATATGACGCGTACAGGCTTTATGGCGGGAGATATTTCCTCGGTGATGTCACCGCGTACGGTGATTAACTGGGCGGATAATGCGCGTATTTTTGAATCGATTCCACATGCGTTTAAAGTGTCATTCCTCAATAAATGCGATGAGACAGAACGGCCGATTATTGCAGAATATTACCAGCGTTGTTTTAGCGAGGAGTTGATGGTTGCGTAACAATACTCCGCAACATATTATCGAGCAACTGACGGCTGCTACTACCCGTGCGCTGAGCCATGATAAGGCAACCCATGTGAGTTTCCAGCGTGGTAATAATGGCAAGGATCGGGTGGATTATGAGCAGCATCGGATCACTCTGCCTACACCTACGCCACCTTTGCCAGAATCGGCGCTACAGCGTTTTCGTGGTGAGGCGGATGCAGCGGCACTTTCCTTGCGTTATCATAACCCTGCCTTACATGCAGCCCATCGCCCAAGCGGTGTGACCGCGCAGGATATTTTTGATGCGGCAGAACAAGCGCGTGTCGAGGCGCTGGGTAGCCGTGTGATGCGTGGTGTGGCAGAGAATTTACATGCGCGGTTGAGCTTCTATTGCCTGCAAGAAGGCTATGATATGATGACAGCCAAAGAGGATGCTCCGCTTGCGGATGTTATTGCTTTGCTGATCCGTGAGCGCTTAACCGGCCGTGCAGCCCCTCGCACGGCAGAAGCCTTGATGACGCGTTGGGGTAGTTGGGTATCAGGCAAAATCCAGACAGAGTTGGAGCAATTAGCGGAGAGTGCAGCCGATCAAGAAGCATTCAGCCATGTATTGCGCCAGTTGCTAAAAACCTTGCAATTGGAAGAAGCGCCCTCGGATTATGAACCCGATGAAGAGGGCAAATATGAAATGCCTGAATCTATGGAGCAAGAGCCGCAGGCCAATGCAGAGGAAGATGAAGCCATGCCTCTGCCTGGGCATCCTTCGACCACTAGCACAGGTGTAGCTTCTGCTACTCTGCCGCCTCAGCCTATGATGGCCATTGATGATGAGGGAGAGGAAGAAAGCAGTGAAATTGAGACGCTGAATCCTACACCACCCCCTGCGCATAACCAGGAACCGGTGGGGTTTCATTATGCGATTTATACCACCGAATTTGATGAAATTGTGCGCGCAGAGGAGATGTGTCCGGCTGAGGAATTAACGCGTTTGCGGCATCAGTTGGATATGAAATTGTCGCTACTCAAAACCGTGGCAACCCGTTCAGCCAACCGCCTGCAACGCATGTTGCTTTCGCGCCAGCAACGGACATTGGAATTGCACCAGGAAGAAGGATTGCTGGATAGTACCAAACTGCCACATCTGATTGCCGATCCGCTCTATCCGCTGGCCTATCGCTGGGAGCGGGTGGAGGATCAGTATAATACGGTGGTCACCTTGTTGATTGATAATTCCGGCTCCATGCGCGGGCGGCCGATTACGGTGGCGGCGATGAGTGCGGATATTTTAGCGCGTACCTTAGAGCGCTGTGGCATTAAAGTAGAGATTCTCGGGTTTACCAGCTGTGATTGGAAAGGCGGAAAATCCAAGAAGAAATGGCTCGATAATGGCAGCCCGCCGCATCCTGGCAGGTTGAGCGATTTGCGGCATGTGATCTATAAAAGTGCCGATCAACCCTGGCGCCGCGCGCGGAAAAATTTGGGGTTGATGCTGCGTGAAGGGTTGCTCAAAGAAAATATCGATGGCGAAGCCATCCTCTGGGCGCATAGCCGCCTGCAAGCGCGGCCGGAGCAGCGCCGGATTTTGATGATTATTTCCGATGGATCACCCGTAGATGAAGGCACACTGGCGGCAAATGGTAATGATTATCTAGAGCATCATTTACGCGAAGTAATCCACCATATCGAAACCCATTCAGATGTGGAGTTACTGGCCATTGGTATTGGCCATGATGTGACGCGCTATTATAAACATGCGGTAACGATCCGCGAGGTTGATCAGTTGAGTGATACGATGTTTAAGGAGTTATCGGAATTGTTAGGGGTGGGGCGTTAAGTTTGTTTTTCATATGCCGATCAAGTCGGTGAATGACAGAACAAAAAACATAGTTGATCCAGGGGCGGTTTTTTCTGTTCTTTAAGCAAGCCGTGGATCGCCGCGCTATGCTTGCGATGACGGTGCTGTATACCCTCTGTCATTCTTGGACTTGATCCAAGAATCCATCTAACATACATAGCATTATTCAAAGCTGTATTCTTGCTCTCTGTTTAGGATGGATCCTTGGATCAAGTCCAAGGATGACACGATACATACCTTCACGTAGATAGGAGTAGATGACAATCACTTCCAAATCGGCTTGCCACTTCCAGGCAGGCCGTATTCGTTCCATTTACGGGTGACTTCATCGATGATGTCTTGATCCATATGAATCTTCTCGCCCCATTCGCGGTGGGTTTCGGGTTCCCATTTATTGGTGGCGTCGAAGCCGACTTTGCTGCCTAGACCGGATTCAGGAGAGGCGAAGTCGAGATAATCGATGGGCGTATTTTCAATAATGGTCAAATCACGCGCAGGATCCATGCGTGTAGAGATGGCCCAAATCACATCTTTCCAATCACGGCAATTAATATCATCATCTACCACGATCACAAATTTCGTATAGATAAACTGCCGTAAGAACGACCATACACCGAGCATCACGCGCTTGGCATGGCCTGGATAAGCTTTCTTGATCGATACAACAGCCACACGGTAGGAACAGCCTTCCGGCGGTAGCCAGAAATCAACGATTTCGGGGAATTGCTGGATGAGGAGTGGAATGAATACTTCATTGAGCGCTTCGCCTAGCACCGAAGGCTCATCCGGCGGGCGGCCGGTGAAGGTGCTTAAGTAAATCGGGTTCTTGCGCATGGTGATGGCGGTGATGGTGAAGGCGGGGAAGGATTCAACAGAATTGTAATAGCCCGTATGATCACCATATGGCCCTTCATCGCCATAATCATCGAGGCTCACATAACCTTCCAACACAATCTCCGCTTCAGCAGGTACTTTAAGTGGCACAGTAACGCAATCCACTAGCTCGACTTTCTTGCCACGTAACAGGCCGGCGAATTGGTATTCGGAGACGGTGTCTGGCACAGGTGTAACAGCTGCTAAGATCACACCAGGATCAGCGCCGATTACAGCCGCAGCAGGGAGTGGTTCACGCTTCTGCTCTGCCCAGCGTTGATGATGTTGCGCGCCACCGCGATGTTTGAGCCAGCGCATCAGCGTAGTATTCTTTCCGGTGACTTGCATACGGTAAATACCGAGGTTAAATACATCGGTTTTATCTGTGCCTGGGCCTTTGGTAACGACAAGTGGCCAGGTGATGAGCGGCGCAGGTTCGCCTGGCCAGCAGGTTTGGATGGGGAGTTTGCTTAAGTCTATATCATCCCCTTGAAGCACAATCTCTTGGCAGGGTGCTTTGCTTACCGTCTTTGGTTTCATCGCCATGACTTTTTTGAGCAAGGGCAACATTTCCATCGCCTCACGCCAGCCACCCGGTGGTTCAGGTTGTTTGAGGAAGGCGAGGGTTTCGCCAATAGTGCGGAGTTTATCGGGCGTGGTATCCATGCCCATGGCGACGCGTTCCACGGTGCCAAACAGGTTGACCAGTACCGGAATGTCGCTGTTCTCTACATTCTCAAACAACACGGCAGGGCCGTGTTCGGCAAGCAGGCGGGTTTGGATTTCGGTCATTTCTAGAACGGTAGAAACGGGCGTTTTTACGCGCACGAGATTATCGTGTTTTTCGAGATAGGCAATGAAATCGCGTAGGGATGTATACGGCATGTCCTAACCTATGAATGATGGGCGAGCGCTGTTACGATAGCACATAACTCGGGAACTGTTAACTCTTCTGGGCGGCGCTCCGGTGCGATGCCTGCTTCGGCAAGCACGGCTTCGGCCTGTTGTGTCAATTGCTGTAAGCTTTTGCGGAGCATTTTCCGGCGCTGGCCGAATACGGCTTTGCATAGACGTTCTAAGCCTCTGCGCTCTACATCCACAAGCGGTTGCGGGCGGGGGGTGATGTGGATGACGGAGGAAGTCACTTTGGGAGGGGGTGTGAAAGCTTGCGGTGGAATATCAAAACCAGCCTGTACATTGCATAGCCATTGTGCCATCACCGAAACACGGCCATAATCTTTCGTGCGCGGTACGGCATAGATGCGTTCGGCCACTTCCTTCTGGAACATGAGCGTGAGGCTCTCGAAGCGGTCGATATATTCGAGCCAGTTGAAGAGTAACAACGTGCCGATATTATAGGGAAGGTTGGCAACCAGTTTGATGGGGCCATCTGCGAGTTGTCGGATATCAATGCGCAAAGCATCGGCTTCCATAATCTCTAACCGGCCTTCGGCGGCAGGGACAAGGTAATCTTTAAGGCCATTGGCGCAACGTGGATCATGTTCAATAGCAATGATTTTTTTGGCACCTGCATTGAGCAATGAACGTGTCAAACCCCCAGGGCCAGGGCCGATTTCGATGACGGTGACATTGGTCACATCTCCTGCCAGGCGTACAATGCGGTCAGTCAGGTTGAGATCGAACAGAAAATTTTGCCCCAGTTTTTTATCTGGGGCAATGTTATAACCGGCAACAATATCGCGTAAGGGCGGTAAAGGCGGTAGCATTATGCACCTGGTGTGGCGGGTATAGCTTGCGCTGGTGTTGCATCGCTTGCGGCAGCAGGCTCATCGTTACGCCATTCTATCAAGGCTTGGCGGCGCAAATCGCGTAAGTAATGCTGTGCTTGCAGTTTGATTTTCTTTTGCATCAAGAATTCACGTGTAGCATTCTCGTCTTTAGCAAGCGGCGCTTCTGCTACAGCGTTGACAGGCGTATCACGCTTACAGACCATGAAAATATGCACGCCCGCAGAGCTAACCACGATATTACTCACCTGGCCTGCATTCAAGTTTGCGACTGCATCACGGATATCAGGATGCACGTCTTTGAGTTTGACGACCAATTGGTCAATAGTAGCATCCGGTGCATAGGTAGCAGCAGCTTGTTTGAATTGGCCACAGCTTGCAATATGCTGACGGAGTGTGCTGAGTTTCTCAGCACTGGTTTTGATCATCGCCTTATCGGTGCCAGGAATAAAGGCTTGTTGGAGGGCGATATTGGTTTCTGCAACTGCCGGTGCGAGGGCTTGGCGGCGGTCTTGCAGTTTGACGATGTAATAGCCGTTATTCATATGCAGCGGCTCAGCAATCTGGTTATTTTGCATGGTTTGCAGGCGTTGTGCTACCGCAGGTGACATACGGTTTTCCTGCACCCATCCCACGCGTCCGCCATCAAGTGCGGTTTTACTGCGTGAATAACGAGTAGCAGCCTCTTCAAAGGAAATTTTGCCTGAGCTGATTTGCTCGATGAGGTCATAGGCTAGTTTTTTCACTTTGGGTTCATCGGTAGGCGTAGGAATCGGCAAGGCGATTTCGGAAATCATCACTTCGGTAACGCCGGCCTCTGTTTTCATATGCTCGGCAGCTTCTTTAATTTCCGTATCACTCACACTTACACGCGGGCGGATTTTCTGGGCAACGATTTTAGACCATAAAATCTGGTTGCGTAATTGTTCAAGTAGTGATGCTTTCGGTACACCTTGTTTCTCAAGAAACGCTTCCAATTGTTCTTTTTCCATACCATTTTGTTTAGAAATGGTTTCAAAAGCTTTATCTAACTCTTCGTCTTTCACTTTCAGGTTAAGGCGACCTGCTTCTTGCACATAGAGGCGCTCATCCACTAGATTTTGTAGGATTTCTGGCAGGAGTTTTTTCTCAATATCTTCATTGCTGATTTGCTTGCCAGACGTAGCCAGAATGAGTTTGAGGCGGTCTTCTACGTCAATGCTGGAGATAATCTCGTTATTGACGATCGATAACACTTGTGCATCACGTGCTTGCGCAGAAAAGGCGCAGAAGGTGCATAATAAAATAAATATACCGTATTTCATAATCAGCCTCTAATTAAGGTTTTTCAGTAATATCTGAACTGTGAAGGAGCTGGAAGGCTCAATATCACGGTCGCGGGTGAATTCGCGCACCCAGGTGGTTGCTACATTGGCGCATTCGCCATTATAAAGCAGGCCAGTGCTGGCAGAAACGAAGCCACCACCGCTGGATAAATCGCGCCGTGCATCAGCGATAACAGACCATTCCGGTGTAATATCCACGCCCACACGGCTATAAATCTCTTCACGTGGCGTTTGTTGTTCTAGGAACGGTGAAAGCCCGTCATCTAAAGAGATGTAATCAACGTTTAACCGCACGGGTTTAATATAGAGGCCGGCATTGACTTCATTACGGCGTATATCCATGGAATCTTTGTCTAACCGGAAGCGGTAGCCCAAATCTAACATTTCGCGGGTGCGGAAGACGATACGGCCTACGTAATCGGACATATTATCATCCAGCCCGCTATATTCGGTGAAGTTGGCATCGGTGCGGGTGCGATAGCTTTGGCCGACGAGCATAGAGAGGTTCTGGCCTTTATTGCCTTGGATATCTGCGCGGATACCATAATTTACACGTGGGCCGGATTCAACGCGGTCGATACCCGTAAACTTGCTTGGGCTGAACAGGTTTTCATCCGAAAGCTCGGTGACGCGGCTGTCTTCATTTGGAATGTCGTTAGGATTATTGCCATAAGGGCTGATGATAGTGTTCACCACCGGTGTTACCATCACGCGCGCATTCTCACCTTGGCGCACTAATGGATAGCTCCAATCCATTTCCACTTCAGGAATAGCGCGGCCTTCAATGCCTTTATAATCAGGATCACCAGGGATGGTGTTTTCTTCGCTCATATCCAGCGAATAGGCATCTCCGCGTACGCTGGTGCGTAAGCCTAGCACATGGCCGGTGCGGGTAATATGGGGCATATTCCAGCTAGTAGTCACCGAAAGACGACGGCTTTGCACGCCTTCATTACGGGAAAGGGCAAGAATATTGCTATCGACAGACCAGCGTGATTGTTTAAATCCGGCGAGTCCTTCCCAATGGCTTTTAGCATAAGGTGTTACCCATGGGCTGGTGTCGGAGTCGTAATCGGCCTGTAAACCTTGGAAAGAGAGGGCTTGTATAGTATGATAATTACGGTCTTTTTGCTGTTCAGCAAAAAGCCGGCTGGTGAGACGGTCTTCATCGCCGAAATTATAACGGCGCATATAGGTATCGTCAGATGCACGGTTAATATCAAAACCCCAATCCCAGTCATCTTTTAATTCAAACTGGCCTTTACCTTGAATATGGCCACGGAATTCATGCCCGTCAATTTCATCACCAGCGGCATTACGCTGTACAGGATTGGTCACACTTCCATTCAATTCATAGCCGCCTGTGGTGGTTAGTTGGCGGAACTGGCCTAATAAGACAGGGGCTTCTTTGGTGGCCAGAATCGGAGTGATGGTGGCGTCCATGCTTGGGTTAATCGCAAGGTAATACGGGAGCTGGATGGTATTGCCAAGTGTGCTTTCTGTCCGGTAAGTCGGCATTAAGAAACCGCTTTTTTGTGGAGCATTAGGCGTGGCATGGGAGAAATACGGGGTATAAAATACCGGCACGCCCTTCACTTCAAAAAAGGCGTTATCATAGGTAACACGTTGTTTTGCATTGTCAATCTTGACTTCATCTGCCTTTAATTGCCACAATGCTTCGTTATCCTTCCCATCGCGGCAGACGGGGCAGGGCGAATAGACGGCTTTGTGCATAATGAGGGTATTTTCATCCGGTCTGCGTGCTTTGGTGGCGGCGAGCAGCGAGTTATCGGCAAAACGAGCGCGGAATTGTTGAATAATGCCGCGTTTCATATTATCGGTCAATTCTAGCTTCTCACCGAAAAATACATCACCGCTGGCTTCTAACACACTGATGTTACCTTGTGCATTGATCCGGTCAGAGCTTTGGTCATAGATCAGTTTATCGCACATCAAAATCCGGTCACCCTGGACGATTTCTACTTTTCCTTCGGCGGTTACTGTCTTGGTATCTTGATTATAATGAATATTTTCAGCCGAAATAAGCGCAGGCTGTTTGTTATCTGTCTCTTGTGCTTGGGCAGAGGAAATGAGCGCTATGCTAATAAAAAGACTATAAAATAATGACTTGTTCATGGGGGCCATAAAAATAAAATAATCCCAGCACCATAAAAGGTTTTTATGTGGAAAGCAACTGTCTGGTTGAGAGGATGTCGACTCATTTTGAAATTTTTGTTTATTTTCAAGTTTTGTCATCCTTGGACTTGATCCAAGGATCCATCCTAAATAATACAAGCAAAAATACGGCTTAGAAGGGCTTTAGGTTTTTGATGGATTCTTGGATCAAGTCCAAGAATGACAAGAGTTATTTCAAAGTGAGTCAGTACCATTGAGAGGGAGGTTAATATGGCTGTGCCGCTTCCCCCTTTCGCTAAAGCTATGGCAGGGCTTGTGCAAGTTGACATATGACACTGCAAAGGAAATGAATATTCCCTTTTCCTTTGCTAAGAAACGATTATAATGGCCACGATTTTATAAGGAGAAAGCAATGAATATTTTACTCATTGGCTCAGGCGGCCGCGAACATGCGTTATTATATACGATAAAACAATCACCTCTAGCACAGAAGCTTTATGTTTCGCCAGGCAATGGTGGTATGCGCGAATGGGCTGAAACGGCGCCGATTGATAGCGATGATCATGATCAAGTGCTGAAATTCTGTGAGGATGAGCATATCGGCCTAGTGGTTATCGGCCCAGAAGCGCCATTAGCAGCAGGGCTTGCAGATCGTTTAGTGGCAGCGGGTGTAAAAGTATTCGGCCCAAGCAAAGCAGCGGCGAAGCTGGAGGCTTCTAAAGGGTTTATGAAGCGCATTTGCGATAAATACCATGTGCCAACAGCGGCTTATAGCGAGTTCACCGATGCAGAAAAAGCAAAAGCCTATATCCAACTCCATGGCGCACCGATTGTGGTGAAGGCGGATGGATTGGCAGCGGGTAAAGGTGTGATCGTTGCGACGACCATTCAAGAGGCTTGCGATGCGGTGGATGATATTCTGGGTGGCCGTTTCGGGGCTGCGGGGGCTTCTGTTGTAGTAGAAGAGTTTTTAGATGGTGAGGAAGTGAGCTTCTTTGCGGTGGTGGATGGGCAAAATGCGGTGGCATTTGGCTCCGCGCAGGATCATAAGCGCGTGGGTGATGGTGATACCGGGCCAAATACCGGTGGTATGGGGACGTATTCGCCTGCGCCCATCTTTACCCAAGCCATGCAAGACCATGTGATGCAAGCGATTATTGAGCCGACTGTAAAAGGTATGGCGCAAGAAGGCACGCCGTTTAAGGGTGTGTTGTTTGCTGGGCTGATGATTACGGCAGCAGGCGTAAAACTGTTGGAGTTTAATGTGCGCTTTGGTGACCCTGAAACGCAAGTGCTGATGAAGCGTTTGAAATCTGATATCGTGGAGATATTGTTAGCCAGTGCAGAAGGTGATTTAGCGGGCCGTAAGGTCGAAATGCATGATGATGCGGCAGTCTGTGTGGTGATGGCGGCCAATGGTTATCCGAATGCCTATAAGAAAAACACTGAGATCCGTAATATTGAAGTGGCTAATGCCTTGCCAGGTGTGCATGTTTTCCATGCGGGTACGGAATATAAGGATGGTAAATACCTGGCGACGGGGGGGCGTGTGCTAGGGGTAACGGCAACCGCTAAGACCATCGAAGAAGCGCAGAAGCAGGCTTATAAGGCTGTGAAAGCGATTGACTGGCCGGATGGATTCTACCGCAATGATATTGCATGGCGGGCGTTGAAGAAGAAGGCGTCTTAGGGGGTAGGAAAGTGTCATCCCAGCGAAGGCTCGGATCCAGTCCTCTAAACATAAAGTGATAATATAGCGTTCACTACGTTCACATCATTGCGCTGGATTCCAGCCTTCGCTGGAATGACAAGAGAACAATTCATTGCAAAATCAGACTCATATAAATTTCTTCTTCTTCACGCGAAGAGTTTTGCTTTGGGGGGCGTATAAAGATTATACTACCTCACAACAAAGGAGATTATGATGAAGAAATTATTGGCACTTACGGCACTGGGCATGGTTCTAGCGGCATCGCCTGTAATGGCGCGTGACGCTCAACAGGGCAAGCCTGGTGGACGTTTTGAGGAAGCGCTTGCTAAACTTCCGGCGGATAAAGCGGAACTCGTGCGCAAATCCATGGAACAAGGCCGTGAAGAGGGCCAAGCAGAGCGTGAAAAGCTCAAAAAACTCTTCACTGAGCAAAAAGCGATTATGACAGCGCCGAAGTTTGATAAGGCGGCTTACGTAGCAAAATCCAAAGAGATCAATGCTGCATTTGCGACGGTTCAAGCAAAACGCACTGAACGTATTGCCGATGTAGCCTCTCAGCTGACACAAGAAGAGCGCCAAGTATTAGCAGAGGCGCGTAAAGGTGGCAGACATCATGGCCCGCGCGCGGATCATCATGTGCCAAAGCCTGAGTAGAGC
Organism: uncultured Rickettsiales bacterium; assembly: GCA_964574415.1. Lineage (GTDB taxonomy): Bacteria > Pseudomonadota > Alphaproteobacteria > Rickettsiales > CAZNNM01 > CAZNNM01. Next base: position 94,675 of record CAZNNM010000005.1, on the reverse strand, counting down.
TTAAACTGTGACATGCACACCTGATAGCGCAGATACTGTATTGCTGGAAGCCATACAACAGGGCAACCGCCAGGCATTTGCCTATCTGGTGCGCCGTCACACCTCGACATTTTACCGGCTGGCCTATCGTTTTATGAATAGCCGTGATGATGCAGAGGATATTGTGCAAGAGGCGTTTGTGGCGTTATGGGAACATCCCTCGCGCTGGGATGCAAGCAAGAATGCACGATTTACGACATGGTTTTACCGTATTATCGTCAATCGCTGTTTGGATGCAAAGCGTAAACCAGAAGGTTTAGAATTGCAGGAAGACAGTGAAGATGCAACGGAGAATCAGGAAGAGCAATTGATTAAGTCGCGTCAGCAACAGCAATTAGAACATGCGATTGCGCAATTGCCAGAACGTCAGCGCACGGCGTTGAATTTAGCGTTTTACGAAGAGTTAAGTAATAAAGAAGCGGCGGATGTAATGAACATCCCGCTCAAGGCGTTGCAATCCTTGCTTATGCGCGCCAAAGCAAATGTGAAGCTCATGCTTCAGGAGAAGAAACATGGATAGCTACGAACGTCCTATAGTGCCCCATAGCGATGATCTTGCAGACCGTATTATTGCGCGTGCAGCGCGTGTTGAACAAATACGGCCGTTTACCTGGCGTGGGTTGATACGGGAGATATTAGGCGAAGTGTTATTGCCACGGCCAGCATTGGCGCTCTGTGGTATGTTGGTTGTGGGCTATATTGCTGGGGTGCAGCTTTATGGTACGGCAGAAGCAAACACAGGTGTGGTGGATGAAGTGTTGTATAGTGATGAGGATGTATTATGAAAAAGAGCCAAAAAACCGTTTTCACCTTATCGGTTATACTCAATGTATTGCTGATTGGTATTGTAGCAGGTTATGCATTTTCGCCGATGCATCATCGTGGGGGTGGTGACCGTCCACGTTTTCATGATTTTGAAAAGCGCATTGAACGTTTAGCCATTGCTGATGAGAAAAAAGCGGAAGTGGTGCGTTTGTTTAAAGGGGGTTTTGAGCGCCAAAAAGATGAGCGCAAACAGATGAAACAAGAGCGCCGTAAGATAGAGGCTATTTTATCTGCTGATGTATTCGATGAAGTAACATTGCGCGCCACATTCGCAGAAATGCAAGGCGCTAAACAAGCATTACATAGCGATATGTCAGATGTGTTAGTGGCAGTGGCAAAGACATTAAATGCAGAAGAGCGCAAAGAATTAGCGCGGATGTTGCATGAAATAGATGAGCGGCGTGGACGGTAAGGGGGGGTATTATTGTCATCCCGGACGTGATCCGGGATCCACTGTTATGGCAGCGTGAACGATAATAGTCTGGTTAGAAGCACCAGTCTTGGTGGATTCCGGGTTCTGCCTTCGCTAAAGCTACGGCAAGACTTACGCAAGCCCGGAATGACAAGAAAGAGAGCTATGTAACAATGTCGATCACGTCGGCGTATGACACAGAATAATTCGTCATCTACTCCTATCTACGTGAAGGTATGTATCGTGTCATCCTTGGACTTGATCCAAGGATCCATCCTGAACAGAGAGCAAGAATACAGCTTTGAATAATGCTATGTATGTTAGATGGATTCTTGGATCAAGTCCAAGAATGACAGAGGGTATACAGCACCGTCATCGCGAGCGTAGCGCGGCGATCCATATATCCTAGATAAAAGGTTGCGGAGTCATCAGCATGGATTGCCGCGTCGCTATCGCTCCTCGCAATGACGGAGAACCATGTAGCAATGCCGGTCAAGTCCAAGGATGACTACCTATACGGCCGTTTCTGCAATTTCCGCTGCAATGTCCGCCGGTGCATCCCTAATTTACGCGCTGCTTCTGAAATATTAAAATCGGTTTCGGCCAGCACTTGCTGGATATGCTCCCATTCACGCATCGAGGCGGGGGTGGGGTTTTCTTCGATATCCGTTTCGGTATTTTCACCTTCAAGGGCTTGGACGATATCATCTGCATGAACAGGTTTGGCTAAATAATGCCACGCCCCCAGTTTCATGGCTTCTACAGCCGTGGCGATGCTGGCATAGCCGGTGAGCATCAGGATTTTGAGGTGGGGTTGTTGTGTAGCTAAAACGGGAATGAGTTTGAGGCCAGAACTGCCCGGCATTTTGAGGTCGATGACGGCGTAATCATAGGGTTCTTCGCAATTAACTTCTTCGGCGCTATGGGCAGTGGTAACCTCATAGCCACGTTTGCTGAGTGCGGTTTTCATCACCATGCAAAAATCGTGATCATCATCGACGAGGAGAATCCGTGCCATATCATGCCTCCACAGAAATTGCCGCAAGTGGCAAGGTCATGGTGACGCGTGTGCCGTGGGGTAACGGTGTAATAGTAAAATGTCCTCCAAAATGCTGGATCACTGCCCGCGAAAGAAACAGGCCAAGCCCATGGCTGCCTTCTGTTTTGGTGCTGATATAGGCTGTGCCGAGTTGATCGCGGATAGTATCTTGAATCCCTTGGCCGTTATCGGTGATAGTGAGGATAAGTTCATCATCGCTACAATGCGTATCGACAAGAATACTGCTTGCATGTGCTTCGAGTGCATTATCCAGGATATTGGTGATGGCTTGCTGTAGAATTTTTTCGGCAAGCACGGTGGGATTGTGATTGCCGTTATACTGGCACTGCACCTGCACCGAAGCATGGCCCGTTGCCCAGGCGGTGGTCATATCGTAGAGATAGTGTTTGAGCGGCATGGTATGTGCTTCTTCGGCGCGCATATGGCCGGAGGCTGCCAGAATATCACTCACCACATGTTTGCAGCGTTTCACCTGGGTGACGAGCATGTTGATATGTTCATGCGAGGTTGGATCGCGTTCGAGTTCATGGGCGATAACGGCAATTGTAGAAAGTGGCGTGCCAAGCGCATGGGCTGCACCGGCAGAGAGCAGGCCAAGTTTCATCACATGTTCTTCCACACGGGCCTTATCGCGCAGTTCTTGGATATTATGCGCCATTTTTACGACGAAATAGGCAATCAGCACCACACTGAGAATAAACCCAATCAACATGCCATGCAGATGCATGTTGAAGAAACCTGTCGTGCCTCCCATGTGATGGTGCATGTGGGGGATGGGGGTATAATAGAAGGTGAGGGTGATATAGCAGAGAATCGTCAGCGCGACCAACCCCCAAATATAACGGCGCGGTAGCAGCGCAGCAGCGATAACGACTTGGATGAGAAAAAGGCTAATAAAAGGATTCGTAGCGCCGCCACTTAAATAAAGCTGCCCTGCCAGCACCAGCACATCCAAGGTAAGCTGCAACGCAATGTCGCGTTCGCTGTGCATTTTGCCGCTATGTAATCTATAGAGACTGAACAGATTAAGCGCGATAAGTACGCCAACCATCACGAACATATTCACAATAGGCAGGGTAATACCCATGCCATAATGCACGGTGAGGATGGTAACACTTTGCCCGATAATCGCAATCCAGCGCAGGATGCAGAGTAGGGAGGCGTTTGTGTAAGAGGTAGTTGGTATCATGATGGGGGCAGTGTAGAATATTTTGGAGGGAATGTCACTGCGACACTATGTCGGGTACTGACTCATTTTGCAATAATTGTTGTCATTCTTGGACTTGATCCAAGAATCCATCCAAAACATAAAGCCCTTCTAAGCAGTATGTTTGCTTAGTAGTACGATGGATCCTTGGATCAAGTCCAAGGATGACAAAGCTTGAAGAACAACCAAAATTTCAAAATGAGTCAGCCCCCTATGTCGCTGTTAGCTCAGGACTAGGGATTGGGGGACTAGGGATGAAAGATGTGTCCGAGTCCCTAGCCCCTTCTCTCTAGACACTCCCAACAACATCATATAAACTACCTTCATTCACCTATAGGCAATACAGTAACCCATGGCCAAGTCCAAAGCATTGCAGTTTGATCTTCCTGATAATGTCAAATCCAGTTTCAAGAAACTGGGTAATTTTGGTGATGTGTTTTTCGCGATTGCGATTTTGGGCATTTTGATTGTTCTGTTGATGCCTGTGCCAACGGCAATGCTCGATTTGTTGCTCGGTATTTCGATTACGATTTCGGTGTTGATTCTTCTCACTGTGCTATTCATCCAGCGGCCACTTGAATTCAGTGTGTTCCCGACGATTCTCTTAGTAACCGCTATTCTCCGGCTTTCACTCAACATTGCCACTACACGATTGATTCTCTCGCAAGGTCATATGGGAACGGCTGCTGCTGGGCATGTGATTGAGGCGTTTGGTAGTTTCGTGATGGAAGGTTCGGTGGTGATTGGGGCCATCGTATTTGGGATTCTGACCATTATTAACTTTGTGGTAATCACCAAAGGTTCGGGCCGTATTGCGGAAGTATCTGCACGGTTTAGCTTGGATGCGATGCCAGGTAAACAAATGGCGATTGATGCCGATCTTTCTGCCGGTTTGATTGATGAAGAAACCGCGAAGAAACGTCGTAAAGAACTCGAAGATGAGAGTACTTTCTTTGGAGCCATGGATGGTGCGAGCAAGTTCGTGCGTGGTGATGCGATTGCAGGTTTGTTGATTACAGCGATTAACCTGATTGCCGGTATGATTATCGGTATGGTTGAGCGTGATATGGCGTTCAGCGATGCGCTCCGTACCTATACAGTGTTGACGATTGGTGATGGTCTGGTATCGCAAATGCCATCATTGGTGATTTCAACCGCTGCCGGTCTTTTGGTATCGAAAGCGGGTGTAGTCGGTTCGGCAGAGAAGGCGGTATTCCATCAGTTAGGACGCTTCCCGCAAGCGGTGGGGATTGTGTCTGGGCTGGCATTTATTATGGCAACCATTCCTGCTATGCCAGCTGTCCCCTTTATTTTGCTCTCGATGATCACAGGTTTTATTGCATGGTATATGTGGCGCACCAATAAATCACAAACGGCTGAAGCAAAAGCAGAAGCCGAAGGTGGCGCGAAAGAGGCAGAGAAATCAGAAGATGAATCGATGGCTGAAGCGCTGCATATTGACAGTTTGCGCTTGGAATTGGGCTATGGATTATTGCCGCTGATTAACTACCAAAAAGGCCATAAGCTGACCGATCAAATCAAAGCATTGCGCAAGCAATTGGCGCGCGATATGGGCTTTATTATGCCATCGGTGCGTATTCAGGATAATATGCAATTGGCGACCAATAGTTATGTGATAAAGGTCAAAAATATCGAATGCGGGCGTGGGGATATCCGGCCGGATATGTTACTCGTGATGGATCCGCGTGGTGCAACGATTACGATCCCAGGTGAGGATACGACCGAGCCTGCTTTCGGCCTGCCAGCGAAATGGATCGCTGAATCGCATCGTGAAGAGGCGTTGTTTAATAACTATACAGTGGTAGATCCGCCGACAGTGTTAACAACACATCTTACCGAGGTGATTAAAGATAACATCACCGAATTGCTCTCCTATAGCGAAACACAGAAACTGCTGGATGATATCGGCCAAGAGCATAAGAAGCTGGTGAGTGATTTGGTGCCATCCCACATTACCATTACAGGCTTGCAGCGCATCCTGCAAAACTTGCTGTCGGAGATGATTTCTATTCGCGATATGCCGACGATTCTAGAGGCTATTTCTGAGCATGTAAAAAGCACAGGTAATTTAACTATGCTTACGGAACATGTGCGCACGCGTTTGGCGCGGCAGATTAGCCATAGCTATGCTAATGCAGAAGGCTATATTCCAATTATTACCCTCTCACCAAAATGGGAGCAAAGCTTTGCGGAAAGTATCGTAGGGCAGGGTGAAGACCGCCAGCTTTCAATGGCGCCTACGAAGCTACAGGAATTTATTGCAACGGTGCGAAAAGCTTTTGAGCAGCAGGCGATTAAAGGGGAGATTCCGGTGCTGTTAGTAAGCCCAATGATCCGCCCGTATATTCGCTCCATCATCGAACGTTTCCGCCCATCAACAGTAGTGATGTCGCAAACGGAGGTGCATCCGAAGGTGCATATTAAAACGGTGGGGCAAATTTAAATGCGGGACTGGGGGCTAGGTGCTAGGGATTAGGGTTATATAGTAAATCCTCGACTTTCCCTAACCCCTAGCCCCCAATCCCTAGTCCCTCTAACTATACAGATACAGGTAGGTTATGATCGACATTCCTAAAGTGCCTTCGCCTTCTGTCGGTCGTGTGCCGAATGTGTCGGCTACGTCATCCTTTGGGACGAATATACTGACCAATATTCCAGGAGCGGTGCTAAGCCTGCCTAAAGATAGTTTGCTACAAGCCCTTGTTAAAACGCAGGATGGTAAAGGCAATGTGGTGCTGGATAGCCCGCGTGGGCCGATTACGGTGCAGAGCAATGCGGTGGCGCTGAAGCCTGGGGATAGTGTGTTGTTACAGGTGCTGGGTAATACGCCGCATTTTGAGGCGAAGCTGGTTTCTGTGAATGGTGCGCCGCCAACGGTGCATACTCCTACGCAGGCTGCATCGCCTACGAGTGCAGCCACACCACAGCAAGCTGCTACCAATGTGAATGTTACCCCATCGCAAGATGACATTATTTTCCGTGCCACCCCACAAGCACAAGCGCAAATCCAAGGCACGCAACAGCAACCACAAGCAACCAACACAGCGCCTGCCACGCAAACCAATCTGAAGCTTCCACAAACCGGTCAAGTGCTGCAGGCGATTGTGACGACGCCGGATGCTAAAGGTGTGGCGGATATTATCCGCCAATTCTCCTCTACTGTGCCTACTAGCCCATTGGCATCGTTTTCGGCTTCGGTGAATACGGAGCAAGTGGTAAAGCAACAGGCGAATCTGTATCGGCCAGGGAGTGTGGCTGAGGTGAAGATTGTCTCGCTCAATGTTGCATCTGCGCAGACTACGACAACGCAACCTGCTGCTAATCCTGCATTGCCGACTACTCCGCCATCTCCTACAACAACGGCAGGATTGCAGGCCTATGGTCAGCGTGCGGGTGCTATGCCCACATCGCCTGTTTCGGCAACGCCTACAGCTCCTATTACTACGCCTTCTATCCCACTTACCGTGCAGCCAACGCCTGGCCAGCCTACGGTGCCTTTATTGACAGGGCAGGTGATTGGGGCAGAGGCGCAAGGGGATACGGTGGTGAAAACAGCGCTGGGTATTATCAAACTGCCTCTCGAAACCACATTGCCGACGGGTTCTACGCTGACATTGTCCTTGCAGTCTCTGATCCCCACACCGGCAGCACAAAATGCCACAGCGCCGCAACCATTACCAAGCCTCTTACAAGACTGGCCTGCGCTTAAAGAGTTAGTGGCGGTGGTGCGTGATACGCAAAAAGAGAATGCTCCCAAGATATTGCAGAATATACTCCCTATGCCTGATAAACAATTTGGCGCTAAAGTGCTTTCTTTTATGGCGGCGGTGCGTACGGGTGATGTGCAGCAATGGCTGGGGCCGCAGGTGACGCAATTCTTGCAGCGTACAGGGCGTGATAAATTGCTGGAGCGTTTGACGCAAGATATATCGACATTACGCTCAGCCTTTGCAGATACTGCAACACAACTCACCACCCCGCTGCAAAATAACTGGCAGGCGCTAGCCTTCCCTGTCTATGACGGGCAGGAATTGCATCAGGCGCGGATGTTTATTCGTAGTGGTGATGATCAAGAGGGAAAAAACCAGCAGCAAGGCTCGCAAGATGCCAGGTTTGTGGTTGAGGTGGAATTGCAAAGTGTGGGGTTATTGCAGTTTGATGGATTAGTGCGCAAACAGGAGCAAAAACGCTTTTTTGACTTACTTATCCGTAGTCACACCTCCCTGCCTAAGGATATGCAAGTCGATATTTTTACGATATTTAGTGATGCGTTGAGTATCACTGGGCTTAAAGGGGGCCTGAACTTTCAAGTCATGGCGCAATTCCCTGTGCAGCCATCGCAGGAGATATATGATGGGATATCTACCACTAATAGTGGTAGTTTTGACGTAAAAGCCTAGTCTGTGTCGACCTTATAGGCACAGTGCGACATTCTTGCATCAGTGCTAAAAATAACATTCACAGCGTTACTTTAAGCGATGTATAGAACTATACAAGATTTGTGGACTATGTTATTTACTCCAAACATAGGGCGAAATTAGGGGCGTAAAGCGTCTAAGCTGCTTAAAAGTATTAAGAAATTTATAATAAATAATGTATAATGGAGATAAAGCAAATGCTTTACAGATTATTAGTATGTGTGTGCGCTTTGGTATTGGTATCAGCGTGCGAAACAAGCTCTAAAAACGCTGGCGCTGGTGCAGGTGCTGGTAACCTCGGTAATGCGGGTGCAGGCATTGGTGAACAAGGTGTACAAAACGCTCCTTGGGGTGCTGCTGACCGTGTGTTCTTCGCGTATGACAGCTCTTCTTTGAGCGCTCAAGCACAAGATACACTGGCTCGTGAAGCTGCATGGTTGCAAGCAAATCCACGTGTGAATATCACTCTAGAAGGTCATGCGGATGAGCGTGGTACACGTGAGTACAACTTGGCTCTCGGCGAGCGTCGTGCGAATGCTGCGAAAAAATTCCTTGTAAACTCTGGTGTTGCGGCTAACCGTATTGCTGTAATCAGCTATGGTAAAGAGCGTCCTGCTGTGTTAGGATCTAACGAATCTGCGTGGAGCCAAAATCGTCGTGCTGTGACGGTTGTGAACCAATAGTTTTGAGTGATTCAAGGAGATTTTTATGTTAAACAGAGTTTTAGTATGCTTGCTGGCAGTATTGCTGGTATCTGCATGTAGCTCAGACCAAAAAGGTGCTGGCACAGGTGCTACAACAGGTGATGGTACATTGGGTGTAGGTAGCGATACGGTTACAATCAATGGCGAAACCTATCCACGTAATCCAACCCCAGGCACACAAGCTGACTTGGCTGTGAATGTGGGTGACCGTGTATTCTTCGGTTATGATAGCTCTACCGTGAGCGCTCAAGGCCAAGATACATTAGAGCGTCAAGCTGCATGGCTGCAAGCGCATCCACAAGTGACCATCACTATCGAAGGTCATGCGGATGAGCGTGGTACACGTGAGTACAACTTAGCACTTGGCGACCGCCGTGCTAGCGCTGTGCGTAACTATCTGATCACTCTGGGCGTTGCGTCTAACCGCGTTTCTACCATCAGCTATGGTAAAGAGCGTCCAGCGGTTCTTGGTTCTGATGAATCTGCATGGAGCCAAAACCGTCGCGGTGTGACCGTGGTGAATCAGTAGTCCTGTTACAAGGATACGATCCAGACAATGCAATTGGCTGCCCTTGGGCGGCCAATTGTTTTTTGTGGGGTTTGGTGCTTAAGCGTTACAGTATCTTGTCATTCTTGGACTTGATCCAAGAATCCATCTAAAACATAAAGCTCTTCTAAGCAACATTCTTGCCTTTATTAGTAAGATGGATCCTTGGATCAAGTCCAAGGATGACAATGCTTGAAAACAAATCAGTCAGTACCTGATCCGGAATGACAAGGAGCGGTGTAACAACCGATCAAGTTGGTGTTTGACACCTATCTTTAATATCCCATCATTTCTTAGAAAACGGCACAATCGGATTAGGTGCAGTGATGTATATCCGTTTTTGCTTCGCACGCGGTGCGCGTTCGCAATTGACGGCGTAAATCTGTTTTTCCGCTTCCATCATTAATACACCGCCAAAAGGTGGCAAGAAATGCTTGCCGATAGTTTCGCAGATCGATTCTGTGCGCAATACCATACGTGATGTGCTGACAGGCACGAATAGTGTGGTGCGGCTTTCCAGTGGTACGAACATCGTATGGCGCAGCAGGCGTATGAGCTGACCTGTGCTAAACGGTTGGCCATAGGCAAAGGGTGTCCCATCAATCCGCGCCCACATGCCGCGACGGTTGGGAACGATGATCAGTATTTTCCCCCCTGGTGCTAAAATCCGCCAGATTTCATGCATCAGCGCTTGGGCTTGTTCGGTATATTCCAGCGCATGGATAAGAACGACGCGGTCAATGAAATTATCGGGTAAGGGAATTTCACTTTCATCGGCGATGAAACTGGCATTAGCGCCATGTTCCGGCCAATGCATCACCCCTTGTGCGGCTGGCATGAGGGCCATAATGCGGTTGTTTTCATGGGAAAAATGCGAGAGATAGGGCGTGGCAAACCCAATGCCTAATATTTCTTGCTGTGTCACATCCGGCCAAAATTCTTGCATCGCAGCACGAATCCTCCGCTTGGCAATCATCCCAAGCGGGGAGTGGTAGAATTGGGAGAGTTCGATGATATCAGGCCAAAACATATCGCTAGTGTACGAAATATTTGTAGAAAAAGGAAGATTATGTATGTAATAAAACTGTAACAAAAAAGAGATTGCTGGGGGTATGGATATTAACTAACGTTATATGACTTGGTTAATTGTGAAAGAGGTGTATTATGAGCAAGGGATCGCAAGGTAAATATACACAAGGCAGTAAGCATGCAATATCGGAGCCTATCTATATTCCAGGCAAAGAGCCGGTGCAGGAGCTGAAGGGGCCTATTGTTGCCAAACCAGTAGCAGTGATTGCGCAGCCAGAGGCAGAGCCATCAGAGAAGGCGCCCAATGTAGAGTTCTCAGTCTCCTCCTGGTTAGCAACAATACCCAAAACTGCGCCTGTGAATATCCCAAATGGTGGTAGAAAAAGCTGGGCATCTGCATTTGAAGAGGGTAGAACAGAGGTAGATATAGCAGATCCTGATCATCCAGAGCCGGAAGGGGCTGAAAGAGTTGTGACAGAGAGAGTGGGGTCTCCACCTAATGTAAGAAAATATCAGGGATGGTCAATATAAGGGAGAGTAAAGGTAGTGTATGACAAGTTATAAAGAATATGGTGCGCTTTTCCTCATGGATGATCTACATGATGTAGTGCCGTCTACGCCTACGGTTGTTCCTGCTCCAGTTCAGCATTCTCAGAACCCTGTTACCAGCAGTGTTCTCAAACCTCGTGCTGAGAAAACGTCTGGTTTAGCGCCATTGCCATTTGTTTTAGATAATAAAGTATCTAGAAACGTGGCAGTGGATAGTGATGATGAGGATTACAGCCCCTATAGTAGGGTAATATCTACAAAGGAGCCAGATACGGTATATGTGGCTCCTTCTGTTCCACAACAGGATGATGAGGCGTTTGAGAAACGTTTTGAAGAAGAATGTGGAGGCTTCTTTTGCTTGCATTCTTCAGAGGATGCAATTGAGTTTCCTGATGACGATGATGGGCCGGAGGTTGCGGTAGAGCCGGATACTGATGATGTTGTTGAAAGAACAAGCATAGCTATTGTGAGGCCGTCAAGTTTTGCTGAGCAAGTGAGAAGGCAGCAGAGAGAACAACAAGAACTGGATGAATCTATCCGTAGATCACAAGACGAGGTGAAGGCTTCGAAGCCCAGATCTTACGAACAATGGGTGCAGGTAGTTCAGGAAGCACGGAATGCTAATAATGAGCCCCTAGTAGGTTCTTCTGGTAGTAAATAATTATGACTCTTCTTGGTGCCTTCTTCATTTTTATCCTCATTTGGTGGATGGTGTTGTTCACCGTCCTGCCATTTGGGGCGAAGCCAGACCCTGATCGCAAGCCTGGCGAGGCATCAAGTGCGCCCAAATCGCCGATGCTGCTCAGGAAGTTTGTGATTACAACGCTTATCGCCCTGGTGCTTACATTAATGCTGCATTTGGCGTTTGTGTATGGTTATATTGATTTAGATGTTATTTATGGGCGGGAGCCATCGCTCTAGATATTGCTATTTATACTTTGTCATTCACTGATCAAGTGTCTTGTTGACTAACCCATTGTGTTGTCGTCATCTACTCCTATCTACGTGAAGGAATGTATCTTGTCATCCTTGGATCAAGTCCAAGAATGACAGAGGGTATACAGCACCGTCATCGCGAGCGTAAGCGAAGCGATCCATTTCTTCTACATAAAGGACGAGGAAATCATAGAGATGGATTGCCACGGCCACGTTGTGGCCTCGCAATGACGAGAGCCATGTAATAACGCCGGTCAAGCCCAAGGAGGACAATGTTGAAACCAAACGAGAGTTTCACAATAAGTTAGTGCCCAATAATACCCTAACCTATTACCTATCCCCTTGCTCTACCGTATTAGGCTTTGCCGGCAAGCGGTTATAAATTGCGTCGGTTAAGAACGGTGGTAATGCGCCCATAAAAGCAGTAAGCCAATACATCGGCCACGGGAAAGCGATGCGGGCAGGGTTGTTTTGGAGGCGGTCTTTGATGATGAAGGCAGCTTTAGCGGCCGTCATCAGGAATGGCATAGGGAAGTTGTTGACTTCGGTCATCGGTGTGGTGATATAGCCTGGGCAGATCACGGATACGCCGATATTATACTGCGCTAATTCTCCACGTAACCCTTCACCATAGACACGCACTGCCGCTTTGCTGGCAGAATAGGCCGGTGCGCTTGGTAGGCCACGGAAGCCTGCTAGGGAGCTAATCAGCGCGATTTGCCCTTTTTTACGGTTTTGCATACGGGGGATGATGGGGTGGATGGTATTCATCACGCCTGTCAGGTTCGTGTTAAAGATACGCTCAACTTGCTCATGGGTTTCACCGCCTCCGCCTGTGCCTGCGGAGATGCCGGCATTGGCAATGATTAAATCAATGGGCTGATAGCTATCCATTGCCAGAATCCACTCGCCTAATGTGTTGCGGTCTGTGACATTGATGCAGGACGAGAACACGGTCGCGCCACGTTCGCGGCAGCTGGTGACGACATTGGCCAGGCGGTCATGATCGCGGCCAGTGAGGTAGAGGGTATTACCGCCACGTGCATAGCATAGGGCTAGGGATGCCCCCAAGCCACTGCTTGCTCCCGTGATAAGTATCGTCTGTGGTATGGGCATGTTTCCCCCTATAAAGCCTCTTGCACTTCGAGGTAATAGTGTGTAACCTACCGATCAATTTAGCAAGGGTTATTATGCACACACCTCGAGTAAAACGCCGTGGTTTTATGTATGTGCTTTCCTCGCCATCCGGTGCTGGGAAGACGACGCTATCTAAGCTTTTATTAGCTGAGGATACTAACCTTATTCTTTCCATCTCAGCCACCACCCGTCCGAAGCGTCCGCAAGAAGAGGATGGGATCGATTATTATTTCATGGATAAAGAAACCTTCCTCACACAAGTGGAAGCGGGTGAGTTCTTGGAATATGCGGAAGTATTCGGCCATTATTATGGCACGCCACGCCAAAAAGTGGATGAGGCGCTGAATCGTGGTTGTGATGTGTTGTTCGATATTGACTGGCAAGGTACTCACCAATTGGCTGAGAAAGCGCGTGAAGATTTGGTGAGCGTGTTTATTCTGCCGCCTTCTATGCAAGAACTGGAACGCCGCCTGCGCAGCCGTGGGCAGGATAGTGACGAAGTAATTCGTGGCCGTATGGCCAAGGCTGAGCATGAAATCAGCCATTGGGAAGAATATGATTATGTCATGGTGAATTATAGCATCGAAGGCAGTATGCAAAAAGTCACCTCTATTCTACGCGCCGAACGCTTGCGCCGTGTTAGACAACATGGGTTGGATGCGTTGGTGAAGGAATTGTTGGCGGAGTAAGCCATTTCTTTCCATGCGCTGATTAGGCATTAATAACGCATCGCTTCTTTGCAACCCTCAGTGGCATAATAGTGCATAATTGCCACTTGGCATTTCTAACTATCTGTAATTTGACGTTTTTATAAAAATGGTATATACTATCAGTCATAGAGGTGTGCATTAGTATTTTTCATTTATTCCTGAAGGGCGTCGTTTCTCGGCTCATGTAGGTTTACTACACATCGCCTCGAACTCCTACTTCAGAAATAAAGCAAAAACACTAATATAAGCGTGAGGCGAGAATGCTTATAAACCCTGTAACCACAGTTCCAGCCCCGGCGGCAACACTTGCCATACAGTCGGCGATGTCTGGTGTAACGGACGCTGCTATTGGGCGCCTGCCAGTGACTATTGTGCCTGGTGCAGTGGGGGCTTCGCGTGGGGATAATAACCTCAAGAATCCTAAAACATTGACTAACCGTGATATCACTCAAGCCAGTGGCCTCACCACCAATCCGGCGGCCAATAGTGCATTCTTAGCGCAATTGCTGACCGATGATGCAGAAACGGGCATTGTCCTTCCTTATGAAACGCTGATAGCCTTTAGCAATGTTAAATACCTCCCTGGCAATGCGGCAGGGCCGGCGGTAGTGAGTCCTACAGACCGCTATAATTATATTATCAGCCAATTAAATAGCGATCCTACGCTGAGTTTGCTCAATATACTGGATACCGAAACCATGCCAGAGAGCGCTGTGCCGCTTCCGGTGAGCTTAACGCCGCTCGATAATAGCACGCCAGTGACGATGTTTGAGACGGAGGATAGTGCAATTCCACTGCCTGTGGTATCACTTCCGATTGCGACTTATACCGAAACAGCGAAGCCAGTGGGAGAGGTGCAGGAGAATACGCGGGTGAATATTACGTTGTAGGATAGGGGTTTATTGTGAAATAATTCCTTATGTACATGTTATGTCATACGCTGACTTGATCGGCGTATCCATCACAATAAATATAGCTTTATATCTTTTAGATGGATTCACCGATCAAGTCGGTGAATGACATGAAAAACATGGGCCTCATGGATCGCCACGGCCTAAAGGCCTCGCGATGACGACCTAGAAAAGCAAGACAAAAAGCTGCCAGGTTTCCCAGGCAGCTTTTTTGCTTATATCAATAACCGCAGAAACTAACCCTGACGTGTTTTGCAACGTGGGTTTTTCTTGTTGATAACGTAAACGCGACGTTTGCCGGTTCTGCTTTTGCGTACTACGACTGCGCAGTCTTTATCACGGGTTTTTGCTGATTTCAATGAGCTACGTACTTGCATAATATCCTACCCTTATCTTTTAGGAGAAACAGATGTATAAGGTTTACACGTCCTTGTCAAGGCTAATTTGGCCGTGTTGGGTCTTATCCCAATAATACGGGCGGGTAAAGAGTTGGCCGATGGCGCGGAAGCTGGCAACCGAATGGCCTATCAAGTAAAAAGGATATAATATACAGTATATTATATCTTTGTTCCAACGGAAGGTCAGGCATATCCAGGCGGGCAGGGCGATGCCTAAGCCCAGGCCTATCCAGAGATTGGCAATCGCTACAATCCGTGCCCATTCCGGCAATTCTACCCCAAACCACGTGCCAAAAAGCCCTAAAATCAGCCAACTAGCCCACATAATCGGGCCGCATAGGAATAAAAGCGCTGGCGCGCCTACAAAAAGCTGGAAGCCGGCAAAACCAGCGGTTCCGATGCTGCGATGCAGGGCTATCGGGTCGCGCATATGGACTAAATAGGTCTGCATATAGCCCTTAATCCACCGTGTGCGCTGTTTAAGCCAGGCAGACCAGGAAATGACGGATTCTTCCTCGGTGAGGGAGTCTACCACTTTTACCTGATAGCCAAAGCGTGCCATGCGTATGCCAAGATCGGCATCTTCGGTGACATTGTGAGGATCCCAGCCATGCAGTTCTTCTAGTACGCTGCGGCGGATATGGTTGCTGGTGCCACCCAGCGGAATAGGCAGGTGCATCGCCTCCAGCCCGCGCAGCATATATTCAAACCAAATGCCATATTCATAGGCAAACATGCGGGTGAGGAGGTTGGTGTTATGGTTATAATAATTGAGTTTGGCTTGAATGCAGGCAATGTTTTGCGGATAGTGGCGGAAGAAAGCTGCAACGCGCCGCAATTGCTGTGGGTCGGGCATGTCTTCGGCATCATAAATAGTGACGAATTCGCCTTTAGCATATTGCAGGGCGTAATTACAGGCTTTGGGCTTGGTTTGAGGCAATGAATAGGGGACTTCTATGATCTCAAAATAGGTTTCACATTCCAATGCCCGTAATGCCGTGCGAGTGTCGGGATCGGAGGCTTCGACGATGAGTTTTATGTCCAGGCGGTCTTTGGGGTAGTCAATCTTGCGTAATGCATCGACTAACTGGCTAACAATAGCGGCTTCTTGGAAGAGGGGGACGAGGATGGTATAGCACGGTAATGCAGTATCCGTCAGAGGAGTAATATCTGATGCCTGGCGATGTGAGAGGCGCTTTTGCACGGCTCCGGTGATGACTAAAATCAGCTTAAAGATGACATTGGCCATATAGAACAAGTGCAGGAAAATAAAGCTCGCCAGGGCCAGGCCTGGGATAAGATAGAGCGAAAAGGCGAAGATACACAGTGCCATAAGGCATGCGCGCGCCGTATAAGAGCCGCTCATTAGCTTATACGCTGATAGATGCGGCGCTGCGCGGTAGAGGCGCCAGCAAGCTTGTTCGGTGCGAAGATCATGCTGCATGATTAGAACCTATACCATACAGAAAATAACACACCTGTTCCCTGGCCGGTATTTTGTGACCATAGATCTTGCGTGACGCCGAGTTGGATAGAGCGGTTTTCGTTTACATCATAGACAGCGGAAAGCTGGTATTTTGCAAGGTTATAATCGGCTGGGCTGACGGCTACGAGGGAGGGCATATCCTCCTGTGTGCCAGCGGCAGAAAGAGTGAGGAAGAGTTGCTGTAGCAGTGTCCATTGCTCACTGAGGCGATAGCCGCTGGTGAGTTCGGCGCGTATTTCATCTCCCACATCGCCACTGCGCAGCCGATAGCCGAGTTCGGCGTTGATATAGTGATAGAGGCCGTTATCAGGCATGCTGTGGCCGAGCAATATGCGCATGTCGTAATCAGTGCTACGTTTGCCGAGCAATGCGGTTTGTGTGTCGTTATAAATACCTGGCATGATGACGGAGGTTTGGGTGGAGAGAATGGAGTTTTGCCCTTGCCAGAGCTTCTGGCGTCGGAAGAGTTCTAGCCCTGTAAAGGCTAAATCGCCTACGCTGCCACTGCCATTTTGTAGAGCATAGCCTAAACGTGGGGCAATGCCATAGGTGATATCATGGCGTAAGCCATATTCCCACTGGAAGACCTGCTCCCATTTGGTGAAACGTTGTTGCGGCCAGAGATAACCCGCAGGATCGGCATATTCATGGCTGCGATAGTAATAGCTGGTGGAGAAAAGCTGGCTTTTGCCTTTGGGTTGCAGCCAAGCCGAGGCGTGCGCGATGGTTGGGAGACTTATGGCGATAAGCAATACATATACCGTCAGAAACCGCATCATGCTCCCCCTGCATGGGTTGTGAAAAGTATAAAATAATAACGTATAAAGTGTGGTCTAAGATGTAAAAAAACCGCCTGATACAAATGTAATCAGGCGGTTTCTAAAACATTAGTACTTAATTTAGCGCAAATTTCTTGGTGATTTCATCAATCGTGTGATCAATGATTTCTTGTTCTTTATCTTTGCTCAGCTCGTTGGTGATGTATTGACGTGCTGCATTGATCGCCAGATCAACAGCCGTGTTTTTGACATCTTGCATGACGCTTGTTTCGTATTGCGCGATTTTCTTCATCGCGTTCTCAACACGTTGCTTGAGGGCGGCTTCTAAATCCTCATGCGCTTGTTCAACCATATGCTTTGCATCAGCACGCGCTTGCTCTACGATTTGGCCTGCTTCGCGCAGTGCTTCTTCTTGCTTATGCTGGTAAGATGCCAAAATTGCTTGTGCTTCTTCACGCAGTTTTACAGCTTGCTCCAGCTCATCTTTAATGCGCGCGCCACGCGAATCCAGGCCGCCAGTAATGAAACGTTTTGCTGTTTTAAATACCAGTGCTACGAAAATAACAAACGCAACACCTACCCAAAATTTAGGATCAGACATGACGTTGCTCCTTGTTAACGGTTCCTAATTCCACATGTAATTTAGAAGGATCAGCTTTCACACCAACCAGCTTCTCAACGATGATTTGTGACAGTTCCACAGAAACCGCCTGCATACGCACCAGCGCTTCTTGACGGGTTTTTTCCATCAATGCTTCGGTTTCAGCGATTTGACGCGCCAAAGTTTCATCCAATTGTGCATGGCGGCTTTGCGCATCGGCTTTAATTTTTTGTGTAGCATCGGATAATAGACGGTTCGCTTCTGCACGTGAAGTTTGCAGGGCAGAGGTGTAATTCTGTTTTGCGCTTTCTGCTTCATCTTTGACAGCGGCAGCTTTTTCTAAATCACTATTGATGCGTTCATGGCGGGTTTGCAGCACTTCACGCACTGTCGGCAATGCTTTGCGCGCCATCAATAAATATAATCCCAAAAATGTAATCGCCAACCAAAACAGCTGCGAGGGGAAGGTAGAGAGGTCTAACTGAGGCATTTCAGTGTCCTTAAACGCAATGACAAGATAACTCGTGTTTGCAGTAATTTTTCGTGCGATAGAGGCTGCAAACGCCCTATACCTACATATGGAAAACGATGTGCTGCTATTTCGCTTTTACCTACCCACATACATGGGCCAAATAACAGCACACCATTGGTTGTTTAACAACCTAAATTCCTAGAAGAACGGTTTCATTTTCGTTGTAGGCTAGGAGAGCAAAGCGCCGTGTAGTAAACCTACACAAGCTGCGGCTCGACGACGCCTACGACGAAAAGGGAAGCGTTCTAGCCGAAAATCAGCATGAAGGCGATCACCATCGCGAACAGGCCCATAGCTTCCGCCATACCTGCACCGATGAACGCGTATTTCGCCAATTTGTTTTCTGCAGATGGGTTGCGAGCAACACCATTCAGAATAGCAACGAAAATGTTACCTACTCCAAGTGCAGCGCCAAGCATAGCGAAGGCCATCAGACCAACTGCGATATATTTTAAAGCTTCTCCGTCCATAGTATTCTCCTCTGGAACAATCGGTTAATAATAAAGTCCTCTGCGGGGCGGATGCCCGTTAGAATTTCGTAAGCGTTTTTGTTTTAGTTGTACACTAGGAGAGCAAGGCGATGTGTAGTAAAACTACATGAGCCGCCGCTCGACGACATGTACGGCTAAAGCAGAAGCGCTTTAGTGCAGATGCACTGCATCATTCAGGTATACACAGGTCAGGATAGCGAAAATGTACGCTTGAAGTATGGCAACGCCCACCTCAAAACCAGACATCACCACCATGAAAGCCAAAGGCCCCCAACCCCAGAACACACCTAATGCAATCACGAAGCCAGCAATTACTTTGAGCAAAATATGCCCTGCCAGCATGTTCGCAAACAGACGAACAGACAGGCTTACTGGACGCGCCAAATACGCGAAGAATTCGATAACAACCATCATCGGCGCCAACCACCATGGTGTACCATGTGGCAGGAAGAATGCGAAGAAATGCAGGCCGTGACGCGCCAGAGAAATCGTCACCAAGCATACAAAAATCAGCGCAGCCAGTGCAAATGTTACAACGATATGGCTGGTTACGGTAAATGCATAAGGGAACATCCCCAGTAGGTTACAGAACAGCACAAACATGAATAAGGAGAATACGAATGGGAAATATTTACTACCTTCAGGGCCGACATTATCTTTCAGCAGGTTGGCAATAAACTCATAGGATAATTCGACCATCGATTGCCAACGCCCTGGCACTAATGCGCGCTCGCGGATGCCTAAACACATAAACAGGCCAATCAGGCCCACGGCAATCACCATGAATAAGGATGAATTGCTGAAATTCAGATTCATACCCGCTACAGGCGCGAAATCGGTGAGGTATTTAATCTTAAATTGCTCTAATGGATTAGACATATCAATCGCTTACTTAGGTTCATCTGTGTTATCTGATGCTGTGGATTTCACAAACATCCGGTAAATATTGAGGCCTCCGCCGCATGTGCCAAGCACAAAGCAGAGAAGGAAAAGCCAAGGAGCAGTGCCCAGCCACTTATCAAGGTAGTAGCCAGCGCCCATTCCGACGCCAACGCCCGCCATTAATTCTATACCCACACGCATCGCCATACCCACGCCGCCAGGGATATCCTCCCCTTTTGCGGGTTCTTCTTGTTGCTCTTTTTGGGCTTTTTCTAGCCTTTTTTCAAGAGCTTCCAGCGATGGTAAGTCGTCATTTTCTGGCATCTTACACCTCAAAAGTTGGCAGGACGATACGGATCAGAGGGCCTGCTGTCAAGTGGTTTTTGTAGCGCAGTAGAGGAAAAGCTCTCTTACGCATACAAAATGCCTACTCATTATACCGCTTTCTTAGCGCGGCTAGCTTTCTTACGCTCGTTTGGATCAAGCAAACGCTTGCGCAGGCGCAGGGATTTCGGCGTAACTTCTACCAACTCATCCTCCTCGATATAGGACATCATTTCCTCTAACGAAAGATTCTTTGGCGGGGTTAAGCGAATCGCTTCGTCGGTACCGGAGGCACGTACGTTGGTCAATTGTTTGCCGCGTAAGACGTTGACTTCCAGGTCATTATCACGGTTATGCTGACCAACGATCATGCCTTGATACACTTTTTCTTGTGGGTTCACGAACATAAAGCCACGGTCTTGCAGGTTCCAGATTGCATAAGCCACTGCTTCACCTTGATCCATCGCAATCAACACGCCGTTACGACGGCCTTCGATTTCGCCTTTATATGGCGCATAGCTATGGTACAAACGGTTAAGCACACCCGTACCACGTGTATCGGTCAAGAATTCGCTTTGGTAACCGATCAAGCCACGTGAAGGCACGTGGAATACGATACGGGTCTTTCCGCCGCCTGATGGGCGCAGATCTTGCATTTCACCTTTACGCAGAGAGATTTTCTCTACTACAGTACCGCTATATTCCTCATCCACATCCACCACAACTTCTTCAATCGGCTCTAAGGTTTGGCCGGTGGTTTCGTCTTTTTTCAGAAGTACGCGCGGGCGGGATACAGAAAGCTCAAAGCCTTCACGACGCATGGTTTCGATGAGTACGCCGAGTTGTAATTCCCCGCGGCCGCCCACTTCAAATGCATCTTTATTTTCGGATTCTTTCACGGTGATCGCCACGTTTACTTCTGCTTCACGGAACAGGCGGTCGCGGATCATACGAGAGGTTACTTTGGATCCTTCCTGGCCTGCCAGTGGTGAATCATTTACGCTTAAGGTAATCGCCATTGTTGGCGGATCAATAGGGGTAGAGCGAATCGGCTCTTCAACCGCCATATCACAAATGGTATCTGCCACAGAGGTTTCCACCATACCTGCGATAGAGATAATATCACCCGCTTCCGCCTCTTCAATCGGCACACGGTTAATGCCTTGGAATGCCATCAGCTTGGTCAGGCGGCTTTGTTCTACTTTCTCGCCTTTCAGGTTGATTGCTTTCACAGCAGTGTTCACTTTTGCGCGGCCACTATAGACACGGCCAGTCAGAATACGGCCCAGGAAAGGATCGGATTCCAGAATAGTTGCGAGCATCGCAAATGGCGCGTCTTTATCAACTTTTGGCGCTTCTACGTGTTCAACGATTTTATCCATTAATGGCGATAGGTTTTCACGCGGAGCATCCAGCTCTAATGCTGCCCAACCGCCGCGGCCAGATGCATAAAGCACTGGGAAATCTAATTGGCTGTCATTAGCTTCGAGCGCTACGAACAGGTCGAATACTTCGTCGATTACTTCTTCAGGGCGGCCATCAGGGCGGTCAACCTTGTTGATTACTACAATTGGCTTCAAGCCCAGACGCAGCGCTTTAGCCAGTACGAATTTGGTTTGTGGCATCGGGCCTTCTGCGGCATCTACCAGCAACAATACGCCATCGGCCATAGAGAGTACACGCTCCACTTCACCGCCGAAATCGGCATGTCCTGGGGTGTCGATGATGTTGATACGGATGTCTTTCCAGTTTACAGAGGTGCATTTTGCAAGAATCGTAATACCACGTTCTTTTTCCAGGTCATTACTATCCATCACGCGCTCATCCACATTCTGGTTCTCGCGGAATGTGCCGCTCTGGCGCAGCATAGTGTCAATCAAGGTGGTTTTGCCATGGTCTACGTGGGCAATAATGGCGATATTACGAAGCTCTGTCATTGTTTTTACGTCCTTTTCGATCGAATAAGGGGCGTACTATACAGAATTTTCAGAAAAAAGATAGGGTTTTTTAGGGGGATGGTTGTATTTTTTAAATTATTAACGTTATTGAGGTGTTTTTGGTTGCAATGGGGCTTGGCTGGTGTTGTTGTAGGGCTGCCTACCCTATTGATAGTTGTCATCCCGGACGTGATCCGGGATCCACTGTTATGGCAGCGTGATCTATAGAATTGAATTTGGAAGCGCCAGTCTGGGTGGATTCCGGGTCAAGCCCGGAATGACAAGAGTGAAAGCCATAGTTGATCCAGGGGCTGTTATGTAGGACGCATGTATCGCCACGATACCGCCGTGCCTCTTCCTCTTGCCAATCTATCTTCAACCCTCTATCATAGCTTCCTATGATGCTTTACTGCTATACACGCTATATCATTCGCAACCTGCTAACACCTTTAATGCTTATTACGCTTACGCTAACAGGCATTGCATGGCTGACGCAGTCATTGCGGTTTATTGATCTCATTGTCAATCGTGGCTTGAGTGTCTATTCGTTTGTCTATCTTTCTGCCTTGCTGGTGCCTTCACTGCTTTCGGTGATTTTGCCGGTGGCGATGTTTTGTGCGGTGTTGTTTACCTATTATAAGCTGGTGATGGACAGTGAGATGATTGTTTTCAAAAGCGTAGGGATCAGCCGCATGGGGCTGGCGAAGCCGGCATTGATTTTGGCTGGGTGTATTACGGCGTTTGGGTATTTGGTGTCGCTGTATTTGATGCCCGTGTCCTATCGTGAATTTAAAGATATGCAGGCCTATATTCGTGATAATTATGCCTCGATGCTATTGCAGGAAGGGGTGTTTAACACGCCGATTAAGGGGCTGACTGTTTACATTGATAAGCGCAAAGATGATGGGATGCTGGAGGGTTTGCTGGTGCATGATAACCGTAATCTCAAAGCACCTGTGACGATGATGGCGCAAGAGGGGCGCTTGCTTAAAACGCCAGCAGGGCCACAATTCGAGCTGATTAATGGTAACCGTCAGGAGGTGGATGCGGATTCGCATCAGTTATCTTTGCTGTATTTCGAGCGTTATACACTTGATCTGGCAGGCTTCACGCAAGAAACAGAAGACCGCTCGCGCGATCCGAAGGAGCGTTATTTGGCGGAGTTATTCTTCCCTGATAAAAAAGATGAGGAAATCTATGATCAATTGCGTGCTGAAGGGCATCAGCGGTTGACCTGGCCGCTTTATAATCTCATGATGACTTTCATTGCGCTTTCTGCCTTACTTTCCGGCCAGTTTAACCGCCGTGGGCAATGGAAGCGTTTATGTGTGGGCATTGCGATGGCATTTATGGTGATTACGCTCGGTGTCAGCATGGCCAATGTGGTGGCGCGTCATCCGAATGCGATACTTGGGATGTACGGGGTTATTGTTGTGATTACAGCCGTAAGCCTTTATATTCTGACCTATCAGAAGAAGCTTAAATACCAGTATACTGGGCCATTGGTCACGCAATCATGAAGTTTCCTGTTACCCTTTCCTTTTATATCGGGCGGCATTTTCTACTATGCATGATCATCGTGCTTGGTGTGCTTGGCACAATGATTTTATTATTGGATGGGATGGAACTTATCCGCCGTTCGTATAATAAAGAAGTGCCGCTTGCGGCTATTCTGGAGATGGGCTTTTTGCGCCTGCCGAGCCGGTTGGAAGAGGTGATTCCGTTTGCGATTATGCTGGCGTCTATTTTGACGTTCACGCGTTTAACCCGTACTTCCGAACTGGCAGTTACACGGGCGGCGGGAATTTCGGTATGGCAGTTTCTCACACCGGCGCTTGTGGCTGCGTTTGTAGTGGGTACACTGACATTAGCCGTGTTTAACCCGCTTTCATCGGTGATGCTAACACGTTATGAGCAATTAGAGGCGCGGTATTTACGCGGTGCAACCAGTATGATGTCGGTGTCGTCTTCCGGCCTGTGGTTACGGCAGAGTAACCCTGACGATAGAGGCCAGGCGGTGATCCATGCGCTGCGCGTATCGCAAGAGGATATGCGGTTATTTGATGTGATTATCTTCTTATTTGATGAAGGTAACCGTTTTACCAAGCGGATCGATGCAGAGAGTGCTACACTGCATAAGGGCTATTGGGATATTCGTGATGTGGCCATCAGTGCGCCAGGCACGCCGGCGGAGCATTATGATAGCTATCAGGTGAAAACATTGATTCAGCCAAGCCAAATCCAGGAAAGTTTTGCCTCGCCGGAAACCATGTCATTCTGGGAATTGCCTGCTTTTATTGAGACGCTTAAATCCGCAGGATTCTCAGCGCTTCGGCATAGGCTCTATTGGCATAGCGTGCTTGCGCAGCCGTTATTGCTTTCGGCATTGGTATTGATTGGTGCGGCATTCTCGCTTTCGCCTCCGCGTCGTGGACAGACAGCGATATTGATTAGTTGCGGGATTGGTGTGGGGTTTGTAATTCGTTTTATGTCGAATTTGACTTCCGCATTAGGCATGGCAGGCACGATTCCGATTGGCCTGGCGGCGTGGGCACCGGTGGTGATTTGTGTGTTTATCGGCATGGCGTTGATGCTGCATCTTGAGGATGGCTAGAATAATGCCAGAGCAGCCGCTTACCAATCAACCTGAGCTAACGGTCAGTGAGTTATCAGGCGCGCTCAAACGCACTGTTGAGGATGCGTTTAGCTATGTGCGGGTGCGGGGTGAGATTTCAGGCTATAAGCTTGCGCCTTCGGGGCATCTCTATTTTTCACTGAAAGACGAACAATCCCTCATCAATGCGGTTTGCTGGAAAGGCACGACCTCACGCCTGCCTTGTACGCCCGAAGATGGGATGGAGGTGATTTGCACGGGGCGTGTTACGACCTATGCGGGGCGTTCGCAATATCAATTAATCGTTGAAAGCATTGAGCCGGCGGGTGTTGGTGCACTGATGGCGTTGCTTGAGAAGCGTAAGCAGCAATTAGCCCAAGAAGGATTATTCGATCCAGCACGCAAAAAACCTCTGCCTTTTTTGCCAGAAATTATTGGGGTTATTACTTCGCCAACAGGGGCGGTGATACGCGATATTTTGCACCGTCTGCAAGACCGCTTCCCACGTCATGTATTGCTCTGGCCTGTGTTAGTACAGGGGGATCAGGCGGCTAGCCAAGTGGCGAATGCGATTTATGGGTTTAACAGTCTCACGAAGGATAGCCGTGTGCCACGGCCGGATGTGATTATTGTGGCGCGTGGTGGTGGATCGCTTGAGGATTTATGGCCGTTTAATGAGGAAATCGTGGTGCGAGCGGCAGCTGCATCGGAGATTCCGCTTATTTCTGCCGTAGGGCATGAAACCGATACGACGTTGATTGATTATGTCTCCGACCGCCGTGCGCCGACGCCTACGGCAGCGGCAGAAATGGCAGTGCCAGTGCGTGCTGAATTAAGTATGGCGCTACGTAATACAGAGCAACGCATTGCGCGGATTATTACACGGATGCAAAGCGAGAAGGAACAGCGTTTTGATGATATGGCTGAGCGGTTATATAAGGCGCTGCCTACCTATCTCGATAAAAAGCATTTGGCGCTGATGTCGCGTAGCAGTAAGTTGCAAACGCCTGCGCATCGTATCAGCGAAGCGCAAAACGCTTTAGCCTTATACAGCCAACGTATACAATTTGCGTTGCAGCAATCGGTGCGTAAGCAAGAACACCGTTTACAACTTATCACACGCGGCCTAACGCCGCATAGTTTACGCAAGGAAATCGATCTGGGTGAAAAGCAGGTGCAGGAGCGTTATGCACGGCTGGAGCGCAGCTATCACACTATCTGTCAGCGTGTTGAACAAAGATTACAGATTGCAACAACGCTCTTGGAAAGCCTGCATTATAAGAAAGTACTGCAACGCGGGTTTGCGATTGTGCGCGATAGTGCAGGGCAGGTGGTATCATCTTCTGCAAAAGCAAAGGAATCTACACGGTTGCAGATAGAGTTTGCAGATGGTGAGGTGGCCACCTATACAGGAGAGAAGCCTATATCTGCACGCAAAAAATCATCACCTAATAGCGGTGAAGGTGGGCAGTCGTCGTTGTTTTGAGACTCTTACGGCTATTCTGGAGATGGGCTTTTTGCGCCTGCCGAGCCGGTTGGAAGAGGTGATTCCGTTTGCGATTATGCTGGCGTCTATTTTGACGTTCACGCGTTTAACCCGTACTTCCGAACTGGCAGTTACACGGGCGGCGGGAATTTCGGTATGGCAGTTTCTCACACCGGCGCTTGTGGCTGCGTTTGTAGTGGGTACACTGACATTAGCCGTGTTTAACCCGCTTTCATCGGTGATGCTAACACGTTATGAGCAATTAGAGGCGCGGTATTTACGCGGTGCAACCAGTATGATGTCGGTGTCGTCTTCCGGCCTGTGGTTACGGCAGAGTAACCCTGACGATAGAGGCCAGGCGGTGATCCATGCGCTGCGCGTATCGCAAGAGGATATGCGGTTATTTGATGTGATTATCTTCTTATTTGATGAAGGTAACCGTTTTACCAAGCGGATCGATGCAGAGAGTGCTACACTGCATAAGGGCTATTGGGATATTCGTGATGTGGCCATCAGTGCGCCAGGCACGCCGGCGGAGCATTATGATAGCTATCAGGTGAAAACATTGATTCAGCCAAGCCAAATCCAGGAAAGTTTTGCCTCGCCGGAAACCATGTCATTCTGGGAATTGCCTGCTTTTATTGAGACGCTTAAATCCGCAGGATTCTCAGCGCTTCGGCATAGGCTCTATTGGCATAGCGTGCTTGCGCAGCCGTTATTGCTTTCGGCATTGGTATTGATTGGTGCGGCATTCTCGCTTTCGCCTCCGCGTCGTGGACAGACAGCGATATTGATTAGTTGCGGGATTGGTGTGGGGTTTGTAATTCGTTTTATGTCGAATTTGACTTCCGCATTAGGCATGGCAGGCACGATTCCGATTGGCCTGGCGGCGTGGGCACCGGTGGTGATTTGTGTGTTTATCGGCATGGCGTTGATGCTGCATCTTGAGGATGGCTAGAATAATGCCAGAGCAGCCGCTTACCAATCAACCTGAGCTAACGGTCAGTGAGTTATCAGGCGCGCTCAAACGCACTGTTGAGGATGCGTTTAGCTATGTGCGGGTGCGGGGTGAGATTTCAGGCTATAAGCTTGCGCCTTCGGGGCATCTCTATTTTTCACTGAAAGACGAACAATCCCTCATCAATGCGGTTTGCTGGAAAGGCACGACCTCACGCCTGCCTTGTACGCCCGAAGATGGGATGGAGGTGATTTGCACGGGGCGTGTTACGACCTATGCGGGGCGTTCGCAATATCAATTAATCGTTGAAAGCATTGAGCCGGCGGGTGTTGGTGCACTGATGGCGTTGCTTGAGAAGCGTAAGCAGCAATTAGCCCAAGAAGGATTATTCGATCCAGCACGCAAAAAACCTCTGCCTTTTTTGCCAGAAATTATTGGGGTTATTACTTCGCCAACAGGGGCGGTGATACGCGATATTTTGCACCGTCTGCAAGACCGCTTCCCACGTCATGTATTGCTCTGGCCTGTGTTAGTACAGGGGGATCAGGCGGCTAGCCAAGTGGCGAATGCGATTTATGGGTTTAACAGTCTCACGAAGGATAGCCGTGTGCCACGGCCGGATGTGATTATTGTGGCGCGTGGTGGTGGATCGCTTGAGGATTTATGGCCGTTTAATGAGGAAATCGTGGTGCGAGCGGCAGCTGCATCGGAGATTCCGCTTATTTCTGCCGTAGGGCATGAAACCGATACGACGTTGATTGATTATGTCTCCGACCGCCGTGCGCCGACGCCTACGGCAGCGGCAGAAATGGCAGTGCCAGTGCGTGCTGAATTAAGTATGGCGCTACGTAATACAGAGCAACGCATTGCGCGGATTATTACACGGATGCAAAGCGAGAAGGAACAGCGTTTTGATGATATGGCTGAGCGGTTATATAAGGCGCTGCCTACCTATCTCGATAAAAAGCATTTGGCGCTGATGTCGCGTAGCAGTAAGTTGCAAACGCCTGCGCATCGTATCAGCGAAGCGCAAAACGCTTTAGCCTTATACAGCCAACGTATACAATTTGCGTTGCAGCAATCGGTGCGTAAGCAAGAACACCGTTTACAACTTATCACACGCGGCCTAACGCCGCATAGTTTACGCAAGGAAATCGATCTGGGTGAAAAGCAGGTGCAGGAGCGTTATGCACGGCTGGAGCGCAGCTATCACACTATCTGTCAGCGTGTTGAACAAAGATTACAGATTGCAACAACGCTCTTGGAAAGCCTGCATTATAAGAAAGTACTGCAACGCGGGTTTGCGATTGTGCGCGATAGTGCAGGGCAGGTGGTATCATCTTCTGCAAAAGCAAAGGAATCTACACGGTTGCAGATAGAGTTTGCAGATGGTGAGGTGGCCACCTATACAGGAGAGAAGCCTATATCTGCACGCAAAAAATCATCACCTAATAGCGGTGAAGGTGGGCAGTCGTCGTTGTTTTGAGACTCTTACTGTCATTCGCCGATCACGTCGGCGAATGACAGTCATCATGAAAATCCTAACGCGGCCCAATCATCGTTTCAGGGCGCACCCATTCCGCGAATTGCTGTTCGGTGACCAAACCGAGCTTCAGCGCTGCTTCTTTGAGTGACAGGCCTTCTTTATGCGCAGTCTTAGCAATTTTCGCCGCATTGTCATAACCGATATGCGGATTGAGTGCTGTTACCAGCATTAGCGAATCATTCATCAGTTGCGTGATGCGTTTGGTGTTTGCTTCGATGCCTACTACGCAATTATCGGTGAAGCTACGCGCGCTATCAGCCAGCAGGCGGATGGATTGCAGTAGGTTGTAAATAATCACAGGCTTAAACACATTCAGCTCGAAATGGCCGTTAGAGCCAGCGATGGTTACGGTTACATGATTACCCATTACTTGGGAACACACCATAGTGAGCGCTTCGCACTGGGTGGGGTTTACTTTGCCAGGCATGATGGACGAGCCAGGCTCGTTTTCAGGCAGGAGCAATTCGCCCAGACCCGAACGCGGGCCAGAACCCAGTAAACGGATATCGTTAGCAATTTTCATCAAGCTCACTGCAATCACGTTGAGCGCACCTGATGCTTCTACCATCGCATCATGGCTTGCAAGTGCTTCGAATTTGTTTTCAGCTGTAATAAATGGCAACTTAGTCAGATCCGCTGTTTCTTTTGCAAAGCCTTCTGCAAAGCCTTTCTTCGCGTTCAGTCCTGTACCAACGGCTGTACCGCCTTGTGCCAGTTGATAGAGGCGTGGCAATGTCGCTTTCACGCGCTCAATACCGTATTTCACTTGGGTGATATAACCAGAGAATTCCTGGCCCAATGTCAGTGGGGTTGCATCTTGCAGATGGGTACGGCCGATTTTGATGATGTCGTTGAATTCAGCACCTTTGGCTTCCAATGCTTTTTGTAAGTATTCCAAACCAGGGATCAGGTTATGGTGAATTTCTTCTACGGCGGCAATATGCATTGCGGTTGGGAAGGTATCGTTAGACGATTGGCCCATATTCACATGATCATTCGGATGCACAGGCTTCTTAGAACCACGCTCGCCGCCCAGAATCTCAATGGCACGGTTAGAGAGTACTTCGTTGATATTCATATTGGTCTGTGTGCCAGAGCCGGTTTGCCATACTACGAGTGGGAAATGCGCGTTTAAAGAGCCATCGATCACTTCATCCGCTGCTTGGCAAATCGCCTTGCCGAGCTTTTCATCCAATACGCCCAGTTTAATATTGGTGATGGCTGCTGCCTTCTTCAAAATCCCCAGTGCGCGTACCAGTGGAACCGGCATGGTTTCGGTGCCGATTTTGAAGTTTTGCAGCGAACGCTGAGTTTGCGCGCCCCAATAGCTTTCGCTTGGCACGTTAATTTCACCAAATGTATCAGTTTCAACACGGAATTTCTGTGGGTTAGATACTTGTTTAGCAACGGTCATGGTATTCTCCCTATGGGTTTAAAGACTGAGTGTAGTTATAAGGAGAAAAAACGCTAGAATCAAGGGGGTGCTGGATCATTTTGAAATAACTCTTGTCATTCTTGGACTTGATCCAAGAATCCATCCAAAATATAAAGCCCTTTTAAGCAGTATTCTTGCTTTATTGTTACGATGGATTTTTGGATTCCCCTTTCGCTAAGCTACGGCGGATGCGGCAAGTCCAGGGACGAACTCTCTGTCCTTTATGTAGGCCCTGGATCGCCGCGCTTCGCTCGCGATGACGCATTTCCTTTGTCATACGCCGACTTGATCGGCGTATCCATCGCACATAAAGGCTTTATTACTTTTAGGATGGATTCACCGATCAAGTCGGTGAATGACATAAAAAACATGGTAGATCCAAGAATGACAATGTGCGAGCTTCTCAGTATTGATTTTTTGTTGCAACTATTAGTTTAATGAATTGTTTACGCAATCATCGTATAGTTTTGTATATCACTTATAATCTCATAGGTTGGGAACCTTGTCATATTCGCGTTATAATATAAAGATTTATCAATCACTCACGCTGATTTTATGCTTGGGAATAGTGCTGTCTATCCTGGCGTTTTCCTATGTGTATTCTATGAATATGCGCCGTTTGAAGGATAATTTTATGGATACGGCTATATTACAAGGAAAATTGCTGGAGGGCTGGTTTAATAGCCATTTTCAGGAGCTTTCGATGTTGACGGTATTATACGATGGCAGCCGTACCGCTCCGCCAGATATGACCCAATCCCGCCTGGTAAAGCCTCTCATCAAACGCCATGCGTTTCGTTTTGTGATGTGGGTGCCGGTGAGTGAATTGCAGCGTATACCAGGAAATAAAACCTTGCTGGCGATTGATGCGGTGGAGCAGGCAATACAGGATGCGCGGACAAACCGCCGTGATACGGCTTCCACCCTTTTTGCCTTTCCACCCCACGCAAAAGCTCCGGCAGATCATATTGCCTTTGTGCATCCTGTCTTTGCGCAAACAACGGCACAATTGCAGGGTATGATCATTGGCGTGGTTGAGTTACAACCCTTCTTGGAGCAAGGAGTGTATACCAAACATTATGCTTCTGGGATGCGTATGCATGTCTATGACCATACGGATGAGAATGAAGCCACGTTATTATTCTATGGTGATCACGCACAGCGTGATGTGCCGCAACGGCTTGAGCATCCTGTGGTGCGACCTTATGATCCCGATAACCCGCCACCTTTCGTGCATAGCCTGCCGATGGATGTCAACTCGCGGCAATGGACGGTGGTGTTTACGCCTTCGGCGATTTATTTCTCTAAAGCAACGGAGAATAGCTCGTGGCTGGTATTATTCTTAGGGTTGGGTTTAACGGGTGTGGCGATTGCCTTTGTGTTTTATCTTATCACCCGCAATGTGCATGTGTCACGATTGGTGGAGAGCCGTACCAAAGAATTGCAGGATTATATGCATGATCTGGAGCGTAGCAACCAAGAGCTCGATGAATTTGCCTATATCGCCTCACATGATTTAAAGGAACCACTGCGCGGTATTCATAACTTTGCCTCCTTCTTGCTCGAAGATTACGGCACGGTGTTGGATGAGGCTGGGCAGGCGAAATTGCATACGCTCACCCAGCTCAGTCAACGTATGGAACGTTTATTGGATTCACTGCTATATTATTCACGTGTGGGCCGTGTGGCGCTCGCGATTCGGGAGGTGAATCTCAATGAAACGATTCGTGAAGTGGTGGCGATTTTGCAGCCGCGTTTGACAGAAACGCAAACCGAGATACGCATACCACGGCCATTGCCTATTGTGGTTTGCGATCATACGCGTGTTGCGGAAGTATTCCAGAATCTGATTACCAATGCCATGAAGTATAATAACAAAGCAGAGCGCTGGATTGAAATTGGTTATGAGGAAGTGCCGAATAAATCCATACGGTTCTATGTGAAAGATAATGGTATCGGCATTGCATCGCAGCATTATGATAGTATTTTCCGCATTTTTAAGCGGTTGCATGGCAAGCAGGAATATGGCGGAGGCACGGGTTCGGGTTTAACCTTATGCAAGAAAATCATCGAGCGGCATAATGGGCGTATTTGGGTGGAATCCGAGTTGGATAAAGGCAGTATATTTTATTTCACATTGGGAGGAGATCATGATGAGTGAATTACAATCCATTCTCATTATTGAAGATAGTGATGAAGATTTCGAGGCAACGCGCCGTGCGTTCCAGAAATCGCATTTGGCCAATCCTGTGTATCGTTGTACCACGGGTGAGGAAGCGTTTGATTTTCTCTATCACCGTGGCAGATATCGCGGCGAGAATGCGCCGGAGCGTCCTGGTATTATCTTGCTCGATCTTAATCTTCCAGGTACGGATGGGCGGGAAGTATTGCACCGGATTAAACGCGATGAAGTACTGAAGCTTATTCCTGTTGTGGTGTTGACGACATCGCTTGATGAGCGTGATATCCATGCCTGCTATAGCGAAGGGGCGAATAGCTATGTGCAGAAACCGGTTGACCTTGCGCGGTTTATGGAGGCGATTCAGCGTCTCAAAGAATATTGGTTTGATGTGGTGATTCTGGATCAAACCGTCTCACAAAAAGATAGCGCCTGATATAAGGGAGACATAGCATGAACCAGCAAGCCTTCACCTTATTGATTATTGATGATAGTGATACGGATCGTGAGATTTATAAGCGCTATCTGCAAAAAGATAATGTTGCACAATACCGTTTTTTAGAAGCATCTGGCGGCAAGGCAGGGTTACGTTTCTGCCAGCAAATGCGGCCGGATTGTATTTTGCTGGATTATAACCTGCCCGATATGAAGGGTACTCAGATGTTGCCGCTACTGGCTGGAAAAGCGCGAATTCCCGTGGTGGTGCTGACAGGGCAGGGGAGTGAGCGTATTGCGGTAGAGGTGATGAAAAACGGGGCGCAAGATTATCTGCCGAAATCCGGTATGACGCCAGAGGCCATACAGCTTGCGGTTCACCGCGCTATTGAGCGGGCGACGTTGTTATCGAAAATCAGCGAACAGCATAAAACCCTCGAAAAGAAAAATGCCCAGTTAGCGCTTTACGCCCAAGCGCTCAATAAAGCACGTCATAAGGCAGAGCAGGCAAGCCAGGCTAAGAGTGAGTTTCTGGCTGTGATGAGCCATGAAATCCGCACGCCGATGAATAGTATGATTGGTATGACCGATTTGTTGCTCGATACGCCACTGAATACTGAGCAAAAAGAATATGTCTCAGCAGTGCATAGTTCGGGTGAAGTATTGATGGCGTTGATTAGCGATATTCTGGATTTCTCGCGCATTGAAGCAGGGGAAGTGCGGTTAGAGCTTGTGCCGGTGGATATGCGGCATTTGATTGAGGAAACGGTAGGGTTGTTGAATTTACGGGCGAAAGAGAAGGGGGTGGAGTTGTTGATCCGCACCGATGGTAATATCCCAGAGGTTGTCCGTGCTGACCCGACAAGGCTGCGGCAAATTCTGGTGAATTTGGTGGGGAATGCGATTAAGTTCTCAGAGCGCACGGCCGTAACTATTCTATGCCGTACCCAGCATGTGGTGGATGGAAAGGCTACTATACGGTTTGAAATTCATGATAAAGGCATTGGTATTCCACCCGAAAAACAACAAGCAATTTTCCATAAATTCTCACAAGCTGATGCGTCCACAACGCGCCGTTATGGCGGCACAGGGTTAGGGCTTGCGATTTCTAAGCATTTGGTAGAATTGATGGGCGGGCGTATTGGGGTGGTGAGTGCGATAGGGAAAGGATCGGTGTTCTGGTTTGAGTTAGAATTCCCAATCGCAATAAGTGAACACCCTGCTAAAGCCGTGCAACATGCGCCTGCTATTGCTGCAAATCTCAATACACCCCTTAAAGCACGGGTGTTGGTGGTGGAGGATTATGTGCCAAACCAGCAGCTTGCTGAACGTATGTTAGAGAAACTGGGCTGTACGGTGGATATTGTGTCTAATGGTGAAGAGGCGATTGATATATTAGCGCGGCAGCATTACGACATGGTGTTTATGGATTGCCATATGCCCGAAATGGATGGTTTTGCCGCGACGCATTATATCCGCCATAATGCCTGGGGAAAAAATATCCCGATTATCGCGATGACAGCCAATGCGCTGCAGGGTGATAAGGAAGCATGTTTGGCAGCAGGGATGAATGATTATATCAGCAAGCCGATTAAAAAGGCTACGCTGGAAGCGATTGTGCGGGAGTATGCAGGGGAGCGTGGGTAGATACCGTCATTCTTGGATCAAGTCGGTATGACACAGAGCATTCGTCATCTACTCATATCTATATTTCTTTGCATGAAAATATTGGCGCTGTCATCCTTGGACTTGATCCAAGGATCCATCCTAAATAGAGAGCAAAAATACAGCGTAGAATAAAGAATAATGCTATTGGTCTTAGATGGATTCTTGGATCAAGTCCAAGAATGACAAAGCACTATTCGCCATCGTGAGCGTAGCGGGGCGATACATTTTTAGAGGAAAAATGTATCGTTACTTCAGCTTCGCACACGCTGCTTTAATACGCTTGCATGCTTCTTCCAATGCAGCATCGGATGTTGCATAGGAAATACGGAAGAAACCAGGCGCACCGAACGCGCTACCTTGTACTACGGCGACTAATGCTTCATCCAGCAAATATTCTACCAGATCGGTATCGCCCTTCAGCGTTTTGCCTGCTGGTGTGGTTTTGCCGAGTAAATCTTGGCAGCTTGGGAATACGTAGAACGCACCTTCAGGTGTGTTGCACTGGATGCCAGGAATATCATTCAGCATTTTGACCACCATATCGCGGCGCTTCTTGAAAGCCTCATTACGGGCTTTTAAGAAATCTTGCGGGCCGTTTAAGGCTTCCAGCGATGCTGCTTGGCTCACAGAGCTTGGATTTGAGGTGCTTTGGGATTGGATAATCGCAATCGCCTTAATAATATCAGGATGGCCTGCGCCATAGCCAATACGCCAGCCTGTCATCGCATGGGATTTAGACACACCATTGAGGGTGAACACGCGGTCATAAAGTTTTGGCTCTACTTGAGCCGGAGTGACGAAGGTGAATCCGTCATATACTACATGTTCGTAAATATCATCGGCCAGCACATGCACATGCGGGAATTCCAGCAATACATCGGTGAGCGCTTTCATCTCAGCACGGCTATAACCAGCGCCGGTTGGGTTGCTTGGCGAGTTTAGCACCAGCCATTTGGTTTTAGGAGTAATGGCTTTGCGTAAATCAGCTGGTTGTAATTTGAAGCCTTTATCGGAAGTGCAGGTAACAAATACCGGTTTACCGCCTGCAAGCTCTACGATATCCGGGTAAGACACCCAGTATGGCGCAGGGATGATCACTTCATCGTCATCATTTACTGTTGCCATAATAACGTTATATAACACTTGCTTAGCGCCTGTTCCAACGGTGATTTGGTTTGGAGCATAATCAATGTCATTCTCGCGCTTGAATTTAGCGCAGATGGCTTTTTTGAGGGCTGGGGTGCCGTCAACGGCGGTATATTTGGTTTCGCCGTTCTGAATGGCTTTAATCGCAAAATCTTTGACGTTATCAGGCGTATCAAAATCCGGTTCGCCGGCGCCTAAACCAATCACGTCTTTACCTTCGGCTTGCAATTCTTTCGCTTTGTTGGAAACAGCGATGGTTGGAGAAGGTTTAATACGGCTTAAACGTGCAGCGATAAATGACATGATAACCTCAGAAAATAGGTGAATACATGGTTTGATATACACGCCCGCTAGCCTCTAGACAACATAAAAATCGTAACCCACTACTTCCAGTTTCTTTTTATCAAAAAATAGGATAGAATTTGGAGGATTGATAGGGGTTCATCGCTATGAAAATAACGAATAAAGCAGCCTGGACGGGGATTCCTGCCAGAATTTCAGAGAAATGCAAGCAGTTGCTGGCAAATAGCAAGCAGGAATACGGTGTTATCCGTGTGAAAATGAAAGATCTGGCCAAGACCAATTATGAGCTTGGCATGTATCATTTCTATCGTGGCAATGTAGACGATGCGAAATTCCGCTTCCGCATTACCCGTTGGATTAATCCGAATTACTGGGGTGGGTATTATGGTATGGGCCTGTGCCTGCATTATGAATATGAGCAAGAGCTGTTAAACCCGGAAGAAGAGAAAAAAAACGGCCTGATGGAAGGGTTGTTTAAAAAGAAAATCGATAAAAAACAAGATGCTATAGAAAATCTACGCAAGGCGCTTTCGCTGAATCCTGATATTGAAGAGGCGCATTATATTCTGGCTGTATTAGGCCAGAAAGTCACTCCGACGCGTGTGCCGTTACGCGTCATCGAGATTATTTTTGATGCGGCAGCGGCCGGGTATAATAGTGATTATGTTGGCCGTTATAATTACCGTGGGCATATTCACGTATTTGAGGCGGTTAATCCCTTGTTGCCGCAAGGCTTATCGTTATCCATTCTGGATGTGGGCTGTGGTACAGGCCTGTGTGGTCAACTCTTCCGTGAGAATAATACCAGCACGGCGGGTGTGATTGGGGTGGATATTTCAGATGCGATGTTACAGCAAGCGCGTGAGCTGAAATTTACCTATAAACCTGTCTATGATGCGCTAGAAAAAGCAGATTATCAGGCCTATCTTGATGAACGCAAAGGTAATGCACGTTTTACACTTATTGTCGCGGCCGATTCGCTGCAATATCAGCGTGAGCTGGTCGGGGTGTTGAAACAATTCCGTGAGGTATTGCAATCGGACGGGTTAATCGCGTTTGTCGTGCCGCAATCAGCAGAAGGCGATGTGCGGTTTGATGCGCAGCAGCAGTCATTTAGCTATTCTCCAGCCTATGTGACTGCGCAAGTGCAGCAGGCTGGTTTTGTAGAGAAGTTGCAGAAAACTGTGCCGTTATATGATGGCCAAGAGGGGTATTTAGTGGTTGCAACGCCAGCCGCATAGGGAAGGTAGGCTGGTGTGTTTAAAATGCAACGGTTGCGCGATTGTGTGCGCGAAATAGTTGCTCTAATGATTTTTTAACTTTCAAAGGTTATACCTAGAGGGTACATAGAATACAGAGTATTTTTTATGGTGGTAGTACGTTTTATGATAAGACATCTTTCTTTCTTGGCTCTTTTAGTAAGTTTTGGCGTGTTTGGGGCGGTGCAAGCGCAAGCGGCGGATGCAAAGTTCTCTGACCTGGAAACCCAGGAAGCCTGCGAGATTCGTGATCCGTTAGAGCCGTTTAACCGTGCTGTATATAAATTCAATGATGTTTTGGATCGTGCGATTCTGAAGCCTACTGCAAAAGCATACCGCTTTGTAATGCCAGCTTGGGGCAGACAACGTGTGCATAACTTCCTGCAAAACCTGACATCGCCTGTGTCGTTCTTAAACGCTGTATTACAAGGTGATTTCCATCAATCTATGGTGACATTCTGGCGTTTTATTATTAACTCGACATGGGGTGTTGGTGGTTTGTTTGATATCGCTGGCCAGGAAGGCCTGGTAGAGCGTAAGGAAGATTTCGGTCAGACCTTGGGTGTGTATGGCGTGCCATCCGGCCCGTATATCGTATGGCCGATTTTTGGCCCGTCTTCAGTGCGTGATACCGGTGGTGCGGTGGTGGATGTATTTTCTGATCCAATCAATTATCTGGAAGAAGATAAGATTGTGATTGGCCGTAAAGTAGCGGAAGTGGTGGATGCACGTGAACGTCTCTTAGATTTGAGCGAAGATATTGACCGTGTGTCGCTGGATCCTTATGCAACTGTGCGTTCCTTCTATGCACAACGCCGTCAAAGCGAAGTGGAAAACCGTAGATACCGTGCGCGTGTAGAGTAGAAATAGGTAGATATGTTGAAGTCTTTGAAAACCATTGCGTTATCCTTTTTGGTAGTATTACTGGGTGCTATTGCGCCTGCGCAAGCGGGTTCGCAAGATGCAAAGGCCTATATCGTGACTATGGGTGATAAGGTGCTGGGTGTGTTGAAGGATGGCAGCCTATCCGATGATGCCCGCCGTCAAAAACTCTCTGCATTATTTGATCAAAGCATTGACACGCAATGGATTGGCCGTTTTGTACTCGGCACGCACTGGCGCAAGGCTACTCCTGCGCAGCAGCAGAAATTCATATCATTATACCGTCAGTTTTTATTGGCAAACTATGTACCACGCTTCCGTGATTATGCGGGTGAAAAATTCAACGTGATTGGTGTGCGTGATGGTGGTGCGGGCGAGTTTTTGGTGCAAACCCAGATTATATCTCCAAATGGTGAGCCGCCTATCAGCGTGGATTACCGCGTGAAACAGCAAGGTAATAATGTAAAGCAATATAAAGTGCTGGATATTGTGGCTGAAGGCGTCAGCGTGATTTCTACCCACCGTGCAGAATTTGGCTCTGTGGCTACCCGTGAAGGTGTCGATGGTCTGCTTGCGAAGCTGCAAGCGAAGTTAGGTGGCACTAAGCAAGGCGCGTAGTTGTTTGCTTTTTAGAATAGGGAGGGTGGTAGTTGATCTATCGCCCTTTTTTATGTTGCTGGAGTGGGCTTTTTCTTATTGTCATTGCGGGTATGGCGTGGCGATCCAGTGTATACTTAAAGAATAGAGAAACCCGCTCCTGGATTGCCGCGCTACGCTCACGATGATGAATTTCCTTTGTCATACGCCGACTTGATCGGCGTATCCATCTACATTATATTTAGGAGGAATTCTTCCTTCGCTACTGCTCCTCACAATAACGAAGAGAATCGTGCAGTAAATGCAAGAAGGCAAGCCAGGGTAACGTTACCCATGCAAAATATACCCTTCGCCACGCAATGTTTGTAAATAACGGGGCTTTTTCGGATCGGGTTCCAATTTCTGTCGCAAGCGGGTGATTTGCACATCAATGCTGCGCTCGTTAATCGTCCCGCTACTCAGTTCAGCCAATTTCTCGCGCGAAAGCGGTTGGTTGATATGGGTGGCAAGAAGCTGGAGGAGGTTGGATTCGCTCTGGGTGAGGGCGATGGATTCATCGCCACGGGTGAGGAAATGTTTGGTGCTATCAAATGTCCATTCGCCAATACGTACGGTGTTCTGAGCCGCAAGTGTGGCGCTGCGGCGGAGGATGCTATGAATGCGCAGCAGTAGTTCGCGTGGCTCAAAAGGCTTGACCATATAGTCATCCACACCACTTTCCAGCCCCGAAATCCGGTCATCTGCCTCGCCCATGGCGGAGAGCATAAGAATGGGAACACGGCTGTGTTGGCGCAGGGTGGAGGCTAATGTCAGGCCGGTTTCGCCTGGCATCATCACATCCATAATCAGTAAATCAAAGACAAATTCTTGCATCGCCTGCCGCGCATCGGCGGCATCTTTGGCAGTGGAAATATAAAAACCCTGATCTTGCAGATACTTACTCAAAAGCGCGCGGATACGGGTGTCGTCATCGATCACCAATAAATGCGGCCTGGAAGCGTGTGCAGGGTTTTCTGTCATAATACTATCAATTTTCCTTTTTAATTCGTATAAACATACTATAATAGCAGTCCTTACACACTAAAAAAGGTTATTCTTTATGACTATTCTCCCTTTTGATGATCGTGATGGCACGATTTGGTTTGATGGCAAACTGGTAAACTGGCGCGATGCCAAGATTCATGTATTAAATCATGGCTTACACTACGGTAGCTGTGTGTTTGAAGGGGAGCGCGTCTATAACAGCAAGGTGTTTAAACTGCGTGAGCATACAGAGCGTTTGATTGCTTCTGGCCGGTTACTCGGTTTTGAGATTCCTTATAGCGTGCGCGATTTGGAAGAGGCAACCAAAGAAGTGATCAAAGCGCAAAAGATTGAAGAAGGCTATGTGCGTCCAGTTGCATGGCGTGGTAGTGAGAAAATGGCGATTTCTGCGCAAAACAGCACCATCCATGTGGCGATTGCGAGTTGGTCTTGGCCGCCGTATTATTCCGATGAAGCGCGTATGAAAGGTATTAAAATGACCTTCGCTGATTGGAAGCGCCCAGCGCCAGATACAGCGCCTACAGCCAGCAAGGCGGCGGGTCTCTATATGATCTGTACCCTCAGCAAGCATAAGGCTGAAGCCGCAGGCTTCCAAGAGGCGTTGATGCTGGATTACCGTGGTTATGTAGCGGAAGCGACCAGTGCGAACTTCTTTATGGTGGTGGATGGTGAGTTGCATACGGCGACAGCGGATTGCTTCCTGGATGGTATCACCCGCCGCACCGTGATCGATTTGGCGCGTAAGCGTGGTATTAAAGTGGTAGAACGCAAGTTCCTGCCAGAAGAACTTGGCAAGGCGCAAGAAGCGTTTTTAACGGGAACTGCTGCAGAAATCACCCCAATTGCAAGCGTTCATGGTCAATATGGTAATTTTGATTTCACCGTAGGCCCTGTAACCCGTGGATTGCTGGAAGATTACCATAATCTTGCCCAAAATTGGACAGAATAGGACGTAAAACCATGTTTAAAGGTGTTATTACAGCGCTTATTACGCCATTTAAAGACCGTCAGATCGATGAATCGGCGTATCAGTCTTTAGTGGAGTGGCAAATTGAGCAAGGCGTGCATGGATTAGTGCCCTGTGGCACGACCGGCGAATCGCCAACGCTTAGCCATCAAGAACATAACCGGATGACGGAGTTATGTATTGAAGCAGCGGATGGAAAAGTGCCGGTGATTGCAGGTACGGGTTCCAACTCAACCGAAGAAGCTATTATGATGAGCCGCCATGCGAAAGTGGTGGGGGCGGATGCGGTGTTGGTGTGCACGCCATATTACAACAAACCGACTCAAGAAGGGTTGTACCAGCACTTCAAAGCCATTCATGATGAGGTGGATATTCCGATTATCCTTTACAACATCCCTGGCCGTTCGGTGATTAATATGACCGATGAAACCATCGCACGTTTGGCGGGTTTGCCGAATATTATCGGGCTAAAAGATGCAACGGGTGATTTAAATCGTATCAGCACATTGCGTACTGTCGTGAAAAAGGAATTCTGCCAGTTATCGGGTGATGATGGCACCGCGTTGGCGTTTAATGCGCAGGGCGGTTTGGGCTGTATTTCTGTGACCTCTAATATTGCACCACGCCTCTGCGCAGATTTGCAGAATGCCTGGTTTGAAGGTGATGCGAAGAAGGCCTTGGCGATTCATGACCAATTGACGCCCCTGCACAGCGTAATGTTCTGCGAAACCAGCCCGGCGCCGGTGAAATATGCGGCAAGTTTGCTGGGCATGTGCCGTCCTGAGTTGCGTTTGCCGATGGTGGAACCTTCGGATGCCAATAAGGTAAAAATCCGCAAAGTGCTGGAACAAATGCAGTTGCTAAAGGTTGCTGCTGCATAAATAATTGACCGTATGCGGGGGTGAGTATGCTATTAGTATGCTCCCCTCGCATTCTTTTTTAACACAGTGAGAATCATGGCTCCAAAACCGCAAAATCCACTCATCCGTAAGATTGTCGCGAATAATCGACGGGCGCAGTATGATTACTTCCTCGAAGATCGTATGGAAGTGGGGATGATATTGACCGGAACCGAGGTTAAATCCCTGCGTGCTGGCCATGCTAATCTCAATGATGCGTTTGCAGGCGAAATGGGGGGGGGAGATTTATCTCTTCAATGCCTATATCGCCGAATACCCGCAAGCCCGCCATTTCAACCACGAAACCCGCCGCCCGCGTAAACTGTTGATGCATAAAAAGCAGATCAACAAACTGATCGGCAAACTCAAAACCAAAGGCGTCACGCTTGCTGCGATTTCCATCTATTTCAACGAAAAAAACCGCGCCAAGCTAGAGATTGCCGTCGCAACCGGTAAGAAACAGCATGACAAACGCGAGGCGATTAAGGAAAGAGAATGGAACCGCGAGAAGGCGCGGGTTTTGAAGGGGGATCGGGAGTAGGTACTCCTCAATTTAAATCAAGCTTTGTCATCCTTGGACGTGATCGACGTTATTGTTGTGTCGTCATCGCGAGCGAAGCGTGGCGATCCATGTATCCTACATAAAGGAAAGAGAAGCCCTAAACATGGATTGCCGCGTCGCTAATGCTCCTCGCAGTGACGGCGAGCAGCAAGTTCAAAGGATGACAAGAATTATGTTAAAGTGAGTCAGTACGAAGGAGTAAGCTTAGCACTACCTCAACCCCTTAAAAAACCCCACCAACAACTCCGCACATTCCCTCTCCATAATCCCCCCATATACTTCCGGTACGTAATGACAGGATGTTGCATTGAAAATCCGGGCGCCGTTGTCGACGCCGCCGGATTTGGGGTCGTAGGCGCCGAAGTATAGGCGTTCGATGCGGGCGAAGGAGATGGCTTGGGCGCACATGGGGCAGGGTTCGAGTGTAACATATAAATCACAATCGGCTAGGCGCATGGATTGCTGTAAAGCGCACGCTTGGCGGATCACTTGTATCTCAGCATGGGCGGTTGGATCATGGTTGGCAAGCATCGTATTTGACGCGCGTGCAATGATTTCACGGGTTTTATTATGTACAATCACAGCCCCAATAGGCACCTCGTTGCGCGCATATGCGGCATGTGCTTCGGCCAATGCATCCTGCATAAAAGTGTGGAACATCATATTATTTTCTTTGTCGTAGGGCTGGTATTTCTGTTATAGTGGATCGTAATAGTATAGTGGTTTGAATGTATTCTTGTATAGTGTCGTTGTTTGATGCACGCTTCTTATAAAATAATACAGTGAAACCATTATCATTTCTCTCTTTTGGCAAAAGAATAGTGCATGCTCGCATATTTACGGTATTTTTATATTGTTAGTTTTTTGGTAGTGGTGACAGCAGCTTTAGTGGTGGGGCTGTATTTCCGCTCTGTGGCTGCAAATCAGATTATTAAAAACACAACCCAGCAAAGCGGTGTGAATATTGCTCAATCCTTTAGCAATAATATCTGG
The DNA here is from genome assembly GCA_964574415.1 of uncultured Rickettsiales bacterium. Classification (GTDB taxonomy): domain Bacteria; phylum Pseudomonadota; class Alphaproteobacteria; order Rickettsiales; family CAZNNM01; genus CAZNNM01. Next base: position 51,767 of record CAZNNM010000005.1, on the reverse strand, counting down.
CAACGCCATATGGCAACGCTGCAAACACTCCAGTCGCGTCCGTTAGCGGAGTGGGCACAGGATGCTAATTTCCGCCGGTTCTTCCAAGAGGGTATGTATTTCTTTAAAGATGTGCCTTTGGTGAAATTCAGTGTGTTTACGCCAGATGGCAAGCGTTTCTTCTCCACTAAGCGATCGGAAATTATCGAAGTGGAAGGGGAGATGAGCAAGGTATTTGCGTTTATTCCGTTCCTGGCTCCGGCAAAAGAAGACCCATTCAAGCTAGCAAAACAAGGACGTGTTGCAAGCACAATTATCGGTGCGGGCAAGCTGGATCTTTCAGGCAAAGGTGTTGGCAGTCAGCAGGGCGGCAGCTACTTACGTGTGTTAGTGCCGTTGCCAGTGCCTGTTGGGCCGGATGCGGTGACTCCAAATCCGCAGGCGATTGCTGAAATTTATTATGATATTACCAATTCGTGGGGCTATCTCTCGCATTTCCATGTGATTGGGACGACGGCGATTATTGGCTTCTTCTCTGTGTTATATACGGCATTATTCTATATGTCCCGCCGCACAGAGCGTTTGCTGGATAAGCAATATCAGGCCAATATCGAATTGACGGCTGCTAAAGCCCAGGCCGAAAGCGAGAGCCAGGAGAAATCCAAGTTCCTTGCCAATGTGAGCCATGAATTGCGTACGCCGCTCAATGCGATTATCGGTTTCTCGCAGATCATTAAAGACGAGGTGCATGGGCCAATACAGAATCCGCAATATAAGGATTATATCCAGGATATTAATGCCTCTGGTACACATCTGCTGAGTTTGATTAATGATATTTTGGATTATTCAAAGGCTGAGGCGGACAAGCTTGAGGTGGATACGGCAGATATTGACCTGAATAAGGTGATGCGTTCGTGCCTGCGGTTAGTAAGCCCTCGTGCGGAAGAGGCGCAGGTGCAGTTGGTAGAAAATATTCCGAAAGAGCATTTGATTATCAAAGCCGATTCCAAGCGTATGCGCCAGGTATTGCTGAACTTGCTTTCTAACGCGGTGAAATTCACACCAGAGGGCGGAAAGGTTACACTTTCTGCGAAACTGGCGGATGAGGGCGGGTTGATTATTGAGGTGAGCGATACGGGTATTGGTATTGCAGAGAAGGATATTTCTAAGGCTATGTCTACTTTTGGTCAGGTGGATAATAAATTGAGCCGCCGCTATGAGGGGACAGGTCTTGGCTTGCCCCTGACCAAGAAATTGGTGGAGATTATGGGCGGTACCTTTACATTGCAAAGCGAGTTAGGCTTGGGTACGATGGTATCCATCTATTTCGGCCCTGAGAAAATGTCCTCTCTGGGTGATCATACAGACCAAGCAAGCACGATTACGCCTGCAACAGGAGCATAAATCATGGCATCCGCCCGCAATACCGTCGCAACGCTGCAAGCAGCTAAAGACGCGAAAACCCCTATTGTTTGCCTTACAGCCTATACTACGCCTATGGCGCGTTTGCTGGATCCGCATTGTGATGTACTATTAGTGGGCGATTCGCTGGGGATGGTGTTATACGGGATGGATAGTACCTTGCCTGTCACGCTCGATATGATGAAAAATCATGGCGCAGCGGTGGTGCGTGGCTCGCAGAAGGCTTGTGTAGTGGTGGATATGCCGTTTGGCTCGTATCAAGAATCCCCTGTGCAAGCGTTTAAACATGCCGCGGAATTGATGCAGGAAACGGGATGTACGGCTGTGAAGCTCGAAGGCGGGCAGGACATGGCTGAGACGATCGAATTCCTGGTAAAGCGCGGAATTCCGGTGATGGGGCATATTGGTTTGATGCCTCAACATGTCCATGCACTTGGTGGTTTCCGTGCGCAAGGGCGGTCAGAAGAACATGCGGATCGCATTCTGCGAGATGCTATTGCGCTCACGCAAGCTGGCGTGTTTGGGATTGTGCTGGAGGCTATTGCAGAGCCGCTTGCGGTGAAGATTACACAGCGTATTTCTGTGCCAACAATTGGTATTGGCGCATCCGCGCAATGCGATGGGCAAGTATTGGTGGTGGATGATATGCTGGGCATGTTCTCCGATTTTACACCGAAATTTGTGAAGCGTTATGCGGATACTGCATCAGTTGTATCCCAGGCTGCGCGCCAATATGCGGAGGAGGTGCGCAGTCGTGCATTCCCCACTGCGCAGCATTGTTTTCAACCGTTAACCTCTAAGTGATTATTTTTTAATCGTCCTTTAAATCTTCTGCGTTACAGTAAAGGTAATGACAGAGAATAAAAGGAGATTATTATGCGCAAGGCATTCACTACAGGTTTACTCGCACTGGCTACCCTTACTATCACGTCACAAGCACATGCTTATTCTGTGGAGCTTGCGATGGTGAATTACATCGAGCCGCTGGATCGTCGTATGACGCAAGAGATTATTCGTGAGTCTGCTTATAATAACCAATTGCGCCAAGAGCGTTTGGCACAAGCGGCTCCTACGTATCAAAATAACGAGCTGCGCAAGAATAAACGCCAGCAACGTTTGCAGGATAATTCTGGGATTGGGTTTGCTCGGTAGTTAGAAACCGCCGCCTATCCATTGTAATAATGGTTATACTCGTGTTATACACTGATCAAGTCGGTGAATGACAATAGAATGCCATATATAATGACAAAGCCAGGGTTTTCCTCTGGCTTTATTGTTATATATCAATCGATTGATGTTTTTTGTGCAACGCACAAAAAATCATTGACATCTCCTCCTGTTTTGCGCATAATATACTTGTTATTTATTAAGTTAGCCCGATAGGAGATTATTATGGCTCAAGCACAACAAGCAAAAAACGCTGCTAATGCATTTGCTGATGCATTCAATGTAAACAAAGGTCCATTCGCTGATGCTTTCAAAGCTTTCGGTGAATTCCGTGTACCTTCTTTTGATTTCAATGGCTTCTTCAATGCGCAACGCAACAACCTCGAAGCTATCTCTGCTGCGAACCAAGTGGTGACCGAAGGCTTGCAAGCAGTTGCTCGTCGCCAAGCTGAAATCGCTCAAGCAAACACACAAAAAGCTCTGCAACTGGTAAAAGACGTTATTTCTAACGGCAATAACCCAGAAGCTAACGCTGCTAAACAAGCGGAATTCGCTCGTAATATCATCGAATCTAGCCTGTCTAACGCTCGTGAGCTGGCTGAAATTGCTTCTAAATCAAGCATCCAAGCGTTCGATGTAGTGAACAAGCGCGTAGCTGAAGGCCTTGGCGAAATCGCTGATGCTGTAGAAGACGCTCGTAAATAGTTTCTATGCATCCTAATGCAAAAACCCTCTGAAGGCATGGCTTTCAGAGGGTTTTGTTTTTGCAATCTATGGATTACCGACCCATCCCACTATCCGGTGAACCCTGATTGATTCTGCCATTAAGCGGTGCTACGCGCGTGGTTGGGGCAGGTTGTGCTAGGGCGGCTAGAGCCTGATTATAGGCTTCTTCTGGCGTGTGTTGGTCAAGCATGTTTTGGATCGTATGCAGAAGTGCTGCATCAAACTGAGGTGCAAGCACTTGTTCACGCGATAGGCCTAATAAGACCCCTTCAGATTGCGGGTGGTTAAGGCCGCTGAGTTCTGTATAGCGATGATATGCAAAGGCACGGTTGAGTTCTGCTAAGGATGCGCCGTGCATAGTGCGGCCCAGGGTTTGGAAAAGGCCGATCACAAATCGTCTGTCTTCCACCAATTCCTGGCAGATATCGCGCGCGAGTAATTCTGCTTCATAACTATCATAGCCGCGTAAGAAACTGTATGTCTCCGTCACTGGTACTTCGGTTATTGCTGTCAGGGCGATGGTACATATCCAACGATGCGTAGAAAATTGTGCGTCGCGCCGGATGGCAAATGCATCAAGGCCGAGTTCGGCTGCTTGGGTAATGATGGCATCCCGTGTCAGCGGATAGGCTGTTGCATAGATTGCCGCAAGATCCGGCAATGGCACTCTGCGCATTGGATTCGGGTCGAAAAGCTCTTCCGGTGCTTCTAAGCGCGGGTCAAGGAGGGGGTTTTGTATTTGGAGTGTAACCATAATGCCTACCGTCCTAAACTATTATCATCATTGCTACGGTTAATCCGTGAGCCAGGTGCAGGTACGTTAAAGCCGGCGACGCTTGTGCTGCTGCTGGCTTCAGGCTCTTGTGGTGCAGACGGTGCAGCGCTTGGTTCGGCTTGTGGCGCGGTTGGGATACGGGCGAGAGCCTCGGCGCGGCTGAAGTTTTCTGTCTCTTTTAGGAGTGCTGTCACTTCATCTTCCGTCCGTCCTGCCACCAAAGCAAAGGCTTCGTGCATCCAGAGTTGGCAACGTGATCTGAGTCTATTCACGCCGAGTTCTGTATGGGAGCCAAAATGAGGAGTGTTGCGTTGCTGAGGGGTGAGGCGTGTATGTTGAACAAAAATAGCGCCTAGCGCTTCAGCAGGCTGCCCTGCAACAATGGCATAAAGCTCTTCCATGGGCGGGGTGTAATTAGCCCATTGCCGCATATAGGATTGCAGCCTGTCTATCGCCCCCAGGCTATGCTCACCAAAATGGGTCACTTCTACTTGTTCGCGGGAGAAGCCATAGGCTACAATCCCGCTTTCTTGTGCAGCGGTAAGCCCTTGCAGCAGGATATAGGCATCTACTAAGGTTAATGGGTTCTCGACGCGATGGGTGAGTATGTGGAGATGGGATAGGCTTGTATCGGAAATGCGATGGATAATTTCCGCAGGAAAATCAAATGGTTCCCGAGAAAGGGCTAAGCGTATCTGTTCACGTTGTTGTTCTTGCTGATGGTGTCTACGGTCTGCTGCTTGGTTTTGTTCAATGGTCATGATCTTACTCCGCCTAGGTTACTCGTGGAGGCTATCATAGCGATAATATTTTAAATTTAAACGCTTTTTGTCTGTGAACTAAAAAGGGGTTGAAAAACAACCCCTTTTTGATAGATATTATGCCCGACGGCGGCTGCCGATGCGTAGGCGCAAGGCATTGAGTTTGATGAAGCCAGCGGCATCGTGTTGGTCGTATACGCTATCTTCCTCGAAAGTCACGTAATCTTGACGGTAGAGGCTGAATGGAGATTGGCGGCCTTCTACAGTGACGCTGCCTTTATAGAGTTTAAGGCGGACGGTGCCGTTTACGTGGGTTTGGGAAGCATCGATGGCAGCTTGTAGCATCAAACGCTCTGGAGACCACCAGTAGCCATTGTAAATCAGCTCAGCATAACGTGGCATCAGCTCATCTTTCAGATGCGCTGCGGCTTTATCAAGTGTGATGCTTTCGATACCGCGATGTGCTACCAGAAGGATCGAACCACCCGGTGTTTCATACACACCACGGGATTTCATGCCGACATAGCGGTTTTCCACCAGATCTAAACGGCCAATACCGTTTTTGCCGCCAAGTTCGTTGAGTTTGGTAAGAATGCTTGCAGGAGACATGCGCACGCCATTAATGGCCACGGCATCGCCTTTTTCAAATTCGATTTCGATATGGGTGGCAATATCAGGTGCTGCTTCTGGCGATACGGTGCGCAGGAACATATCTTCTTGCGGGCCTTGCCATGGATCTTCCAGAACCTTGCCTTCAAACGAGGTGTGGAGCAGGTTGGCATCCACGGAATAAGGCGCTTCGCCGCGCTTGTCTTTGGCGATAGGAATTTGGTGCTTCTCAGCATAATCCAGGAGCTTGGTGCGGGAGTTTAGATCCCATTCACGCCATGGGGCGATCACTTTAATATCTGGGTTGAGCGCATAATAACCGAGCTCGAAACGCACTTGATCATTCCCTTTACCGGTCGCGCCATGAGATACGGCATCAGCACCGGTGAGTTTTGCAATCTCAATTTGGCGTTTAGCAATCAGCGGGCGGGCGATAGAGGTGCCGAGCAGGTAGCAGCCTTCGTATACGGTGTTTGCGCGGAACATTGGGAACACATAATCACGCACGAATTCTTCGCGCAAATCTTCGATATAGATTTCCTTTACGCCCATCATCTCGGCTTTTTTGCGCGCTGGCTCTAGCTCTTCGCCTTGGCCTAAATCAGCGGTGAAGGTTACCACTTCGCAGTCATAGGCTTCTTTTAACCATGCTAGGATAACGGAGGTGTCCAAGCCGCCTGAATAGGCTAATACGACTTTTTTGATCTCTTTCTTTGACTTCTGCACTGTCATGGGCCATATTCCTTAGTATACGGGTTTTAAACTGCCGTCGAGTATACGCAAAATAATGTAGGCCGCAATGCAAATTGTTGAAATTACCTCCGCTGATGACATTGTTGAGACATATCCTATTATACGCCAGCTCTATACCGAGCTGACGGAGGAGAAATACCGCGAATATGTGACGGAATTACTGGGGCTTGGCTATAGACGGGTGATTGCTAAGGTGGGTGATACTTGTGTGGCAAGTGCAGGTTTTCTGATGGGGGTGCATTTTCGCTTCGGGAAATATATCTATGTCAATGACTTAGTGACGGATGAAGATAAGCGCTCCTGCGGTGCCGGCAAGGCATTGCTTGATTGGATTGCGGCTGAAGGTAAGGCACAGCATTGTACGACCATTACTCTGGCCTGCAACGTAGACCGCCACCGTTCCCACCGGTTCTATTTCCGTGAAGGGTATCGGATTCATGGGTATTATTTTATGAAGCAGTTATAGGTTTCTTTAGAAGATTCATAATTTGTGTTGACGTTGTGATGGATACATAGTATAGTGTTTTCATATTCCCCTAGTGTCTTAGGATACTAGGCGTAAGCAGCCGCTTTTGCGGCTGTTTGCATTTGTAAGGGGTGCTATGCGTACAGTTGCATATATTGATGGCTTTAATTTATACTACGGTGCTTTAAAGCATAGTGCTTATAAGTGGCTTGATATGAAAGCGTTTATTCAACGTTTTGCTAAAACGGGCTACAATGATCTTACAGCAATCAAGTATTTTACTGCATCTGTTAGCCCTCGGCCGCATGATCCCTCGCAACATATAAGGCAGGGAACATTCTTCCGTGCATTGCAGACGTTACCAGAGCTTTCTATTATTAAGGGGCATTTCTTATCGCATGCGGTATATATGCCGGAGGTGGATGCGAATAATGCACTGACAGGACGTATGGTTAAGGTACTCAAAACAGAAGAAAAGGGGTCAGATGTTAATCTTGCGTCACATCTTTTATTAGATGCAATGCATGATCAGTTTGATGTGGCTGTACTCGTAAGTAATGATTCGGATCTATTAACACCTGTAAAATTTATACGTCGCTATTTTAATAAGAAAGTGATGTATGTGAATCCACATAAGATTCCTAGTAGAGTTCTTAAAAATAACTGTGACTATTACTACCAAGTAAAAAAGGGTGACTTGAAGAATTCACAATTTCCTCAAAGCTTGCAGGATCGTGATGGGGTGTTTTATAAGCCTCAAGGTTGGTAAGGCGCGCGCAAAAGATTGATATCTTTATATAAAATCTGACCTCTCATAAAAAATAGTGAAATACACATAATCCACTATCCCCTGGTTGCATAATCTGGTATATTTATACCTTGTGGTTGTATATATGGGGCGGAAATGTGCAAGACAATAGCGTATTGATTGAACGTTTACGGGGTGAGATGCGGCGGGCTGGCTATAATGCGCGTTCTTTGGCGGAACGTGCGGGGGTCGGGCGGTCGTTTGTCTATGATATATTAAGTGGAAAATCCGCAAGCCCAACAATGAATAAACTCCAGGCCGTGGCTGATGTGCTAGGTGTGAGTATTCCGTATCTCCTCAATGATTATGTAAGCCAAACCTGGGAGGATATATGTATGATCCCTTCCTTGGCAAAAGAACTCCTGCCTGTGGCACCGCCGCCATATAGTTTTTCTAAGCGGTGGTTGCGTATGCAAGTGCCTGGGGATGTGGCGGCGATGCGGGTGATGATGGTGGAAGGTGATAGCATGGTACCGACATTATATGATGGTGATATGGTATTGGTGGATATCAGTAAGCATTATCCTGTGCCTTCAGGAGTGTTTGTATTGCAGCATGAGATGGGTGTGATTGTGCGCCGTGTGGATGCACGGCATGGTGGGAAGCAGCTTTATATCAGTGCGGATAATCCTATGTATCAGGGATATGAATGCGAAAGCCGTGAGGTGGAAATGCTTGGACGTGTAGTGTGGGTGTCGCGGAAGATGTGATGTTGCTCTTGTTGTCAGACGCCGACTTGACTGGTGCTCTTGTTCTTGTCATTCCGGACTTGATCCGGAATCCATCAAGACTGGCGCTAAGAGCTAAAATGATAGATCGAGTTACCATCACATTGGATCCTGAATCAAGTTCAGGATGACAATATCTCAATCTTTGTCAAATGTTGGTTAAGCCAGTGAATGACAAAAAATAGTTTCTTAGAAACAAAAAAGGCGGCAGAAAACTCTGCCGCCTTTTGCATCAGAACATCACATGTGTGACTATTCCATATTGTAACCACCGTTTACAGAAATCGTTTCTCCAGTGATAAATCCAGCTTCGTCATCCACTAAGAACAGCACGCAGCGCGCCACTTCTTCTGGCTTGCCGAGGCGGTGTACGGGCACTTTTTCGACGATTGCTTTTACCACTTCTGGCGGAACTGCTTGCACCATTTCGGTGTCGATGTAACCAGGTGCTACGCTGTTTACTGTAACATTTTTACGCGCCACTTCCAGAGCGAGTGCCTTGGTAAAGCCCAGGATACCTGCTTTAGCAGCGGAGTAGTTTACTTGACCAAACTGGCCTGCTTGGCCGTTTACAGAACTGATATTGACGATACGGCCAAAGCTGCGGTCGCGCATGCCGCCTACTACGGCACGGCACATATTGAAGCAAGAGGTGAGGTTGGTATCGATCACCGCTTCCCAATCGTCATGGCCCATCTTGTGGAGCATGCCATCGCGGGTGATGCCTGCATTGTTGATGACGATATCAACCGGTGCATCGAGTTCTTTTTCCACTTTTGCCAGGCCTTTGGCGCAGGCATCAAAATCGGCTACATCCCATTTGAAAACGGCAATGCCGGTTTCTTTGGAGAATTCTTTAGCGGCATCATCATTGCGGGCATAGTTGGCTGCAACGCGGTAACCTGCATCACGCAGAGCGATAGAAATTGCAGCGCCAATACCACGTGTACCACCAGTGACGACTGCTACTCGGCCTTTTTTATGTTTGTTTCCCATGAATCTTACTCCTCTAATAATGTGAAAATGAAGCTACTATATACAAGTTGCAATTGTTTGTCTTCAACAATACTCGCTGGTGATACCAATTCTTGCGTCAGTATCTTCTCGCGGCATGTAGCATAATCCATGTTTTGGTTGATGCAACTAGGATGTTGCTGCCAGCGTTGTTTGATCAGGCGTTCGACGAAAAAATTATGGATATTAAGTTCGCCAATGGTCTGGCGTTTGCCGAGATTAATATCTAATGCTTGGAAGGAAAGATACGGCAATTCGCTGCAATAAAGCGTATCGTTCTTGAAGGAGAATACGCTATCATAACGCGCGCCATAATAGGTTTGTACGGTTTCAATCAGATGTTTCTGGTTGATTTTCTTGTGAAGTTTGGGATGGCGTAAAATGATATATTGATTGAGCGCGCCTTGGTCAACCCAGTCTTCCAGCGAAGATTCGCCAACCACACCGGCCGAATCGATGACGCGATATTCACCTTCAGCTGTGACTTTGATAATGCCAACATGGGTGATGATACTGTTTGTTGCCAGAATAATCGGTAGGGTCTGGCTGGAGAGATAGGTTTGGAAAATTAAGTCACCGGTCTGGAGGGGAGGCAATTTGTCAGACGGCATGGGCCGTGTAGCAAATCCTATGCCTCCCACTATAAGAAGAATCGTAATAATGGCCAGGAGAATCCGGCGCATTGTTACGGGCGCTCAACGCATAAGGCAACGCCCATACCACCACCGATGCATAAGGTCGCCAAACCTTTTTTCGCATCGCGGCGGTTCATTTCATGCAGTAATGATACCAGTACACGTGCGCCCGATGCGCCAATCGGATGACCAAGCGCAATAGCGCCGCCATTGACGTTGACTTTGGTGGTATCAAAACCAAGGGATTTATTCACCGCAATGGCTTGCGCAGCAAATGCTTCATTGGCTTCAACGAGGTCAAGGTCTTGTACTGTCCAGGATGCACGTTTGAGGGCTTTTTCGGTGGCTACAATCGGGCCAGTCCCCATAATCGCAGGATCAACACCTGCATGGGCGGAGCTTACGATGCGTGCTAAGGGTTTTAAGCCACGTTTTTGTGCTTCACTGGCTTTCATCACCACCACGACAGCCGCACCATCGTTAATGCCGGAGGCGTTACCTGCGGTAACTGTGCCATCTTTAGAGAAGGCAGGGCGGAGTTTGCTTAAGGTTTCGGCCGTGGTGCCATGGCGTGGGAATTCATCGCTATTCACGATGATATCCCCTTTTTTATTGGCAATAGTAACTGGCACAATCTCACTCTTGAAGCCGTGGCTTTTTTGCGCAGCTTCGGCTTTTTGTTGGGATTGGGCAGAGAATTCATCTTGCTCTTGGCGGCTGAGATTGAATTTTTGTGCTACGTTTTCTGCGGTAATACCCATGTGGTAATTATGGAATGCATCGGTCAAACCGTCTTTGATCATCGTATCAACCAGGGGTGCATCGCCCATTTTTACGCCATTGCGTAAATGCACAGCATGGGCAGATTGGCTCATGCTTTCCTGGCCGCCTGCAATCACGATAGAGCTTTCACCAGCAAGAATAGCTTGTGCTGCAAGAGCAACGCTACGCAGGCCTGAGCCGCATACTTGGTTGATTGTCCATGCAGGAACAGTATCTGGAAGTCCTGCAAGAATGGATGCCTGACGTGCGGCATTTTGGCCGACGCCTGCGGTGAGTACTTGGCCGAGGATCACTTCAGACACATCTGCACCTGCAATGCCTGTTTCTTTGAGTACAGCTTTGATAACTTCGCTGCCCAGCTGATGGCCAGAAAGGCTTGCAAGCCCGCCGTTAAAGTTACCAATTGCGGTGCGAAGCGCGCTGACGATTACGATATCATCGGGAGCATAAGTAGCCATAATTCTGTCCTTCCTTTTGTAGATCATTTGCTGGCAGTCAATCTATAAGGTTGTGGGTGGGAGTGCAATAGGAAAGAGGGGATATACTGTCATTCTGTACATTATTGTTGTGGCGTCATCTACTCATATTTATATTTTTTTGCATGAAAATATGAGTACTGTCATCCTTGGACTTGATCCAAGGATCCATCCTGAACAGAGAGCAAGAATACAGCTTTGAATAATGCTATGTATTTTAGATGGATTCTTGGATCAAGTCCAAGAATGACAGAGGAAACATGCCACCGTCATCGCGAGCTTAAGCGAAGCGATCCATCTATCCCAGCTAAAGAATAGAGAACCCCTAAACATGGACTGCCGCGTCGCTACCGCTTCTCGCAGTGACGGTGAGCCATGTAACAACAGAGTAATGGGTTAAGCCCCCCGCACAAACTCACATACCGGTTCCCACACCATCTGTTTCGCCTCGCTCCCTGCAACCATGCGGATATGGCCGCTGTTTAGGCGCAAGGTGGTGGCATTTGGGAGGTGGTGCAGGAGTGGCTCTGTGCTGTGTGGTGGCACGATCTTATCGCGTTCGGGGATGATGACTAAGCTAGACATAGCCAGTGCAGATGGGTCTATTTTCTTGCCGCCAACATACCAGTTGCCATGCAGGGGATTATTATAGCCTGCCCAGTCAATAAAACATTCACGCACGGCTTGAGCGGTCATGCTGATGCCGTCATGTAGCCAATGTTCAATATCCATCCATTCGGCAAGCGAGCTATCATCATTTTCAATCTTGCCTAAACGTCGAAATTTGGCATGGATGGCAGGGCTGTGGAGGGTATAGAATAAATGTTGGATGACTTCCGGTGGGAAGGTGGTGTGAGACGTGATGGTGTGTTCTAAGTGCTGTAATTGCTCAGCAGAAAACAGTGCGCGTTTGACACCATCCGCATGAAAATCCCATGGTGTGGCAAGCAGAATAAGTGAACGTACTTTATCAGGACGGCGCAGCGCAGCGGCAAGTGCCATCATCCCACCCATGCAATAGCCCATCAGCGCAACAGGCTCAGGCAGGGCATCAAGTGCAGCTTCGAGGCGTTCGGTAATATAATCGCTGCAACTATAATGCTGCTCCTGTTGCGCAGGCTCGCCCCAATCGAGTAAATAAGGTGAAAGCCCTTGTGTGGCCATATAGCTCAGCATACTGCGTGTGGGAGAAAGATCGAGAATATAAGGCCGGTTAATGAGCGAAGGTACGCATAATACGGGTGTGCCGGAGCTGCTGCTATAATCCAGCAGGCGTGTCGAGCCTTTTTGCCAGATGACGGGGCGGTTTGCTATAGGGCGTGTATGCGGTGATTGCTGATAGCGTTGCAGCCCGTCATATAGTTCTTCCAGTGCCTTATGCGACTGATGCTTCAGCGCGTGTGCGAGCGTTTCGGGCGGGAGTTTTGCGAGTTGCTGTTGTAGCGCTTCGGCGCGTTTTTGCAAGCTCGGCTTCCAGCTGAGCGATCCGCTCCTCGCAGCGAGCAATCCGTGCAAGGAGTGTGTGTTCAGAAGCACTTCCATGCTCAGATACAGGGGCAGAGGCGCTTGCGCTGGTGCTGGCTGATTCATAGGCAGATATATTTCCCATAATGGTCTGGAAGTAACTTTCCTGCATCTTTTTATAGATGTCAACCGCCACGTCACTCGCGGCTTGTTCCTGCCATAAAGAGAGGAATTGTTGGATGAGAACGGAAGGATCGGGTGTGTGAGACATGCGATTTTCGTTTGAGGGTTAAGCCAAGACGTGTATAATCAGCTACGCTGATGTTATTTTATAAAGAGGCCATAATCTATGGACACACCCCATCATACCGAAGAATCTCTGGTTATCAAGAAATATGCAAACCGGCGTTTATATGATACGTCCACGAGTAAGTATATTACCTTAGAAGATGTTGCACAAATGGTGAAGCATAATGTAGATTTCGTGGTGCGTGATGCGAAAACCAATGAGGATTTGACGCGTTCTATCCTCACCCAGGTGATTTTCGAGCAGGAATCTAAAGGTTATAATATGCTGCCGATTGGTTTCTTGCGGCAGTTGATTTGTTTTTATGATGATAGTTTGCGCAATGTATTGCCGCATTATCTGGAAGCTAGCATCAGCATGTTCAGCCGCAACCAGGATCAAATGCGCAGCTATATGAGCAATCAGATGGATACTTTCTCGCCAATGAAGAATTTCGAGGCGATTGCGCGGCAGAATATGGATATTTTCGAAAATGCGATGAAAATGTTCACCGAATTCAACCGCAGCCTCATGCCGGGTAGCAATCGGGATAAAGAATAACCTATGTCGCGGCATGTGAAACGTTTATGTGTTATGCTGGTTGCGCTGGCGGTACTTGGTGCTATTGGTATAGGGTTATATGGTACACTAAGCTATACGATGCCTGGGCCCTCCACGCGTAATGTGACGGTGCTGGTGGCTAAAGGTATGTCTCTTAAAGCCATGGCAACGGAGTTTGAGCAACGCGGGCTGATCGAGCGGCCGCTGGTATTTATGATTCTGGCCAAACTCACCGAAAGAGGGCGTTATCTGAAAGCAGGGGAGTATGCCTTCCCATCGGAGGTTTCGATACATGATATTCTCACCCAAATGCGCAAGGGTGATGTCGTCATCCGCAAGGTAACATTGCCGGAAGGGATTACGACCTATCAGGCATTAGAACTGATTCGCCAAGCTGATGGATTAGTAGGCGAGGTGCCAGCGGATGTGAAAGAAGGCGCGTTGTTGCCGGAGACGTATCACTTTACCTATGGTGATACACGGGCAGATGTGGTGAAGCGTATTGAGAAGCGTATGCAAGAGGCAATAGATGCCTTATGGCCAAACCGCCAGCCAGATTTACCGTTTACCACGATTGAACAAGCGCTTACTTTGGCATCGATTGTAGAAAAAGAAACTGGCGTGCCAGAAGAGCGTAAGCGTGTGGCGGCAGTGTTTATTAACCGTTTGCGTAAGGGTATGCCGTTGCAATCAGATCCGACGGTGATTTATGCGATTGCGGGTGGTGGTTATGATTTGGGGCGGTTATTGACGCGCAAGGATTTACAATATGCTTCGCCATTTAATACCTATTATACAGCCGGCCTCCCTCCACATCCGATTGCCAATCCTGGCAAGGCGTCGATTGAGGCGGTGCTGAATCCTATGGAGACGGATGAGTATTATTTCGTGGCCACGGGAGATGGCGGTCATCGCTTTGCCCGCACGCTCGATGAGCATAATAATAATGTGATACAATATCGCAAAAAACTGAGAGAACTCAAAACACCATGATCTATATCGTTATCGCTTTTGCTTATATTCTAGGCTCTATTCCGTTCGGCCTGATTTTAACCCGTATGGCGGGTGTGTCTGATATCCGTAAGCAAGGTTCGGGCAATATTGGTGCGACCAATGTGATGCGTGTGGCAGGGAAGAAACTGGCGCTTGCGACATTGCTGCTTGACGGCCTCAAAGGAGCGGTGGCTGTGTTGCTTGCACGGTATCTTGTTTCAGAAGATGCTGCACTCTATGCCGCACTTGCCAGTGTTGGTGGGCATATGTTTTCGCTGTGGTTAGGGTTCAGAGGTGGCAAAGGTGTGGCCACGACCATGGCTGTATTATGGGTGTTGGATTGGCGCTTAGGGTTACTGAGTGCTATAGTATGGTTGGCGGTGTTCTTTACGACGCGTTATTCCTCGCTGGCAGCATTGATGACGATGGCTGTGACCGCGATTATCGCTTATGTGATTGCACCAGCGCCCCTGGCCAATGTGGTGGGGTTATTGGCACTGGTGGTGATTATCAAACATCACCAGAATATTAAGCGGTTGCTCAAAGGCGAAGAGTCAAAATCGCGCAAAGCCTAGCACAACTATAAGGATATAAAATAATCTTTGACTAACAACCTCTGCTACTTGTATACCAAAAGCCAGTAGTTAAGAGGGGGATGTTGTGCAACACCAGGTTATTTCCGATACAGAGCGTTTACAATGGTTACGTTTAGCGCGTAGTGAGAATGTAGGGTCGAAGACATTTTTCATGCTGATGCAGCTTTATGGCACGGTGGATGAGGCGTTAGAGCGCGTGCAGGAAATGTCGCTCAAAGGTGGGCGTAAGAAGCCGATACGTCTATGCAGCAAAGTAGAGGCAGAGCGCGAGATGGAGGCATCGGAGCGTCTGGGCGCGCGCGTGTTAATCGCCCATGAGGCAGCGTTTCCTACGCGTCTGAAACATACAAAAGATTGCCCGCCGCTGATTACGGTGCGGGGCAATATTGACTTATTATCCTGTGATTCCATTGGCATTGTGGGCGCGCGTAATGCGTCTGCCAATGCCTGCCGTTTTGCAGAAAAAATAGCGCAGGATTTGGGGTTTGCACAGTTTGTTTGTGTATCCGGCCTGGCACGTGGGATTGATACGGCGGTGCATCGCGGTTCGATTGAAACGGGTACGGTGGCGGTGATTGCGGGTGGGATTGATAATATCTATCCGAAAGAGAATACCTCACTCTATCACGAAATTGCAGAAAAAGGTGCGATTGTGGCTGAGCATCCATATGGCGCACAGCCACGCAGCCAGCATTTCCCACAACGCAACCGGATTATTTCGGGATTAGCGTATGGCACGGTGGTGGTGGAAGCTGCGTTGCAATCAGGTTCACTGATCACTGCGCGAATGGCACTAGAGCAAGGGCGGGAAGTGTTTGCTGTGCCTGGCTCTCCGCTTGATCCACGGTGTAAGGGGACGAATGAACTTATCCGCCAAGGGGCAACGCTGACCGAAAGCGCGCATGATGTGATCGCGCATATTCAGACCATGCGCCAGAGTCGCATTAAGCATATGCATGAAAATGCATCGGCTGGCTTTGCAGCCACGACACGGAGAACGGTGGATGAAACACTGGTGGAAGATTCGCGAGATGTATTGCTATCGATGTTATCTGCAAGCCCTGTGGAGATTGACACGCTGATTACGCAATCGCAATTGCCTGCACAAGTCGTGTTGACGGTATTGTTGGAACTTGAGTTAGCAGGTCGTTTAGAGCGCCATCGGGGGAATCAGGTGGCGTTGGTGTATGGGATGGATGAGATGATGGTGGGGTAGGTAGTTATCAATTATACTTGTCATCGCGAGCGTAGCGCGGCGATCCAGGGACTACTTACAGAACCGAGAAACTCGCCCTGGATTGCCACGTCGCTAACGCTCCTCGCAATGACGAGGGGATTGTCAAGTCGGTGAATGATAATAAAGGAATTACACCGCCACCCCAGCTGCATACCCTGATGACCAGGCCCATTGGAAATTGAATCCGCCTAAATGTCCGGTCACATCCACTACTTCGCCTATGAAATATAATCCTGGCACGGATTTTGTTTCCATGGTGGTGGAGGATAGTGCATCGGTACTCACACCACCGAGTGTTACTTCTGCCGTGCGATAGCCTTCGGTATTGGTAGGTTTGATCTGCCAACGTTGCAAGGAATCAGCGATGTGTTGCAAGGTGGTATGGGGA
The DNA here is from genome assembly GCA_964574415.1 of uncultured Rickettsiales bacterium. Lineage (GTDB taxonomy): Bacteria > Pseudomonadota > Alphaproteobacteria > Rickettsiales > CAZNNM01 > CAZNNM01. Next base: position 35,140 of record CAZNNM010000005.1, on the reverse strand, counting down.
AGATCAGCCAGTTTTCCTGCTGTCACGCGGGTGTGGACGAGGCGTTTGGGCAGGTATTCGGCAAGCACAGTCTGCACATCTTGTTTCGGGCGGGCGATTTTGGCGTTTTTGAGCAAGGTGAAGAGATCCTGATGCGGCAAGAGATTCATCGTAATCGCATCGCCTTCTTTCCAATACGATGAAATCTGCAACATTGCCGGCCCGCTTAAGCCACGATGGGTGAAGAGCATGGCTTCTTCAAACTGTTTTTTGTGGCAGGAGATAATGCTATGGGCAGAGACACCAGCCAGTTCTTCGAGTGCAGGTGTGAGGGTGAATGGTACGAGGCCTGCGCGGGTGGGTACGGTTTTGATGCTAAATTGCTTGGCAATATCATATCCCCAACCTGTGGCGCCCATTTTAGGGATAGAGAGGCCGCCAGTAGCGATGACAACGGTATTAGCAGTGTGGTTATCGACATGAAACATTCCGCCTGCATCTTTAGTGAATTGGCGGACGGGGGTATTCATCTGTAAGGTCGCTGCGCTACATTCGGCGAGCAGCATGTCGATAATCTGCTGCGATGAGTCATCACAAAATAACTGGCCTAAGGTTTTTTCGTGATGGGCAATCTTGTGCTTTTTGACAAGCGCAATAAAATCCTGCTGTGTAAAGCGCTTTAAGGCAGAGATGCAAAAGCGCGGGTTTTCGGAGAGGAAATGCTCAGGAGCGGCATGGATATTGGTGAAATTACACCGCCCACCGCCTGAAATGCGGATTTTCTCGCCTGGTGATTTTGCGTGATCGAGTACTAGCACCTTCTTCCCACGCTGGCTGGCTATCCCCGCACACATAAGCCCTGCTGCGCCGGCGCCGATGATGATGGTGTCGTAATGCATATACTCTTCCTTATCGAATCTTTTTATTGCAATGGCATATACTGGAGAGGATGTCAATTGGTGTGCTATGCTCGCAATGACGAAGGGTGTCTTGTCATACGCCGACTTGATCGGCGTATCCATCGCAATACTATAGCTTTCTATCTTTTAGATGGATTCACCGATCAAGTCGGTGAATGACAAAAGTAAGAAAACATAGATGACGATGCGGAAATATCCTCAAGCCCGATAATGGCAACGGAAGTAGGATTTTCATACCTAAAACCATAAATATTAATATATTTACAATATGTTAGCTCAAGCGCTAGGAATTGTTATTTTTCTGTGGTATAATGGCTAAAAGCAACATCTCAGGGGGGATTTTATGCATAGTGATCTTGTTTTATTGATGCTCTTAAACCGTTTATGGGGAGAGTATGTCCAGCGGGTGCCTTATGCGCATAAATATGCGGAAATGGTCTTAGCCCGTGGCGGAGAGGTGCATAATGACCATATTGCCTTCCGTACCCTCAATACCAAAACAGGCACCATGCCTGCTGGCGTGCCGGCGATTGCGCGGGTGTTTACGGCGCTTGGCTATGTGCGTAAGGATGAATATCCGTTTACCGAGAAAAAACTCACCGCCTGGCATTATGAACACCGGACAAATCCGGATCAGCCGAAGATTTTTATTAGCCAGTTAGAAGTGGATGAGCTGGATGCGGATACGGCAGAGATGATTCGCGAAGCGGTGATTGATACGGTTGACCCGCTCAGCCGTGAGGATATTGAATTACTGAGTATCTTAAATCAAGGCCGTAGTCTTTCCGAGCAGGATGCGACGCGTCTGGTCGATCACCTCTGCCATTTCTTTGCACGCCCATGGGAAGTGCCATCGCGTGACGTGGTGGAGAAGGTGAATAAAACCTCGCAATATGCGGCGTGGACGTTATTGCATGGCAATTCCGTCAATCACTTCACCGCCCATATCAACAAACAACATGTCCATGCCTGGAAAGACATTGAGGATACTGCCAATGCACTTAAAGATGCTGGCATCCCAATGAAAGCCGAGTTTGAAGGCGAGGCGGGCAGCAAACTTCGACAGACTTCCACCGAAGCTGTGATGATCCCCTGCGAAGTGCAGGAGAAAGATGGCAGCATCGGTGAGATCATGTGGAGCTATGCCTATTACGAACTTGCAGAGCGTGGAATGGTTCCGGATAAAAATGGAAAAATGGTGCCGTTTAACGCGTTCTTGGGTGAACAGGCGACGAATTTGTTTGATATGACCAAAGTGAAAAAATAATCATGAGCATAAAACATCCAGTAGTGGTTGGTGTGGGCGGTGTAGGCAGTTTAGTGGCGACATTGCTAAGTGAATTGGGCATGCATGTGACAGGTGTTGACCGTCAGCGCAATCCAAATCTCCCTTCCACAGTCGAATTTATTGCAGGCGATGTGACAGATCGGGCGTTCTTAGAAAAGGTGTTGGAAAAGGCGGATGCCGTTGTTTGCTGCCTTCCTTACCACTTAACCCTCACCATCGCGCGTGCAGCGCATCAGGCGGGGGTGCATTATTTTGATGCGACGGAAGATGTGGAAAGCACCCATGCTATCCGCAAACTGGCCAAAAACGCACGCGGTGCGATGGTGCCGCAAAATGGCTTAGCGCCTGGGTTTATTGGTATTTGTGGGGCGTATCTGGCCAATCAGTTTGATCAAGATACCAAAATGCGCCATATCAAAATGCGCGTAGGTGCATTGCCGCAGAACCCGATTGGGCAGTTAGGCTATGCAGGGAATTGGTCGCTGGAAGGGCTGGTGCATGAATATATCGCAGAATGTGATGTGATTGCTGATAGCAAAGCGCAGAAAGTACCAGCGCTCAGGAATCCGGAGATTATTCGGATTGATGGGGTGGAGTATGAGGCATTTACAACATCGGGTGGCTTAGGCACGATGACGGAGACCTATGCCGGCCGCGTGGAAACGCTCAATTATAAGAGCATCCGCTATCCTGGGCATTTGGATGGGATGAAATTGCTGCTTGAAGAAATGCGCTTCCGCGAAGATCCTGATGAATTGGTGAAGCGTATCGCCAATGCTTTGCCGCCGGATGATTCGGATCGTGTATTGATCCACTGTTCGGTGCAAGGGCATATTGGTGGGAAGTTGCAAACCAAGGAACTGGTGATGGATTATAAGCCGATAGAACTCGGCGGCAAAATGCGTACTGCTATTGCTTGGACAACGGCAGCATCGATTGTGGCCGTGGTGGAGTTGCTGAGCAATGGCACGCTGCCGCAAACCGGTTTCGTGAAACAGGAAGAGATTCCATTACATGCGTTTTTGAAGACGACAACGGGGAAATTATATGCGGAGCATTGCCCGGGGATTGTGTGATATAAAGGGAATGGGGGCTAAGGATATAGCTCTTGTCATTCCAGCGCAGGCTGGAATCCAGCACAATGTTGTGAACGAAGTTGAACACCGTATTTTTGCTTTATTATTAAGAGGACTGGATCCCAGCCTGCGCTGGGATGACGAGTGGCTATAGAGGGGAAATTATGATACTACACCAACGCGTAGCGCATTTGTTTTCTGAATTACATGTCACCCTACCCAAAGGTGATGACCTCACCGTGCATAGCCCGATTGATGGCACGACGATTGCCTCTTTACGGTTAGATACTCTCACAACACTTGATCACAAAATCACCCGTTCGGCAGAAGCCTTCCGCACATGGCAGAATGTGCCTGCGCCACAACGTGGGGCGTTGATCCGGGTGTTTGGAGAAGAACTGCGCCGGCATAAAGAAGTACTGGCCGAGCTTGTTACGATTGAATGCGGAAAAATTCTCGTCGAAGCGCGCGGTGAAGTGCAGGAGATGATTGATATCTGCGAATTCGCTGTAGGTCTATCACGTCAGCTTTATGGCCTAACAATTGCCTCTGAACGTCCACAGCATACAATGCAAGAAAACTGGCTGCCGCTTGGGCCTGTGGGGGTGATCAGTGCGTTTAATTTTCCGGTAGCCGTATGGGCATGGAATGCAGCGCTGGCGCTTGTGTGTGGGGATAGCATGTTGTGGAAGCCTTCAGAGAAAACACCGCTAACGGCTTTTGCATGTCTCGCAATTTTCCATCAAGCCTGTCAGAAATACGGTGAGCCTGTTCCAGAAGGCCTGTGTGATATCGTGTTTGGACGCGCGGATATTGGTGAGGCGATGGTGAAAGATACACGCCTGCCATTGATTAGCGCCACAGGCAGCACGCGTATGGGCAGACAAGTGGGGCCATTAGTGGCGGCTCGTTTTGGGCGGAGTTTGCTGGAGCTGGGTGGCAATAATGCGGTGATTGTGAGCGAAAAGGCGGATTTAGAATTAGCGCTTGGCTCCCTTGTGTTTGGAGCAGTGGGAACGGCAGGCCAGCGCTGCACAACAACACGCCGTGCGATTGTGCATCATACTGTGTATAACCGTTTCTATGCGCAGGTGAAAAATGCTTATGAGAGTTTACGTGGGAAAATTGGTAATCCGCTGGAAAAAAATACGCTGATCGGCCCGCTGATTGATAAAGCAAGCTATGACATGATGCAGCAGAGCATTGGCACGTTGGGTGGTGTGTATGGCGGGCAGCGTATGCTCGAAGCGGAATATCCTGGCGGGTATTACGTCACACCCGCGCTTGCGATGCTGGATCATCAGCCAGAATCCGTCATGCATGAAACCTTTGCGCCGATTTTGCATGTGATGCCATATCATACGCTAGAAGAAGCAGTGGCGATGAACAATGCCGTTCCACAAGGTCTTTCGGCCTCCATCTTCACCACGGATTTACGCGAGGCGGCCTATTTCAAACAGTATAGTGATTGTGGGATTAGCAATGTGAATATTGGCACTAGCGGTGCTGAAATTGGCGGTGCATTTGGGGGTGAGAAGGAGACGGGTGGAGGGCGCGAATCGGGTTCGGATAGCTGGCGTAACTATATGCGCCGGCAGACGAGCACGACATATCATGGCACCACACGCCCAGCGCTGGCGCAGGGGATAAGGTTTGATGTGTGATATTGTCATACGCTGACTTGATCGGCGTTGTTGCCTGTCTCACCGTCACTGCGAGGAGCGTTAGCGACGTGGCAGTCCATGCATTACTTAAAGGACAGAGACACTCTAAAAATGGATCGCCGCGCTGCGCTCGCGATGACAACATAACAATAACTTAGCGAACCATGCAACAAGGCCGGATTATCCAACAGCACTGACAATTATTATACAGCATGTTATGATTAGCCTATGACACATCCTCTTGATCAGATAAAAACCCTTCTCACTCCGCGCGGTTATAAAGACCAGCCTGATGATACTGCGCCTTACCTTGAAGCCTGGCGTGGTGGGTGGAAGGGGGCGACGCCGTTTATTGCATTTCCAGACTCTACAGAACAACTCGCAGCCATCGTTAAACTCTGTGCTGAAAGCAAAATTCCTATGGTACCGCAAGGTGGCAATACGGGATTGGTGGGCGGTGCGATTCCTTCGCTTAAAGGGGACGAATTGCTTATCAATCTGTCACGTATGCGCCAGATCCGGCAGTTAGATACGCTGAATGCAACGCTGACAGCCGAGGCTGGGTGTAGCCTGTTAGAGGTGCAACAGGCAGCGCAGAATGTGGGCATGTTATTTCCGCTCAGCATGGCCTCAGAAGGCAGTGCGCAGGTGGGTGGGTTTGTATCGACCAATGCAGGTGGCACAGCTGTATTGCGTTATGGCAATACACGGCAATTAGTGCTTGGGCTGGAAGTGGTGTTACCTTCTGGGGAGATTTGGCAGGGTTTGCGTGGATTGCGCAAAGATAATATGGGCTATGATCTCAAGCAGATATTTATTGGAGCTGAAGGTACATTAGGTTTTGTGACAGCGGCGAATTTTACCTTATTCCCACAGCCTCAGAGCCGTGAAACCATGTTGCTGGCAATTGCGGATATGGATGCTGCATTGATGTTGTTGCACTGGTTTAAAGAGCATACTGCCAGTGCTATTACTGCTTTTGAATGTATCTCTGAAGCAGCGCTTGCTGCTGTGTTAAAGCATATCCCTAATACACGCCGTCCCTTTGCAGAGGTGCATCCCTATTATCTGTTGGTGGAATGCAATACAGAACGGGTGGCAGTGGAAGCATTGCTTGCAGAATGTTTTGAGAAGGGTTTAGTGCAGGATGCACTGCTCGCCGAATCGCTGGCGCAGCATCAGCAGTTCTGGCACCTGCGTGAGACGATATCGGAAGCCATCCGTCAATCAGGCAAGGGGATTCACTTTGATATATCGCTCCCGATTTCTGCTATTCCAGCCTTTATTGAAGCAACCAATGCTGCTGTGCTGAAGACGTATCCAACTCTTACGATCGCGCCGTTTGGGCATATTGGGGATGGGAATATCCATTATAATATGTTTGCAGCGGATGTGACAGACGAGATGAAGCAGGCGGTGAAGGTGATGGTCTATGATGCCTGTATTGCGCATCAGGGAAGCATTAGCGCTGAGCATGGCATTGGGCAAGAGCGCAAGGCGGAGTTATCCCGCTATCGCTCTGCGATAGAAATGCAGATGATGCATACTCTTAAAACGGCCTTTGATCCGCATGGGTTGATGAATCCGGGGAAGGTGTTTTAATAGTATCTTCGTGTCATTCACCGACTTGATCGGTGAATCCATCTAAAAATATATAGCTATAGTATTGGGATGGATACGCCGATCAAGTCGGCGTATGGCAAGCCCCCTTCGTCATCGCGAGCGTAAGCGTGGCGATCCATATATCCTCGAAAAGGTTGCGTAGTCATCAGCATGGATTGCTGCGTCGCTATGCTCCTCGCAATGACGGCGAAATACTATTTCTGCTTAAGCAAATCGCGGATTTCTTCTAACAGCACCTCTGACCGTGCTGGTGCAGCAGGTTTTTCGTCTTCTTTCACGCGGAAGCGGTTGACTTGTTTGACGAGGATAAATACCGCGAAACTTACAATCAGGAAATTGATGACATGGTTGATGAATATACCATAGTTAATCGTAGCAGCACCGGCATCCTTGGCTGCTTTAAGTGAGCTGTAATCGCCGTCCGAGAGATTGATGAAGAAGCTCGAAAAATCAATTCCGCCCATGATTTTTCCGATAGGAGGCATGATGATATCATTGACCAGGGAGTTGACGATGCCGGTAAACGCAGCGCCCATAATAATCCCCACCGCCAGGTCAATTACATTGCCACGGGAAATAAATTTTTTGAATTCTGCTAACATCAACCCCTCCATTAGATACAATCGTAGATTGCAGTATGGCGGAGGGGTGGTGTGTTGTCAATTGTGGAGAGGTATTTCCTTTGTCATTCTTGGACTTGATCCAAGAATCCATCTAAAACATAAAGCCCTTCTAAGTCGTATTATTGCTTTTATTATTGCGATGGATCCTTGGATCAAGTCCAAGGATGACAATGCTTGAACGGCAATACAGAGAAATAAAAGTATTGCGAGGTTTATAATAACCCCGCAATACTTTAAAGAGCTATAACCCCAACGCCTTCTTCACACCTGCACCATAGGCCGGATCAGCCTTGGTGAAGTGTTCGATTTGTTTATCCACAATCGCACGCGGCACGCCTTGCATGGCGGCGGCGATGTTTTTAAACAAACGCTCACGCTGCTCATTGTTAAACAGACGGAAGAGATTGCCTGGCTGGGTGTAATCGTCATTGCCTTCACGGTGGTTATAACGATCAGCATCGCCGGAAATTTTCAGTGGTGGCTCGTTATATTTCGGGTCTTCTTTCGGGCCGTTGAAGCTGTTCGGTTCGTAGAAATGATCCGGGTTCGGAATGCTATGACGCATTGCGCCGTCTTTATGATAATGATGCACAGGGCAACGCGGACGGTTGACCGGCAGTTCTTCGTAATGCGTGCCTACGCGGTAACGATGCGCATCGGCATAAGAGAAAATGCGCGATTGCAGCACTTTATCTGGCGAAAAACCAATGCCAGGCACGATATTGGATGGTGAGAACGACGATTGTTCCACTTCCGCAAAGTAGTTTTGCGGATTGCGGTTCAGTTCAAACACACCCACATCAATCAACGGATAATCCGCATGTGGCCAGACTTTGGTGAGGTCAAACGGGTTATACGGTGTTTTCTCTGCATCTTTTTCCGGCATGATTTGGATTTTGAATGCCCAGCGTGGGAAGTCCTTACGCTCGATCGCTTCATACAGATCGCGCTGTGAGGATTCGCGGTCATTGCCGACTACTTGTGCGGCTTCTTCATTCGTCCAATGCTTATGGCCTTGCATATTCTTAAAGTGGAATTTCACCCAGAAACGCTCGTTTTTAGCGTTGATGAAGCTATAAGTATGGCTACCAAAACCATCGACATTGCGATAGCCCACCGGCAAGCCACGATCGCTAAACAGGATCGTTACTTGGTGTAATGATTCGGGAGATTGTGACCAGAAATCCCACATGGCAGTCGCGCTACGCATATTGGTTTTTGGATGGCGTTTTTGGGTGTGGATAAAATCAGGGAATTTGTAAGGGTCACGGATGAAGAATACCGGTGTGTTATTGCCCACCAAATCCCAGTTGCCTTCTTCGGTGTAAAATTTCATCGCAAAACCACGCACGTCGCGTTCGGCATCAGCAGCGCCGCTTTCGCCTGCGACGGTAGAGAAGCGTAACAGCATATCGGTTTCCTTACCGATTTTGGAGAAAATCGCTGCTTTGGTATATTTCGTAATATCATGCGTAATTTTCAGTGTACCAAAAGCGGCAGAACCTTTTGCATGTACCACGCGTTCAGGAATACGTTCGCGGTTTTGATGGGCAAGTTTTTCGAGTAATTGATAATCTTGCATCAATAATGGGCCACGCGCACCAGCCGTCAGTGCGTTTTGATTATCGCCAATAGGGTTACCGGCGGTTGTCGTCATGACGGGGCATTTTTTATCCATAGAATTTTCCCTCTTTGGTTGTGAACTATAGGAATATAATAAAATAGATATATGGAATTAGGTACAATATAATTATCTTATAGCAATCATAAGTAGAAACTTATGCATTGACGATAATGTGAGAATGCGAGAAAATACGCGGCAATAAAAAGTGTCATGGATTGTCCACGTTGACGTTGTGGCATGGCTACCTAACGTATTGATAGTTGTCATCCCGGAGGTGATACGGGATCCACTGTTATGGGAGCGTAGTCTATAAGAATGAAGCTCTTAGCGCCAGTCATGGTGGATCCCGGATCACGTCCGGGATGACAGGAGTCATGCAATAATGCTGATCACGTCGGTGAATGACACGAAAGAAGAGGTTATATGAACAAAACATTACTATTCACACTTGCTATTACGCTGCTGGCAACTTCTTCCTTCGCATCGGATCGCTCACGCGATTTACGTTTGCAACGTAGCCCAACCTATATGGGAACGACTGGCACACAGATCATGAATGACTGGCGCAATACGCGTGAAATGTGCCGTAGTGAAGTCGATTGCCGCCGTAAAGGCCAGCCGCTTGATACTATCAACAGTTTTACACGTGGCTATCGTGAGGACGTGTTTTCTTATCCGAAGAAAGGCTATGTGCTGGATAGCAAGCGTGGTGGCTATGTACGCGCACCTGGTGCTGCGCATCACGAATAGTTTCACTTTGCATTTGTTGCAATAAATTTCCGCAGTGCCGGCAGTACGATGTTGCGGTAGCGGTGGCCGTTGAATAGGCCGTAATGTCCTGCTTCTGTGAGCATGAGGTAGGATTTTTTGTTTTCGGGTAGGTTGGTGGCGAGGTCGATGGCGGCTCTGGTTTGGCCGAGGCCGCAAATATCGTCGCGTTCGCCTTCTATGGCGAAGAGTGCAGTTTTACGGATGGCGGCGGGGTCTACCCATTTGCCGCGTGAGACCATTTTTCCGCGTGGGAGCAGTGCTTCTTGGAAGACGATGCGGACGGTTTGTAAATAAAATTCGGCGGTGAGATCCATGACAGAGCAATATTCGGCATAGAAGGAGCTGATTTTTTCCTCACCCTCAAAATCGCCCTGGGTATAGTGATTAATCGCATCGCTGATGGATTTCTGGTGGCGTTCTGGGTTCATGCTCATGAAGGCGGCCAGTTGCATAAAGCCTGGATAGACAAGGCGGCGCTCGCCTGGAAAACCTTCAGGTACAATGGAAAGTGCCATTTGCTCAAACCAGTCTTCATTATGCTGTGTAGCATAGGTGTTGACGGAAGTAGGTGAGCGGCGCACGTCAATTGGGCTGCCCATGATGGTGAGTGTGTTAGGTAATAATTCACACACATCAGTGCGCCCTTCCAGAAGTGCCACCGCTGCATAGGCAGGCACGCCGGATTGGCAGATGCTCATCACATGAAAATCAGGTGCAAGATGTTCAAAACAGCGTACGAGCGTGGCGATATAGCCATCCATATCAAAGCCGCCATGGCTGATAGGGACATCGCGCGCATTCATCCAATCGGTGACATAGACATCAAAATAAGGCAGCGAATCGCGCACTGTATCACGTAGCAAGGTAGCATAATGCCCAGCCATAGGAGCGATCATGAGGAGGCGCGGTTGTTGCGGGCCTTGTTCTTTTTTGAAATGCAGGAGTTTGCAAAAAGAAGTTTCAAAGACAATCTGCTCATTCACCGAATAGGGTTTTCCATCAATGGCTGTTTCTGTGATGCCAAAAGCCGGTTTTTGATAGCTTTGGGTAAGGCGTTGCAGTAAGCGCAAGCGAGCGGCAAGGCTGCGTTGGAAGGTGGAGCTGTGCTGAGAGAACAGGGGCTCTGTTACACGCTCATCCAATTGATCAGCTGCTATTCTAAAGAATGTCGAGGGCAGGGCCATTGCCTGATACCAGCTGTTGACGGTGTTATAGAGATAACGGTTATCGAAGATAGGCATTAACATCGTAGAACTCCTTACTAGCTAAGGCTACTATATAATCCTACGTGGTATACTGCAAGACTTGGTCGTGCCATTCTTGAGGGGGGATAAGGGGTGTTATTTATTCTTGTCATACGCCGACTTGATCGGCGTATCCATCGGGATAAAGGCTTATTATCTTTAGGATGGATTCACCGATCAAGTCGGTGAATGACAAGTTAAATTATACCACCGTCATCGCGAGCTTAAGCGAAGCGATCCATGTATCCTGCATAAAGGACAGAGAGGCCCTACACATGGACTGCCGCGTCACTAGCGCTCCTTGCAGTGACGGCGAGCCATGCAACAACGCCGATCAAGTCGGTGAATGATAGCATAACCCAAGAATGACGTGGTTATCTTAACGCCACACCGGTTTGCCAAGGTTGAGGTCTTTTTCGCTGGTCAGGCCACCGGCTGCAGCGCCTGCTGCGCCGCCAAGTAATGCGCCGGTTGTGGCGCTACCACCTGCTACAGCCCCGCCTAATGCACCAACACCGGCGCCAATACCAGCACCGCTTAATGCACGGTCTGTCTTGGTTTCGCCACAGGCGGTGATGATAAGGGGTAATGTGATAATAGCTAAGAATTTGCATATATGGGTCATTATTCTACTCCTTTGGGGTGCGGGATCATCTTATTACTGTACCCCTACGCACCGTAAAGTTGTGACAAGGAAGAGGGGGAATGATGATAAAGAAGTTATATTTTAGGTGCTTAATATAAAAATTAATCATGCTTGACTTTATTTATATATTAAATAAATTACCAGCTTGGTAAAGTTTATAGTGAGTAGTGATATGTCAGAGCAAAAATTAGTTGTGGTAAACCAAGAGGCTAAACCCGTAGCGAAAGAATCTTCTCAGGAAAAATTCGAGCGTGCGCTTTTTTTCATGCATTTGGGTAATGCGCTCATCCGTAATTTCCCGCTGGGTATGTCGTTTGAGATACAGCTTGCGTATACATTGCTAGTACAGGGCTGTCCTGATAAGTCACGGTTACCAGAGGCGCTACAGTTTTTCTTCGCACCGATGGCAAAGATTTTGCCACCTGAATATCTGGGGCCTGATGGTTTTATTCTGCCACAGTGGCAAAAGGGTTTTGTGATGACATTAGACCGGCATGTCACATCGACCCTAGAGCGGAAAATGCAGGATATAGAGAAGTGCCATATCGTAGCAAGTCAGTGTTTGCTAGCGCTTCCGACAGAGGAATGTGCGGCAAAGCAAGAGGCTGTTCACCAGCTTATACTGGAATATCACCATATCGTTACCTCCCAATGTTCCACACATGGTGATGCGTTAAAGGCAAATGGGCAGGTCAAAGAGCCATTCCCGGTGGCGTATAAACATGTGGTGAAGGCCTTTGCGATGATTCAGGAAACAAAAAGGCCTTTGGATAGTGATTTGGTGCTGACAACCGTGGTGATGATGATGGATCTCTATGACATCTTAAATGTGCGGCGGGATACGGCGTATAAAGATGCGAAGAGGGTGTTGGATGCTATTTTAGAACACGATCCTATGGCGCAGGCTGATTATTATATGAAAGCGGCTGCGCCTTTCCAATATATGGGATTGTTTGATCACGCATTAGCGTTGCACGACAAAATACATAAGCTGATAGACAAAAAAGATATTTCTATGAAGCGGAATATGCTCCTTGTTACAAGCCATGCGGCTGTTGCCAATATGGCGCGTGATAAGCTTTGTGCTAAGCTGCAACGCTACTCATCCCTCATGCATGGCGATTCTATTTTTGTGGAAATAGATACGGTGCATAACGAGTTGCAGGCATCGCTTGCTGCATTAGAAGAAGGCTATGCAGTTGATTTGGTAAAGTATTTCAACAGCCAGGCGCCGCATTTGAATTTAGGTGTTCTATTGCTATCGTCTATTGAGCATATGGCGGCATTGTGTACCTATTGGGAGCGGCAGGTTATTGATATAGAGGTGGGATTGCCCAAGGGTAGTGGGGATCGATGCGCAGCATTAGAGCAGCAAGCGCAGTTCCTGAAGCGCCGTCAAAACTTCACCGAACTTGCCCAGCAAATGCTCACACATTACGTAGAAAAAGACCACCTTTTCTTAAAGTGCAGAGACTTCCAATTTATGACGGCGGAAAAACGCTTGGAAGTGCATACGGATATCTTACGGCAGGTGAAGAGTGCGCAGGAAGGTCTGGTAGTTGCACAAGCAAAAGCACAGGCGGAATATGCAGAGAAAAAACATACTGCACAAGAAACCGTCATCGATCCACTTATCCAGAAATTTATTGACCAAGAAGAAGCTGCCAAAAAGAAAAAGCCAACACGCACAAAAGCCACTCCTAAACTACAGCCCGAAAAACCGAGCAGCAGCTCGTCTGCTACAGCTCCTGAACCAGAGGAGGAGAAGGCTCCTGTAGAAGAAGCGCCATCGCTCTGTAGCTATGCTTTTGCAGCCTTCCGTGAAGGGCGTTTGGATGAGGCGGAGCGTAATTATATACGTATACGTGATCATGCGCAGGTGAACAAAAATGTGATTGGCGAGATGGAGGCGTGTGATGGCCTTGCAAGCGTGATGCAGGCGCGGGCTATGCAGTATTATAAACACTATGAAGCGCAAAATGCGCAGATGCAATTACGCAACCCTACGGCGCTTTATGAGGCGATTGCAGCAGGGCGCAAAGCTGAAGGCTATTTACAGCAGGCGCTGACCGTGTGTAAAGATGCATTAAAAGCAAAGTCAAAAGATACCAAAGCCTTAACCCAGGCTTATGAGGGAATTGCATTTGCGATAGATCTACAAAAAGAGATGATTGACCATCATCAGCAACGTTTTACCAATCTCTATGAAACGTTGACAGCTATGCGTGCCGAAAAAATGAAAAGTCCTGGGTGGAAGAACGGTAATATACACCAAAAAAGTCCTGCTGCTTTATGTTATCAGGAATGTGTGGCGCAGAAGAGGCAGATGGATGGGCTTGCCTCCTGGCATAAGACTATTGCATCTATTGATGGTGAGATCAAAAAAGTATTATCCTCTGACACGCTGGTGCAAACCGGTGCTAAGAATGGTATCTTACGTACGCTCTTTAAGAAATTACCGGCATCTGGTCAGGAAGAGGCGCAAACATCTACTGTGAATGCGTATATTGAGCAAGCCTTGGCCAGTAAGGGCACCTCATCCTCTGCTCAGCAGCATACTAAAAAGCAGAAAGGAACGCAGAGTAAAGGGCGGTAATTAGCCCATCGGGTCTTCTGTAATCGCGGGCGGTTTTCCGGCTTTGCGGTGGCTTCGCCACCAGTCAATCGTGCCGGAGGCCGCCAGCACGCCTGTGCCGATGATGGCAAAGCTGAGCCATTCTTGTGCGGTTGGAACCTCTCCCAGTAAAGGAATGGCCACAATGGCCACCAATACTGGCACTAACGGCACAAAAGCAGCGCTGCTAGAGGCGCCGATGATGCGTATGGCTTGGGTATAGGCCAGTAGCGCAATAATATTGGCAATAATCCCTTGATAACCAGCCTGCCAGAGAATTTGGGGCATTGTGGCGTCTGCAATGCCTTTTGGCAGGAAGAGCAGGTATATAGGCAGATAAGCCACCATCGATAGCACGCTCACAATCGCCACGCCATGCAAGGGTTTGACGTGCCATGCGCGGGCTAAGAGTGTGTAGCCAGCCCATAACGTGCCAGCGCCTACAAACATGATATGGCCAAGCATAGCATGTTCGTAACCATCACTTGCATGAGGATTGCTGGTCATCAGTGTAGTCATCCCGCCGATCACGAGGCATAGGCCGATCAAACGGATAGAAGAGCGTGATTCGCCGAGAAAAATCATGCCGCCTGCTGCAGCAATCAGAATGGTAAACGCATTTAAAATACCGACATGCGATGCAGGTGCATAATGAAAGGCGCCGATGGCCAATAGCAGATAGGGAATACCTGCCATCAATGATAACACCCACCCGCCTAAGCCTCCATAAGGGCCAGCTTTGATGCCGTGCTTAAGGATATAGGGTAGCAATAACACTCCGGCCGTACCTGTACGCAATGCGACGATATCATACGCATTTAACGGGCTTTTAAATCCCATACGCGACGAAAGCGCCCAGCCTGACCAACACAGGATAACGGCACACATATAGGCTATGCCTTGTAGGAAATTAGGAGAGTTATGGGATGTGGAGTGAGACATATCAATAGGAGCGTGAAATGATGATAACTCTACTATACGCGTTTTTCTGGGGAAATTCAATGTGGATGGTGTTATGGTGCTGACTCATTTTGAAATTTCTGCTGATTGGCACGTTATGTCATCCTTGGACTTGATCCAAGGATCCATCGTAGTAATAAAGCAAAAATACGGCTTAAAAGGGCGTTAGGTTTTGGATGGATTCTTGGATCAAGTCCAAGAATGACAATAATTATTTCAAAATGAGTCAGTGCCGGTGTTGTTACATGGCTCATGCCTTGAATGACAAAAATCTCAGCATGGCAGGTATAGTCTAGAGTGATGTCAGTCTCTCCCAGTCCCCATCTCACTCTCCCCATCAAAACCTTTATCAAGTGCCTCTAAGAACGCATTTTTGATAATGCCTGCAATCACAGACCATGTGTTGGTTTCGATATTACTGAGATCGCCAGTGAGTTCTGCTCTGGTGGCGAATTGGTCTTTGCGTTGGTTGGTGAACAGGGTCACAATCACCGCTGCGACGGTTTCCCAGGCTAATTTGATGGGATTGGTACCTTGCAGATCAATGATGTGAATATCTGTCGCCAATGGTTTGACATAACCCGATACGCGCCGGTCTTTCACTACTAGCTCGGAATAGACATTGAGATTGCCGCTTTCCACATCAATAGCGGCATAGGCTTTGGTATAATCATTCATGGCTGGGAGATAGACATTTTCAAGCTGCATCGCAATATCCATATCGGGGAATTCTTTGAGGATATTGAGTTTTCCAGTGATAGCTAATCTGCCTTTGCCAATGGAATTACCCCGTATCTGCAACTCAGATGGTAACGGGCTATTTGCATCGTCTACATTCCTTAGATTGCGCACTTCGCCTATCATATTGTGAATATAGATATTCACCTGCGGTGAGGCGGAGAAATCTTGATAGGCGAGGCGGCCTTGGGTGAAGCTGATCCGGTTAATATCAATGGGCATTAAGGATGTGATGGGTTTTGTCCAATCGACATTCTCGCCAGTTTGCGTTTGGTTATTATTTTTGGCGAAGGTGATAACCGGTTTGACGAGTTCTATTTCAGAAATAATACGTCCCCGCAGCAAGCCGCTCCATTGGATTGACAAATCTGCCTGTTCAATCGCCACAAAAGGAACCGGAATGCCGCTTGCTTTTTTATCGAGCTTGAGATCATAAATCGTATAAGCACCACGATAAAGCGCAATATCAATATCACGCACCGAGCCTTGATAGCCCTCAATCGTATTAAGGACATGATTCACATGATTAAGCACAAATGTATTCAGATACATACGTGCCGCAATCAGTATTATCACGATGGCTGCTAAGATAATGATAATAACGCGCTTCACATTCTCTCCTTTATGGAAAGAGTGTGCGTAGTCTTCAATAAGGAAGAAAGCGATGCTTGGCGGTGTGGTATTAATTTACGGTAAAAGATGGTAGTGACTCAATGTGAAATAACGTCTGTCATTCTTGGACTTGATCCAAGAATCCATCTAAAATATACAGCCCTTTTAAGCCGTATGATTGCTTTATTATTAGGATGGATCCGTGGATCAAGTCCAAGGATAACATAGCTTAAAAAAATTTCACATTGAGTCCATACCTAAAAGATGCGGTTCTTTTTCTGCCAGCGTGATCAGGGTGTTAAGCAAGCCAGGGAAGCGCGCATTGATATCATCGACGCGCACCCTATTGCGATGTTCAACACCCTGTTTTGTGGTACGAATCAATCCCGATTCACGCAAAATACGGAAATGGTGGGAGAGGGTGGATTTGGGAATGCTTGGGCAGGGCGATGCTTCTGCACAAGAAAGCACACCATCCTGTTTCATCAGCTTCGCGAAAATGCATAATCGCACCGGATCAGCCAATGCTCCCAGCACGCCCGCTAGGGTAATATCTTCTTTTGAGGGGTGAACGAAATATACCATAAAACGTACTATAACATAGCTATTGACAAAGTACAATAGTTTGATATCCTCGAACTATAGAACAACTATTGCTTTTATTAAATGTTTGATAACATTAGGAGATATCGTATGACAACACTCTTCACCCCTCTTACGCTTGGTGCATTAACCCTTCCCAACCGGATTATTATGGCCCCGCTCACCCGTAGCCGTGCGGGCGAAAGCCGGATACCGAATAGCGTGATGAAAGACTATTATGTCCAACGTGCTTCGGCAGGACTGATCCTAAGTGAAGCAACATCAGTGACGCCCATGGGTGTAGGTTATGCCGATACGCCAGGTATTTGGTCTGATGCGCAAGTGGCGGGTTGGAAAGAGGTCACTGATGGCGTGCATCAAGCAGGTGGGCGTATGTTCTTGCAATTATGGCATGTGGGCCGTATCTCTGACCCAATGTTCTTAAACGGCGAACTGCCTGTTGCACCCAGTGCGATTGCAGCCAAAGGCCATGTGAGCCTGGTACGCCCTGAAAAACCTTATGTCACACCGCGTGCTTTAACCTTAGACGAAATCCCTAGCATTATTGAGGCCTATCGTAAAGGCGCTGAGAATGCGAAAAAGGCAGGGTTTGATGGGGTAGAAATCCACGGTGCAAATGGCTATTTGCTGGATCAATTCCTCCAAGATGGTACCAATAAACGTACGGATTCCTATGGCGGTAGCATAGAAAACCGTGCGCGGCTATTGCTTGAAGTGGTGGATGCGGTAATTTCTGTCTGGGGTGCTGATCGTGTAGGTGTGCATCTTTCGCCACGTGGTGATGCGCATGATATGAGCGATTCGAATGCGACGGCTACGTTCATCTATGTCGCCCAACAACTCGGCCGCCGCAAGATTGCGTTTATTTGCGCGCGTGAATATCACGGTGAGGATTCTATCGGCGAACAATTACGCGCAGCCTTTGGTGGTGTGTATATCGCTAATGAAAAATTCAATAAGGAAACCGCTGAACGCGCTATCGAAGAACACCGTGCCGATGCGGTTGCCTTTGGCCAACTCTTCATTGCTAATCCTGATTTACCAGAGCGTTTTGCAGCAGATGCTCCGTTAAACGCTCCTGACTTTGCTACATTCTATCAGGGTGGTGCGAAGGGGTATACGGATTATCCCTTTGCAAGTAAAATGACCAAAGCGGGTTAATAACGGGAAGTGCAGCGTTATCAAAACGGAAAACGCGAATGCCGGTTGAGATAACGCTGAATGCCCATGCTGCCATCTTTCCATATCGTATACTCCTCATCCGCTTCAATACGCATCATACGGTCATGATAGTAGAAGCTTATTCGTCCAGGAATACGCAATGTTTTCCCTGGCGGAATGGTTAGCGCATTGTGTGTATTCCATCCGATAAGGGAAATGGTTTGCGGTACATCGGAAAGATTCGTAATCGCAGCGGCATATACAGGCGAAGGCGCTGCAATAATAGCCAGATATAAGCAAATGCAGAAAAGATATAAGCGCATGACGATGCTCCATCGCTTAAGGGAATAAAGGTGTAACGTTTAGGATAAGCCCTTGTAGAGCAAAAAAGGAATATGATTATCCTGTTATGTATATGATAAAGCTATGCTGGGAAGGGGTGGAATGTATCGCCTTCCGAGAGGGATTTACACCGATTGTGTTTGAACGCCTTGTCCGTTTTGACGGCTGGCGAGCAGTGCTTCGAGAGGTGGCAGATTCTTTTTGCGCCCCAACTCCTCAGCAAAGGTAATGGGCAGAGTTACCTGGTGATGTGTGGTATCGGAATACCACTCTGCATTATTCCCTGAGTGTTGATTTAAGAGTTGTTGTGTTTTAAAGGTATAGAGTTCCGGTGTATAAGTTACGGTTGGTTTCTGATCTTTCTCATTGGAGTGGGCTTCTGTGTTAATGGACACAACAACCTGTTTTTCATCATGCGTCACTGTAAACTTATCCTTTAGGGCGGGTAAGCGCTCTGTAAGTACTTTTGCCACAAACCCTTCAGCACGCTCTAAACGGCGAGCCTGGCGGCTAGTATCTATGATGATGCTTTCTTCTTCAGAAGAGCTCGCGCTCGTTTCACGAGGTGTATTGCTTGCACTTTCATAAGTACTCATCTCCACCTCAGTATCATCTGGCGCTATCACAACTGGCAAAGCAGGAGCATTCACTGGCGCTTGCGCCTGTGGTTGCTGTGGATGCAGGCTTCTGTTGATAACAGCCATTGCGCTATCACGCATACGTCCTATAGCCTGGCCTGCGGTAGAATCCGATGCTCTATCCCAAAGCTCGCGAGTTTTTCTGCGGAATGGTTCATGGTATTTATAGGCAAGGACGCCTAAGAATACGATCAACACCAACCCACCTGCAAATGCTAGGCCAATAGCAAGGCCGGAATTATTGCTTTGGGCATTCGGATTGCTGTTATTTCCGTTCTGTACAGGAGGTGGTGTATCAGGAAGCGGTACGGGGCGTACCGGCTCCACGGGTGGTATAAAGGGAGGCATTGGGGCTGTTGGTGTTATAGGCTCTGTAGTATTACCTTCTTCTTGGAGAGGATACCCATCGACATTTTGGAAGTGGTGTCTGGTGATGTTTGTAGCTGAAACACCTTCTAGAATAACGGTATGTGCAATGTTCCCGCTGTTCCAGGTGATCGTCGTAGCATCAGATGCTCCATTATAGGAGGTCACATTGACATCGCGCCAGTGAGTGATCTCAGGGAAGGCTGAGAGGTCAATTACATCTTCATCCACTGAAAAATCTGCGATCACATCTCGTTCAGCCTCTGTGCTGCGACGGGTAATGCGGAATATATCATAGTCCGGGCCGCCATGGAGCAGGTTATAACCAGTGCCGCCCTCTAGGGTGTCATTCCCGTTTCCGCCGGATAGAATATCATCTCCCTCTTTACCATTCATCTCATTATCCGCATCATCGCCCAACATGCGGTCATTGTCTGAAGTTCCTATTGTTAGCGAACGTTTTGTGCCAACACGTATAACAGATTCACGGATATCATTAACCCCTGAGATCAGAAGTTTTGGAGCTTCTTCAAGTAAGAAATTATCTATGTCAATAGTATACCAGTAATATTGTGAATAGCCCTCAATCGGTATACGTATTTCCCATACTACGTTTGTATCAGGATACGTCATAAAAACAGCATCCTGTGGGCGTGCAGGATGCGTGAATCCGCGTAAATCAATGGCACACATCTTATTAGCTGGTGCACTGATTTTTATGGTTTGGGTCTGTGCGTTATCGATGAGGCCCATAAGCTACGCAATGTCTATAAACAGGACAATAAAATGGGCTGCGCCATTCAAGAGGCGCTCAGGGACAAGCGGAAAGTGCTCCTGACGGCCACACCACTGCAAAACTCCCTCATGGAGCTGTACGGGCTTGCCAGCCTTGTTGACGAGCGCATTTTCGGTAGCGAGGAAGCCTTCAAGGAAAAATACGTCACCGGCAAAGCGAATCTGGCCGAGCTGCAGGAAAGATTAAAACCATTCGTCCACCGGACGCTTCGCAAAAATGTGCTCGAGTATATTAAATATACTAACCGCGAAGCCATCACCGTGCCGTTCGCACCGAGCGAGGAAGAAGAGAATTTATACCATCTGCTCTCCGACTTTATCCTGCGCCAGGACACCTATTCGATTCCAAGCGGCCAGCGCAAACTGGTGGTGCTCGTAATCCGCAAGCTGCTCTCTTCATCCACCTATGCCATCATCGGTACGCTGAAAACGATTAAGCAACGCCTGCTTGATCTGCAAAAAGGTGAAGAAGTGGAAGAGAACGTGGCGGGCATGCTGGCGCATGAGAATGAGCTTGGCGCGGAATATGAAGAGGAAGCCGAAACACTGCCGGAGCGTCCGAGGATACTGAAAAAAGATATTAATCCGGAAAAGCTCGCTGCAGAGATTCAGGAAATTGACCATTACATCGATATTGCCCGTTCCATCAAAATTGAAACCAAAGCCATCAAGCTGCTCCATGCACTCGATGTGGGATTCCAGCGCATGCGTGAACTTGGCGCGCAGGAAAAGGTTATTATCTTCACCGAATCAAACCGCACGCAGCGATATTTAAAAGAATTCCTCGAGCAGCAGGAAGCCTACAAAGATAAAATCGTCACCTTTAACGGCCAGAACAATGAAGAATTGGCGCGTGACATTTATAACCGCTGGAAGCAGGAAAATGAGGATACCGATCGTGCCACCGGCTCGCGCGATGTCGATATGCGCCTTGCCCTGATCGACCACTTCCGCAATCACGCTAAGGTGATGATCGCCACGGAAGCAGCGGCGGAAGGTATGAACCTTCAATTCTGCTCGCTGCTGGTAAATTATGACTTACCGTGGAATCCCCAGCGCGTCGAGCAGCGGATCGGACGTTGCCATCGTTATGGCCAGAAATTCGACGTAGTGGTGATTAATTTCCTTAACGAGAAGAATTGGGCCGACCAGCGCATTTACGAACTGCTGCGCTACAAATTTAATCTTTTTGACGGCGTGTTTGGTGCTTCCGACGAGGTGCTGGGCAGCATCGAAGACGGCATTGATTTCGAGAAGCGCATTTCGGAGATCTTCGATATCTGTCGCAGCCAAGACGAAATCGAGCAGGCCTTCACCGATCTGCAGCAGGAATTTGAGCAGCCGATATCGGAAAAACTCACCGACGCGCGGAAAATGCTATTTGAGAATTTTGACGAGGATGTCCACCAGCGCCTGAAATTCCATAAGGAACAAGCCGAAGACCGCAAAGACGAAATGCTGGATTTCTTTTGGGAGCTTACCAAGTTTGTGCTCATCGAAATGCATCAGGATAAATTCCTGGGCCAATATTACTTTGATGATCAGCGCCGGATGTTCGGCACGCTGAAAGATGAGATCGAAAGAACGGCAAAATTCCATGAAATGAAAGTTGCCTGCTCCTTCGCGTACCGGCTGGTAAATTTTGAAGCGGAAGATGCCCGCGATAACCGCGACCGCTGGAGCATGATGTCAAAGGCGGAAAAGAAGCGCATTAAGCTGCAGCCGAGAATACATAAACCATCGTCTGATTTAGGCGCCAGAATCATAGCGGATGCGAAAACATTAAAAACTGACCAGAAGCATATCGTATTTGACTATGGGCAATACAAAAATAAGATCACTGTGCTGGAAAACATGCGCGGCACATCCGGCTGGCTAAAAGCCACAGAACTTACGACCAAGAGCTTTGAGGAAAACAATTATCTCTTCGTCGCCGCCTGCAACGACAACGGTGAATTGATCCCCGACGAGATAGCGCGCAAACTATTTAAATTAACCGGCACCATCTCCGGCGATATGCGTTCCAATCCTCACGAGCCGGTGCTGCAGGAGGCTGTAGACGCATCCTTCAAAACCTACCTGCAGGATATGGATAAGAACAACGGCGACTTCTTCACCGAGGAAATGGAAAAGCTCGATCTGTGGGCCGACGACCGGCGCACCGGCCTCAAAGGAACCCTGAAAGAGATCGACGAGCAAATCAAGGAAACGAAAAAACAAATCCGGCAAACCGGCAATCTTCCTGAAAGACTTGCCTTACAGAAGAAGGTACGCAAACTGGAACAAAAACACGACGAGGCTTGGCGGGAATACGATAGCGCCGCTAAGGAAGTGGAAGAAAAGAAAGACGAATTAATCGACATGGTAGAAAAGCGGCTGAAGCAAAAAGTCAGCACCACCGACCTTTTTACCATTAGCTATGAAATACAATAAGGAGCGCACTATGGCACAAGCAGAGAAAATGAAACTAACATCACTGGATATCGCGGAAGGAAAACGCGAACAGGTGGTGGACGCACTCAAGGCACTTTTGCCCGAGGTGATCAGCGAGCGCAAAATTGATTTTGATCAGCTTAAGCGCGCCCTCGGCGATTGGGTAGAGCCAGCCAAAGAACGATTTGGCCTGCAATGGCCAGGAAAAGCCGAATGCATGAAAATCATTCAGCAACCCAGCGTCGCCACGCTGAAACCATCGCCGGAAGAATCGGTGAACTTTGATAAGACGGAAAATCTTTTTATTGAAGGGGATAATTTAGAAGTCTTAAAGCTCTTGCAAACATCATATTTCGGCAAAGTGAAAATGATCTACATCGATCCGCCGTATAATACGGGCGGTGATTTTATTTATCCGGATAAATACTCTGAAACCCTTGATACCTATCTCGCCTACACAGGGCAGATTGATGCGGAAGGCCGAAAATTCTCTACAAACGCAGAAACCGATGGCCGGTATCATTCCCGCTGGCTTAACATGATGTTTCCGAGGCTTTATCTCGCAAAGAATTTGCTGCGCGATGACGGCATTATCCTGATTTCTATAGATGATAAGGAATTGTGCAATCTCAAAGAACTTTGCAATCAGATTTTCGGCGAAGAAAATTTCGTTGAAAACATTATCTGGCGTAAAAAATCAGGCGGCGGCCAGCAGGATGATTACTTCGTTACCGAACACGACTACATAGTATGCTACGCAAAAAACAAAGATAATTTCAAACTTAAAAACAAAACGGCGGCGGCAAAGACCAACGGTTATAATTACACCGATGCTGCGAAAGGGAAAAAATATAAGCGCGTAAAATTGGCAAAATGGGGATCAGCGGCCTTACGCGAAGATCGTCCTACCATGTACGAATATCCAGAATTGGTTGATCCCGATGGTAAACAGGCACTTCCTAAAGCGCCTGACGGAAGGCCTGGGCGATGGAGATATGGTCGCCAGCGCGTGATTGAGTTGCTGAAAAATGACGGCGTCGATTGGGAAAAAGTAGATGGTGAATGGATGCCATATGAAAAAGATTATGAGCCATCGGAAGAAGATGTGTCGGTGCTCAAAGAGCGTTCAATCCTTTATGATCTGGTTGAAAATGGTGAAGGCGCGAACGAATTAACAGGCTTTTTTGGAGTCAAAGATGTTTTCCAAAACCCTAAGCCTTCTGACCTGTTAGCGCATTTAATTCTGTTAATGACCAAGCCGGATGAATCCGAAATCATCCTTGATTTTTTTGCTGGCTCGGCGTCGACGGCGCACGCGGTTATGAAAATTAACCAAATCGATCATGGTGATAGAAAATTCATCTGCGTACAGCTTCCAGAGCCTATTGATCCTGATAAAAAAGAACAAAGGACTGCTTTCGAATTTTGCAAATCTATAAAAGCGCCCGCAACAATTGCGGAAATTTCTAAGGAAAGAATCCGCAGGGCAATTAAGCAGATATCCTCTGAAATATTGAACAGTTTGGATTTTAAAGGCAACGGCACTCTCGACTTAGGTTTCCGTGCATTCAAGCTGGATCGCTCCAACTTTAAGGTTTGGGAGGGCGGTATCGAACAAATTGATAACCTTGAGCGGCAACTTACGCTCCACGTCGATCATATCGCTAAAGCCAGCGTATCCGAGGACATCCTTTATGAATTGCTACTGAAGGCAGGATTCCCGCTCGCCACCAAAGTGGAAAAGCTAAAGATAGCGGGCAAGGAAGTGTTCTCCATCGAGGAAGGCGCATTGCTGATTTGCTTAGAGAAAGAGCTTACCCAGCAGCTGATCGATGCTCTCGCCGAAACCAACCCGCTGCAGGTGATTTGCTTGGACGAAGGTTTCAAGGGCAATGATCAGCTGAAGGCCAACGCAGTGCAGACCTTTAAGGCACGCGCACAGGCTGAGGAAAGCGAAATTGTATTTAGAACGGTTTAGGAGGGATAATGAAACTTAAATTTGACCCATCCCTCGAATATCAAAGCGACGCGATCAGCGCGATCGTCAATGTATTTAATGGTCAGCCGATCGTTGAAGCCAATTTCGAGATCAGCAACACCGGCGGCGACACCAGCATGCAGCTCAACGAGCTTGGCGTGGGAAATCGAATCACTCTTACCGATGAGGAGATTCTTGCTAACCTCCATAAAATTCAGCAGCAAAATGACATTGAAAAAGTTACCGAACTTTTGGGCCGAGAATTCTCCGTCGAGATGGAAACCGGCACCGGCAAAACTTATGTGTATCTCCGTACCATCTTTGAACTGAATAAAAATTACGGCTTAAAGAAATTTATCATCGTGGTGCCGAGCGTGGCCATTCGTGAGGGCGTGCTAAAAAGCATCGAACTTATGACCGAGCACTTCCGCACGCTCTATAATAAAGTGCCGTTTGATTCCTTCGTTTACGATTCCAGCAAGCTCGGCAAGGTGCGCCAATTTGCCAGCAGCAATCAGATTCAGGTGATGATCATCAACATCCAGTCGTTCCAGAAGGATGTACCGGATAAAGACACAGCGGAAATGACGGACGAGGAACTGAAAAAGCTGAATATCATTAACCGCGAAAACGACAAAATGTCGGGCCGTAAACCCATCGAGTTTATTCAAGCCGCAAATCCTATAGTGATTATCGATGAGCCGCAGAGCGTTGATAACACGCCGAAAGCAAAGCGCGCGATCACTAATCTAAATCCGCTGGTAACCCTTCGCTAGAGGCCGAAGTTTACAAGTATGCGACGCACTTCCGCCGCCAACTGAAGGCCCGCTTGCTTAAGCACCGTATCGTTACCCAGCTCGTGCGGGAAACAACGCTCCAACCGAATGCCTTTTTAAATGCGGCTGGCCGTCCGCTCCGGCCAGTGGAAGATGCCGCCACAATCGCGTGGAAATTATGCACCTCATGCTATTACAAGGCGGGCGGACGTCCGTGGCAGCTGGCCGATGTCCGGCCTAGAGTTTGTTATGTAGGGCTGGTTTATAAACAGGACGACTCAGGGCAAGACCGCTATGTACAAAGAGCTGCGATAAATAGCGATGAATAGAAATAGGTATTATCAATGATTTATATGGTTATTATTTATGTGTTCTCTGGTGATTTGTGGTGATGGTTTGTGGTTTTGTGTCCCATAGGTGTCCCATAAGACATGAGGTGGTGATTGATCATTTTTTAGGGTTGGGGCTAGGTATGTGCGTATCCGCTCGTGCTTTAAGACGTTCCTCAATCCATGCATTGATTTCACTCGCAAGCCATCCAGAGGAGCGCGGGCCTAAGGGGATTTGCTTGGGGAAATGACCTTGGGCGATATAAGCGTAGATGGTGGAGCGGGAAAGGCCGGTACAGGCTTTCACGGCGGGGAGGCGGAGATAGAGGGGGTTGATGTCATGGGTGCTCCATATATTATTTGGTTTAGAAATAACATGCACAATCATAGGTGGCAATCTTGGCTTGTATAGATTGTGTTTTAGTATGATGTTAGGTTGAATAACGCAACTTCATCTGCGGCTATTACTTTAGTAAGCTTGGAAATTTCCTCTTGATCGACTATTGGGTTCCTTGTCAGTTGGTTTGTAAGTGTGCCTGCCTTTAGCCAATCATTTTTCCAGAGTATTGCAGGTTCTCTGGCTACTATTTTGCAGAAAAGGGTTTGGTGTTCGTCGGGTATATTATAGGGTAAGGTAATGCGCTGAAGCCATATTTCTAGATATTCAGTGTTGGGGATATCATCAAATCGCTTGCGAATTTTCATAATGATCTCTTTTTTATTATCCAGGATGCTGAGTAAATAGCTTAAAATGGCTGCGGTGATGGGGTAGGTTCTAGGGTTATGGTATGCAATGTCAACAAGGATGCTAAGCAAGAGTAGAGGGTTCTTAATCTTGGCTATTTTCGTTTTTATAAGTCTTTTATGGTAACGATTAAGGGCTGCAAGGAGGCTCCCGGAATGGGGGAATTGTTCTGCAAGGTCATATATAGAAAGCAGATGTTTCTCTAGTGATTGTGGGGTGCGCTTATGCTTCTGCCAGAATAATTTATCGGGTTTTATAGATGATATTATAATTGAGGATGTGGCGGTTGTTTTAGATGGATTTAATTTTAGTCCCAACTCTAGCAGTACTTCTGTAAGTGTTTTTACGATCTTTTCACCATCCTGAAGATTTTGGGTGAATATGCGATAATCGTCGCGATAGCGAATGATATGATAGTCTGTTACGCTGTTGCCTAATTTCTTGTATAACTGCTCATCAGCGTATCCCAATACCATTTCTGCAATAAAATCCATCACGGTGGAGCCTTGCGGAATGCCATTTGTTTGTCCATGCTGCATATCCTGGATACGGGAGTCGATGTAATTTCCTATAAGCGCTTTATCGTTTCTCGTATCTTTAGCTTTCGCTGTGTCTTTGGTATGAATTGCCCAAGCAATTGAATGGGTATAGATCGAGCCATAGCAATCGGTAATATCCGTGTGGATGAGGTGTTTGTAGTCTAGGGCTAGCTCTATAGAACGTTTTTCAACATGTTCAAGCCAGTGGTGAATCTGGCTGGCCTTATCTTTTTCTTGTATTCGAGATTCTACGGGAATACTTGTGCATTCGATGTAAGGGATCTTAGTAAATTCTTGAAAGCGCTTGCAAATTGTATTCCAATGTTCTTCTTCTGTGATGGCGTGAACAAGGGCTACATAGAGGACGGGGTGAATAAGCTGTAGCGGACGCCAGGCGTATTTTCCATCCTTGTTAGTGATGATGGTATAATTCAGGTTATCGCATGCTTTAGGTTTGTCTTTATAGTAATCACCTACATTCTTGCCGCGAAGTGTTGTGCTTACTGCCGTAAGCAACGGGCTGAAATTGATGTATTTGGGAAGATCGAGGTTACAGTAGCTTTCCATTTTTAGAAAGAAGGCGCGTGCGTTTTCGGGGGAGAGTTTAAGTAAGGAATCATATTCTTGATTCTGGTTAGAGGTTTCTGGTGCCTTTTCGGCTTTGAAGGGCAGTACATTTGCGTTAGATGGCGTGCTCATTCATCGCTTCCTTAATCCTTGTGAAGGTGGTGGACTTATAAACTGATGCACTTATTTCTAGAGGATTCTTTTCCTAAAATCTACAAATACTAGAATGTATAGATTGGTAGGTATGCTGGCGTGTAATTGATTTTTAATCAAAATTAATCAAGTTGCCTTACGGCGAATTAATTCTCTTCTCCAGCCGC
Source organism: uncultured Rickettsiales bacterium (assembly GCA_964574415.1). GTDB lineage: Bacteria > Pseudomonadota > Alphaproteobacteria > Rickettsiales > CAZNNM01 > CAZNNM01. Next base: position 7,166 of record CAZNNM010000005.1, on the reverse strand, counting down.
TCAATCTCATCCATCACGCTTTCAAACGTTGGTGCTTCATTAAAAAACATTTCCTGCATATCAGTATAATCACGTTGCAGCTGTAATCGCAGGGCTTCGTGTGGGGTGAGTTTTAGTGTGCCGATCTTGGCGGTTTCGTAGGATGCTTTTGGGTCTCCGTAGAATGTCATTTTGTTGATAACCACCTCATCTAGTAACCCCTCTTGTGCGATCGCATCCTCGGCTGTGCCTTTTTTACTCATGCAATAGACATCGTAGTAGTGGCGTGAGAGCCTGGCGGTTTCTTTGGAGTTGTGATTGAGGGCGTGGAAGATGGTTACCTTTTCCCAGAAGGTACGCTCTGCTGTGAGTACGGGTACTTCGGATTCTGGTGATGTGAAGAGGGTTGGGAAATGGTTGTGCAGATAAGGAGAGACTGTTTTAATTGTATTGGGTGTTTTATCCCCGCGTGCGCCGAACTCGAGTTTGATATGTGGCTTGATGTAGTCATTTGCAAAATTGCTTTTCCCGAACGTCATGTTGCTGAAATTCGCGCCCTGTTTGTAGTTGAGGATTCTGGGGTAGTAGAAAAGCAGAGTTTGCTGATCTTGAACGGTGCTGTCGATTTCTAGAATGCGGTTATCATACTGTCCTAGTTTGTCTGCAATGCGCTGCTGTAGCTGAGGGAGAATGTGCTCTGTGACAAAAACGGTGGCCTGTTTTCTAACGGCTTTTATGCGTCGGTCGTACTCGTTGTTGGAAATATTCGCTTCTCTGAAGTCCTTTATCCCTAACGCATCTTTACTGATCACCAGGTCAATATCTTCCGAGAATCGCTCAATTAGCCCATAGGCTTTGGAAAGCGATGTGCCGCCCTTGAATGTGATATGTGGGGCAATCTCGGGGAGGGAGTAGAGTTGCTGTAGTGTCCAGCATACCCAGAAATCCTTTTCGATAATCACAGGCTCTACGCCCATCTGTGCGGCGGCTTCTTCAAGGGCGGCTTGGCGTTCTTCGTTAGGCAGTGCGTTGAATGTATCCATGTTGTATATGCGCAATGTGGTGGATGGTATCCGCCAGCCAGCTTGGCATCGTATGCATTGCTTTCTGAAGGCTCCGGATATCTGCATCAGACAATATTCGTGCGCAAGCGTCAAGGATGGATTGTGTGATATTCGGTTTGCGCAGATAGAAAAGTGCTTGTAGCACTAAATTCCCATCGTAGGAAAGATTTCGCATGATAGGAATGCGGGCATGTTTCACGTAGACAATCAGGTTTTTTAAGGTTGTTGTGCGTGAAGAGGCGTTGGTTAGGTATACAGGTTTTGCAGGTACCTGAGTGGATAGTCCTAGCATATTAGCGGCCACTGCACCGGAGGGAAATGCAAGCTTGTCATCGGCCAAGGCGCGAGCAATGGCGTCACGTGTAGGTGAAAGTGTGCCGAGTGCTTCGCTTTGTTTAGGGTAATCATAAAGACCACGGCTTAAGCGACGAATCATGCCCCGTTTTACGAGACGAGAGAGCGCCTGGTCAACCGCTGCCCGCGAGCCGAAAGAAACGAAGTCCTTAGGGGAGAATACCCAGCCACGCTTATTCCTATATATTTTTCTTATTATACTGTTGGTTACTGTTTTCATGATATTCCTCTTATTGTCAGATAATAACATATATTTTTCTTACTGTCATGTGGAAATTGTAGTGATGGCTATGTTTATGTATTACAGTGGTCTAGTGAGTGTTGGCGAATGGCTTTTGCGGGGAAGTGCTGTAACACCTGTTAGTTATATTGGGTATAAAATATATACCCCTAAACGAATTGATAAAGTGATGGATCATGCTGCTGCTTGCCGCCGATGCGGGTTCTTTTAATCAATTCGTGCTGAATAAGTACCTTAATATTGCGACGTACCGTGATAGGAGACCAGCCGCAGCGTATAGCATAGGCTTTAGGGCTAATGGCAAACGTCACATGGTGTCCTTTATGACATGATAGTAAATCGCAATAGAGCGCGAGTGCGTGTGGGTGCTTAAAGAGGATATTTGCGATATCAGTGTGAGCAATTCTAATAAAGGCTTCATTCGGTGGATAAAGACGATGGGTTGATTTATAGCGCCATACACTGCCAACAATCTCGGTAATTTCGGTATTATCAAGTGGTGGTGTAACTTTGGTTTCGTTATACCGTACTGCTTGCCGTTGTAATTCTTCGATCGTAGTGCATAGGGCTGCGGTGCTGAGAAGAAGGCGGAATAAATAATTATTCCTGTTTCCTGGTATTATTTTATCAGACAGGTGCTGGATAGGTGGAAGATCAAGAATATCTTCTAGGCCGCCTTCAATGAAGTTATAGGTATTGCCGGTAATGGGGTGTTCAGAAGGTGGAGCAATAATGAAGCCACGGTCGCCTCGTATATCAATATTGGGTTGTATTGCGGTGACGGAGTGTTCACCGCTGTAACGATAATATAGATGATAACCGCCTCTAGGTGTTTGTACGATGAGGGGTGTTTCGCCAAAACAATCGAATAGAGCTTGTATTTTGAGCTGCGGGTCATCTGAGTCTATGACTGTAATACCAGATACTTTCCCTGTTACAATTGCAATATTGGCCGATGGAAATGTTTCTATCCAGCGATATAAAGTATGCAGTTGTACGGGATTGCGTTGTAATCCTGTCCACTTAACTGCTGCCTTCTTGCCATCCGCCCCCGTGCACGGCAGCACAGAGAGGCCAAGTTCGTGATACTTGGCCGCATGCGTGCGAAACGGTTCGGGAGATGGTGCTCCCGTGTGCGTAAGGGTAGATGGCATGGCAGGTTAATATTTGTTAAGGTGTTAGACCAAAAATGGCGCTCCATTCTCATGGAGTCCGACTCGGATAAATAGGCTTAATCAGCGGGCATATTTTGTTCCTCAACCCATTTAAAGAAGGACTCTTCGTCGATCAGAATACGTCGGCCAATGCGCCGGATGCATTTCTTAAACCCGTTCTTCTCGGCATTGAAAATCAAATGACGCAACCCACCCATAGGCGGCCATGCATGATGATCATTCCAAGAAGTGACAGGGATAAGACGTGAAAGAGAATGGGGATCGTGCCTTAGCATCGTGTAGAACTCCATAATGTTAAACAATAACCAGCGGTATCGCTGATGGTTATAGCTAAGCATGGAAGTTTGATGTCCGGAAGTGGTTCAGATGCACCTGAACTAGTTCAGCTTGTGCTGAACCAGTTACTGGGCTTTGGCACTGTAAGTGGTAATTATGTCAGTTTCCCAGTCTCTAAGCGGTGAAAATTGTACTGTAACGGAGCCTTTGGGAATAGGTGGTGCAGTCCAAAGAAGCTTGGTATCTAGCATAGGCGGTGTGCCGCTTTTGCTATGAAGAGGTATAAATGCTGTGCCAAAATCTAAAAACACATCGGCGAGCGGTAAGAATATGGCCAACTCTGCATCATTTCCCGGCAGAAAATCATGCTGCATATGGTGGGAGAGTGTGTCAGGGTACTCTGATTTAAGATGTGATGCAAGATCATCATTCCATCGTAAGAGATGCCAGGCAGCCCAGAAATGTGAAACGCTTTTATAACTGTTCCAATATTCCCATATTTTAGTTTGAGAGCCGCCTACTTTGTGTTGTTTGGCTTCTGTATGGTGCGTGAGGTAATGCTCGGTGATCTGGAAGGCTTTATTTAAGCTCGCATCTTCAGGCCGGTGGTGATTCAGTTTTGCCATTGTATACAGTATATAGCCTGCTATTTGGGCTTTAATATTATGCTTATGCATATGCTCCTGTATAGCACCCAAACCAGGTGCCATAAGAAGATTCCTGGCCATTGGCGCAGACATCGTAACTAAATCATCCTCTCCTTTTTGAGACAGGTTATGATAGAGCACCTCATGTGCAAACAGTTCACGCTGGCTATTGTCATCATTGGGATAGGTCATCCGTGTTATCAGCTCTAACCATTTGTATCCTTCGTTCCCATCGAATTGTAATTGCGGCATAATATCCTACCCAAAAATCTTCTGATTCATCTTCTTCACCACCGTTGCAGTATGCGCTTCGGAGAGGTGGGCGTAGCGTTTTACCATTTGTAAGGTTTTGTGGCCGAGTACTTCGGCGATATCGGTGAGGCTGGCGCCGTTCATGGCGAGATAGGAGGCTGCTGAGTGGCGCAGATCATGGAAGCGGAAATCACTAATCCGTGCGCTATGCAGAGCGTTCTCCCATGTGGCTCGGCTATTCCAAGGTCGTGTTGGGTTATGCGGGGAGGGGAAAACTAGCGGAGAGACTACACTGCGCTGCTTTTTATGCGCCTCCATCAATTCAAGCGCATGATGAACGAGCGGGAGCACTCGGCGTTCTTTGTTTTTCGTATCATGCAGGATGATAACCTGGCGCTGCAAATCTACATTCTTCCAATGCAGCGCAATAAGCTCGCCATGACGTGCGCCTGTGCTCAGCGCTAGCACCACAAGGAGGTAAAGCGACGGATTGTCTCTGCATACGGCCAGCAACCGTTGGCGCTCATCATCATCTAAGAAGCGTACCCTGCCACGTGGTTCGGTTAGCTTAGGAATCTTTTTCATGGGGTGCTCATGCAACCATTCCCATTCATTTGTCGCAACGGTAAGCGCATGGCTTAATGCGGTCATATAGCGATTGACGGTAGCCGTAGAACGTTGCGTGCCGCGTCTGCCAGTTCCGCTAAGCAGTTTCTCCCGGTGCTCGAGAATAAGAGGCTTGGTGACATCCGAAAGCAGATAACGCCCGATCTGCTCATTCCACCATGTGAGCATGTTGAGTACATCGTCGTAGCGTTTAGAGTTACGTCTTTTCAGCTCAGCAAGATAACGCTCAATAAGCTCAGCAAGCGTATGCTTCTTCGCCTCCGCCGTCTTAAAATACCGCCCTTCCTTAATGTCGATTTCTGTACGCTTCGCCCATTCTTTAGCATCGGTTTTGCGGTCGAAGGTGGCGGATTGCACAGGGAAGCCCTTGAGGCGCACTTTAGCGCGGTAGCTGGTGGTTCCGTCAGCGTTTTGGCGGGTTTCGATGGTGGGCGTGACGGAGGCTCTTCCTTGTTATTGTTGGGAAAAGTGGGGTGATTTAGATGTTGGGGGAGAGTATAGGAGTGGGGAAGGAGGTTGGCAAGGGGGAAGGTGGAGTGCTATAGTATAATGAAGAGCAACGGGGAAAGAAATCTTAATCATCCTTTATATGCCCAGCATTCCCTTCACAAAACTCACAGCCCCCGTAGTAACTAAACTCTAAATCGCCACCGCCCATTTGCCCTTCGCTGCACCATCTGCAATAGCCAATCGTTTGTGAAATATTGCGGCACTTTGTGCATATATAGTAATCATGATGTGAGATTACAGACTCTCGGCCGTAACAATCGGCGCAATTTATCTGTGGATGTTCATAGTAATTATCAGAGGTGATAGGGTCTGTATCTAGTGCAGTGGAAAGATAGTTATGATTAATTTCATGCTCGCAGTGTGTGCATTTTATAAGGTCAGCATCACCCTCTGCTACTTCTATAAATTTACTGCATTCTGGGCATGCTATGATTATAATTCTTTCTGCAAAATGGCAAACTTTACATGTATAGCTGTGAATATTGTCTGTAAGAATGGATTGTTTCCAGGCTTTAAATCCACAAGAGGGGCAGTCTTTAAAGACTACTCCTGTAAGCGCTTCTTTATTGATATCTGGTTTGATTGTTTCATAAACGGCGAATAGGAAATAGCGATGTTTCGCCATCTTGTCATGCAAGGTTGTAACCTGATCCTGATGCTGAATAAAAATATCATCCCATCTTTTGATAAGGCGGCTTAAATAAAGCCAGCCAATACATTGTTCACGAGCAATACTTTCTTCAAGTGATAGAGTATCTTTCCCTACTTGGTGGTGAAAAAAGTGAACCAGTTTATTCCTGTGTTTTGCTATTTGGAGAAATGCGTCTTGGTAATCTTTGTGTAAATCTTCTCCGAGTACCTTGCGAATCCTCTCTATTGATTCTTTTAATGTAATAGAGCGGAAATCTCCTGTCATAAATCCAGCTTTTTCTGGTTTGTCGTCAACAATAAGAGACCAATGCTCATGAACGAGCCGTGCTTTTAATACTAACTCAATAGCTATGCTAAAATGCATGATAGAAAATTTTGGCTTGGTATCGAATTCCTCAATCGCAGCTACCAGAAAATCAAAAGCATTCTCTATAATATTATTGAGCAGGTCTGGTGTTTGGGTGCTATTTGCTGTCACTTGTTGCTCCCAACTGTCCCACCAGTGTCCCCTGGTGGATTGATTGCATCTACAAAAAAGGGAGTAAATGGCGGTGGGTAGTTCTCACCGCAACACCCCTGTTATAACCTGCACATAAGCAAAAACAAGCCTCTCTGAAAACCCGTACTTGCTGTCACAAATACAACGCTATGCGTTGGCAGCCGACTCGCAACTCACCCGCACAAACAAAAGACTTTATCTTTAGAAAATTTTCCCCTATTTTCTCACAAAAGAATCAGGGTGAGAATCCTCCATGGACACTGACATAATGACAATTCGTGAAGTCGCTGAGTATCTGAAATTAACAGAGAAAACGACTTACCGCCTAGCTGCCGAAGGTGAATTGCCAGGGTTTAAAGTGGGAGGGTCTTGGCGGTTTAAACGCAAAGACTTGGAAAAGTGGATTGCCACTCAAAAAACGATGGCAGGGGAAAAGAGATAATGGCGTTACAAATTCCTATCACTGAGCACGATAAACTGCCCGATGTGGTTCTTTATGATAGCGAGAAGAAGTGGCTGTTTTTAATAGAGGCGGTCTCCTCCCACGGGCCGATGTCGCCAAAGCGCATTTTCGAACTCCAGAAAATGCTGAAGGCATGCAAAGCTGGATGCGTAACGGAAATTTTTACCTTATGAGAACAATAGATTTTATTACTCAAGATGACTGGCTAGAAAAGGCTGAGAAATTCCCTGTTGCATTTGCACAGGTACGCGAGGATTCACGAATAGATGTTTGGTTAGCAGAACGGATTCCGAATAAGGCTCGCGGAATAATGGTCGCGTCGGGAGGCTGTACCGCTGCACATCTCGCGCACACAGGTAAATTTACGAATCTCACGCTTGTAGATATGAATCCTGCCCAGCTAGAGCTGGCAAGGCTTAAACTTTTCC